>NZ_RKMB01000003.1 GCF_003797765.1 Ramlibacter sp. WS9 | reverse complement strand
CGCCGGTGGCCGGGTTGTACGAGCCGGTGATGTTGGCGGTGTCGACGAACGCGAGCAAGTCGCCCACCTGGAAGCCCACGGAGATGCTGATGGTGGCGCCCGCCAGGGTGGGGGTATCCAGGTCCGTGACGGTGAGTGCGCCGTCCACGAGGGCCGTGGCACCGCCTTCGATGTAGGCGGCAGTGCCCGGGCTCGTCGTGATCAAGGGCGCCACGGCGAACATGATGGTGGCGGTGGCCGCGAAGCTCGTCGCGCCGAGGTTGTCTTTGACCTGGAAGCTGACGGTGCGATCGGCAACGTCGGTGCCCGTCGGCTGGGTATTCTGGTAGGTGATGGACCTGAAAGCGGCCTGGTAAGCAGCGACGCTCGCGTGGCCGAAGAGCGAAAGAGTTCCGGTGGCCGCGTTGAAGCTGCCGACGATGCCGTTCTGGGCGACGAAACCCAGGACGTCCTGGCCCTGAACATAGTGTCCGGTGATGCGGACAGTGGCGCCGTTCAGGGTGCTGCTGTCGGGATCGGTGACCGTGAGGTCGGCATCGATCACCTGCTTGAGGCTTTGAGCTGACCCGGTGTACAGCATCGTGTCCAGCCCGGCGATGATCGGCCGGTCGTTGCTGGCGATGACGTTGACGTTCGCGGTGGACGTGAGAATGTTCAGCGGGTTAGGCGGGGCGCCATCATTGACTTCGAAACGGACGGTGCGGTTGCCCGTGACGGGCGCATCGCTCGAGTTGAGGTATTTGACCGATCGCAATACGGTCTGGTACTGCGCCAAGGTGGCGGTGCCGCTCAGCGTGAGGACGCCGGTGCCCGCATTGAAGCTGCCGGTGATGCCGAATTGGGAGGTGAAGCTGAGGACGTCCTGGCCGGCCTGGAAGCCGCCGGAGATGGTGACCTTGGCCCCGAAGAGGTTGGCGTTGTCGTCAAAGATCGACAGGGAGGGAGAGACCGCGACCGCCGCGGCATTCTCGGCGTACGCCATCGACGCCGTGGCGATGACTGTGGCTGGTAAGTTGGCCATACTAACCCTTCCTGAATAATTTGTGACGAAGTATACGGTCGAGTTCTGGCCGTGGGAACCGGGAATCTATGTGACATAGACCACACCGAATCGGGCATCGCGACGTGTCGCGCCGCCTTGTCGCGAGCGCGCAACGTCACACGGCGGTCACGGTACCATCCGGCATGCGAAAGCCGATCACCGACCTCATTCACCACCCCTACACGCCGCCCCCTGGTTTCAGCGCGCCGCAGCCGGGCGTGTTCAAGGCTTCCACCGTCATTTTCCCCAACGTGGCTGCCATGCGGGCGCGCGATTGGCAGCACAAAGCCGGCTACACCTACGGCCTGCACGGCACGCCGACCACGTTCACGCTGGAAGAGCGCATCGCGACATTGGAAGGCGGAAAGCACTGCCTCCTGGTGCCCAGCGGCCTGGCGGCCATCGCCAATGTCAGCATGGCGCTGCTCAAGGCGGGCGATGAAGTGCTCATCCCCGACAACGCCTATGGCCCCAACAAAGCGCTGGCGGACGGTGAGTTGAAGAGCTGGGGCATCACGCACCAGATCTACGACGCGATGAACCCCGCCGACCTGCAGGCGAGGATCGGGCCGAACACCAAGCTCGTATGGCTGGAAGCGCCCGGCTCGGTGACGATGGAGTTCGTGCCGCTGCGGGAGCTGGCCGCGATCTGCCGCGAACGCGGCGTCACGTCCGCGCTGGACAGCACCTGGAGCGCCGGCATTGCATTCAATGGGTTCGATGCGGGCGCCGACATCGTCGTGCATGCGCTGACCAAGTACCCCAGCGGCGGCGGCGACGTGCTGATGGGCGCCGTCGTCACCCGCGACGACAAGCTGCATCGCCAGCTCAATCTCACGCACATGCGCGTGGGCTGGGGCGTGGGCGCGAACGATGCCGAAACCATCCTGCGATCGCTGTCGACCATGGCGGTGCGCTACCACGCCCAGGACATGGCGGCCCGGGAACTGGCGGCCTGGCTGCAAGGCCGGCCTGAGATCGGGCAACTGCTGCACCCGGCGTTCGAGGGATCTCCCGGCCACCCGCACTGGCGTGAGCTGTGCACCGCCGCGGCGGGTTTGTTCTCGGTGGTGTTCGACGCGCGCTACGGCACGGCCCAGGTCGATGCCTTCTGCGACGCGCTCGAGCTGTTCAAGCTCGGCTATTCATGGGGCGGGCCGGTCAGCCTGGCGGTGCCGTACGACGTCGCTCCGATGCGCAGTGCCCGGCTCGGCACGTGCCCGTACAAAGGCGTGCTGGTGCGCTTTTCCGTCGGGCTGGAAGCGGTGGACGACTTGCGTGCGGATCTGGAACAGGCGCTCGGCGCGCTGGGGTAGTCGCGGGGTACCCGGCAGCCGCTTTATCGCTTACATTGGCCCCATTGACAGACTAATACGGAACCCCTGTGGCCACACCCAATTACGGATACGAAAAGCGGCAGAAAGAGCTGGCCAAGAAGCGCAAGAAAGAAGACAAGCTCAAGGCCAAGGCCGAGCGAAAGCAAGGTGAGCCGGGCGAAGGTGAGCCGTCCTCTGACGGATCGGACGACCAAGGCGGCCAGCCGCCAAGCTCACCGGCGCAGCCCTAGGACAATCCCTCGAGCATCCTCTTCGCCAACTCGGCCATAGCTTGCGCCGACCTGTCGGTCGGCGCAATTGTTTTTGCGCCCGCATATCCCGTGAAGTTGCGCGTCATCGAGTGTGCATAACCCGGGTCGTAGTGCTTTTGCAGCAACTCGCGCACCACGGCTTCGGTTTCCCCGGCCGCCACCTGGGCCTGCCACGCTTGCACCACGGCTTTGCCGCGCAACTCGGTCAGGGCACCCAGCCGGTCGCAAAAGAGCGCCTGGTCCTTCGCGAAGAAATCGTAGTCTTCCAGCAGCAGGGCCACGCGCTCGTCGTCTGAGAGTTCCAGGCTGAAACAAGGGCTGGCGCGCACGCGCTCGATCAGCGCATCGGTAACCGCAAGGTTGCCCACCTTGCGGCTCTCGCTCTCGACGAACACCGGCCGGGCCGGGTCGAAACGGCGCAGCGCATCCCACACCAGGGTGTCGAAGCGCTTCTGAGACGGCTGCGGTTGCCCGGGGATCATGCCCAGCACCGAGCTGCGATGGCTGGCCAGCGCCTCTAGGTCCAGCACCTGCGCGCCGGCAGCGGCCAGCGCATGCAACAGGCGCGTCTTGCCCGAGCCCGTGGGCCCGCAGATGACGCGGTAGTCGAATCGCGCGGCGAGTTCCGGCAAGGCCGCAAGCACTGCGCTGCGAAAGGCCTTGTAGCCGCCTTCGATCACGCTCACCTTGAAGCCGATCTGTCCCAGGACCAGCGCGAGCGAGCCGCTACGCTTGCCGCCACGCCAGCAGTAAGCGAGCGGCTGCCAGCTGCGCGGTTTGTCGATCACGTCGCGCTCGATGTGGCGCGCGATGTTGGCCGCCACCAGGGCGGCGCCGCGCTTTTGGGCCTCGAACGGGCTGACCTGCGCGTACAGCGTGCCGACGAGTTTGCGCTCTTCATTGTTGAGGGACGGCCAGTTCAACGCGCCGGGCAAATGATCGAGCTCGTATTCGCCTTCGCTTCGGGCGTCGAGGATGTCGCTGAAGTCGTCGAGCCGCGCGATCGCTTCGGCCGCCGGCACGGATTGAACGTTCACGGCGCGGCAGTCCCCGCCGGCGATGCAAGCAGTTTCTTGAGTTCCGGCCAGATGTTGTCGAGGATGATCGGATGGGCCTCGGCACGTGGATGGATGCGGTCTGCCTGGAACATTTTGGTCGGGTCCGCACCGTCTGCCACGCCCTTGAGCATGAACGGCACAACGGCAGCCTTGTGGGCCTTGGCCACGGCCGAAAAGAGGGCTGCAAAACGGTCGGCGTAGTCGGTGCCGTAGTTGGGCGGCACCTGCATGCCCACCAGCAATACCTTGGCGCCTGCCTTCTGGGCTGCCTTGGTCATCTCCGACAGGTTGTCCTGCGTCATGGACAAGGGCAGCCCGCGCAAAGCGTCATTGCCACCGAGCTCGATCACCACGACGCCCGGTTTGTGCTGCGCCAGCAGCGCGGGCAGCCGCGAGCGCCCGCCCGAGGTGGTGTCGCCGCTGATGCTGGCATTGACGACCGCCCGCTGCATCTTTTGCGCGGCCAGCCGCTTTTCGAGCAAGGCAACCCAGCCGGCGCCCCGTTGCAGGCCATACTCCGCGCTGAGCGAGTCGCCAACAACCAGGATGGATCCCGGCGTCGCGGCCACGACCGTCCCACCGGACAAGGCATAACCCCCAGCTAATGCGGCCGCGATAAAGTGGCGCCGTCCCCAAACTCCAGCAAACATGTCTGATCCCATCATTTCCGCCCGGAACCTGAACAAATCGGTCACCGATTCAACGGGCACTCTGGACATTTTGCGCGATATCGATTTCGAGCTGGCGCCCAAGGAAACAGCCGCCATCGTCGGGGCCTCCGGCTCGGGCAAGAGCACGCTGTTATCGATCATCGCGGGCCTGGACACGCCCACGCGCGGCACTGTCCACCTTGCCGGTGAAGACCTGTTCTCCATGGACGAGGACCAGCGCGCCGCGCTGCGCGCCCGCAAAGTAGGGTTCGTCTTCCAGAGCTTCCAGCTGCTGGGAAACCTCACCGCGCTCGAAAACGTGATGCTGCCGCTGGAACTGGCCGGCCGCAAGGACTCGCGCAAGGCCGCCACCGAGATGATGAGCCGCGTGGGGCTGTCGCAGCGCCTGGGGCACTATCCTCGCGTCCTGTCGGGTGGCGAGCAGCAGCGCGTGGCGCTGGCGCGCGCGTTCGTGGTCCAGCCGGCCGTGCTGCTGGCGGACGAGCCCACCGGCAGCCTGGACTTCGCCACGGGCGAGACGGTGATGGAGCTCATGTTCGACCTGAACCGCGAACAGGGCACGACGCTGGTGCTGGTGACGCATGACCGCGCGATCGCGCAGCGCTGCGAACGCAGGATCACGATCGAGGCGGGGCGGATCGCGGCGTAGGCTTATCTACTGCTGCCGGCGGGGCAGGGCGCGCTTCAGCGTTTGCAGGAACTGTTCGCGCTGCGCCGGCTGGTCGATGTTGTCGGCCACGGCGTTGATCAACTCCCTGAACGTCGCGTGCCGCGCCATCTCTTTTCGCACCAACATCTTGGCCATGGGGCCGATGAACTTGCTGAGCGCCTGCTCGATGCTGGTGACTTCCTCGGCCGATACATCGGCAATCGCCCGGCCGGTCGCGCCGCTGCGCGAAGACGGGCCGATGGGCTGGCTCAGCGGCTGGCTGCGGGCCGCCAACTGGCTGGGCTGGGAGGGGCGGAAACTGTCGGGCATGCCCTTGGACGAAGGTCCAAGCGGGCCGAACTGGCTGCTGCTGGGCTGGCTGGCGCCGGACCTGCTGGTGCTGGACGGCGGCTTGCTGACCGGGTGGCTCTGGCCAGGGCGGTGGCTGGTGCTGCCGGCGACGAAGGCTTCACGGGCCTTCGGCTCCTGGATGGTGGAGGCAAGCGCCGCGCGCAGGGCGGGAATGGTGGCCGCGAGCGGTGCGGCCTTGCTCACCAGGATGCGTGCCAGCGGGCCGATCAACCGGGCGAGGTCGACTTCCACCTCATGGACTTCTTCCGGCTCGAGTGCTTTCGTCGACTTGACGGGCAACGTCTGCGTATAACCGGTGGAGGGACCCACCTTCCGCGTCGCGTCCGGGGGATTGGGCTGGCGACGCTGCGCCGCATAGACCTCGTGCAGGCGCCCGTGCTTGTCTTCGTACTGGCCCATGTACTGGAACAAGTCCGCGGTGTCATCGGTGATGCGGGAGATCACCTCGTAGTAGGCGCGCGATACCAGCACCTGGTTGCCCTGGGCGAAGTCCATGATGCGCTGCGCGACGTTGATGCCGTCGCCGACCACGTTGACGCGGTCATTGATGTCGGAAACGATCCGAACCGGGCCCATGTGCAGCCCGATGCGCACCGACATCACCGAGCCGTAGCGCTGACCGAGCAGGTCGCGCAGCAGCATGGCCGAGTGCAGGGCTTCCTCGGGATCGCCCATGAAGCAGATGGCGGCGCCGTCTCCGGTATCGATGGCGATCCGGGTTTCTTCCGGCACGCCCCGCACGGCCTTGGCGATCAGCTCGTTGAACAGCTTCTTGATGGAAACCTGGTCGTCCACGGAGCGGATCGAGTAGCCCACCAGGTCCAGGAACATGATGGTGCACAGCACGTTGCGCCGCTGGGCGGCACTGGGTGTCGTCGGTGTCGAGCCGGGGATCGAGGGCGCCGAGCCGGCGGCGGCGATGCCGTGCCGGTCCGGCAACGCGGAGGATGGGATGACCGCCGTCCGCTCCGAGCCGAGGATCGCGGCTCGCAGCAGCGTGACGGACTGCGGCCGGCGGCTTTCATCCGGCTGCATCGCCCAATCGATGGCGTCCAGGAGCGCGGAGCCGAAGACACCCACTTCGGCCAGTTCGGCCGCGGGCACCAACGTGTCGTGCCTGACGCGGGCGGCCGACTCGACCGGCTTCTTCCCCGTGGTCATCCAGTACATCACGGCGCCGAGCGAATAGATGTCGGTCCACGGCCCCTGGTTGCCCTGCGAGTGGTATTGCTCGAAGGGCGCAAAGCCCGGGCTGACGATGTTGGTCATGTCCCGGTTGGCCGTGACGCGGCGGGCGGCGCCGAAGTCCAGCAGGACCGGTGTGCCGTCGGCGCGCACGTAGATGTTGTCGGGTTTGATGTCGCGGTGCAGGAAACCCGTCTTGTGCACGGCCTCCAGCCCGTCCAGCACGGGGTAGATGATGGACAGCAGCGATCGCTGCGACAACGGCGCGTTCTGCGGCACCCAGCGCTTGAGCGCCAGGCCCGACTCGTATTCCATGACGATGTAGGCCGTGCCGTTGTCGCGGAAATAGCGCAGCACGCGGACGATGTTGGGGTGGCGGAAGGTGGCCAGCGCTCGCGCTTCGTCGAGGAAGCGCTCCAGGCCCCAGTCGTACTGCTCCTGGTGCTCGTTCGAACTGCCGCCGCGCACCTGCACCACCTGGTTGGCCCCGCGGGTCACGAGGTCGCTGGGGAAATATTCCTTGATGGCGACCGGCAGCTGCAGGTTGCTATCGCGCGCCAGGTAGGTGATGCCGAAGCCGCCGCCGCCGAGCGGTCTTTCGATCTGGTATTCATTGATGCGATAGCCGGCGGGCAGCGTCGCCGCATCCGCCGGCGGGGCCGTCGGTTGCGGAGGTGCCGCGTCAGTGGCCATCGGTTCGGACACCTTACTCGCCGATCATCTGCATTGCCTTTTCGAGGCTGCGGCGCATCCGGTTGAACGAGCTGCCGAGCACGGCGACTTCGTCGCCGCCCTTTTCATTGAACTCGGGTTCGCCGAACTCGCCGGTGCTGATCTTGTCGGCCGACTGGGACATTCTGCGGATGGGCCGCACGATCAGCCAGCTGAGCATGATGTTGAGCACGATGAAGACCGCGACGAACACGGCCGCCAGGGAGCCCATGAAGGTGGTGAAGGCGCGTTCGGCCTTCTGCAGCGGGACTTCCATCGGCACGGTGACCATCTGGGCGCCGACGATCTCGTTGTGCTTCCAGCCGAAGCCGTTGGCCTCGCCGTAGATCTTGA
Organism: Ramlibacter sp. WS9; assembly: GCF_003797765.1. Classification (GTDB taxonomy): domain Bacteria; phylum Pseudomonadota; class Gammaproteobacteria; order Burkholderiales; family Burkholderiaceae_C; genus Ramlibacter. Next base: position 445,576 of record NZ_RKMB01000003.1, on the reverse strand, counting down.
TCATGGTGGGGGGCGCGGCGGCGGCCGTGCTGTGGCATTGCAGGCAGGCCGGGTTGGTGATCTGGATCGGCTTGGCGATAAAGAGGCTGCGACCCGTGGACGACTGCCTTTCGGCCACGACTTCCTTCACGTCCGGATAGTTGCGGAAGCGGTTGACGACGTCGGCTTCCCAGTCGGCCGTGCGGTTGCGCGGGTTGGTGGGGTTGAGCGTGGCTTCCTTGTAGCTGTATTCAGCGTACTTCTTGCGCAGCGTGTTGATGGTTTCGGTGGCGGCGTAGGCGGGCACCGTCTGCGGCAGGAACACCTCGTCCATCTGCTTGATCAGGTGAGGGCGGATCTGGTCCACGGTGTACGCGCGCATCGAACTGGCCGATTCGAGCATCAGCCGGGCGTCGCGAATGACCTCGTCGCGTGCGTTTTCCTGCAGCAGCTGGCGCGAGACGAAGCCGGCGGCGGCAAAGCCCGCCAAGAACACGACGATCAGCACCAAGTTGAACTTGAGGCGCAGTCCCATACTTCTCTCCTTGTGATGCAGACTATTTTATACAAGGGTGGGCGCGGGACCACGGGATAATCCTGTGATGTCCTCACCCAAAGTCCTGTTCGGATTTCACGCCGTCGGCGTCCGCCTGAAAACTGCTCCCCGTTCCATTATCGAGATATACGCCGATCCGACGCGAAAAGATGCACGGATGCGTCAGTTTTTGGAGCGGGCCCACGAGGCGGGCGCGCGCGTCATCGACGCCGACGGCATGCGCCTGGCCAAGCTGGCCGGCAGCCATGGCCACCAGGGCGTGGCGGCTCGGGTCGAGGCCCTGCCTGCCGCGCATTCGCTGGACGACTTGCTCGACCAGGTGCAGGGCCCGCCGTTGCTCCTGGTGCTGGACGGTGTGACCGACCCGCACAACCTGGGCGCCTGCTTGCGCGTCGCGGACGGCGCGGGGGCGCACGCGGTCATCGCGCCCAAGGACCATGCCGCCGGCATCAACGCGACGGTGGCCAAGGTTGCCAGCGGCGCGGCCGAAACCGTTCCGTACTTCATGGTGACCAACCTGGCGCGGACGCTGGGCGAATTGAAGGAGCGCAGCATCTGGTGCATAGGCACCAGCGACGATGCGCCCAAGACCGTCTACCAGACGGACCTGAAGGGCCCGGTGGCGCTGGTGCTGGGCGCCGAAGGCGTGGGCATGCGCCAGCTGACCCGCAAGACCTGCGATGAGCTGGTCGGCATCCCCATGCGCGGCGCCGTCGAAAGCCTGAATGTGTCGGTGGCCAGCGGCGTCTGCCTGTACGAGGCGCTGCGCCAGCGGTCCTGAGGATGGGACACATCCAGCCATGATCGATGAGAGTTCGCTGCGCGCGGTGCGCGGGCATTTGCGTGCGACGAGCCGCATCGTGGTGCTGACGGGCGCGGGCATCAGCGCCGAGTCCGGGGTGCCGACATTCCGCGACGCGCAGACCGGTCTGTGGGCGAAATTCGATCCCCAGCAGCTCGCGACGGAAGAGGCGTTCCGCGCCAACCCGCGGATGGTCTGGGATTGGTATGTCTTTCGCCGCGAACTGATCGGCAAGGTGTCCCCGAATGCCGGGCACCGGGCGTTGGCCGAGTTCGCGAGCCGCCATCCGGGCCGGCTGACACTGGTCACACAGAACGTCGACGGCCTGCACCAGAAAGCGGGCAGTGAAGGCGTGCTGGCCTTGCATGGCAACATCTTCGACGACCAATGGCTGGACACGCCCAAGCCTTGCTGCAATGCCGACGCGGCCGCGGCCGGCAGCCCGCCGTACTGCGACCGCTGCGGCAACCTGATGCGGCCCGGTGTGGTGTGGTTCGGCGAAGCGCTGCCCATGCGAGCGCTGGACGCGGCCCAGGTAGCGGCCCGGGCTTGCGACCTGATGCTGGTCGTCGGCACGTCGGGGGCGGTCTACCCGGCTGCGGGCCTGGCCCGCACCACCGCCGGCCAAGTCGTCATCATCAACCCCGAGCCCACAGAACTCGACGACGCGGCTGACATCGTGCTGCGCGGCAAGGCGGCGCAAGTGCTGCCCCAACTACTCTTGGAGGAATAGATGAAACACCCCCGAAGCGCCTTCGGCGCCTCCCCCTCAAGGGGGCGACACCAGCGGCCCGGCAAAGCCGGTTCCGCGGTGTCCCTGGCCTTGGCCGCATTGGCGGTTGTGGTATTGAGTTCCTGCACGCAGGAACAACAGAACAAACTGGGCCGGGACATCCAGAACTGGACCGGCACCAACGGCGTGCTGGAGGTGTATGCCGGCGACAAGCTGGTACGCCGTTTCATCAAGGTCGACAAGGTCAGCACCGCGCTGGGCACGGACGACAAGATGGTGCGCGCTTATCGCTTCGGCTACGGCGTGCTGGACGAGAACCTGAACTTCATCGCCGACCCCGGGGAGAAGAAGGTGTATTTCGAGGTCAGCGACTTCACGAACTACGTGTTCTTCGAGAACCCGCGTTAAAGAAGGTTGTCATGTTCAGCCGACCTCGAAGAAAGTCATCACCACTTTGTCCGGGTGGCGCGCGCCCGTGCCGAGGAACATGCGCTCGCTGATCCAGCCGAGCGCCGCGGACGCCGTCTCGAAGCTCGGGCTGCAGCGAAAGTAGATCGAGGCTGGATCGACCGGCTCCCCGCGCACCAGCCGCGCCATCAGCTCCGGCGCGCCGGATCGCACGGCGCGGTTCTGCACGTAGATCAGGTCGCCGCCGTCGGTCTCGAGCACATAGCGAGCGTCCAGTTCGGCCAGCGTGTCGTTCACCACCAGCTGGAAGTCGGCGCCACCGGGCAGCACGCGCGCTTTCCATCCATTGCCCATGGCTTCACCACCCAGTATGGGAATGAGCCGGCGCAGGCCGTGCACGGTGCGTCCGGCGTCCTGGGGCGTGCCGACCTGGACTGAAAGGTCGGCGAAGAAATTCAGCGGTGGGGTGGGGAGGGCCATCGGGCAATTATCGGCAGCGAAGCGTGGGAGCGGTGCAAATGTCACACCAATCCGCTGGAGGCACCGCGGGCTTTGTGGCTTAATTTGCTCGCAATTTATTCGCGATTCAGAGTCGAGCGCCACACTGCCCACAAGGAGACGCCCCATGACCACGCCGAATCCCCAGGTTGATCGACTGAACGAACTCATTGCGAAATGGAAGACTTTCCGCGTCGCCCTCGTCGTCCCGGAGCTGTATTGCCAACTGAAGACCGACCTCTATCAGGTGCGAAACGCCGGATGGGAGGGCAATCCGTCCATCGGCGACTGGCCGCCTGATCTCGTCGACCCCGACGACACGATGATGGCGGCCGTAGAACACTACTTTCTTTGCCGCTGCTGGGTCGGAACCGGCAAGTTCCCCGCCTGGCAGATGCGCGCCATGAACCACGTCTACGACATCGGCAAGATGGCCGGCGTGACGCCTCAGCACAATCCCAACAAGCCAACGTCAAAGCTCACCTTGCTGCAGATGGCCGCCAAGGAAGCGGGGGTGAGAGACGGCGAAGCCGATCTGGCCGCGTCCGGCAAATCCGCCCCCTGGGTTGCGAAGCCGCCGACTTACTAATCTTACTGTGTCATGAATCAAGGCGTTGCCGGCACTTTAGCGCCCAACCCGCCGAAAATCGAAGTCTTCCTGGCAGTCGCCGCAAAACGGCGAGGACACGTCCTTCACAAGCACGGCTTGAGCAATGGGCTCCTTGCAGGCGCAACAGGTGCCGTACAAACCAAGCTCCAGCCTGTCCTTCGCGGCTGCGAGCCGCCGCCGAAATTTCACCGAAACCTCGTCATCTTGCATGGTCGAGGCTTGGCGCATGCCGGCGTCCAGTAGCCCCTTAAAGAAGTCCAGATCTAACACTGCTTGCATGAGATTCCTTCAATCTAAATTCGCCAACCGCCGCTGTCCTTCGGTGGTCTTCAACATCGCCAAAATGCGCTGAAACTCCGCTGCGAGCTGCTCTCTGGCCCGCTCGTTCAGGTTTTGGAGCGTCCAACTCAGGCTCATCGATCGGGTCGAGAGAGACGCGCGCTTCGACGCAAATACGATGCAATTGCCCTCCTCGACAGCGTCGACGGATTCGACGCAGGCTTCAAATACTTCGCTGATGGACTGGCGGATAGGCGCAAAGGTCGGGTTGAAGTGGAGGTTCACCACCATCAGGCCACCGGGCTTCAGCGCTTGGTAGCAGTCTTGGTAGAACTCGTGAGAACACAGCTGCGGTGGCTGCCCCACCTCATCGAAGCCATCAACCATCATGACGTCGAAAATGGGAGGAAGGTTTTGCACGTATGCGGCCCCATCCGCACGTACAACACGGAAGCGGTCATCATCGGCCGGCACCTCGAACTCGTCGCGCAATGCGATGACGTGGGGGTTGACTTCGACGACTGTGATGCGCGAAGCCAGATTGTGATAACAGAACTTCGGCAGCGATCCGCCACCCAAGCCGATCATGAGGATGTGCTCGGGCTGCGGCTTGGCGAGCATGAATCCCATCATCGTCTTCGTGTAGTCGACGTCAAGCACCCACGGTTGTCCCCGTTTCATACTGCTTTGGAGTCCATCGAAATTGAAGTACAGCGACCGGGCATCGCCGATGTCGAAGACCAGCGGTCGGACATGCCCGTCCAGCTCCAGGCCTTGGAGGATGTGAAACCGATCACCCACGGCGCTGCTCCCGTTCGACGAGCGACGGAGACGGCCAAGCCTTCGCCTCGACTGCGGTCAGCGCGCTCATGTTGACGATGCGCCTGACAGTGGCGCCCGGGGTGAGGATATGAATGGGCTTCGCCGCCCCCAGCAGGATGGGTCGCAAGCCGCCGCGACCCCAGGCGAGTACGCGAGCGCCAGGTCGTGCTGATTCAGCAACTGCTTCGTCGGGACGACGGCCAACTTGCCGGGCGGCGACTGTTCGTGATACTCCAGCGCGACCTGTCGCGGCTGGAGTCGCTTATCAGCCGCGCTCGTCGTCATAGCGGTTCCTTTGCGGCCATGAGCGCCGCCACTGGGTTTTTGGCCACACACATGGACCCCGAGTACTCGGAAGTCCAGGTTGGTTTCGTCAAATGCCATTTGACAAACATTGTAATGCCATTACAAAGCGATTCGCCGCGCATGCGCTGACGCCCGCGATCGATCAAACAACGCAAAGGTTTGACTATCCGTTCAGGACCTAGTCGCTTGCCGGATCGCGGCCCACGCCCCACACCAGCCGAACGAGGCCGTTGGCGATATGCGGGTACTTGATGCCGCTGCCGGTCACCCGTTGGGTCAACGTCACGGGCAGCGCGCTGCGCAGCCGTGGAAACACGATGAAGGTGTGCTCGTTGCCCTGGCCCGAGGTGGCAAGCCGGTCATGCTCGGCAAGCAGGACGTCGATCACGTGAGCGGACTCGGTTTGAGAGTCGACCTTGATTCGGACCACTCGTTCATCGGCCAGGTGCAGCCAGGCGCACTCCTGTGCACCGTCCCTCGCCACGTCGAGTGGAAGCCCGCGCAGTACGGGATGGTCTTTGACCAGGTGAGTAAGGGAAACGATCACGCTGGAACGCATCAGGTCGTCGTCCCAGGCCCCGTGCGCGGGGTCGGCCGACAGCAGACTGGCCAAGTCGCCGTCCCGCTGGGGCCCGCCATAGGGCACGCAGCTCAGCCCGAGGTCGACCTCCGTCGCGCAGGCCCGCGCGACTTCGATGGGCTCCCGGGCTGCAAAGCAGACCGAGTCAAGCCAGGCTACGGCAGCCTCGAAATGTTCGACCTCGAATGCCGCATCCGGGAATCGACTCATGAAGGGCTGCGGGTCGAAGCCGAAACCAGTCCTGTTGACGATAGGCGATGCCCAGTGCACGCCATCCTTGCGCTTCCAGACGGCTCCGAAAATGCGGCACTTTCCGCCGGATCGGGGCGTGTACCTTAGCAACTTGATGGGGGTTTGGGAAAGCGAACGGTTCATCGCATTGCCTGCCGTCGTGCTTCGTCGGCCACAATCAGCGTTGCAGCCCTGCGGGTCTCGCGAGCCAATGCGCGACGGGCTCGACAGCATTTCTGCCAGAGGCAGCGCAATGCTGATTTGTTTTGCATGCGAGGACAATTATAATGTGATTCACAAAGGAGCGATGATGGAACTTAAAACTGCGCGGCTCACGGTGCTGATCGACCCGGCCAAGAAGAAGGCCCTGGAAGATCTGTGCGCCATGCAAGACATGACACCGTCGCAGTTGGTGCGCAGCCTCATCCGCACTTATCTCGCGGAAAATTCAGTGTCCTTTGTCCCGAGCGGCAGCTTGCCCAAGCGCAAGAGCGGCCCAAATGAAAGCAGTGTGGCAAGTCCGAAGAAGGCGACCCGAGCTAAACGATGACGATGTCGCTGGAACGAAGCCCCGGCGATGGCTGAATCGGGTTCGCGTTTCGGTACCGCTCACTCTATGGGCCTTCCTCCTTGACTGACCAGCGCTTGCTTGCAACCGCCTCCTTGATTGCATCCGCGCGGGCTTTCGAAGCCGATTGCTGTGCCTGCGCCTCGGACCGGTAGGACTCGAGCCGAATGTCCAACCCCTGATGTGCCCATTGCCATGCGCAGGCCGCGGCGTTGGCATGGCGGTCATGGCTGGCCCCGCAGGCGGCGCAGCGCATAGCCCTTGGGTGGCCGGGCGCAGCGGTAACACCGGCCGACCCACACACAGCGCAGGTTTGCGACGTCATTGCCTTGAGTTCAAACACCGGGGTGCCGTGCCGAACACAAGCCCAGCGTATCGCTGCCTCGAATTCGTGCAAGGCGGCTATGACCCGGCCCGCACGTGCGTGATGTGAAAAATCGGCCCAGCCACCTGTTTGAGGGTTCTGGGACTTGCTGGCCGCCTTGAGGTCCAGCGGCTCAACCACGATGGCGCGATGGTCCCTGGCCAGGCGCAGTGCCGTCACCCGGTAGAAATCCCGCCTGCGTCCGCGCGCCCGCCGCGCGAGCATGACGGCCGCCTGCCATTTCTTCCTGTCGTCGCTCACCCATTGGTCCAGCCAGGCGCGGCGGATGCCGACATTCGCGAGATCCGTCTGCAGGCGATAGATTTTCCCGGGCGCGACACGATCACCCTGCAACACCATCGCATCGACTTCTGCGGCGATCGCGCCGGCGGGAAGCCGGTTCGAACTCGCCAGTGCGGCTATTTTCGGCACAAGGGCGGCGCGCGACTTGGCGCGTCCGCTCTGCAATGCAGCGTAGCGCTGCAAATCATCCTCCACGGATGCGGCGAGTTCCACACACTCGACCGCGCCAGGATCGGCAGAGCGCGCAACCGTCACCACGCGGCGGCCCTTACCGGACTTCATCCACCCAAAGTGCAGGCAGGCGAGATCGGCCACCGGCGCACTTGGAAGATGTATGGGTTCGGGCAGACGCAGCACCAGCTGAAGGACCCAGCGATCCTGGTCGGCGACGCGCCGGTGCACGAGCCGGGCGCTGGACACGTGGGCCGCGCTGGGTAAGGGACGGTGATATTGCCAGCCTCCGGTGGCATAGACGTTGTCTTTCGCCAGTCCCAATCGGAACCGGAATCGCCCGTAGGCCCGGCGGCGCGCCACTTCCGGGGCGCACAGGTGGATCTCACGGTTGGAACCGTCCAGGACCCGCTCCGCCGGCAGGCCGCCCTTGTCCGTGAATTGCAGGACGAGCGTGTCTTGCAGATGGCGGCCTTGATCGGCAGCCTTCGGTGCGCGGCCCATGACCAGTGTTCTCTTCCAGGCCAGGAGCGCGCTGTCGAGCACCATCGTCGCCGTGGCCCAGCCGAGACCATCAGCAACCGCTTGGCAACGCAGCTGGTAGGTCTCCGTCGCCCTGGTGTTGCCGACGCGCGAAAAAAACAGGGACTTGATCGCCGCGCGATGTTGTTCCCGCACCGGCCGCAACAGCGGCGTCAGTTCCTTACCGAGCTCCACCCGCAGCGGCGACAGAAGCCGCAAGGCTGCCACGTCCGAACGCGACCTTGCTGCGCCAATGTCGTGTTCGCACCCGGTAAGCCGTGTCTGCAGATCGCGGGCGTCAGGCCCGGCGCGTTCCAAGACCCACGCGTTCATCTCTTCGTGGATGAAACGGATGCGCTCCACCAGGGAGTTGTACAAGAACCGAGCCTTGCGGATCTGTTCGAATACGGCGCCAGCGCACTCGTCGTCGAGGCGGGCTCCGAACTCGTACACCAGGACATCGGGGGGCGGTGAAACCAAAGGGTTGATCTGCACCGCATGACCGGAGGCGCTCTCGTGACCGCCTGCAACGTCCCACGCTGACGAACTGGGGCCCAGCATCGTTAGCGCGCCTTCGAACCAGTGCGACGCCTTGCGACCGCGCTGAGGATGCCGCGCAGGATATCGACAGGGGGCGGTGGGCAGCCGGGCACCGTAACGTCCACGGCAATGACGTTCTCCACCTTGCCGCACGTGGCATAGCCCTCGCCGAAGATGCCCCCGGTACAGGCGCAGTCGCCGAGCGCGACGACCAGTTTGGGATCGGGTGTCGCCACATAGGTGCGGCGCAGAGCTTCTTCCATGTGCCGAGAAACTGGCCCGGTCACCAACAACATATCGGCATGCCGCGGACTGGCGACGAACTTGATGCCCAGCCCTTCGAGGTTGTAGTAAGGATTGTTGAGGGCCTGGATTTCCAGCTCACAGCCGTTGCACGATCCAGCATCCACATGGCGGATGGTCAGCGCCTGGCCCAGGATATCCAGGATTTCAGCCTGAAGGCGCTGGATCACGACCGGATCTGACTCCAAGGGCTGCGGCACCGGCTCGGTGACGATGCCGGTGCGCACGATTTGTTTGAGGATGTGCCACATCAGAGGTCGTGTCCCGAATAGCTCAGATTGAAGGACTTGTTGATCAAAGGGAAGTCGGGAACGATATTGCCGATCACGGCATGTTCCAGCACGGGCCAGTTTTGCCAGGACGGATCGTGGCAGTGGCAGCGCACGATGCGTCCGTCGGCGTGCAGCTCCAGTGTTACCAGGATTTGCCCGCGCCAGCCCTCGACCCAGCCCGCGCCACGGGAGGCCTCGTGCTTCACCTGCAGCGTCGCCCGCACGCTGCCTTCTGGCATCCCTTCACACAACAGACGGATCAGCCTCAGGGACTCGAACACTTCCTCGAAACGGACAGCGACGCGGGCGGCGACATCGCCGTTTCTGCTCGACGCGACGGCGACCTCGAACTGGTCGTAGGGGGCCCACCGGTGGTCATGGCGCAGATCGAAGGCCTGTCCGCTGGCTCGCCCGGCCAGTCCCGTGAGGCCGAGTTGCTCGGCCAGCGCCGGCTCGACGCGTCCGGTTGTGAGGAAACGGTCCTGCAGGCCCGCATGCTCGTCATACACAACCTTCAAGACGCGGACCTCGCGTTCGATATCGTCACACTGTTGCCGCAGTCCTTCCAGCACGGTCGGCGAAGGATTCGGCGCAACACCGCCCGGGACCACCGCGTCCATCATGAGGCGATGGCCGAAAGACTCGCCGGACAAGCGCAGCCAATCCTCGCGCAGCCGGGAGAACTGTGCCAATCCGAAGGACAGAGCGGCGTCGTTGCCCAGGGCGCCCAGGTCCCCCAGGTGATTGGCGACCCGCTCCCGTTCCAGCATCAGCGCGCGCAGCCAAGTCGCCCGAGCGGGCACGCTGCAATCGAGCGCGCACTCCAGTGCCATGCAATAGGCCCAGGCGAACGAGACCGTGCTGTCCCCCGAGACCCGGCCCGCAAGCCGATGAGCCTCCAGCGCAGGCAGCTCGGTGAACCGGCGTTCTATGCCCTTGTGTACGTAGCCAAACCGCTCCTCCAGCCGCAACACCTTCTCGCCGACCGCCGAGAATCGGAAATGGCCAGGTTCGATGATGCCCGCATGCACTGGACCCACCGCGATCTCGTGCACACCGTCCCCCTCGACTCGAACGAACGGGTACTCGGCTGGCAGGCGCGCAGGCGGCCCGGGTTGAGTCTGGATGCCTTGCTGGAGCGGCGGTCCAGTGAGATCCCACAGGCCATGATCGAGCCAAGGCCGATGGTCCATCGCGCCATCGGCGCGCAGGCCCGATAGGTCGGCCATCGTGCGCTGCATGCGCGCCGCGCAGGAAAACACCCCGGATAGATCGGGAAAATCTGTGCCGGAGGGTGCCAGTTGCAAATCCAGCCACACCAGGCCCTGCTCGATCGCATAGGCTGCGCAGGCCGACCTCGCTCTGAGGCCGCTGTTGCGATCCACACCCCACATTGAAACCAGGCGCCCCCCTTCAGCCTTGATGGCCCGGGCGGCAGTTGTCCAGAGCTCGCGATCGACCGTTAAATACCAGACCGGCAGGGGCGCGGCCAGCGGCTGCAGTTCGAGTCCAAGATTTGACAGCACCATAGCGTCAACGTCCCAGCATGGCGGCCGCCTGGCGATACCAAGAGTCCAGATAGGGCGGCACGTACAGGCCCAACATCAACCCCAGCGCAAGATGCACAAACACGGGGATCAACGCAGGTGGATGCGCCAGCGGCTTCACATTCGTCTCACCGAACACCATGGGCTGGACCCGGCTGAACACCGACGCGAACGCCAGCCCGAGTGCGATGAGCAGGAACGGCGTCGCCCACGGTTGTTCGCGCATCGCTGTCGTGACGATGAGGAACTCACTGGCGAATACGCCAAACGGCGGCATGCCGAGGATCGCCAGCGCGCCCAGCATCAGTCCCCACGCCACGGTGGGACTGACCGTGATCAATCCACGGATGTTTTCCATGATCTGGGTGCCGGCCTTCTGGGTCGCATGCCCCACGGCGAAAAAGATAGCGGACTTGATGAGTGAATGCACGGTCATGTGCAGCAGGCCTGCGTAGCTGGCGATCGGGCCGGCCATCCCAAAGGCGAAGGTCATCATGCCCATATGCTCGATCGACGAATACGCGAACATGCGCTTGACGTCCCGTTGCCGTATGAGGAAGAAGACGGCCGCGACGACCGACAGCAGCCCGAATCCCATCATCAGGGCGCCGGAGAGCACGCTGCTGTGCAGGGCGCCGTCCGTGAGGACCTTGCAACGCAGAACCGCATAGAGGGCGACGTTCAGCAGCAGGCCCGACAGCACCGCAGACACGGGTGTCGGCCCTTCGGCGTGGGCGTCGGGCAGCCAGTTGTGCACAGGCACCAGACCCACCTTGGTGCCGTAACCGATGAAGAGGAACGCAAAGGCCAAGGTGATCACGTTGGGATCGAGCTGGCCTTTGACAGCGTCCAGGTTGGTCCATAGCAGCGCGCCGCCTTCCGGCCCGATCACCCGCTCGGCAGCCATGTACAGCAGCACGGTTCCGAACAGGGCCTGGGCGATCCCCACGCCGCAGAGGATGAAGTACTTCCAGGCCGCTTCCAGACTGGCGGCGGTGCGATAGACGGACACCAGCAACACGGTCGTCAGGGTCGCCGCCTCCATCGACACCCAGATGATGCCCATATTGTTGGTCGTCAGCGCCAGCAGCATCGTGAAGCTGAACAGCTGGTACATGCTGTGGTACAGGCGCATCCGTGGTGGCGTCATCTTGCCGTGGTCGCGCTCCACCCGCATGTAGGGCCGCGAAAATATCGACGTGGTGAGGGCCACGAACGCCGTCAACGCCACCAGGAAGACGTTCAGCGCATCGATGTAGAACTCGCGATTCCACACCAGCATCGGCCCGCCATCGATGATCCGGGCAGTCAGGAAGCACGCCGCCAGAAACGTGCCGGCGCTGAAGGCGACATTCACGTCCCGGGCGTTGTCATGATGGCCGATGAGGGCCAGCACCAGGCCGCCGGCCAGGGGGCAGGCCAGAAGGAATGCCAGGGCGTTCAGCTCGAGGTCCAAGTTAGTCGTCCTTCAGTTTCTCGAGATTGCGGATGTCCAGGCTGTCGAACTGCTCGCGGATCTGGAACATGAAGACACCCAGGATGAGCACGCCGACCAGGACGTCCAGGGCGATGCCCAGTTCAACCACCATCGGCATGCCGTAGGTCGCCGCGGTTGCCGCGAAGAACAAGCCGTTCTCCATTGCGAGGAAGCCGATGACCTGAGGAACCGCCTTCGCGCGCGTGATCATCATCAGGAAGGACAGCAGGACGCATGCCAGCGCGATGCCCAAGGTCCCCCTGGCCAGCGTTGAGGAAAGCTGTGAGATCGGGATCGCCAGATTGAAAGAGAAAATGACAACGACGATCCCGATCAGCATGGTCGTCGGGATATTGATCAGGGTTTCGACGTCCCTGCGAATCCCCAGGCGATCGATCACCCGGTGGAGCAAGAACGGAATCAGCAGCACCTTCAGCAGGAAGGTCAGCGCCGCGGACAAGTACAAGTGGTGCTGGTTCGTCACATAGCCCACGACGGCTGTGGCCAATGCGAGCGTTGCGCCCTGCAGGGTGAACAGGTAGATCAGGGACAGAATGCGGCGCTGCGAGATCATGGCGAAGGCCAGCATCAGCAGCATGGCGCCGAGCAGGTTCACGAACTGGGTCAGCAAGGTGCTCATGTCATCGGGCCAGCAGCAGGTGGACCAGCATTCCGAGCACAGCAAGCAGGAAGGCCGTCGCCAGGAATTCCGGCACCCGGAAGATCCGCATCTTCGCGCTCAACGTCTCCAGAGCCGCGAGCAGGAAACCGCCCACCGCGAGCTTCAAGACCAGCACCGGGATGGCCAACAACAAGGCCGTGGGCGCCTGGGCCTGCGCCACGCCCCAGGGAACGAACAGCGCCAGGCCAATGCACGAGTAGGCGAACAGTTTCAGGCTGGCGGCCCATTCGAGCAGTGCCAGGTGGCGCCCGGAGTATTCGAGGATCAGCGCCTCGTGGATCATGGTCAGTTCGAGGTGCGTTGCCGGGTTATCGACCGGCACCCGGGCGTTCTCCGCGAGCGACACCATCGTGAAGGCGACACCCGCGAAGGCCAGGCCAGGGTAGATGGCGAGTTCTCGGTGCGCCAGTGTTTCCACGATGGTGGTCAGCGACGTCGACTGCGAAATGAGCGAGGCCGAGAACAGCACCATCAGCAGCGCCGGCTCCGCCAAGAAGCCGATGAGCATTTCCCGCCGGGCGCCCATGGTGCCGAAGGCGGTACCGATATCCATGGCCGCGAGCGATATGAAAACCCGTGCCAGCGCGAAAAGACCCACCAGCGCGATCGCGTCGGCGGCCGGCGCCAAGGGCAGATCGGTCGAGACCGTCGGAATGATCGAGCAGGCCAGCACCATGCAGCCGAACACGACGTACGGTGCGGTGCGGAACAACCGCGAGGCATTGTCCGCGACCATGGACTCTTTGTTGAACAACTTATGGAGCATCCGATACGGCTGCCAGATGCTCGGTGCCGACTTGTTCTGCAGCCACGAGCGCCACTGATTCACCCAGCCGCTCAAAAGCGGCGCCAGCGCAACCGCGATCAGGATCTCCAGAAGCTGCGAGAGCACGCCCGAGGCATTCATCGCATCACCGCCAGGAGCGTCGCCGCAAGGGTGAGGAAGCTGTACAACAGGTAGACCGAGATTCGTCCCTGCTGCATCTTCCCCGCCAATCGGGCAAGGTAGTTGGCCAGGTCCATGATGGGCACATAAAGCCAACGCCAGAAATGGTCCTCCACGGTGACGCGGTAGCGCGGGTTCGCATCGAAGGGCGTCGGCAGTTCGCGCTTCATGACGAAGAACGCCTCGAAAATCTGCCGGATCGGCTGGCCGAAGCCCTCGGCGGTGTCCTGCATGCGCGCCGTGCCCCATGGGAAACCGCAGGCCCATGGCCGTGCGCGCCGCATGCGCCCGTGGTACAGCGCGCGCACCAGCAGGTAGGCCAGCGCAAAGCTTGCCAGGATGCCCAACAGGAAGATGACCGGTCCATAACTGGCCTGCTCCAGGCCATTGGGGGCCAGCAGCCAGCCGTTTTCGCCGAGGCGGCTGCCCAGGCCGGCGCCGACCAGTGTCAGCGTGACGTGATCGATCAAGCGGATGAAGTGCGTCGGCAGCAACCCAAGCACGACGCAGCCGAGCGCCAGCCAGAGCATGCCGGCGCGCTCCCAGCCGCCCGCGTCGTGCGCGCGGGCCAGTTTCTCTTCGCGGGGTTGGCCCAGGAAGATGACCCCGAAGAACTTGACCATCGTGTAGCCGGCCAGGGCTGCCACCAATGCGATCAGCGCGGCGACCACGGGGATGAGCATGGTCAGCAATGGCACCGGCAGGCTCGGTGTGAACAGGAAGCTTTGCAGCAGCAGCCACTCCGATATGAACCCGCCGAGCGGAGGCAGGCCCGCGCTGGCGAGCACGCCGAGCAATGTCAACCAGCCGACCCAAGGCATCGTGCGGATCAACCCGCCCAGCTTCCCCAGATTGCGTTCAGAGGTGGCGTGCAGGACAGATCCGGTACCCAGGAAGAGCAGGCTCTTGAAGAAGGAGTGGCTGGCTACGTGGTACAGGGTCGCCGTCAGTGAGAGCGCGGCCATTGGCTTCATTTCGTAGCCAGCGAAGATCAGAGTCAAACCCAGCCCGACAAAAACGAGGCCCATGTTCTCGATCGAGGAATAGGCGAGCAGGCGCTTCATGTCGGTCTGGACGGAAGCAAATACGACGCCGAACAGCGCCGTGGCAAGCCCGACGGCCAGCAGCAACCCTCCCCACCACCACAATCTGAGGTGAAGCAGGTCCAAGGTGACTCGCAGCAAGCCATAGATCGCGGTATTCAGCATCACGCCACTCATCAATGCTGACACCGGCGACGGCGCGGCCGGATGCGCTTCGGGCAGCCAGACGTGCAGCGGCAGGACGCCGGCCTTGGCACCGAACCCGAAGAGTGCCAGCAGAAACCCTATCGATGCCCAGAACGGCGACAACGATTGGGCTCGCATGTTGGCGAACGTGTAGTCGCCTGTGTTCGCCTGCAACACGCCAAAGCACAGCAGGATCGCTATTGCTCCGATCCGGGCCATGGTGATGTAGAGATAGCCGGCACTGCGCACTTCGGGGACACGGTGGTTGGCCGTCACCAGGAAGAAGGACGACAGGGCCATCGTCTCCCACATCACCATGAAGGAATAGGCGTCGTCTGCCAGGAGCACGCCCGCCATGCTGACCAGGAAGACGTGGTATTCCAGGCAAAGCAAGCCGGGGGGCGTGCCTTCGCCCCGGCGGAAATAGCCGGCCGCAAAAGTCGAGATGCCCGCCGAGGCCGCCCCGATGACCATCAGGAAGAACGCTGAAAGGCTGTCGAGCCGGAGGTGAAATGGCAGCGCGGGAAGCCCAATGGGAAGCACGGCAACTTCGGGTGTCGCCGCCAGCGCTATCGCCGCGACCGCAAAGAGGCCCAGGCTGAGCACCGCGCCGGCCGGGAAGAGCACATGTGCAACGAAGGCCAGGCGCCGCAAGAAGAGGACTCCGACGATCCCCACCGCAAGCCACGCGCCCAGGATCACCAGGATCCAGTCAAGTGCCAGCCATTGCGCCGGGCTAGCCATGGCCGACTTCGAGTGCGCGGGGGCGCCGACCACGGTCCTGCAAGGGACGAGGCAGCATCAACCTCGCGGTCTTCAGCGCCATGGATATCCTCGACAACGCAGAGTGGCAATTACATCTTATGCACATCTTACATTAATGAGATTCAACACTGGAGCACCGCCGCGCGGCGCGGCGGCCCTGGACAGCGTCAGCTCTCAATCCCGAGCAGATCCAGGATCCCGCACACCATCGTCAAGGGATGCGCAGGACAGCCAGGCACGAACAGTGTCGGTTTGAATCGCTCGAGGAAGCTGCGCTCGACACCCGCCGCATTCTCGAACAGGCCGGCGGAGATCGCGCATGCGCCCACGGCAATGACGATCTTGGGCTCCGGCATGGCATCCCAGCAAAGCTGCAGAGCAAGAGCCATGTTGAGTGTGATGGGGCCGGTGAGGATCAGGCCATCCGCGTGGCGCGGCGAAGCGACGATGTCGATGCCGTAGCGTCCAATATCGAAGTTCACGTTCGTCAACGCGTTGACCTCCAACTCGCAGCCATTGCAGCCGCCTGCGGAAACGGACCTCAACTTCATCGAGCGGCCGAATCGCCGGTGCAAGGCTTGCGACACCTTCACGGGGTCCGGACGCGGCCGAGCCTGACTGATCACCAATCCGTCTCGAGATGTGGCGGCCAGTTGAAACTGGCTGGAGTACGAAATCTTCTTCGAGGGACAAACCGGCGCGCAGTCGCCGCACATGATGCAGCGCCCCAGATCGATGCGCACAGGGTCCACATCGATCGCCTGAGTGGGGCAAGCGTCGGCGCACCTGCGGCAATCTGCTTCGCAGAGTTCCTTGCCAATGACGGGCAAGCCGCGAAAGCCCACGGGATCCGCCTTGCGCGGGTCTTTGATGTATTGGGAGCCCTGCGACACCCTCACGGCGATTGACTTGAGCACGGGTCCCTTACAGATCGTTTCCGCAATAGGAAAGATCAAAGCTCTTGTTGCAGATCGGAAAGTCCGAGATTTCGTTCTCGCGCAGCGCCAGCGCCAGGCCGTACCAGTTCTGCATCGACGGGTCCTGGACCTTGTAGTGCAGCAAGCTGCCGTCCTCGCCGGTTTCGAGGGCCTGGATCACAGGTCCGCGGAACCCCTCGCGAACGGAGACGCACAGCGTCCGCGGCCACAATCGCCCTGGTGCGGCGGCCTGGTGCGGCGGCAAAGCAAGATCGGGCACCTGCAAGGCCTTTGCAATCCATCGGGCGGAGGCTTCCGCCTCCCTCATGCGCAACCTGAAGCGCGCCCAGCAGTCGCCGGTGTCCTCCACGAGCGTGGGAACAGGATGTGCGGTGTACAGCTTGCCGGGCAGACGCGAACGCGTGTCGAACGGCAGTCCGCTCGCGCGTGCCACCAGGCCAGTGAGCCCAATACCGCGTGCCGACTGGGCATCGACGGTGCCTACGCCCTGGAAACGGGCCTTGACGCTGCGGGCACCGAGCATGAGATCGTTCACTTCGGCCATGTCCTTCAACAGGCCAGCGATCGTTTGCACCAGGTCCGCGCGCCGCGCATCGTCGATGCCAAAACGCGCGTCGCCGGGACGCAGCCATCCCCGACCGAATCGGCTGCCGCATGCGCGCATGGTCGCATTGATGATCGCCGTGCGCAGCCTGCCATACGTCGCGCCGCCCTGCAGGAAGGCAATGTCGGTTGCCAGACCCGTGAGTGCCACGAGGTGCATGCCGATGCGCTCCAATTCGAGCGCGATACCGCGCACGATGTCCGTCTGCAGATTCACCTGGGTATCTGAGAGGGCCTCGACCGCCGCGCAGTAACCCCAGGCGTAGGCAATGGAAGAGTCGCCCACGATGGTTTCGACCAACGGCGCCAGGCCCAACGGATTGCGGCGCAGCAGCAAGGCCTCGACGCCGCGGTGCTGATAGCCAAGCTGGATCTCCAGGTGATGCACGGTCTCGCCGTGACACATGAAGCGGAAATGCCCTGGCTCGATCACGCTTGCGTGAATAGGGCCGACGCCGACTTCGTGGATGCCATGCCCGCGCACGTTGAAATACGGATGCCCGTGCATCTGCTGCTGGCGGGCGCCTTCGTAGCGTACGGGCTTCAGCCATGGATGGCCCTCGGGAACCAGGCCAGTCTGCTCCCACAACTCGCGTTCAAACATGTGCACGGCGGGGTGGTTCGACGTAAGCGCTTGGTAGCGCTGGTTGGGTACTCCATGCCCCCTCAGGATCTCAATTGAGCCGTGCTCTGGGAGCAAAACAGCCGTGGTGACGACTCGGCCGGTCCCATCCTCGCGTCCAAAGAGTGTCAGCATCCGGGCGCCTCGCGCGAGGGCCCGGTCGCAGCCGGCGACCCAATCATCCAGGCTCGCCGGTTCGATCTCCCGCGTCAGCCTCATGGCGACAGACGTGGCCTGCAACATCAATGGCCCCCGATTGATTGCGCCACGAGCACCAGCAAGCGGCTGACTGGCGCGGGCGTATAGATTCCCAGTAGCACCAGCGCGACCACGAAGCCCAGCTTGGGCAGTGCCGTCATCCAGTTCTCCTTGACCGCCGCGACATGCACCTCGGAACGGCCCCAGATCATGGGAAAGATCGATCGCCCCGTGGCGACGAAGATGACCGTGAGCATCGTACACATCACGGTGAAGGCGAGCAGGTTGCCGGCCTGCACTGTCCCTGACAGGATGAGCATTTCGGCCATGAAGCCACCGAACGGCGGAAACCCGAGAAGCGCGAACACACCCACCGTGAAGAGCCCACCCGAGAAGGGAAGGACGCGAATCGCGCCGCCGAGCGCCTTGGACTCGTTCGTGCGATAGACGGCTCGTAGCCGCCCGGCCGTGAGGAACAGCAATGCCTTGACGAAGGCGTTGCTGACGATGTAAAGCAGCACGCCGTAGGCCGCCGCCTTGCCCACCGACAGACCGATCGCAATAACCCCCGAGGAGCTCACGCAGGCATAGGCGATGAGGCGCTTGTAGCTGCGGGCGGCCATCACCTGAACAGCCGCCACCAGCAGGGACAGGCAGCCCATGACCAACAGGATATTCATCACGAACGCGATGTCATGCCCGCGAAACACTTGCAGGATCCGCAAGACGGCCACCACACTGATGTTGAACTGGACCGCGGCCAATAGAGCGCTGGTGCTGGTAGGTGCGGCTTCGTAGGTCTCGGGCAACCAGCTGTACAACGGGGCCAGCCCGAGCTTGCTGCCAAGGCCCAGCAGCATCAACGCAAGCCCGAGCCGCTGCCAGCCATCGCCTGGTGTCGCGAGACCCTGGGACATTTGATCCAGGGCGAAGTTGATTTCGAGCCCATGAAGTTGGGCCGAGCGTGCCAGACACAAAATACCCAGAAACGTCAGCGCCAAGGCCATGCTCGAATAGAGCATGTATTGCCAAGCCACCCGCCGGGGCCGCAGCGCAACTCCTTGCGCCACGAGTGGCACGGCGCAAAGCGTCGTCAATTCAACGAAGGCCCACAGGAGCAGCAGATTGTTGGACAGCGTGCCCAGGTTCATCGCAACCATGAATGCCAAGGAGAGCGTGGCGCGGCTCCCGATGGTCCGCGCGAGGATTGCGGAGGTCCGAATTCGCGACCACATGTACACGCTGATCCCCAGGAACACGAGGTTGATGACCAGCAGAAACAGCATAGACGTGGCGTCGAGCACAAAGTAGCCTTGAGCGAAGTGCACTGGAAGTTCGCCAATGGGCGTGCGCACGAAAATGGTCACCCAAAGGACGACCGCGCCCAGCGCGACGAGCACCAATGCCGAGCCGAGCCATCCATGGGCGCTCGGCTGGAAAGCAGGGTCGCGCGTGGGCGCGGCAAGCGCGCCGCTCACGCGCGTCTCTCCTGGTGTTCCCGATCCCCGCCAGCTGGCAGCGGATCGGGTGTTCCGATCAGCCAGGCGCCGACGGCCACGGTGAGCACGTAGACGACGCCCAGGGCGGCATGGATCGGCAGGGGCCAGGGCTGCGGGGATAAGGACTCAAACAGGACCAGCGCGTTTTCCATGAACAGGACCGCTACCAGCTGCGCCCCCGGGGACTCGTTCGTCGACAGCACCAGCAGCGCCATCACCACCGTCGATCCAACGACCCCGAGTGTCAACGTGTGCGGATCGGCCCCGGCGGGCGTCACGAACTGGAACGCGAGCACAAGCAGGGTGATGCCGACCGCCCACGCGAACAGATTCGAAGGCATGAGGTCCTTGCCGGCATCTTCGTGCCTGGCGATGGCACGGCTTAGCAGCCAAGGGACCGCCACCGCACGCACCAGGAGGACTTCGCCGACAGCCAGCAGAGTGTGAGCCGAAAACTCCGCGTGCCGCCCGATGGTCCAGGCAAGCGCGACAGCCTGCGCAACGAGCCAGAAAGGTGCGGCGTTGATCTTCGAAAAGAAGATCGGCAGCACGACCGCCGCGAGAAACAGGATCAGGGCGGGCGTCAATTTCTGACTCCCGCCATCCATGCGGTGGCGCCCAAACACGTCAGGGCCACCAACGAAGCCAGCATAAGGTAGCGCGGCACATGACGCAGAGGCAACCGGGCCGTGAGCGACTCAACGCAACCGATGGCCACGGCGACGCCGACCATGAGCAAGATCGAGGACAGCACACCCAGAACAGGCGACCCCGCGATCTCGAATGGATTGACCACTGCGGCGATCAATCCCGCGTAGGTGGTCATCTTGACGGCCGAGGCGAATTGCATGGCGGCAAGTTCGGGGCCGCTGTGATCGAGAATCATCACCTCGTGAACCATGGTCAGCTCCAGGTGCGTCAATGGGTCGTCGACGGGAACCCTGGAAGCCTCTGCTTGCAACAGCACGAAGAGGACAAGCACGACCGGGGCCGCCAGCACCGGGAACAGCGCGCTCGCGTGCAGATGTCCCAGCAGCCCGGCGAAGCTGGTGTGCCCCGTGGCCACGCCGGCTGAGCCGATGAGCAAGAACAGGGCCGGTTCGATAAATGCCGTGAACGAAGCCTCTCGCGCGGCACCCATGCCTTCGAACGCGCTGCCTACATCCATGGCGGACAGCATGAGGAAGATCCGCGCCAGGCCCAGCGTGTAGGCGAACACGATGAAATCTCGTTCGAACTGCAGCGGGGAGACGTCGCCGAAGATGGGCGCGATCACTGCAGCGAGCAGCGACGCAGACAGGACGACCCACGACCCCGCAATGAACAATGGCGTGGACACGACGCTGTAGACCGGACGCTTGTGCATCAGGCGTTGGAGGTCCCAGGCGAACTGAAGAAGCCTTGGGCCCTTACGCCCGGCCCATAGCGATTTTGTCCGATTCACCACCCCGACCATGAGCACCGGCATGGCGAGCACTGCGAGGACATGCGTCGTCAGGAGCAGCCCCCTCATTGAAGTGGGCCTCCCGACAGCAGTGCCAGCCCGGCGATCACCAGAATTGCCACCAGC
Source organism: Ramlibacter sp. WS9 (assembly GCF_003797765.1). GTDB lineage: Bacteria > Pseudomonadota > Gammaproteobacteria > Burkholderiales > Burkholderiaceae_C > Ramlibacter. Next base: position 424,653 of record NZ_RKMB01000003.1, on the reverse strand, counting down.
GCGGCAGCAAAGCCCAGGCGGGGATCGTCCTCCTTGAGTCGGGAGGACATCTGCGCCGCCGAGGCGTCCCCATGATTGATGACTGAGTAGAGCCGGCGCTCGACGGCGTCCACGCAGTCGGTGACGAGATAGCTGTCATCCGGGAAGTACCCCGCTGGCGCCTTGCGCCGGCGCAGCAGGACCATCACGCCGCGAAAATATTCGCTGAAATCGGCTGAGAAGCCCGCCCCTGTGTACTGCATGCGTGGGTTAACGGCGGTGTAGCCGCAGCCCCAGGTGACGTGGCGCTTCCCGGGGGCGGCCACGGCCCTGTATCGCAGCCACACCAGAACCATGACCAGCAGGGCCAGACCGCCGGAGATCAGGCCGATTCGGGTGAGTGCGGCGGCAAGCCCAGGCAGCACGTTGGCAGCAGCCGGCAGGCTTTGCTCCAGCGCTAGCTTGACGGGCCACTCCACGAGCGCGACGCCCAGGGCAGGGACGACGCCAAGCAAGACGACGCCCAAGGCATGCAGCCCCACCGGCACCAGCATCCACCGGCTTGCCTCTCCCGAACTCGTGATCTCAGGGTCGCGCGCAGTCCCCAGGAAGACGACGCCGAATGCGCGTGTGATGCTCAAAGCGGAGACTGCGCCCACGAAGGCCAGCGCCGCCCCGGCCAGGCAGAGCGCGACCTTGGCGCCGACTCCGATCGCCTCGCCGGTGAACAGGCCCGAATAGATCACGAACTCGCTCGTGAAGCCATTGAGCGGCGGCAAGCCGGAAATCGCGAGTCCGCCCAGCAGGAAGCTCATGGCTGTCCAAGGCATCAGCCGCGAAATGCCGCCCAGCTTTTCCATATCCACGGTGTGTGTGGCCTGGTACACCGCACCCGCGGCGTAGAACAGCTGGCACTTGAAGAATGCGTGGTTCAGGATGTGCAGAAGGCCGCCGCCGAACCCGAACGTCGCCAGCACTGGGTTCTTCCACGCCAGCCCCAGGCAGCCGATGCCCAAGCCGATGCCTGCGATGCCGACGTTCTCCGTGGACGAGTACCCCAGCAGGCGCTTCAGGTCACGCTGGCCGACCGTATAGAGCGCGCCCACGACTGCCGACAACGCCGAGAACCCGATGAGAAACCAGCCCATCCACTCGTCGGGCGTGCCGATGAGGATGACAAACCGGACCAACGCATACAGCCCTGCCTTGTGGATGACACCAGACATCAGTGCCGAGACATGGGCCGGTGCGGCTGCATGCGCGCGCGGAAGCCATGAGTGGAAGGGAAAGAATGCCGATTTGAGCGCGAAGCTCGCCACGAGAAGCAGGAACACCAAGTCGCGCTCGCCGCCCGGATGGTCGCGCAACCACTCGCCGAACGCAGCTATGGACCAGGAGCCCGAGTGGGCGTAGAGGATCATGAATCCGGCGATCAGGAACACCAGGCCGATATGCGTGGAGACCAGGTAGTTGAATCCCGCGAATCGGACCTTTTGATTCGTGTAGTCCCAGATCACCAACAGCCATGCAGCCAGCGCGGCCACCTCCCAGCCCAGCAGAAAGATAAGGGCATGATCGGCCGTGTACACCAGCACAAACGCAAGCGACGTCAGATTGAGCAGCGAGAAATGCACGCCCAGATGCCGCTTTGAGCCGAAGTGGGAGCGAAGATAGCCCACGGCATACACGCTGCCAAGGAACGTCATCGGCAGTGACCACGCCAGGAAGAAAGCGCCCAGCGCATCGAGGCGCACGCTCAAATTGCCGATGGGATACGCCCATGCCAGCTGACCCGCCACCGGCGGGCCTCCGAACAGCACACCCACAACCGCTTCCCCGATGGCGATCATCGCCACCAGCTGGGTGATGAGCGCAATGGCCGCCTGTAGCGCACTTCGCATCGGCAACAGACAGGCACCCGCGCCCCACAACAGCACGAATACGGCGACGGACAGTGCGGACATCTTTTGGCGGGCCTCTACCGGATTGCCGCCACAGGTTCGCCCCAGGCCAGCTTGGTGGCGTCCTCGTTGAGCGTGCCGATGTCCTTGTGGTTTGTGGCGTAGACCCAGCGCCGCCAACCGGTCGGCCGCGCATGAGCGTGGGATGGGTTGCCCACGTGGGCATGCGCGTGATTCGGCGAACTCATCTGACCCCTCCAACTTGTGCGCTTGCCTTGGCATTCGCGACCGGATGATGCCGGCGCGTCGTGGGCCGCAGGTCTCTCAGGAAGTGCGATGCACCAAGTTGAAATTATATGCTAATGAAATGATGCTGAAACTTGCATTGAAGTCGGCGCTCGGCGCAAGGGCCTTTCCGCCCCTGGCGGATCTGGAAATCGCGGGCTTACTAAGCGGCGGCGCGCGGGTTTGAACTCTGCAGTACGACCGCTATACTCCGCACGCGTACGGGCTGCTCATGGTGCCCGGTGTACCGACCCCGCCAAGGAGCCCAATGAACAAGCACTTGTTGTCGTTTGCCACATGCGCCGGGCTCCTGCTCATTGCCCCGGCAAGTGTCGCGGCCGTGGAGTACGTGAGGATCTGCACGCTGTATGGCGCCGGTTTCCATTACGTGCCCGGAACGGACACCTGCACCAACACCACCACGGGCGACACGCGGCAGCAGACGGAGGGCGGAACCTGGCGCTCGCTGGTGCCGTACCCGGAGGGCAAATGGGTCACAACGCCGCCGCTGCTGGAGTGTTTGCCGGGACGCACCGTGACATTGGGGACGTTTTCGAGCAATGACTTCTTCCTCAACGCATGGCAGCGCATGCAGACGCGCACCGTCCCCGTGCCCGTGAACCGGGGCGAATTCGTCTCCAAGGTCATCATGAGCGGTGGCTTCTCCGATCCGCGCTTGCTGAACCGCCGTGGCACCAACGGCATGGACGGTCTTTGTGTGCGCTCTGTCGACCCGACCGAGGTGCAGAACATCGGGAATGGATCGATCAGCCCGCCCTTCGGCAACGGCATGCTCCCCATCGGCTGTGTCGCGAATTCACGAATCCTCAACATGCCGGCGGCCTACGCTGTCAGCGCGACGGCCGCTTATCCCAACATCGATTCCTTCTACATCGTGGACGGCAATCAGTCATTCGTCAGCGGGCCGTACACCTATGGCACCGGGCTCGTGGTCACGACTGACTTTGGCAGCCCGTCGTTTCAGCGTTTGATATACAACGATGCGCGCGTGGCAGCCAGCAGGCCTCTCGCCGGAAGTGTCACGGTGTCGGTGTGCATCCAGCCGGGCGTGGCGCGCTGAAGCCGGTCGAAGCGCTGCGAAGCCTCGCCGCGTTTCGCCCATCGGCGTCGGCGATGGTGATGGTCGTCTTGCTGGCGCTCACTGGTTGCGCGTCGTTCCACTCACCAGCCTGCACGGGTGAGGAGCAGGCTTTCATCCAGGACTCGCTTTACTTCGGCACGGCCAAGCCGGTCGGGATTGTCACGCCGGGCGAGTGGGCCGATTTTCTGAACAAGGTCGTCAGTCCGCGCTTTCCGCAAGGCTTGACCGTTTGGGAAGCGGCCGGCCAATGGCGCGGCGGGGACGGCGCGATCGTTCGCGAAGCGTCCCGCGTGCTCAACCTGCTGCACCCGGATGACGCCGCGAGTGAGAAGGCGGTCGTCGAGATCGTTGTGGAGTACAAGGCGAGGTTCCAGCAGGAAGCGGTGCTTCGCGTCAAAGCCCCGGCCTGCATTTCCTTTTGAGGGGAGTGCAATGCACATCGTGGTCGGTCCATGAGCGCCATCGCATCGGCAATGCTGCGCGCTGTCTTCGTGTCGGGTTTGGCCTTGGCGCCTGGCTTGACCAGCGCCTGCAGTCCTTTCGTCGAGGTTCACGCTTCCGGCACCTCAGCCACGCTCCGCCCGGATGCGTCGGCATTCGAGCGCTGCACGATCGACGAGCCCACATACCGGCGCGTGGTCTCCGAATGGCTACGCAGCTGGCCCGCCGGAATTTCGGCGCTGTCTTTGGGACGCGCCGTCTCCTATCCGTGGCTGTCCGCCCACATCGCCGACTCGGCGCTTGCGGCACCCGGCTGGGCTGCGCGCATTTCGCGCGCCAGGGGAGGAGAGCGCGATAAGCTCGCGGCGGACGTGCTGGGCGACCCGGCGCTTCTGCGCCGGCTTGCCGTTGCATTCGAGGGCACGCCCTACGCGGTCACACGGGTAAGCTTCGAGAAAATCCTGTTCGGCAGGGCCGACGAGCATTCATCGGGCAGGAACGCGGGCCCTGTGCTCGTGCCGTTCGACGCGCAGCTATGGCTGCGTATTTCAAGCAAAGAAAGGAACGCCATGCCGCTCGACATCTTGGGCCTGTGGGACTACAGCAAGCCGGCGCTCAGCGAGCAGCGGTTTCGCGATGCCTTGGCCACAGCGACGGACGACGAAGCGCTGATCCTGCAGACGCAGATCGCCCGCACCTGGGGGCTGCGCAAGGACTTCGTTCGCGCCCGCGAGATCCTCGCATCGATCGGCGAACCGGTGAAGAAGGCCTCGGCAGAGGCGCAGGTCAATTACCTGCTCGAGTTGGGCCGCACGTACGCGTCTCCGGCCCACCCCAAAGCGTTGTTGACGGCCGAAGCCAGGCAGCAGGCACGATCGCTGTATCTGCAAGCCTTCGAAACCGCCAGGCACGCCCAACTCGATTACCTGGCCATCGATGCGCTGCACATGATGCCGATGGCCGACCCTGACCCGAAGGCGCAGCTCGAATGGGACCTGAAGGCGCTGGACTACCTCGAGGGCTCGTCGCAGCCGGCGGCAAAAAAATGGGAAGCCTCGCTGCGCAACAACGTGGGCTATGCCAAGCACCTGCTCGGGCAATACGATGAGGCCCTGACGCAGTTCAAGCTTTCGCTTGCCGCGCACGAACGCGCGGGCAAGACCAAAAACGTGCGCATCGCCTACTGGATGATCGCGTGGACGTTGCGGGCCCAGGGCAAGCTCCACGAGGCGATCGACATCCAGCTGCGCCTGGAGCGCGAGTGGGAGCAGGCCGGCGAGCCGGATCCGTATGTGTTCGAGGAGCTCGAGCACCTGTACCGCGCGGCAGGTGATGCCACGCGTGCAGATGCCTACGCGGCGAAGCTCGCCGCATCGAAGAAGTGACCCCGTCGTTTCGCGCGGGCTCCGCGGCAGACGCCCTGTGCATCGGTATGCTCGGCACGCACGTGTTTCTGGACACGTACGCGCCGGCCGGGATGCGGGCTGCGTTGGCAAGAGAGGTCGTTGAGCACTTCGCGCCAGCGAAGATCGAATCCCTGCTGGAGGACGAATCGACAGAGTTCATCCTGGCAGAGAACGATGGCCACCTGGTGGGCTTCGTGCAAGTCACACACGGGGCGCGTCATGCGCTGGTGTCGCATGGGGCGACATCGGAGGTCAACAGGCTGTACGTGCACGAACGATTCACCGGCCAGGGCATCGGCAAGGCACTGCTGCGTCGCGCCGAGAAGTCGGCCGCAGCGCGCGGCGCCGATGCCCTGTGGCTCACGGCCTGGGTCGGCAATGCCCGGGCCATTGGGTTCTATCCGAAGCAGGGCTACGTCGACGTGGGCGCAACCGACTATGTGTTCGAGAACGATCACTACGAGAACCGGGTCTACCTCAAGGTGTTGGGCTGATCATGGGCGCATCTGTCCGCCTTGTCCTGCTGCGGCCGATCGACGAAGCCGAGTTCCTCGCCGCCGTGGCGCGCAGCCGGAAGCTGCACGGCCCCTGGGTTTCGCCGCCCACGACGCGCGCGGCGTTCCAGGCATTGGCTGCGCGCTCGCAGGGGCCCAACAACTTCGGCTTTGCCGTGCGTGACGCCACCACGGATGCGCTGGTCGGCTTCATAGACATCACCAACATCGTCCGCGGCGTTTTCTTGAGCGCCTATCTCGCCTACTACGCATTCACGGGCCACGAGCAGCAAGGGCTGATGCGGGCGGGCCTGCGCCTGGCTGTGCGAAAGGCGTTCACTGAACTCAAGCTCCACCGGCTCGAGGCCAACATCCAGCCCGGCAACCTGCCGTCGATCGCGCTGGTGCGATCCTGCGGTTTCGAGCAGGAAGGCTACTCGCCGCGCTACCTGAAAATTCGCGGCCGCTGGCGCGACCACGAGCGCTGGGCGATCGTCGCGCGCTGAGCCGGCCACTGGCAAAATCGCGGCATGCCCCAGTACCGCGAGACCGATGTTGCCTTCGAAAACGCCCGCGCCGAAGATGCAGAAGCGCTGGCCGCGCTGCGCGTTGCAGCCATGCGCGAGAGCCTGGAGCGTATCGGCCGCTTCGACCCCGTGCGGGCGCGCGAGCGCTTCCTGGGCGGGTTCGCGCCTGAGCACACACGTCACATCGTGGTAGCGGGCGAGCGCGTCGGCTTCGTGGTGGTCAAGCCGATCGAGGACGGCGTGTTGCTGGACCATCTCTACATCGCACCGGCGTTTCAACGGCGCGGCATTGGCGCGGTGGTGCTGGCCGGCGTGTTCGCGCAAGCGGATGCGCAGGCAAAGCCACTGCGAGTCGGGGCATTGCGTGGCAGCGACTCCAATCGCTTCTATCAGCGGCATGGCTTCGAGTTGGTGGAGACCTCCGAGTGGGACAACTATTACGCCCGAGCGTGTCGCGACTCGGCTGCGGTTTCCCTCGAACCGCAGCTCGCTTCCCACGCGGACGAGATGTTCGAAGTCCTTTGCGATCCCGCGGTCTACGAACATGAGAATGAACCGCCGCAGTCCCTGGAGTGGCTGCGCCAGCGGTTCGCGCGCCTGGAAAGCCGGCGCTCGCCTGATGGCCGTGAGCAATGGCTCAACTGGGTGATCCGCCTGCCGTCCTCTGAACTGATCGGCTACGTGCAGGCGACTGTGCATGCCGATGGCAGGGCCGCCATCGCTTACGTTCTGGGCAGCCGGTACTGGGGCCGTGGCCTGGCACGCCAGGCTGTGGAAGCGATGATCTCTGAACTGGAGCGCAGCCATGAAGTGCGCACTCTGTCGGCAGTGCTCAAGCGCAGCAACACGCGTTCCCTGAGGCTGCTGGAGCGCTTGGACTTTGCTCCGGCGTCGGCCAGCCTTTACAAGCCGCTGGAAGTCGAGCCCGATGAACTGTTGATGGTGCGCGATCTGCGCGCGCGTTAGACAATCCTGCAACCAGGAGATGAGATGCCTTCCAACTCCGATGCTTCACTCGCGCGTGGCGCCTGCCTGTGCGGCGGCGTGTCCTTCAAGGCCGGCCTGCCACCCAAATGGGTCGCGCATTGCCACTGCACGCGCTGCCGGCGCGCGCACGGCAGCGCCTTCGTCACCTGGGTGAGCGTGGGCTCGGCTCAGGTGGAGCTCGACGACCCGGTGCAACTGCTGCGCTGGTATGACGCGCCGGAAGGCGGCAGCCGCGGGTTCTGCTCGACATGCGGAAGCCCGATGTTCTTCAAGGCACCGGCCTGGCCGGGCGAGCTGCACATCGCCCGAGCGCTGTTCACCGACCCCGTCGGCCGTGAACCGCAGGTCCATGCGTACTTCGACACCCATGTCGACTGGGTGACGCTGGGCGATCACTTGCCGCGCAAGCCGGCGCCGGGCTGAACGTGCTGCCGAACGAGCTCGCCACGCGCCGTCTGCTCCTTCGTGCACCGCAGCCTGCGGATGCGCGCAAGATATTCGACGCCTATACGCAATCGGCAGAGGCGGCGCGCTACATGGTCTGGCGCCCGCATGCGGCCGTGGCGCAAACCGAGGCCTTCATCGCGGAGTGCATCGCATTGTTCGGCGAGGGCGCGCGGTGGCCGTACATCCTGGCACTGCACGATGCGCCTGATGCGCCCATCGGCATGCTGGAGGCCCGCGCATCCGGGTACACGGTGGACATCGGCTACGTCCTGGCGCAGGCGTACTGGGGCCGCGGACTGATGCCCGAAGCGGTCGATGCACTGGCCGGAGCAGCGCTTGCTGTGCCCGCGTTTTTTCGTTTGCAAGCCACCTGCGACGTGAACAATCGCAACTCGGCGCGGGTTCTGGAAAAGGCCGGGTTCACACGCGAAGGGCGGCTGGAGCGCTTCGTCGTGCACCCGAACATCAGCCCTGAGCCCGGGCCCAGCTACATGTACGCACGATGCCGATGAACTCCACGCGTGTCGAGGACCGAATAATCGTCGCGCTCGACTTCGACAGCGCGGCCGCGGCGCGCTGCCTGGTGGAGCGGTTGGGCGAGCACGCGTCGTTTTACAAGATTGGCTTGCAGTTGTTGACGGCCGAAGGGCCCGCCGTGGTGCGGGAACTGATCACCGCAGGAAAGCAGGTGTTCCTGGACCTCAAGCTGCACGAGATCCCGAACTCGGTGGCCGGTGCCGTCGCAGCTTGCGGCGCCCTGGGCGTGTCCTTCGTGACAGTGCACGCTTCCGGAGGTTCGGCAGTGCTGCGTGCCGCCGTGGATGCTGCCCGGCCCTTTCCGCAGCTGCGCGTGCTGGCGCTCACGGTGATCACCAGCCTGCGGGACGAAGATTTGGCTGAGATCGGCGTAGGCGCGACGGTGAAGCAGCAGGTCCTCCGGCTGGCGCAGCTTGCGGCGCGAGCCGGTTGCCATGGCGTCGTCGCCTCGCCCCAGGAAGCCGCATTTTTGCGCCAAGCCCTGCCGCTCGACATGTTGATCATCGCGCCGGGCACGCAAATGCCCGGCGAGAAAGGCAATGACCAAGCGAGAATCGCCACGCCAGTCGAGGCCCTGCGCGCCGGCGCGACGCATTTGGTCGTGGGCCGCGGCGTGACAAAGGCGCCTGATCCGCTCGCTGCGTTCGTGGCGATCTGCGACCACTGCAACAAGTAAGCCACGCGGGCAACCACCATGCCCTACCGATTGCTCGCCGATGCCGTGCTGGCGCTGCACGTGGCCATCGCGGCGTTCGTCTTGCTGGGTCTCATCGTGGTGGTGGCCGGCAATCTGCGAAGGTGGGGCTGGGTCAACCGCCTGTGGTTCAGGCTCGCCCACCTGGCTGCGATTGCGGTCGTTGTCGCGGAGTCATGGTTCGGGATGCTGTGTCCGTTGACCACGTTGGAGATGTGGTTGCGCGCCAAGGGCGGCGGCCCTACCTATGCCGGCGGCTTCATCGAGCACTGGCTGCAGTACTTGCTCTACTACGATGCGCCGGGTTGGGTGTTCACGCTCGTCTATTCGCTCTTCGGTCTGGCCGTGCTGGCCACATGGTGGTTGTTTCCGCCGCGGCGCAAGCGCTGATACTCAGACCCAGCCGACCCATCCCAGCACCGCGCCCGCGCCCAGCAGCCACAGCAGGTGGATCCTGGTGCGCCAGACGATGACGGCGGCGGCGACGGCCAGCAGCCAGATCGGCCAGTTGCGCGTCACGTAATTGCTGCCCGTAGCCAGGATCCAGCCCGTTGCGACGAGGAGTGCGATCACGATGGGTGCCATGCCCTGCTTGAACGCGCGCACGCCGCGCAGCTCGCGGTTGGCGTGGCCCCAGGTCGCGGCCAAATAGGTGAGGGTGGTGCTGGGGATCATGATGCCGACCATGGCCACCGTCATGCCGAACAGCGCAGTGGGCAGGCCGCCCGCGTTCAGGCCGACGTTCCATCCCATCAAGGCGACGAACAGAACGTTCGGGCCCGGCGCGGCCTGCGCGATGGCGATCGATGCGCTGTATTGCGGATCGGTCAACCAGCCCTTGCCGTCGACCAGGAAGCGGTGCATGTCCGGCGCGGTGGTGATGGCGCCGCCCACCGACAGCAGCGACAGCGACAGGTAGTGCACGAACAGCGAGAGCCAGTCGGCGCCGGTCATGGTGATCGTCATGCGCCCGCCTTTCCCATCTTGCGGTAGGTCAAGACGCATGCGAGCCCGCCCAGGCCCAGCAGCACGTAGGCGAGCGGCCAGCGCAGCAGCGCGATGGCGGCGAAAGTGGCGATGCCGAAGACGGTGCAGGCCGGCACACCCAAAGGATGCTTCTTCAATGCGCTCATCAGCTTGAGGCCGGTGGCCGTGATCAGCCCCGCCGCGACCGCGCCCATCCCGCGCAAGGCACCGGCCACGTGCGGGTTGTCCGCGACCTGCGCGTACACCAGCGCCAGCGCCAGCACGACCAGCAGCGGCACGGCCAGCATGCCGGCCAGCGCCGTCATGGCGCCGCGCAATCCGAAGTAGCGGCCGCCGATCATCAAGGAGAGGTTCACCACGTTGGGTCCGGGCATGATCTGCGCCACGGCCCATTCCTCGACGAATTCTTCGCGCGTCATCCAGCGCTTCTTCTCGACCATCTCGCGCTGCACCACCGCCAGCACGCCGCCAAAACCTTGCAGGGCCAGCCAGGTGAACGACCAGAACAGGTCACCCAGGGAGCGCGGCTGGGGGCGTTGTTCCGCGTCGGATGCGGGGGCCGGAGGCAAGGAACTCATGCAGCGATTATCGTCCCGTGTTTGCATGCTTCCCGGTCAAAACTGCCGGGCCCGCGAGGGGCAGAAAGATATCCGTCAGCAAGTCGGCCGGCCGCGTGTCGCGCGGATTGTTCAGGTACTCTTCGAAGACCGGCTGATCGGCTGCTTCCAGGCCCGACTGCACCAGCCAACTTCCGTAGAGCCACTGGTAGGCGGCGCGCATCGTCGAATAGGGGCCGCGGTGACGCAGCACGGCGCAAGGGCCGCCGCCCAGCGTGAAGGGCATGAGCGGCGGCTGCGCCTGCGCGCCCGGCGGCAGCGACAGGCCGGCGCGCGAGCTGAGCTGCTTCTCGGGAACGGCAAAAGGGTCGTCGTCGTACACCGCCATCCAGCGCGCCTCGGGCCGCGCCAGGCCCTGCGCGGCCAGGCGCATGTAGGCGGTTGCTAAGGCCTTGCCGACCAGCATGTACGAGCCTCGATGGGCAATGCCCGCCAGTTGCACAGCGGGCACGTCGCGGATGTCGACGGCGTAGCCGGCGGCCTCCGGCTGCGCCTGTGCGGCGTGGAACACTGCGTGGCTGCCCTGCGCGCGGTACTGGGTGGGGCTCATCGCATAGACCGAGCGGAACGCGCGCGCGAACGACTGCACATTCGGGTAGCCGCACTTGCGCGCCACGTCGGCTATGGCCAGCGGGGTGTTGGCCAGGTAGCCCGTGGCCCGGTGCAGGCGCAGGCGCCGCACGGTGGCCGCGATGGTTTCACCGTGCAGGGCGTGGTAGACGCGGTGCCAGTGGTAGGGCGAGAGATGGGCCACCTCGGCCAGCCGGTCCAGCTCGAGCGGCCCATCCAGGTGGTCGTGGATGTACGCGATGACGCGGCCCAGCCGCTCCTGGTAGTCGGTCCAGCCGTGTTCCCTGTTCATGCGATGGCAGCTTCCCTTTCGATACCGATGAGGATATCGATCTCGCCGCCGGGCCGGTAGCGCTCGACGTCGGCGATGAAGGTCTTTGCCAGGTCGCCCTGCTGCCAGATCTCCTGCCACGTGGCTCCGACGAGGTCGAAGCGGCCTTTTTGCACGGGGAACACGGCGCGAAGCGAGGCCGGCACCACCACCCGTGTGAACCCTTGCGGCACGGCGGCCGCGGCATCGACCGGCACGCCGAGCACCAGCGAATAGAGGCCCTGGTTGTTTTGCCCGGCGTTCTGGAAATGGGTGTAGACGGCGTAGACGTCGCCCGACTGCTTGCCCGCGATGCGGCCGGAAACATCTTCTTCGGTAAAGCGCTTCCAGTGCAACGGGATGGTCTGGAACGCCTCTTCGTTGGTGGTTCGCAGTTCGATGCCGATCACGTGAATCGCTTGATCCAGGTCGATGGTTTTCATGAGGGATCCTTCGTTGATGAAGGCTCCAATCTACGGCCGGGGGCCTGACAATTCTTGCGCAGTTGGCCTGAGCGTGGCCAACCACAGACCGGCCGCGATCAGGCCGAGCGCGTACAGTGCCACCGGCTGCAACGGCTCGTTCAACCAGGCCCAACCCAGCAGCGCGGCCGTCAGGGGGTTCAGGGCGAGGAACACCGTCACGCGCGTTGGCGACTCGTGCTTCAGCGCATACAGCCACAAGAAGTAGCCGATGCCGCTCGACACGCCGATGAAGCCCGTTGCCGCCCAGGCCTGGCCGCTGAACGTGAATACGCGTGCCGGCCATTGCTCCCCCAACGCAAGCATCGCGAGCACCACCACCGACGACGCCATCGCGAATGCGGACACCGGGACCATGGGGTAGCGCTGCAGGTAGGGCCGATAAAGGACGCTGCAAAGCGCGCCGGTGCAAGCGGCGCCGGCTACCGCGGCCTCGCCCCACCAATGTGCCGCTTGCGCCTGACCCAGCTTGGGCGCCAGCGAGAGCGCCACGCCGGCGATCGACAGGAGCACGCCCAGCACCAGCGGCGCCGTCACGCGCTCGCGCCCCAGCACGGCGCCAAGGGACAACGTGAGCAGGGGCAGGAGGCTGAAGATCAGCGCGGCCTGCGCCGCGCCAACGTGGCGCAGCCCGAAGTTGAGAAGGGCGATCAGCACGCCGAACTGCCCGATGCCGAGTGCCGCCATCGCGAGCAGGTCTGCCGCGCGGCTTGTGCCGACCGCGGGAGGCCTTGACGCTCCTGGCGCGGTGGATAGCGACATCCATGCGAACGGCAGCAGGCAGGCGAAGCCGATTGCATAGCGCAGCATCGCGAGCGTCAGCGGCGGCACCTCGGCCACCGCGAACCGCGAGGCGACGATGGCAGCGCCGACCTGCACGCCGGATGCCGCGGCGGCGAGCAGGGCAAGGTTTATAGCTTCAGCTCCCAGATTTCGCCGACCAGTTTCTGGCCGTACGCGTTGTTCGCCTCGCTCTTCGTCAACTCGAAGCCTCGTGCCTTGTAGATCGCCCGGGCCGCATCCAGGTTGCTCTGTGTCCAGAGCATCATCTTGCGATAGCCCTTGCTCCGCGCGAATGCGATGCACTCGTCGGTGAGCCGCGCGCCCAGTCCGTGGCCGCGCGCGCCGGGCGTGAGGATCAGCAGGCGCAACTGCGCCACGGTGGCGGAACGCCGCACGACGAAGACCGAGCCCACACGCTCGCCGTCGATCTCGGCTATCCAGCCCTTTTCCCACGCCGGGTCGAAGTTCATGATGAACTTGCCGGCGATCTCCGCCACCAGGCCTTCGAACTCCTGGGTAAAACGGTACTCGCGCCAGTAGATCTCGGCGTGCTGCATCACGACCCAGCCCATGTCGCCCGGGCGCGGGTCGCGCAAGAGCACGGTGCGGCTGGCCGCGCGTTGCGGTTGCGGATCCAGCAATTGCTGCACCGCCGACATCGCATCAATCAGCTGGTCGCGCTTGGGCGCGGGCAGGGCGGCCAGCAGGGCGGCCGCCTCGTCCCGCGACTTCTGCTGCAGCGGCGCGAACGCGGCATGCCCCGCGTCGGTCAGCCGCAGCAGGCTTTGCCGGGCGTCTGCCGGAGAAGGGACGCGGGCAAGCCAGCCGCGCGTTTCGAACCGGCGGAGGATGCGGCTCAGGTAACCCGCATCCAGCGCCAGGTCGCGACCCAGTTCGGCGGCGGTGGGCTGGTCACGGTGCGCAAGCTCGTACAGCACCCGCACTTCCGTCAGGGAAAACTGGCTGCCCAGGTACGGGTCCAGCACGCCGATGCGCTGCGTGTAGAAGCGGTTGAAGCCACGCACGGCCTTGACTTGGGCCGGTGCGACAGGCGGGGAATCATCCTTCATATCTGACATCGTCATCCGATTGCTTGCCGAAGTCAAATAATTAACGACTTCCCATCCGAGGCTGAGAAACCCATAATGCAAGCTCATCCTTGGGGAGGAGATTCCAATGAGCCAAACGGCCACACCCGACAGCGCACCGTCGCGCCGCGGATTCCTGCATTCCATCGGCAAGCTCGCGGGCGCGGGTGCGCTCTACGAGACCATGGTCGCCATGGGCATGCTGCAAGTGCCCACGGCCTGGGCCGGGCCCGCTGCGCTTCCCGCGGGCCACGGCAAGGGCAAGACGGTGGCCATCCTCGGCGCGGGCATCGCCGGCATGGCCGCCGCCTACGAGCTGCAGAAGGCCGGCTACCGCTGCATCATCCTGGAAGCACTCGACCGACCGGGTGGGCGCAACTTCACGGCCCGTCGCGGAACGCGCGTGGTGGAAGACGCCGGTCCGCACGGCCGCACCGTGCAGACCTGCGCTTTCGACGAGGGCCTGTACATGAACCTCGGGCCGGCGCGGCTGCCGTTCCACCACCCGCGCCTCATGCACTACTGCAAGGAATTCGCCATTCCGCTCGAGGTGTACGTCATGTCCACGACGGCCAACCTGTTTCAGACGGACAAGGCGTTCGGCGGCCAGGCCATGCCGCGCTTTCGGCTGGGCAACGACAGCGACAGCCACATCGCGGAACTGCTCTCCAAGGCGGTGAACCAGGGCGCGCTCGACACCGGCCTGACCCCGGACGACCGCAAGCTGTTCCTGGACATGCTGCGCTCGTTCGGTGACCTGCCCTCGGCGGGCGGCGGCGGCATCGTGGGTTCGGAAACACCGCGCAACGGCTGCCTCACACCGATGACGGTGGAGGCCCTGTGCACCGGCAACCCGCGCCTGCCGCTGCCCGAACTGCTGAAGTCGACCTTCTGGCAGTACCGCTTCAACCAGCCGCTCGACGGCGAGTGGCAGCCCAGCCTGTTCCAGCCCGTGGGCGGCATGGACAAGATCGTCGACGCTTTCGTCAAGCGCATCGGAAAGATCCAGTACAACGCCCAGGCCGTGGAGATCGTCAACAAGCCGGATGGCGTGGAGGTGGCATGGCGCCACCGCAAGACCGGCAAGGTCTCGCTGGTGCGCGCCGACTATTGCCTGTCCAACATGCCGCTGCCCAAGCTGGCCGCGATCAAGACCAACCTCTCGGACGACTTCAAGAAGGCAGTGGAGTACGCGCGCATAGGCGCCTTGTACAAGCTGGCGTGGCAGGCCAATCGCCGGTTCTGGGAAGAGCCGCCCTACAACATCTTCGGGGGCATCAGCTATACCGACAGGCCGATCACGCAGATGTGGTATCCCTCGAACGACTACATGAGCCGCAAGGGCATCATCGCCGGCTCGTACAGCTACCTCGACCAGGCCGAAGCCTACGGCCGCATGACATTGGCCGAGCGCATCCAGGCCGGGCGGCGTGACGCGGTGCGAATGCACAAGGAGTTCTCCAGCGAGGAGTTGGTGCCTTCATCCAAGGCGGTGAGCATCGCGTGGAACCAGGCCGAGGGCCAGAGCGGCGGCGTCGCCTTGTGGGATCCGCACAAGGCGGACGACAACCGCGCCTACCAGCGGCTGCTGGCGCCGGACGGCCGCTTCTTCGTGATCGGCGACCAGGTCTCGCCGCTGCCCGGCTGGCAGGAAGGGGCTTTTCTTTCCAGCGAACACGCGGTGCTGCAAGTCACCGGCAAACGCCCGACCTTGGTGTCGGAACTGGAGCGCTCGCCCGAGACGCGGCGATTGATGGACTGGGTGGCCTGAGGTTAAACCGTCATGCCGCCCGACACCTCGATCACCGCGCCGTTGACGTAGCTGGCCTCGTCGCTGGCCAGGAAGCAGTAGACGTTGGCGATCTCTTCCGGCGTGCCCAGGCGGTGCAGCGGCACGCGGTGCTTCATGTCTTCCAGCACCTTGTCCGGGATGCTGTCCAGGATGTGGGTCTTGATGAAGCCGGGGGCGACGGCGTTGACGCGGACGCCTTTGGGGCCGAGCTCACGGCTCCAGGTCTTGGTGAAGCCCAGCACGCCGAACTTTGTCGCGGCATAGTTGGTCTGGCCGAAGTTGCCGTACAGGCCGACGACCGAGCTGGCGTTGAGGATGACGCCATGGCCTTGTTCGACCATGGTGTGCGACACGGCTTGCGCGCAATGGAAGACACCGCGCAGATTGACGTCGATCACGCGGTCGAACTGCTCGATGGTCATCTTCTGCAGCCGCGCGTCCTTGGTGATGCCGGCGTTGTTCACCAGCACGTCGATGCGGCCGAAGCGCTCCTTCACGCGCAACACGGCGGCGTCCACCATCTCGCGCTGCGTGACGTCCACGACGTAACCCTCGGCCTGCGCGCCGGCTTCGCGGCACTGGCGCACGGCTTCGTCGATGCCGGCCTGCGTGAGGTCCCAGACGGCGATGCTCGCGCCTTCATTCGCGAACTTCAGCGCCGTGGCAAGGCCGATGCCTTGCGCGGAACCGGTGACGATGCAGACTTTGTCCTTGAGTCGAGTGGATGTCATGGCAGGTGCGCGCGGCAAAAATCAAAGCCGCGAACATACCACGGCGCTGGCGGGGGTTTGCCGCGTCAGTACTGCGGCTGGTGCTTGCCAAGAGCGGCGTGGATCGCCGGCGTCACGGCGAAGCCGGGGCCATGCTTTTCCGCCAGCTGCGCGGCGCGCGCACAGAACGCTTCGATGCCCATGCCATAGATGAATTGCAGCGCTCCGCCGGTCCATGCCGGAAAGCCGATGCCGAAGATCGAGCCGATGTTGGCGTCGTGCACCGTGGTCAGCACGCCCTCGGAGAGGCAGCGCGCGGTTTCGACGGCCTGGCGGTACAAGAGCCTGTCCTTGAGCTCCTGCATGTCCCACGCGGCGCCCGGCTTCTCGAACAGGTTCTTCAGTTCCGGCCACAGGAATTTCTTCGCTCCTCTTTCCTCGGGATAGTCATAGAACCCGGCCCCGGCCGCGCGGCCGTTGCGATCGAACTCCTTCACCATCCGCTCCACCAGCAACTCCCCGGGCGTCGCGATGTAGGTGCCGCCCTCGGCCCGGTAGTCGGTGCGGGTCTGGTCCAGCACGTGGACGGACAACGACAGCGCGGTTTCATCGAGCACGGCGAGCGGCCCCACCGGCATGCCGGCCTGGATGCCGGCCTGTTCGACCACGGCGGCGGGAAGCCCTTCGCCGACCATCGCGGCGCCTTCCATCACGAAGGTGCCGAACACGCGCGAGGTGAAGAAGCCGCGCGAGTCGTTGACGACGATGGGGATCTTGCCGAGCGACTGCACGTAGTCGAAAGCGCGCGCCACGCTCTCGTCGTCGGTCTGCTTGCCGCGGATGATCTCCACCAGCTTCATCTTGTCGACCGGGCTGAAGAAGTGGATGCCGACGTACTTGTCGGGCCGCGCGCTGGCCTTCGCCAGGCCGCTGATCGGCAGGGTGGAGGTGTTGCTCGCGAAGAAGCCGCCGGGCGCGAGCATCGGCTCGGCCTCCTGAGTCACACGCGCCTTGAGCTCGCGGTTCTCGAACACAGCCTCGATGATGAGGTCGCAGCCGCGCAGCGCTTCGGCCGAATCGGTGGGGGTGATGCGCGCCAGCAGCGCCGCCTGGTCGTGCGGGCTCATCCTGCCCTTGTCGACGCGGGGCTGCGTGATCTTCGCGCTGTAGGCCTTGCCTGCCTCGGCCTTGTCGATCGACACATCCTTCAACACCGTGGCAATGCCGCGGCTGGATTGCGCATACGCGATGCCGGCGCCCATCATGCCGGCGCCGAGGATGCCGACCTTCTGCGGCTTGTATCTCGGCACGTCCTTCGGGCGCGACTGCCCGGACTTGATCGCGTTCATGTTGAAGAAGAACGTGTTGATCATGTTCTTCGCGACCGGGCTGGTGATCAGCTTGGCGAGGTAGCGCGACTCGATCCGCAGGGCCGTGTCGAAGTCGACTTGCGCGCCTTCCACCATCGCGGCCAGCGCGTACTCGGGGGCAGGGTACAGGCCGCGCGTCTTCTGCTTCAACACAGCGGGCGCCACGCTCAGCATGCCGGCGATCTTCGGGTTGCTGGGCGTGCCGCCGGGCATCTTGTAGGACTGTGCGTCCCACGGCTGATGGGACGGCGCCGTGCCGCTGGCGTGTTTGTCGATGTAGGCGAGGGCGGACGGGCGCAGCGCGGCGGCATCGGGCACCAGCTCGTGCACCAGGCCCAGCTCCAGCGCCTCGCGCGGGCCGAACAGCTTGCTTTCCAGGATGTAGGGCTGCGCGCCCATCAGGCCGAGCAGGCGCGTCATCTTGGTGATGCCAGACGCGCCGGGAATGAGGCCCAGCGTGATCTCCGGCAGGCCGAACTGGATCTTGGGGTCGTCGATCGCGACACGGTAATGCCCGATCAGCGCCACCTCCCAGCCGCCGCCCAAAGCCGTGCCGTTGAGGCAGCTCACCACCGGCTTGCCCAGCGTTTCCAACGTGCGGAAGTTCTTCTTGGTTTGCTCGATCCCGCGGAACACCTGCGGCGCGTCGGACGCTTGCAACCGCATCGTGCCCTTGAGATCGGCGCCCGCAAAGAAGGTCGTCTTGTTCGATGCCAGGACGAGGCCACGGATCGCGTCTTTGTCCTTCACCACCTGCGCCGTGACTTCGGTCAGGTCGTCTTGCCATTGCTGGCACATGGTGTTGACGGGCGAACCTTCCTCATCGAAGGTGATGGTGGCGATGCCGTCGGCGAGTTCGTACTTGAGGGTCTTCATGGCCTTAGATTCTTTCAACGATCGTCGCGATGCCCATGCCGCCGCCCACGCAGAGCGTCGCCATGCCGTAGCGCAGCTTGCGGCGATGCAATTCATCGATCAGCGTGTTCAGGATCATCGCGCCGGTGGCCCCGAGCGGGTGGCCCATCGCGATGGCGCCGCCGTTGACGTTGACCTTGTCGTGCGGCACGCCCAGCTCTTTCATGAAGCGCATGGGGACGGCGGCAAAGGCTTCGTTCACCTCGAACAGGTCGATCTGGTCGATCGTGAGGCCCGCTTTGGCCAAGGCCTTGCGCGCCGCGGGCATGGGCCCGGTGAGCATGATGGTCGGGTCGGCCCCAGAGAGCGCGGCGGCGACGATGCGCGCACGCGGCTTGAAGCCGTGCGTCTTGCCCGCGGCCTCGCTGCCGATGAGGATCGCCGCGGCGCCGTCGACGATACCCGACGAGTTGCCCGCATGGTGGACGTGGTTGATGCGCTCCACCTGCGGGTAGCGCGCGATGGCGACGGCATCGAAGCCCATCGCGCCCAGCTGGTCGAACGCGGGCCGGAGCGCCGCCAGGCCTTCCATGGTGGTGCGCGGCTTGATGAATTCGTCCTCGCCCAGGATGGTCTGGTCCAGGAAGTCCTTCACCGGCACGATGGAGCCGGCGAAGAAGCCGCCTTCGCGCGCCTTGGCCGCGCGCTTCTGGCTTTCCATGGCGAAGGCGTCGACGTCTTCGCGCGAGAAGCCTTCCAATGTGGCGATGAGGTCCGCCCCCACACCCTGCGGCACGAAGTTGGTGGCGGAATTGGTTTCCGGGTCTTGCGCCCAGGCGCCGCCGTCGGAGCCGATCGGCACACGGCTCATGCTTTCGACGCCGCCCGCGACGACGAGGTCTTCCCAGCCCGAGCGCACCTTCTGCGCCGCCATGTTCACGGCTTCCAGGCCGGAGGCGCAAAAGCGGTTGAGCTGGACGCCGGAGCAACGCCAGTCCCAGCCGGCTTTGAGTGCCGCCACCTTGGCGATCACCGAGCCCTGTTCGCCGATGGGCGAGACCACGCCCATCACCACGTCGTCCACCTGGCCGGTGTCGAAATCATTGCGACGCTGCAGCTCGGTCAGCACACCGGCGAGCAGGTTGACGGGCTTGACTTCGTGCAGGCTTCCGTCCTTCTTGCCCTTGCCGCGCGGCGTGCGGATGGCGTCGTAAACATAGGCTTCGGTCATGATGGGCTCCAGGTGCCAAAGACGAAAAAGCCAGTATATTCATTTCACCAAGCAATTGCTCTGTAAAAATGGCGACAGCAGCCTCGGAAAAAAGCATGAACGCAACCGCGATATCGAGACGCCGCATCGCCGCAATAGGCGCGGCTTTCCTGGCCGGCCAGGTGCTCCCGGCGCGCGCGCAGCAGCACAAAGGCCCGTTCCTGGCCGACATGCATTCCCACTACGGGATGTTCATGCCACGCCTGTTCGGGCTCGACCTGCGCCAGCACATGCGAGAGTCCGGCACCATGCTGATGGCGTGGGCCGTCACGGATGACCATCGGTGGATCAGCCGAACGCCTCAAGGGTGGCGTCAGTCGCGCCAGCCGGAGCCCGGCGAGCTCTGGGATTCTTTCCAGAAGCGGCTCGCCGACAACGAAGCAAAGCTCAACACATGGGGTGTCGCCAAGGCGTTGACGCCCGCGGACGTGGATGCTGCGCTTGCAGGTGAGCCGCGTGTGCTGCTGGCAACGGAAGCTGCCAATTTCCTCGAGGGCCGGCCGGAACGCGTCGCGCAGGCTCATGCCTGGGGCGTGCGCCACATGCAGATGGTGCACTTCATCCAGAGCCCGCTGGGCGATCACCAGACGGCGGAGCCGCGCCATGGCGGCCTCACGCCGGTGGGGGCGCAAGTCATTGCCGAGTGCAAGCGGCACGGCATCGTGGTGGACCTGGCGCACAGCACGCCGGCGTTCGTCGACGGGGCGCTGGACGCCGCCGACAGCGCGATGGTCTGGTCGCATTCGTGGATCAGTCCGCAAGGCGGCAACTGGCAAGATCCGGGCTACATCGCCCGATCGCTCTCGCCGGCCTCCGCGCGCAAGATCGCTGCCCGGGGCGGCGCAGTCGGGCTGTGGACGGTGAGGGTGAATCGCGATCCGGCCTACCCCGTTCACAGCGTCCGGACTTTCGCCGACGAAACCATGCGCATGTGCGAATTGATCGGGCCTGCGCATGTCGCCTTCGGCACGGACATGGAAGGCGCGGGCCCGGGCCCCATCCTGTCCAACTACGTGGACTTGCGCGAGGTCGCGGACAACCTGGCCCAACGCGGTCTGGACGAATCCACGTTAAACGGCATCTTCATCGGCAACTATGCGCGCATCGTCAAGCAGGCGATGCGCGGTGCATCGCCCATTGCCTGAGCATCACCGGAGACACCATGATCGAACGCACGCTTTTCAGCGCAGACCACGAGTCCTTCCGCGACAGTTTCCGCCGTTTCGTGGACAAGGAGATCGCGCCGTTCCATTCGGAGTGGGAGGAGCAGGGCTACGTCGACCGTGCCGTCTGGAGCAAGGCCGGCGAAAACGGTTACCTGTGCGCGACGCTGCCGGAGGAATACGGCGGCTCAGGCGCCGACAAGCTGTATTCCGTCGTGCAGATGGAAGAGCTCGCGCGCGGCGGCTTCAGCGGCATCGGGTACAGCCTGCACAGCGAGATCGTCGCGCCGTACATCCTCCACTACGGTACTGAAGAGCAGAAGCTGCGGTACCTGCCGAAGCTGGCCAGCGGCGAGATGATCGGTGCGATTGCGATGAGCGAGCCGGCGGCGGGCAGCGACCTTCAAGGTGTGAAGAGCACCGCCATCCAGCAGGCCGACGGCAGCTACCTGCTCAACGGCAGCAAGACCTTCATCACCAATGGCTGGCATGCGGACCTGGTGATCGTGGTTGCCAAGACCGACCCGGCAGCGGGAGCCAAAGGAACCAGCCTGTTGCTGGTGGAGCGTGGCATGAAGGGCTTCGAGCACGGCAAGCGCCTGAAGAAGCTGGGCCTGAAGGCGCAGGACACGGCAGAACTGTTTTTCGACAACGTGCTGGTTCCCGCCGCGAACCTGCTGGGTGGGGAAGCCTTTCGCAACAAGGGCTTCATCTGCCTCATGGAGCAGTTGCCCTGGGAGCGCATGCAGATCGCCGTCACAGCTGTGGCTTCGGCCCAGGCCGCCATCGACTGGACGGTGCAGTACACCAAGGAACGCAAGGTGTTCGGCCAGCCCGTGGCGTCCTACCAGAACACGCGCTTTACCCTGGCCGAGCTGCAGACCGAAGTGCAGATCGCCCGTGTCTTCGTCGACAAGTGCCTGGAGCTCGTGTGCCAGGACAAGCTCGACACCGCCACTGCCAGCATGGCCAAGTACTGGACCACCGACCTGCAATGCAAGGTGATGGACGAATGCCTGCAGCTGCACGGCGGGTACGGGTACATGTGGGAGTACCCGATCACGCGCGCCTACGCCGACGCGCGCGTGCAGCGCATCTACGGCGGCACCAACGAGATCATGAAGGAAGTGATCACCCGGGCGATGGGGCTCGGCGGGAAATGATCAGTGAACCGTCCGGCTATCGATCTGCCGCCTGCAGAAATGCTCGAACCCCCTTTGTGATCGGCTGAGAATTTCGTCCTGTCCATAGGCGCCGCCTCGGCGCAGCCTTTGCCGGCAAGCAAAGCCAGACCGACATCAGCACACTCTTGATCTTGAGACTTCAAGATCGCCCGGCAAGGACTCTGTACTGACGCGGACTCAGCCCCAACCGATCCTTGAACACGGCGCCAAGATGCGACTGATGCGTGAACCCGCAGCAGGCTGCAATGTCCGCGATGGGGTCGTCGGTTGCGCCCAACAGCGCGCGGGCACGCTGCATTCTTCGCTCGGTGACGTAGGCGTGGGGCGTACTTCCCGTGGCAATCGAGAAACTGCGCAGCAAGCGCAGCACCGGCATCCCTGCAACACGCGCAATCTCGTCCAGGCTCAGCGGGCCATCGATTCCGGCATCGATGTACTCCAGTACTCGTGCATGCGCCTGTCGATCATGCTCGTAGCCGCCAGGCGCCCTACGCGGGAGTGCGAGCAGCGACAGTCCATGATCCAGCAGCTCCATCGCCTGATCCTCGATGACCTGTGGCTGGGGGTGCGACGCCAGCATCGAGCGGCGCAACTGTTTGCCCAACAGCACGGCCCTCCGGTCTCCGCGAAAAACGGCGCGTGGCACGGCCAGCGGGCTCCCGCGTTTAAGGCCCAGCGCGGCGCACTGTACGTGTAAGGCCAGGTACTCGCCGCCACTCCCCGATTCCGAGAACATCTCCACATCGGGGGAGGTGAAGGCCAGCTCACCAGGCCATGCGTCGAAATCCCGACGCCGATCACCGCCCACCGCATGCACCCCCTGTTGCCGCTCGAATGCAAGGCCCAGCACATACGCGCGCGACTCGTCGCGGATCGAGTACGGCGCCGATGGCAGCAGTGAAACGCGACCCCAGTCGAAGTCCGACTTCATGGCGCGCAGCCTCGTTTGAAATTTCTTGATAGATGCGAGAACGTCACCCGACGATCATAGGGCGAAGCATGCAACAACCCACCTTCGACCGATGCCAACACCCTCTTCGCCACTGCGCTGCCAGCGAGACCTGTTCTCGCTTCCCGACGGCCATTGCTACCTGAACAGCGCGTTCATGGGTCCGTTGCCGCGGCTCGTGGAGCAGGCCGGCGTGGCAGCGCTCACCGCGCGCGCCTCACCTATCGATCTGACGCCGAAGGACTTCTTTGAACCCGCCGAACGGACACGCGGATTGTTTGCGCGACTCGTCAACGCGGACCCCGAACGCGTCGCGTTCGTCCCCACGGCGGCCTACGCCATTGCCATCGTCGCCAGGAATCTGCGCCCGAGATCAGGACAGAACGTCGTCATGCTCGGCGATATGTTTCCCAGCAATGTCTACGCCTGGCGCAACTGGCGAGCTGAGAACGTTGAGATGCGCACGGTCCTTGCGCCTGCGGCTCCATGGTCTTCTGAGTCGATCGGCACGAGTCGAGCAGCACTCTGGAACGCCGCAGTCGTAGCCGCAATCGATGCCGACACTTTGCTCGTCGCCGTCGAGCCTGCGCACTGGACCGACGGGACGCTCTTTGATCTCGACAGAATCGGGCGGCGTTGCCGAGAGGTGGGCGCTGCATTGGTCATCGACGCCACCCAAACGGTAGGGGCAATGCCATTCGACGTGCGGCGCGTCCAGCCAGATGCCTTGGTGGTGCACAGCTACAAGTCGATGCTGGCGAACTACGGTCTCGGCTTCGCGGTTTTCAGCGACCGGTTCCTCGAAGGCAGCCCGTTGGAGGAGAGCTGGTTGATGCGATCCGGCAGCGAGAATTTTGCACGCCTGGTCGACTATGAAGACCACTACGCGCAGGGAATGCGGCGCTTCGACACAAGTCTGCGCGCCAACCCCGTCTTGATCGCCATGTTGGAGGCAGCGTGCCGCTTGCTGATCGACTGGCAGCCCGGTCGAGTTCGCGACTACTTGCTGCAAATCGAACGCCAATCCGTCGAGCGCATGCGCTCGCTTGGTTTCGAAGTCGCTGACGAGGCCGAACGATGCGCGAACCTCTTCGGTGTGAAGTTGCCCGCCGGCATGGACCCCGAGGCCTGCCGCCGGCATCTTGCGCGGCAACAAATTCATGTGGCGGTGCGCGGCAATGCGGTGCGCGTCTCGCCTCATGTCTACAACGATGAGTACGATCTGGAGCAACTGGCGGATGCGCTCGCGCAGCTGGCGCCCACCCAGGTGAAGCGGCAATAGCATGGCGACCGATTCGCTCTTGCCGCTTGCCCTGTTCGCGTTCACATCCACCATCACGCCAGGAGGCGCAACCACGTTGGCAACCACGTCGGGTGCGCAGTTTGGCTTTCGTCGCTCCATTCCGTTGATGGTCGGAATCAGCGCCGGTTTGGCAGCCCTGGCATCCGTTGCCGGAGCGGGTTTGTCGGGGCTACTGATGGCCGCGCCTTCATTACAGTTGGCCATGAAGATCGTCGGAACGGGTTACCTGCTTTGGCTCGCATGGCAGTTGGGAAAGAGTGGGCCACCCGATCTGCGCACGAATATGGCGATCCCGCTTGGGTTCGCTGGCGGCGCGGGCTTGCTCTGGATGAATCCGAAGGCCTGGGCCATGGTCACTGGCGCGGCAGCGTCCTTCGCCGCGCCGTCGATGCATCCTGTTCAGCTTGCCGTGCTGCTCGGCGCCGTCTTCGGTCTAGCGGCGGCGGTATCCCTGTCGATCTGGTGCGCTGCCGGACTTGTGCTCGCAAGGCTGCTGCGGACAAAGCGGCACTGGCATGCGGCCAACGCAACGTTGGGCGCGCTGCTCGCAGCATCGGTCATTCCAATGTGGTCAGCGTGACTCGGATTTGTCGCTGCGCCCCAGCAGGCTGCGGGAGCCAAAGTCTTCGTCGTTGAACGCCACCACGCTACGCCAGCCCATGCCGGCCAGTAGCTCGGCGATGGCGGGCAGGCATCCAACCATAAAGCGCCCCGCACCGCCTTACAGCCTGTAAATGCCTTACCTCCTGTTTCGTTGACAAGCCCCAAAACGCCGGTATACTGAACCGAGTGGTTAAGTGATGAGTTCGGCTCGAAAAGGTGTTTCATGCTCCACACAGGCAGTTGCCACTGCGGCAGGATCAGGTTCGAGGTTGAAGGCGAGATCGACGGCGCGCTGTCGTGCAACTGCTCGATCTGCCAGCGCAAGGGGTCGCTCTTGTGGTTCGTGCCGCACGAGAAGTTGCAGCTCAAGACGCCGCCGGACGCGGCCGCAAGCTACACGTTCAACAAGCACGTCATCAAGCACCGTTTCTGCCCGGTGTGCGGCATGCATCCTTATGGCGAAGGCGTCGACCCCAAAGGCAACCGCATCGCCGCGATCAACATCCGCTGCCTGGAAGGCCTCGACCTGGCAACGGTTCCTGTCCAGCATTTCGATGGCCGTTCCAAGTAAAGGAGAGAAGAATGCAATTCACCTCGAAGATCGTTCCCTGCCTCTGGTTCGACAGCCAGGGTGAGGACGCCGCCCGCTTCTACACGGAGCTGTTTCCCAATTCCCGCATCACGCACATCGCCCGTTACGGCGAGGCCGGCAAGGAAGTGCACGGGCGCAAGCCCGGTAGCGTGATGACCGTGTCGTTCGAGCTGGCCGGGCAGGCCTTCACGGCGCTCAACGGCGGGCCGCACTTCAAGTTCAACGAGGCGGTCTCGCTGCAGATCATGTGTGAGGACCAGAAGGAGGTCGACCACTTCTGGAACGCTCTGGCGGCAGGCGGTCCTGTCGAAGCCCAGCAGTGCGGCTGGGTGAAAGATCGCTACGGCCTGTCGTGGCAGGTGATCCCCAAGGCCTTCCTCGAGATGATGACGTCGAAGGACACGGCCGCGATCGAGCGCGCCTTCGGCGCCATGATGGACATGAAGAAGCTCGACCTTCCCGCTCTGCAGCGCGCATTCAACGGCAACTGAAAGGAGAAACTCTATGGATCCCGTCGTTCATTTCGAACTGCCCTATGACGACCGCGAACGCATCGTCCGTTTCTATCAATCCGTTTTCGGCTGGGAACTGCAGCAGTACGGCGAGGAGATGGGCAACTACGTGGTCGCCACGACCGCCAAGGCCGACGCCAAACCCGGCGCGCCGGCCGGCGCGATCGGCGGCGGCTTTTTCCCGCGCAAAGCCGACTGGCCCGCCCAATACCCGTCGGTCGTGATCGCCGTGGAGAAGATCGAATCCTCCATGGACAAGGTCGTCGCCGCCGGCGGCAAGCTGCTGGGTGAGCCGATGGACATTCCGACTGTCGGCCGCTATGTCTCGTTCTACGACACCGAGCAGAATCGCCTGAGCCTGCTGCAGCCGCTTCCGATGACCGGCAAGCCTTAGCCCGTGGTGCCGAGCGTGGAAGCTGACCCGGCCATCCTGAACCAGGTGTTCGCGGCCCTGTCCGACGCCACGCGGCGCGACGTGCTGCGCCAGCTGGGGCAGGGCGGCGCCACCGTGACCGAACTGGCGCAGCCGCACGGCATGTCGCTGCCGGGCTTCATGAAGCATCTGCGCGTGCTGGAAGACGCGGGCCTGGTGACCCGGCTGAAAGAGGGGCGGGTGGTGCGCTGTGAACTGGCAGCCCAACCGATGCAGGAGGCCGCGATGTGGCTTGCCCACTATGAGCAGTTCTGGAGCGCGCAGCTCGATTCGCTCGGCCGCTACCTGTATCACGAAGAGGAAGTGAATCCATGGCCCAAAGCCCCACGCAAGACCGGCCCAGCCTCAGCATCACCCGGCACTACGCCGTCCCGCCCGAAAAAGTCTGGCGGGCCTGGACCGAGCCGCAAGCGCTGAGCCGCTGGTTCGGCCCCGCGGACACTGAGTCGGTCACCAGCGCCGAGCTCGATGTGCGCGTGGGAGGCCGCTACTCCATCGCATTTCGCACCGCGGATGGGGAGGAGCACCGCGTGTCCGGGGTCTACCAGGAGGTGGCGCCGCTGCGCCGCCTCAGATTCACCTGGGCCTGGCAGAGCACGCCGGACCGCGTATCGCTCGTCGCCATCGAGCTCGAACCCAAGGACGGCGGCTGCGAGCTGCGCTTTCGCCACGATCGCTTCTTCGACCAGCAGGCGCGTGACAACCACGAGCGCGGCTGGACCGGCACTTTCATCAAGCTCGACGCATTTCTGCAGCGCTGAACGATCATCTCCGGTTTCTGAGGGAACCCGAATTCCTTCCGTGGCCCTAAACTGGGAGCAGCACTTCCCACGGATCGGAGCTCATCATGAAACGTCATGCCATCTTCCTCGCAGCCCTCGCGATGTCGCTCACGGTTTTCCAGGGCGCAGCCCTGGCGCAGGGTGACGGTGACCTGGCGGCCCAGAAGGAAGCCACGCGCCAGCTCAAGCGGGACATGCGGCGGCTGGAATGGGAGCAGGGCTATTTCCGCCGTGGCGACCGCATTCCTTTGGACCGCACTCGCCAGTACCGGGTCGAGGACTGGCGCGGGCATCGGCTGAGTGCACCGCCCCGGGGCTATCACTGGGTGCAAATCGGCGGCGAATACGCCCTCGTGGACAACAACTCGGGCAGGGTACGGCAGTTCTATCCGAACCGCTGAAGTCGGCCGAGCCAACGGCTCAGTCACCGTTGGCAACTACTGATGCGGTTGTATCCGCATCGGTACAAATGGCTGTGGCACTCTCGACTTGTCCCAACTCCATGCCACCGTTGCCATGAATCTTTCTGTCGCTTCCAGCCATGACCAGCTCATGATGCGTTTCGATGTCGAAGGCCTTTGGCACAACGGCGACGCGCTCAAGCTGGCGTACATGGTGAAGGCCGCGGTGGCGCGGGTGCGTCAGGACCATGTCCTCATCGACCTGCGGCGTGTCGACACGCCGCCCGAGGCCAAGGGCAAGTTCCTGATCTGCGATCGCCTGCGCCGCGCGCTCACGCCCAAGACGAAGGTGGTGCTGGTGGCCACGCCCGAGCTGGTGGACACGGAGTGTGTGTCGATGAGCCTGGCTCAATGCCCGGACATCGCGTTGTTCGGCGCCGAGCGCGACGCCCTTGACTGGCTCAGCAAGTAAAGCGCGTTTCAAGAGCGTGGCTGTGGGCAGAAAAAATCCCTCGGATTTCACGCCGAGGGATTGAAGGGCCAGGGGAAGAAACTTGAAGAAAACCCGGCCATTTCGTTGGAGTCCGTCTCTGGGTCCCCAGTTCCTGCGGGTCGCGCCGACAAGGCCTTGTCCTACAAGCGTGAATTTGTCACGGCCCGAGACCTCAGCGTGACAACCATACTCATGTTGCTGGCCTGCCGCGCCATGTCTCTGTAGGATTGCACTGACAAGAGGTTCGAGGCCCGGTGCAATTTGGCCATGAAGCGGTAGAGCAACAACAACAGCCGCGGCGTTCGCCGGTCTGAGCTTCCCGAATTTTTATTTCGAGCAGCGCTCCATCACGTCCAGCGCCGGGCGTGGTCCGGGTGTTGCCCACCAAGAAAGCCCAAGCAATGTCGGATCTGTCGCCCAGTCCCCAGACCCCCACTCCCAACGGAGCCGCGTCCGGAGCCTCCGCGCCCAGCCTGCGCGAGGCCGTCAAGAAGGCCGTCTCGCGCCTGCAGGACTGGTTCGCCATCCAGTCGATGACCAGGAAGACGATGGTCGTCATCATGGTCATCCTCATTCCCGCCACAGCCATCTATTCCGCGGCGACGCTGCAGAAGCAGGCAGCCGTGGCCGAGCAGGTCAAGACCATGGCAGCCGCCGACCAGCCGGGCGACGCCACCTGGAGCTTCAACCAGAAGCTGCCCGTGGTGTTCGGCACCGGCTCAGTGCTGAGTTTCCTCGACACCAACGCGGTGGACCGCATCACCGTGATCTACAAGCCGCTGATGTGGAACGTGTCCGAACGCTTCATCCTGGTCGAGTCGCAGGGCAAGCAGTACGCGTATTACCCCAGCGACATGGAAACCAAGATCTTTGCCGACAAGGCGGTTACCGCGCGCTGGGGCAGCAAGCTTGCCTTCGTGCCGCGCGCCGATGTGGACAAGGCCAGCATCGAGATGCTGGAGCGCCTGGACAATCGCTTCGCTGGTGCGCGCCCGCAGTCCGAGAAGGACGGCTGGAAAGCCGGCGTCAGCGGCCTGCTGTCGGCCGCGCTGACCGTGGGCCTGCTCGGCTTC
Source organism: Ramlibacter sp. WS9 (assembly GCF_003797765.1). GTDB lineage: Bacteria > Pseudomonadota > Gammaproteobacteria > Burkholderiales > Burkholderiaceae_C > Ramlibacter. The sequence goes on along the minus strand of NZ_RKMB01000003.1, from coordinate 395,531 downwards.
CTGTTCTTCCAGCTCAAGGGCCAGTTCAAGACGCTCAAGTTCCTGGAGCCCTCGCAGATCCACGGCAGCATCCATGACCTGGTGGGCATGGACGACATCAAGTCCGAGGTCGCGCAGATCAAGGACCAGTACATGCGCCGCGCCGAGTACGCGGAGTACGGCATCAGCAAGCCGTTCAACGTGATGTTCAGCGGCCCGGCTGGCACCGGCAAGACCAAGCTCGCCAGCTACCTGGCCAAGGAGCTGGGCCTGCCCATCCTGTTCCATTCCGCCGCCAACCTGGAGACGGGCTTCGTCGCGGGCGGTTCCAACACGCTGGCCCGAATCGCGTCGATGGCCAAGCGCCGCAAGCGCTGCATCGTCTTCCTGGACGAGGCGCAAGACCTCTTCATGAAGCGCGGCGGCCACCGCAAATTCGACGACGACACGCAGAACTCGCTGCTCGCCATCCTGGATGGCGTGCGCACCAAGAGCGAAGCCGAGATCATCTGGATCGTCGCTTCCAACTTCAACAGCGAATCCATGCAGATGGACGAGGCCATGCTGCGCCGCTTCCAGATGAAGGTGGACTTCCGCATGCCCAACAAGGAAGAGCGCCTGGCCATTTTCGGCCACTACCTCGACCAGCGCGCCGACAAGGTGCTGCCGGAGCTGGACCTGCGCCACCTGGTGGAAGTGACCGAAGGCCGCAGCCCGGCCGACCTGGAAACCATCGTCAACCAGGCCGGCATCAGCGCGGTGCAGGCCGGCGACATGATCGGCACCGAGACGCTGATGCAGGCCGCCGAACGCGTGCTGGTCGGCAACGTCAATACGAATACGACGAAGGAGCGGGAGAGGGACAGGCGCATCATCGCCATTCACGAGTGGGGCCACTTCCTGGTGGACTTCGAGCGCGAACGCAAGCAGGCCGGCGGCGACTGGGACAAGATCCAGGCCGAGATGAAGACCATCAAGATCTCGCTCAAGGCCAACCCGCGCAACAACGCGCTGGGCTTCGTGTTCCACAAGCAGGGCGCCAACCTGCTCAAGACCAAGGGCGACATCGAGCACGACGTGCGCGTGCTCCTGGGCGGCATGGCCAACGAGGAGTTGTTCTTCGGCGAGGAAGGCACCACCAACGGTGCGCACAACGACATCACGCGCGTCACCAAATTGCTGCACCACGCCGTGGCCGAGATGGGCATGTACCGCAAGACCCGCCTGAATTTCGGAGCGCTGTCCAACGACGGCCAGGGCGCGAGCCGCAACCTCGACGACGAGACGCGCGGCATCATGGAAGCCCAGAGCGAGCGGCTTTACGGCGAAACCCGCGCGGTGCTCGGGCGCCTGAAGCCGCTCACCGAGCACCTGGCGGGCAAGCTGATGGACGCCGGCGAGATGAGCCTGAAAGAAGCGCTGTTCGAGATCCGGAGCTTCGAAGCGGCGTGCTTCGAATTCGGCAACCGCGTAGGCTTGGCCAGCGCCAACTGAACGCCGGCCGGGGTTCAAGGACGCCGCGCCGACATCAACCAGCCTTGCACGGGCACGCCGCCCTCGTTGCGAAGGTGGACCGCATCGGCGGCGACGTGGTCGAATCCCGCTTGCGTCAGCACGTTTTCGACATAGGCGCGGCTGTGGCTGTAGCGGCCATGCGGATTGAGGCGCGAGCGCTGGTCAGGGGCATCGGTGTCCAGGCGTTCCAGCGTGAACACCAGCCAGCCGCCACTGCGCAGCGCGCCGTGCGCGGCCTGCAGCGCTGATTCGAGCTCGCCGAAGTAGCACAAGGTATCGGCAGAGATAACCAGGTCGAAGCCTTGGTTCACCGACTGCAGGTACGTGGTGAGTTCGGCCTTGACGAGTTCGTCGTACACCTGCCTTGGCCGGGCCTTCGCCAGCATCTTCGCCGACAGGTCGACGCCCACCAGGCGCTTCGCATAGCCCGTGATCAGCGGGCCGCACAGGCCCGTGCCGCAACCGGCGTCCAGCACGTGCAGCGTCCCAGCCGCTTCACCGCATAGGCGTTCAACCGCGGAGGCCACGTATTGGGGCGCTCGGTAAGTGAGGTTTTCCAGGTTGGCATCGAAGCTCTCCGCGAATGCGTCGAAGGTGATTTCCACATACGCGTCCGCGGCCCTGGCCGGAACCGCCTCGCCGGTGCACCCGGCCAGATAGTGCTTGGGTACCGGGTTGTCGGGCTCTTCGGCCAGCCATTCGCGGTAGACCTTGGCCGCCTCATCAAAACGCCGGAGGGTGTAGTACGCAATGCCCAGCATCTTGCGGGCCTGGTGCTGTTTGGGATTGAGGATGAGCGCTTCGCAGTAGTGCGCCAACGCATCCTGCGTGCGGCCCATCGACCGGTACAGGTTGCCCAGGTTGTTGTGCGCCTCCGGCAGCTTGGGGTCGAGCGCCATGGCCTGCCGGTACGCCGCCTCGGCGTCGGCGTGCCGCTCTTGCGCGCGGCGCAGGGCGCCCAGGTTGTTCAGCAGGGTCGCGTCGCGCGGCGACATCGCGGCCGCCTTCTCGTACGCATCGGCAGCCTCGGCCAGGCGCCTCGATTCCAGCAACACGTTGCCCAGGTTGTTGTACCAGCCCGGCACCGTGGGGTCGAGTTCGATGGAGCGCTTGATGTACGCGGCGGCCTGGTCGCTGTGGCCCATCTGATGGTGCAGCACGCCAAGAAAATGAACCGCATTGGCATCGCCGGGTGCCGCCTCGAGAATGCGCTCGTACATTTTTCGCGCGGGCTCCAGCTGGCCCTCCTGGTGCAGCCGGATGGCGATGGGCAACGCGTCTTTCAGAAAGACGTGCTGCGTCGTGCGGCCGGGCAACGACGGGGGTCTCTTGGCGGGCATCCATGATTATGTGAGCAGGGCGGACGAGAGTCGTGCGGGCATCACGCGATTGCCAAGCAGGCAGCCGCGGCTGTAGTATTCAAGGCCCGGTCATTCTTGATGCGCGGGCGCCGAATCCGCTGGAGACTCCCGAATGCCCGCGAGCCGAATACCCGGACCTGTCGGGTTCAGCCATCAAACACATGCGCAGGGGCAGCCGCGCGCGTTGCTTCGGTACGCTTCACCCGGGATGGTCGGCTGCCCTCCCATCGACGAGCCGTCGCCCGCGTCCTTGCTGGTCAAGGGCGACTTCACGATGCTCAAGTACTTGCTGAATCGGAGCGCCGCGGAGCTGGAGCGGCACGTCGGGTTCGAAGCTGGAAGGCTGTCGTTCGGCTTCCAGATCGTGGCGCTCGCGCCGGGCGAAGCACTGCAGCCGGACGACTTCGAGCTGGGTGCATCGACGCGGTGGTCCGGGGGAAGAATTACCGCGGGCGGCGATGGGGAGCTCGAAGCAGGAACGCTCGTCGCCGGCAACGCTCGCGAGCTGCTTTCGGACAGAGGCCAGAACGTCGATGCGTTGAAAGCCAAGGTGGCGGCTTTCTTTCGCAAGCAGAAGGGGAACACCCCTGCAAAGGTGTTGCCCCGATGGACCCACGAGTCCTGGATGCAGTATCCGGATGCGACGGTGCTGGATGGAGTCAAGCGAAGCGGCATTCCCCAATTCAAGCTGATCAAACCACGCACGTTCGTCACCGTTTCGAGCAGCGGGTGGTTCGATTCCAACTGAAGGCACGCCTCAGGCGTTCGGAGGGAGAGGTCAAAGGAGAGGTCAAAGAAAAAGCTGAACATCCAGAAACCTGGATATCATTCTGTTACGTTCCTTTGGGTCAGGCCAGACTATGAACCTCAAAGACTTCCGCTTCTTGTCGACGATCTGCAGAGATGAGATACGGAGGTATGAAGCACGTGACGGCAAGCTGGCATTCTCTTGTGCGGCCATCGCCGTCACGCTGGCTCTGCAGTCCGGGGCAGTGCAGGGTCAAACGGCGCCGGCCGCCAAGTCCCCGGCCCAAAAAATCAACATCACTTCGATCCGCGTGGAAGGCAATACCCTGTTGCCCGAAGGCGTGCTTGCGGGAATGGTGTCCGGCGTTCAAGGTCCGGACCGCACTTTGTCTGAGCTCAATCTGCTGGCCACTCGAATACAGAACGCGTACCGGGACGCAGGGTTTGGCGGCGTGGTGGCGTTCGTGCCGGAACAGGACGTGACTTCCGGCAATGTGGTCGTGCGGGTCGTCGAAGGCAAGTTGGCTGCCGTGCGCGTGACGGGCAACAGCCACTTCACCACGGCCAATGTCCGCGCGGGTCTGCCCAATTTGCGTGAGGGCGCGACCCCTGTGGTTCGCGCCATCGACCGCGACATTCAGCTTTCCAACGAAAACCCCGCCAAAGAGTTGAAGGTCACGCTGACGGCGGGTAGCAAGCCGGGCGACGTGGACGCTGAAGTGAATGTCAGCGAGCGTGATCCGCTTCAAGTCCTGCTTGGCTACAACAATACCGGCAACGAGCAGACCGGCAGGCATCGGCTGAGCGTGGGTGCCCAGCATTCCAATCTGTTTGGCCGCGATCACGTCGCAACGATTCAATACCAGACCTCGCCCGAGCATCCGAGCCAGGTGCAGGTATTCAGCGTCGGCTATCACGTTCCCCTGTACGACTGGGCGGGCTCCGTCGACGCGTTCTATGCCCATTCGAACGTCCGCAACGGCACGACATCGACGCCTGCCGGGCCGCTCACATTCGCCGGCAAGGGCGAAGTGCTGGGCCTGCGCGGCAACCGCAACCTCGATCGCATCGGCGAGTACGACCATCGTGTGACGCTCGGCGTGGATTTCAAGGACTACCAGAATGACTGCGCGCTCGGGAACTTCGGCCCTGCGGCGTGCGGATCGGCTGGCGTCAGCATTTCGGTCGCTCCTGTCATGGTGGCCTACACCGGGCAGAAGCAGGGGCCGCAGCTGGCCTGGGGAATCAACGCGTCGCTGGCCGCGAACGCCGGCGGAAGTTCCGCGGACACTTTCGAAGCCGCCCGTCCCGGCGCGAGAAAACACTATGTGCTGACGCGGCTCTCGGGCTTTGCCGAGGTGGGCCTGGCCGGAGGTTTCGCCCTGGCAGGTCGAGCCGACGCGCAATACACGCCGCACGCGCTCATCTCCGGCGAGAAGTTCGGGCTGGGCGGCGCCGGCAGCGTGCGCGGCTACGAGGAGCGCGAGTTGTCCGGCGACTACGGTGTGGGCGCGCGGTTTGAAGTGCTCGGGCCAATGCTGGGTGTGGGCGCGAGCGAGGGGTTTCGCGCACGCCCGCTGGTCTTCGTCGATCACGGCAGGGTGAGCAACCACAAGGGTCTGCCGTGCAGAGGCACCGCTGAAACCTCGTGCAGCCTGAGCGGCGTCGGCTTGGGTGCGCGTCTGAACATGGGCAAGCATGCCAGTGCCAGCGTCGAAGTAGGGCGCGCGCTGGATAACGCCATCAGCACGAGCAAGGGCGACTATCGAGCCCACGTGTCGATCAACGTCGTGTACTGAAGATTTCCTGCCGGAGCCTGCATGTAGCGCACATGCACGCGGCCAGGCGCATCGTGAGAGGAACTGAACCATGAAGCATCTCGGCGTTCACCACACGGGCAGGATCGATTCCAGCAGACGCGCCTTCGCGCGACGGCCTGTTGCCGCTGCGGTTGCCTCGGCATTTCTTTCCGTTTCCACGACGGTGTGGGCGCAACTGCCCTCGGGGCCCGTTGTGGTCAACGGAAGCGCGGGTATCGCCACCAACGGCAGCCAGATGACGATCACCAACAGCCCGAACGCCATCTTGAATTGGCAGAGTTTCTCGATCGGGGCCACGAACGGTGTGCGGTTCGATCAGCAGAGCGCATCCAGCCAGGTCTTGAACAGGGTGGTGGGCAATGACCCGTCGAGCATTCTCGGCAGCCTCACCTCGAACGGCCGCGTCTGGCTCGTCAACCCGCATGGCGTGCTCTTCGGCAAGGATGCGCGAGTCGACGTGGGTGGCCTGGTGGCATCCACGCTCGGCATCACGAACGGCGATTTTCTTGCGAACCGCTTCAAGTTCGAAGGCCTCGATGGCACGTCCGCCGCTCGCGTGCTCAACCAAGGCGAGATCAATACCAGCTTCGGCGGACGCGTCTGGCTCATCGGAGATTCGGTTGCCAACGAAGGCCTCGTCCGCACGCCCGGTGGAAGCATCGTGCTGGCAGCGGGCAAGAGCATCGAGGTCGTGGACTCCGGCTTGCCGAACGTCGTCGTGCGCGTCACGGCGCCAGCCAACGAAGCCATCAACCTGGGCAGCTTGATCGCGTCATCGGGTGGCAGTATCGATCTGCATGGCGGCATCGTGAACCAGCAGGGCATCGTTCGCGCAGACAGTGTGGGCACGGACGCGGCCGGACGCGTGGTCATCAAGGCGCAAGGTGACGTCCGGCTCGGTGATGCAAGCGTCACGAGCGCCAGCAGCGGCGGAGCGGGGAGGGCGGGCAGCGTCGCAGTGGAATCCCGCGCGGGAACAACGTCCGTCAGCGGGCAGGTCTTGGCGTCGAGCACAGACGGCGCCGGCGGGCATATTCAACTGCTCGGAAAGAACGTCGGCCTGATCCGTGAAGCCCTGGCGGATGCATCGGGCGCGACGGGCGGCGGTGAAGTGCTGGTGGGGGGCGACTACCAGGGCAAGAACCCGGCGGTCGCTAACGCCACGGCAACTTATCTCGGCCGGGGCGCCACGGTCAAGGCCAATGCCACCGACAGTGGGGACGGCGGGAAAGTGATTGTCTGGGGGAACGATGCCGCCCGGGTTTACGGCATGATCGAGGCGACGGGCGGCGCCCAAGGGGGAGATGGCGGGTTTGTGGAGACGTCGGGCGGGTATCTCGACGCCAGGCCGAAGTCGATCAACCTCGCGGCGCCAAACGGCAAGGGCGGTACGTGGCTGCTCGATCCCTACAACATCACCATCGTCAGCAACCCCCCGAGTTCCGGTGGAATACCTCCGAGCGAAGACAGTGAAACCATCTTTCAGCCGGCCAGCGACAACACAACGGTTGCGGCGGAAAGCATCAGCTATTTCCTGGACAGCGGAACGAACGTCATTGTTCAAACAACGGACCCCGGTCCGGGCGTGACGGCACAACAGGGCGACATCGTCGTCGCCGCGAGTATCGTGCCCGCCGGCGAGTACGGCAGATCTCCCGGCTCCCTGACCCTGCAGGCGCATCGAAACATCAGAGTCAACCCAGGAGTCAGCATCCGATCGAACACCGGTCCGATGCCGGTGACATTCATCGCGGACAGTGACGGAAACAACACCGGTTCCATTTCGGTCTTGCAGGCCGAGATCAGCACCGACGGTGGGAACATCACCATGCGGGGTGGTGGCGCGATCGGAGCCGCGGTTTCCGCTGGTGGCAATCCTGGCATTCTTATTCAAGACAGCGTTCTCTTTGCTGGGGGTGGCGCCGCCCAGGGGCAGATCCGGCTGATCGGCACGCCGGTGTCAGGCCCTGCAATTCGCATCGCCGGATCCGAGCTGCAGGGCGACTTTATAGATCTGCTGGCGCCAGAAACACCGCAAGCACCCCTTCCGGCCGACGTTTGCACGCTGTGTATCGCCGACGGCTCCGAAATCTTCGGCCATCAAATCAGAATTGATGGCTATACCGAGGTGCGTGACTCGTCCATAACCAACTACAGCATTACCGGAGGTTCGTTCAGCGCCCCAGGGGGCATAGTGTTCAATTTTGACATTCAGGACGGGTTTTATCGCGACCTCACTTTGGTTGATTCCACAGTCAATGCGGCGGGACTGCTCAACGTCAGAACCCGATTTTTGCAGGTCGACAGCAGTTCGTTGAGTTCCGCGCTGCCGATCACCGTGTCCAACAACTTCCGCACAACAATTGGCGCCGGGGGACAGATTTCCAGTTCTGCAACCGGCGACGCCGTCAGCATTGTCACGGGCAACTTTACCAACGCGAGCACCGCCCCCATCGTTACGCAAAACGGTCGCTGGCTCGTCCATTCAATCGACCCTGGCACTGATGCGATTGGCCCGTTGCCCTACGACTTCGTCCAATTCAACGCGCCGTTTGGAAGCGCCCCTGCGCTGAGTACTAACGGGTTGCGCTACACGCAGCCGCTCGATGTTCAGGTCAAGCTGGACATTCTAAAAAGCTATGACGGAACGCTCACCGCTCCGTTCTCGACTTCGCTGTCTTACAACGCTCCGGGCTTTATTGTTCTGGCGCAGCAAAACAATTCAGTAGAGCAAGGGTCGTTTGCGGACAAGAACGCGGCTCTCAACAAACCCGTCACGTACAACGGCAGCAAATTTACCGTCACCACAGACACGTCCAAACCCGTCTTCGGCAGCACCATGTCGTTCATCGGCGACCTGGCCCCCAAGGTGCTGTCGGCCGGTAGCATCACCGCCGCGGACAAGGTTTATGACGGGACGCGAACTGCTGCTGTGTCCGGCTCGCTGTCTGGCGGGGTCGTGCCAGGTGATGTGGTGAACCTCAACGGCGCTACCGGAACTTTCGACGACAAGAACGTCGGGGTGAACAAGCTTGTGACGGTTTCTGGCGGCGCGCTCGCGGGGCCGGACGCTGCCAACTATGTGCTAGCGGTGTCCACAGCAAACGCCAGCATCACGCCCAGGCCCGCCACAATCAACATCGCAGGCGAGGTTGCCAAAGAGTTTGACGGCACCACGGCCGCTTCGCTCACCGCAACGCAGTACGGGTTACAAGGCGTGGTGCCGGGCGACTTGGTTTCCGTGAGCGGTCCCACGCAAGGCACGTACGACACGCCGGCTGTGGGCATCGCGAAGCTGGTCACAGCGACCGGGGCGTTCCAGGTTTCCGGGCCAGACGCGCCCAATTACACCGTTGGCGCGAGCACGGCCGCGGGTAACGTGGGAACCATCACGCCCGTGCCCCTGCCCAGCGCGAACAGCCCGGCGCAGCAAGCCGCCCAAAGCAGCGAGTCGAGCATCGCCGCTGCCACAGCCTCCACCATCGCCGCGCTCAGCCAGCGCGGCGCCGGCGGTGTTTTCGACGTGGCGGGAGCTAGCGCGGCCACCGCATTCGGCCCGGTGAACATCGGCGGCATGAGCCAGGATGAGCTCTTGCGGCTGCTCGAGTCGCGCAAGGACTTCAAGCGCAAGCTGTTTGCCGATGCCGTCTACAAGCTGGAGATTGATCCCAGTCTGGCCGACGTCAGGCTCTGCGCCAGCGCCGCGGAGGGCGCATCGGGCCTTTGCCGCAACACGCCCGAGCAATTAGCGGAACTGCACGCCAAGTCCGTCAAGGCGGTGCCGGGGCAAAGAACGGCCACGAAGAAAGCGTTGCCGCAGATCGAGCGCAAGATCGGCGTGTTCTTCGGCATCAACGACTACGCCGACAAGAAGATTCCCAAGCTCGAGAACGCGTTGCCGGACGTCGACGCCGTGTCCAAGGTGTTTGCCGAACGCCTCGGTTATGAAGTGAAGGTGGTGCGCAACCCCACCAAGGCCGACATCATTCGAACGCTCAATGAACTGGCCGCGCAGGTGAATCCGGCCGACAGCGTGGTGGTGTACTACGCGGGCCACGGCTACTCGGTGGACAAGCGTGCTGAAGGCTACTGGCTGCCGTCGGATGCGCCGGTGAACGATCCCAGCCGCTGGATCTCCAACAACGACGTCGCCCGGTTGCTGGCCGGCGTACAGTCCAGGCAGATGGCCTTGATCACCGACAGTTGCTACGCAGGGGCCTTTGCCCGCGAGGGCATGGCGTCCGTGGGCCGCGGCGTCAACGCCGACGATGTGCTGACCAAGCGCTCGGTGGTGGTGTTGTCATCGGGCGGGGACGAACCGGTGTCCGACGAAGGCAAGGAGGGGCATTCCATCTTCGCCTGGAGCCTCATGAAGAGCTTGCGCTCGGTGCAGAATTGGAACCAGGGCAGCAATGTCTTCGAGGAAGTGCAGGCCGCCGTCAAAAAGGAATTCCCGCAGACCCCCAAGTACGGGTCGGTCACTTCGGCCGGGCACCAGCAGGGCGGCGATTATCTTTTCGAGCAGAGGTAGGCAACGCGCATGTCGTCTTCCGACGAGGATGGTCTCACTGTCATCAGGCCCGCGGGCAGCACCGCGCCTGCGTCTGGCCCGGTCGATGCGGCCGGCCCGAGCGATGAACACAACGCCCTGCCCGTCGGCAGCAAGATCGCCGAATTCGAGGTCAAGGGCATCATCGGCGCCGGCGGTTTCGGCATCGTGTACCTGGCCCACGATCATTCGCTGGGCAGGGACGTGGCGCTGAAGGAATACCTGCCGGTATCGATCGCATCCCGTGACGATGGGCTCACCGTGAGAGTGAAGGCCGAGCGGTACGCCGCCACCTTCGCGGCCGGCTTGTCGAGCTTCATCAACGAAGCGCGGCTTCTGGCGCAGTTCGACAGCCCATCCTTGGTCAAGGTGTACAGGTTCTGGAACGCCAATGGCACCGCCTACATGGTGATGCCGTTCTACCAGGGCCCCACCTTGAAGCAGGCGCTGCTCGGACTGGGTCAACCGCCCACCGAGCGTTGGCTGAAAGACTTGCTGGTCCCGCTGATGGGGGCGCTGGAACTGCTTCACCGGGAGAGCTGCTTTCACCGCGACATCGCACCCGACAATGTCCTTCTGCTCAAGACCGGGCGGCCCGTGCTACTGGACTTCGGCGCGGCCCGGCGCGTGATCGAGGACCAGGCCAAGACGCTCACGGTCATTCTCAAGCCCGGTTTCGCACCGGTCGAGCAATATGCCGACATGCCGGACATGCGCCAGGGCGCGTGGACCGACGTCTACGCGCTGGCCGCCGTCGTCTACCACGCCATCGTGGGAAAGGCGCCGCCGCCGTCGGTCAGCAGAATCATCAAGGACACGATGGTCCCGCTGGAGAAGGCGGCAGCCGGTTCCTATAGCGCCAGCTTCCTGAGGGGCGTCGACAAGGCGCTGTCCATCAGGCCGGAAGACCGTCCGCAGAGCATCGCGGAATTCAGGCGGCTGCTGGCGCTGGGCGATGACGCCGACGATCAAGTAACGGTGCAGCACGCCCCGAAAACAGCCAAAGCCCCCCGCGTGTTCCCCATGGCAATGCTGTGGGCGGGGTTGGGCGGCCTCGGGCTGATCGTCGTTGTGGGGGCTTACCTGCTCCTGAGGGAGCCTGCTTCGCCAGCGAAGCCGCCGCCGGCCACCGCGCAGGTTTCGCCGCCCGCGCTTGAACAGCCATCGCCGCCAGCTGCCGGTTCCGCCAATGCGCCCGGAACGCCTGCGACAGCACAGCTGCCGCCCAGCACAAGCCAGACGCCGACTGCGGCCCCAACAGCGCCGCCGAGCATCACCGACGCGCTCACGCAGCTGCACGATTTGCGCGATACGAGCCATGCCGTCAGCGTCACCACAGACAAGGCGCAGGTGCGGATCGGCAAGGAGAAACTCAGGTTTCGCATCCAGTCGGAAAAATCCGGCTACCTGTATGTCTTCATGATCGGCACCGACAACCAGCACATCAATCTGCTGTTCCCCAATTCGCTGGACGCCAACAACCGGATCGTCGCGAATCAACCGCTCAACCTGCCGCGCACGGGCTGGGCCATGACGGCGGGCGGCCCCGCGGGCACGAACCAGTTCGTCGCCATGGTGTCCGAGGCGCCGCGCGATTTCAGCACCGCAGGCCTTGCGAACGCGGGCGCCTTCGCGGAGTTCTCGAAGGAAAAGATCTTGGCGATGCTGCGTTCGAACGCGAGCGCGGGCGACGCCGTATTGGCCGGCGTGCCCAAATGCGCCGCGGGCGCGAGCTGTTCCAAGGCGTACGGCGCCGCGGCGTTCTCGATCGTGGAAATCGACTAGCGCCGCCGCCCCGCCAAAGTCACTCCACGATCGTCTTGACCGTCACCCGGCGGTTTTCGGCGGCATCGGGTTGACTGACATTGAGCGGCTCGGATTGGCCTTTGCCCACGGCCCTGAGACGGCTCGGATCGATCCGATGGGTGTCTGCGAGATAGGCGACCACCATTTCCGCGCGCTTCTGGGACAGTTCCAGGTTGACCTGCTCACCGCCACGAGGATCGGCATGGCCCTCGATGGCGAACTTGAAGTTGAGGAGCTTGTCGGATTGCATCGCCCGGCCCAGGTTGTCCAGCAACTTCTTGGATTGGGGCTTGAGCTCGGCCGAGTTGGTCTCGAACGTGATCAGCATGGAAGCCGCAGCGCGCTTCACGGGTGCGGCGCCGGCATCGTTGTCCGGTGATATGCGGATGGACCGCGTCCTGAACGGCCGCTGTGGGGTCAGTGCTTCTATCAGCGCGGACTCGGTTGCGTCCTTGTCCTTCATGACGACGTCGCCCTGGGATTGAGATACCGCGGGCACGAGGGCCATCACGACGGCTGCGAAAACGGGGGAGAGCTTCATGTCATTCCTTCCTGCGGGAGGAATGCTCATGTTAGCGCATATGTACGCCTTGAACTATTGTGCCGGGCTGACTTCTGCGGCATTATTCGCCGATTGAAAATCAGGGGATCGGGTGTGAAATGTCGAGAGGACAAGGTTGACTGACAGTTCCGCCATCGCCGGCACCACCTATGACTTGCACGGGTGGCTTGACGCGTTGACCCAACCGGGCTCGCCGTGTGGCCCAGACCTCGAGTACGAGAACGAGTTCCTCGAGCTGATCCGCGGCGCGCAGGGCAAGCCCGAGTCGCAATTTGCCGCGGCCGAACCACCCAACTGGCCCTTCGTGCGCGAACGCGCGGAGTCGCTCATGGAGCGCACACGCGATCTGCGGATCGCCGTGTACTGGACGCGCGCCAATGTCCATCTGCAAGGATTCGCCTCGCTCGCGCCGGGCCTGAAACTCATTGATGGGCTGCTCACGACGTTCTGGGAAGGGCTGCACCCCTTGCCCGATCCGGACGACGGCGACCAGTACCCGCGCGTCAACGCGCTCTCGCTGCTTGCGCACCAGGAGGGGCTGTGCGGTGACATTCGTCAATGCTCGCTCTTCAGCCTGCGCGGGTCGGGGGTGATTCGTTACCGCGCTGTGTCCATCGCGTTCGGCCAGAGCGTGGCGCGCGCGGACGAGGCTGCTTATGGCAAGGAGCAGCTTGCGCAGATGGTGGCCTCCGCGGTCCAGGAGAACCCGGCGGTCGTCAATGAATGGCAATCGGTCCTGCATCAAGCGCGTGCGCTCGAAGCGACGCTCAAGGAGAAATTCGATGCGGCAAGCGCGCCGGACCTGAAACCTCTGCTGGACATGATCAAGTTGGTGCACGGCTTGCTTCCCGCTTCTGCTGCTGCACCGGAAGCCGGCGCGGAGGCGGGCGGCAGCTCCGACGGAGCCGCTGGACCGGCACTGGCTGGAGCCGGACTGGGCGGGATCAGGTCGCGCGACGACGTGCTGCGCGCGCTGGACATGATCTGCGAGTACCTCGATCGCGTGGAGCCGTCGAATCCGGCCCAACTCCTGTTGCGCAGGGCTCGCCGGTTGATCAATCGCGATTTCCTGCAGCTGGTCAAGGAGCTCGCGCCCGAAGCGCTCAATGAGGCTGCGCGCGTGTTGGGGGTAGACCCGGATAGCGTCAACCTTCAGAATGGCGCCTGATTCTTTTTTTTGCCAGAGCCTCATAAACTATTCGACCGGAGATTCTGATGGGAAGCGCTCAAAAATTCATTGCCAACAACCGGGCACCGCGGGTGCAGATCGAGTACGACGTCGAGCTTTACGGCGCGCAGAAAAAGATCCAGCTGCCCTTCGTGATGGGCGTCATGGCCGATCTTTCCGGTAAGCCCAAAGACCCCTTGGCCGCGGTCGCCGACCGGAAGTTCCTCGAGATCGATGTCGACAATTTCGATTCGCGGATGAAAGCCATGAAGCCCCGCGCGGCGTTCCAGGTCAACAATGCGCTGACGGGCGAAGGTTCCATGAACGTGGAACTGACTTTCGAAAGCATGGACGACTTTTCGCCCGCGGCCGTCGCCCGCAAGGTGGACTCGCTGAAGAAGCTGCTCGATGCGCGCCAGCAGTTGCAGAACCTCGTGACGTACATGGACGGAAAGACCGGCGCGGAAGACCTGGTGGCCAAGGTGCTGGCAGATCCCGCGCTCCTGAGCTCGCTGGCGAGTTCGGCGAAACCGCCGGAAGAGCCGTCGGCATGAGCTTCGGCATGACCTTCATGAATATCGCGGTGCAGACACATCGCGCAGACGAGGAGAAGTAGATGGCAGATCTTCAGACCAGTTCCACTCTTGCGGGCGTGAGCCTCGAGGGCAATGACCTGGCGTCCTTGCTCCAGAAGGAATTCAAGCCCAAGTCCGACGAGGCAAAGAGCGCCGTCGAGGCGGCGGTGCAGACGCTGGCTCAGCAGGCCTTGTCCCAGACCAAGCTGATTGGCAAGGACGTCGTCAAGTCCATCCAGGACATGATCGCGGCGATCGACAAGAAGCTGTCCGACCAGGTCAACCAGATCATGCACCACGAGGACTTCCAGAAGCTCGAAGGCGCGTGGCGAGGGCTGCATCACCTGGTGAACAACACCCAGACGGATGAGCACCTCAAGATCAAGGTGATGAACATCTCCAAGGCGGATCTCGGCCGGACGCTCAAGCGCTTCAAGGGAACCGCCTGGGACCAAAGCCCGATCTTCAAGAAGATCTACGGCGAAGAATACGACCAGTTCGGCGGCCATCCGTTCGGTTGCCTGGTGGGCGACTACCACTTCGACCAGAGCGCGCCCGACGTCGAGTTGCTGGGTGAAATGGCCAAGGTTTCGGCCGCGTCGTTCGCGCCTTTCATCGCCGGGGCATCGCCCACCCTGATGCAGATGGATTCGTGGCAGGAGCTCGCGAACCCCAGGGACCTCACGAAGATCTTCTCCACGCCCGAATACGCGGCATGGCGTTCGCTGCGCGATTCCGACGATTCGAAGTATGTGGGCCTGGCAATGCCACGCTTCCTGTCGCGGCTGCCCTATGGCGCCAAGACCAACCCGGTCGAAGAATTCGATTTCGAGGAAGACACCGGCTCGGCCGATCACTCCAAGTACACATGGGCGAACGCCGCCTATGCGATGGCGACCAATATCAACAGGTCGTTCAAGGAGTTCGGCTGGTGCTCCCGGATTCGCGGGATCGAGTCGGGCGGTGCGGTGGAAAACCTCCCGGCGCACAGCTTTCCGACGGACGATGGCGGCGTCGACATGAAATGCCCCACGGAAGTGGCCATCGGCGACCGCCGCGAAGCCGAGCTCGCCAAAGCCGGGTTCATGCCGCTCATCCATCGCAAGAACAGCGATTTCGCCGCATTCATCGGGGCGCAATCGCTCCAGAAACCCGCCGAGTACGACGACCCGGACGCAACGGCCAATGCCAACCTGGCCGCCCGGCTGCCGTACCTGTTCGCGACGTGCCGCTTTGCGCACTACCTGAAGTGCATCGTTCGCGACAAGATCGGCTCATTCAAGGAACGCGACGACATGCAGCGGTTCCTGCAGGACTGGATTCTCAAGTACGTTGATGGGGATCCGGCCCACTCTTCCGAAAACACCAAGGCGCGCAAGCCGCTCGCGGCCGCGGAGGTGTACGTGGACGAGGTCGAAGGCAACCCGGGTTACTACACGTCCAGGTTCATGTTGAGGCCGCACTATCAGCTCGAAGGGTTGACGGTGTCCCTGAGTCTTGTGTCCAAGCTTCCTTCGCAGAAGGCAGCGTAGCGCGTCATTCAGTCCCCGCTGCAGACAGCCCGCCTGTAGAGGCGGGGGCAGCATTTAATTACTTCTCGGTCGAGAACCTCAAAGGAGAAAAGTATGGCTGTAGACATGTTCCTGAAGCTGGGCGACATCAAGGGCGAGTCCCAGGACAAGACGCACAAGGGCGAGATCGATGTCCTGGCCTGGAGCTGGGGGATGTCCAACTCGGGCACGGCCCACATGGGCGGTGGTGGCGGTTCGGGCAAAGTCAGCGTGCAGGACCTTTCCTTCACCAAATACACCGACTCGGCATCGCACGCGCTGATCATGCACTGCTGCGACGGCAAGCACATTCCCAAGGCAAACCTGGTGGTGCGCAAGGCGGGCGGCACGCCGCTGGAGTACATCAAGATCGAACTTGAAGACGTCATGATTTCCGCGGTCAGCGCCGGCGGCAGCGGCGGCGAAGACCGGTTGACGGAAAACATCACCTTGAACTTCGCCAAGTTCAAGTACGCTTACCAGCCGCAAAAGGCCGATGGTGCGGCCGATGGCGGTGCCAAGGAAGCCGGCTGGAACATCGCAGCCAACGTGAAGGTCTAGGACCCGCGTTCTGTGCTCATCGCCGCTGCGGCTGGCGGTGAGCAGCCCGCCAGCTTGTACCCTGG
The DNA here is from genome assembly GCF_003797765.1 of Ramlibacter sp. WS9. GTDB lineage: Bacteria > Pseudomonadota > Gammaproteobacteria > Burkholderiales > Burkholderiaceae_C > Ramlibacter. The sequence continues at coordinate 379,273 of NZ_RKMB01000003.1, read as the reverse complement.
CGCCAATTTGCCCCACGGAGTTCTCCATGGCCAGCGGTGACATGTTCCTGAAGCTCGAAAGCCAGCGCGCAGGCGTTGTCGTGGGCGAGTCCACCGACAGTGTTCACCCCAACCAGATCGAGGTGCTCGGCTGGTCTTGGGGCATGACGACTTCCCAGACCATCGGCGGGGCGGGTGCGGGATCCAGATCGTCGTTGTCCGAACTGCGCATCAGCAAACTCGTCGATACCGCCACCACGTCGTTGATGTCGGTCATGCGAACCAACGATGTCATCAAGGAGGCCGTGCTGACGGTTCGAAAAGCCGGTGGCGTCCAGATCGACTTCCTCATTATCAAGGTCAAGAAGGGGCGCATCACTTCGTACGACATCTCGGCCCCGTCCGGTCCGGTGGTCGCCGAAGAGTTTTCCATCGCCTTCGAGGAGATCGAAGTGGAATACCACGCGCAGGACTCGAAGGGCGCCCGCAAAGGCGGTTCGTCCTTCGTTGCCGAGGTCCGTTCGGTTTAGCAAGCCATGCCAGCATCAAAAGAATGCGAACTGGCGCTGCGCCAGGGGAATCCCCAACTTGCCATGAAGCTGCTGCAAGAGCAGATCAGGGCTGCGCCCGCCGACGCCAGCTTGCGGGTGTTCCTCTTTCAACTCCTGTGCGTGCAGGGCGCGTGGGAGAGGGCGCTGAACCAATTGACGGTGTCCGGCGAACTCGACGGCACGGCCATGTCGATGGTCGAGACGTACCGCGAGGCCGTCCGCTGCGAAATGCTTCGCAACGACGTATTCCTCGGCAAGCGCACACCGCTATTGCTCGGCGAGCCCGCCGCGTGGGTGGCCATGCTGATCGAGGCCCTGTCGCTGGACAGCAAGGGCCTCGCCCAGGAAGCGAAGGCAATGCGCGACGAGGCCCACGAGCTGGCTCCGGCGTCGCCCGGCCTCATCGATGGCAAGCCCTTCGAGTGGATCGCCGACGCCGACATGCGGCTTGGCCCGGTGCTCGAAGCCATCATCAACGGGAAGTACTACTGGGTACCGCTGTTCCATGTCGCCCGGATCGAAATCGAGGCGCCCGCTGATTTGCGCGATCATGTCTGGGCCGCGGCGCAATTGAGTTTTGCCAATGGCGGCGACTCGGTCGCCTTGCTGCCGGTGCGTTACCCCGGGACGGACCTCGGCCGCGGCGACCTGGCCATGGCGCGCAAGACTGAATGGCTGGAGCCGACGCCCGGTTTCTATACCGGGGTGGGCCAGAAGCTTCTCACCACCAACACGGGCGACAGCGGCCTGCTGGACGTCCGCGTTATCGCATTCGACGCAAGCACGGGTTGAAGCAGCCTGTCCTACCTGGTTGAATCATGGCCCAGATGAAGGCGCAGGACAGATTGCAACCGGCGCTGCTGGATCGCCTGACGGATGACGACCCGGGCAACCCGGCCGAACCCGCCGAGATGCGGGTCATCAGCCGCGCGAAAATGCGGGCGGCGATCCTGCGAGACCTGGCCTGGTTGCTCAATACGACGTTCATGTCGGGGGACCTCGCGAAATACCCCGAGGTCCAGCGGTCGGTCGTCAACTTCGGGCTCCCCGCGCTTTCGGGCACTACGGCGTCGTCGCTGGACCCGCGGGCGCTGGAGGAAAGCGTGAGGAGCACCATCGTCAACTTCGAGCCGCGCGTGCTGGCCCATTCCTTGAAGGTCGAGGCCGTGATGTCGAACCGGCAACTCGAGCACCACAACCAGATCAGCTTCCGCATCAGCGGGCAGCTCTGGGCGCAGCCCGTGCCGCTCGAATTGTTGCTGCAGACGGAGATCGATCTGGAGACCGGCGCGGTAGAGATCAAGGATCTCGCCAGGTAGGCGCCTCGCGCGTTACCCTCGAAGCCCATGGATCCACGTCTTTTACGCCACTACAACCAGGAACTGCTTCATCTTCGCGAGATGGGTGCGGAGTTCGCTGCGCAGTTTCCAAAGATTGCCGGCCGTTTACGCATCGACGGCCTGGAAGTGAGCGACCCGTATGTGGAGCGGCTGCTGGAAGGTTTTGCCTTCCTCACGGCTCGGGTCCAGCTCAAGCTCGAAGCGGAGTTTCCGCGGTTCACCCAGCGAATGGCGGAGATCCTGTACCCGCAATTCCTGGCGCCGATCCCTTCGATGTTGATCGCGCAGCTCAGGCCCGACCTGGGCGACGCGGGCCTGGCCTCCGGCGTCACCATCAACCGGGGCAGCATGATGCGCGGCATGCCCTCGAAAGGCGGGGCCACCGAGTGCCAGTTCCGCACCGGCCACGATACGACCCTGTGGCCGCTGGAGATCGCCAACGCGACTTACTTCACCCACGCGACCAACCTGCCGCTGGAAAGCAAACCCGACTGGAAGAAATACGCGGGAGGCGTCCGCATCTCACTGAAGTCCACCGCCGGGCTGGACTTCAGCGCGATCGGCCTGGGCGATCTCCGCTTCTACTGCTCGGGTGCCGATGATGTCGCGTACCGGCTCAACGAGCTGGTGTGCGGAAACGCCTTGGGCGTGTTCGTCGCCGGCAAGGGCGCAGCCTCCAACTTCCGGGCGCTGGAGCCGGATGCGATCCGTCCCGTCGGGTTCGACGAAGAAGAGGCGCTGCTGCCTGTCACCCTGCGCGGTTTCGAAGGCTATCGCCTGATCCAGGAATATTTTGCCTTTCCGCACCGCTTCCTTTTCTTCGACGTGTGCGGCCTCGGTGAGGCGCTGCGCCAGGTCGGCGGCACCGAAGCCGAGCTGATCATCCTGTTTTCGCGGGGAGACACCAACCTGCTCCAGTCGGTGGACGCCACGTCGTTCGCGCTGAACTGCGTGCCCGCGGTCAACCTGTTCGAGCACCGTTGCGACCGGGTGCAAGTCACGCACGAAACACCGCAGCTTCACGTGGTGCCCGACCGCGTCCGCCCGATGGACTTCGAGATCCATGGGATCACGGCCGTGACCGGCTTTGGTGTCGGGCTGGACAGCGAGCGCGAGTTTCGCCCGCTCTATTCCGCATTTCACATGGAGGACATGGGGCACGAAGCCTATTACTCGATGCAGCGGGAACCGCGGTTGATGTCCGCCACGCAGAGGCGGGAAGGGCCGCGGTCTTCCTATATCGGCAGCGAGGTTTTCATCTCGTTGGTCGATCCCAGGGAGGCGCCGTTTTCGGACGACTTGAAACAACTGGGCGTCACCGCCTTGTGTTCCAACCGCGACTTGCCGCTGCTGATGCCGGTCGGTATCGGCGCAACCGATCTCACGCTCGACCAGTCCGCGCCTGTGCCGTCCATCAAGGTGATCAAGGGCCCTTCGCGCCCCTTGTCGGCTTCCACCGGGGGCAGCACCGTCTGGCGCCTGATCAACCAGCTCACGCTCAACCACATCTCCCTGGTCGACACGAACGAGGAGCAGGGCGCCGCCGCGCTGCGCCAGATGCTGCGCCTCTACGCCCATGAAGAGGATGCCACGCACCTGCGGCAGATCGAAGGCCTGCGTTCGGTGCGTCAACACCAGGTGGTGCGCCGCTTGCCCATGCCCGGCCCGATCGCCTTCGGCCGCGGCGTCCAGCTGGAGCTTGGCGTCGACGAGCTGGCGTTCGAGGGAGTGAGCGCATTCCTGTTCGGGTGCGTGCTCGAGCGCTATCTGGCGCGTCACGTGTCGATCAACTCGTTCACCGAGACGCGCGTCAAGTCGTACACACGCGGCGTGATCATGAACGGGCGGCCCCGATGCGGCGCCCGGCCCATGCTATGACGCGCATCGATCCGCTGGAGCGCATCACCGCGCAGCCCTGGCGGTACGACTACTTCAGCGCCATGCGCTGGCTTGAAAACTATTTCAAGGACGACCCGCGTTTCGGCACCGCGCGCAAACCGTCGGCTGAGCCGGTGCGCCTGGGCCAGGCCGCCGATCTGTCTTTCGCGCCCAGTTCGCTGCACGCCGTCATGCACGATTCGGCAAACCGCAAGGCGCGGATCGAAGTTCGCTTCTTTGGCTTGTTCGGCCCGAATGGCCCGCTTCCCCATCACCTGACGGAGCACGCGCGCAATCGGCTGCTGCATCACGGCGACGCCAGCTTTGCCCGCTTCGCCGACATCTTTCACCACCGCCTGCTGTTGTTGTTCTACAGGGCCTGGGCGCAGGCCCAGCCCACCGTCGGCCTCGACCGCCCCGACGACGACCGGTTCGCGGCCTACGTAGGCGCTCTCATCGGCATTGGAGAGCCGGAACAGCGCGGGCGGGACGCGGCGCCCGATCATGCCAAGCTGCACTTCTCGGGCATCTATTCGTCGCAGATCCGCTCGCCGGAAGGCCTTGCATCTATCTTGACGGGGTACCTGGGCCGCCCTGTGAAAGTGGTTCAATTCGTGGGTTCGTGGCTAGAATTGCCTCGCAGGGAGCGCACCCGGATCGGAGCCGCCGGGCGGCGCAGCGTGGTGGCCCAACTGGGCGGCGGTGCCGTGCTGGGCGACAAGGTCTGGGACAGGCAGCACAAGTTCCGGGTGCACATCGGGCCCCTGGATCACGCGGCCTTCGAGAGCCTGCTGCCCGAAGGCAGCGCGTTGCCCGGCGTCACGGCGTTGGTCGATCAGTACATCGGGCGCGAACTGTCCTGGGAGCTCAAGCTGGATCTGCGAGCCGAGGAGGTCAGGCCCGCGCGCCTGGGCAAACACGGCAGGCTGGGCTGGACCACCTGGCTGGGCATGAAGAATCGACAACGGATGGGGGAGCTCCAGCTCGAGCCTCTGGCCCATACGGTACCCGCGGACAGGGATCGGTAACCTTTCGAAAGGCAAGAGATCATGGCGGAAATCAGTCGCGTCGCGGTTTTTGGCAAGCTCAATTCGCTGGCTTACAAGGCGGTGGACGGCGCAGCCGTCTTTTGCAAGCTTCGGGGCAATCCCTATGTCGAGCTCGAACATTGGTTGTCGCAAATCCTCCAGTCGCCGGACTCGGACTGGCACCGGATCATCCGGCACTACCAGTTGGACAGCTCCGCGTTGGCGCGTGATCTCACGGCGGCGCTGGACAGGCTGCCGCGGGGCGCCACGTCGATCTCCGACATTTCCGACAACATCACCAACGCGGTGGAGCGTGGCTGGGTCTACGGCTCGCTCCTGTTTGGCGACAGCGCGGTTCGCTCCGGCTACGTCTTGCTGGGCATGCTCAAGACCACGTTCCTGCGCAACGCCTTGTTCGCGATTTCGCGTCAGTTCGAAAAAATCAAGCCCGACGACCTGAGCGACAAGCTCGGCGAGATCACGGCGGGCTCGCCGGAAGACGGGCAGTCAGCAAGTGACGGGTCAGGGGTGGGCGCCGGACCGGGAGAGGGCAGTCAAGCCATTGCGCCCGCGGCAATGGGCAAGCAGGAGGCCCTGAAGAAATTCACCACCAACCTGACCGAGCAGGCGCGTGGTGGCAGCATGGACCCGATCGTCGGCCGGGACGACGAGATCCGGCAGATGGTCGACATCCTGATGCGGCGCCGCCAGAACAATCCCATCCTGGTGGGCGAGGCGGGTGTGGGCAAGACGGCCGTCGTCGAAGGCTTTGCCCAGCGGATTGCGCGGGGCGACGTGCCGCCCGCGCTGAAAGAAGTTCAGTTGCTCGCGCTCGATGTCGGGTTGCTGCAAGCGGGCGCGAGCATGAAGGGCGAGTTCGAGCAGCGGCTGCGGTCGGTGATCGAAGAAGTGCAAAGCAGCCCCAAGCCCATCATCCTTTTCATCGATGAAACCCACACGCTGGTGGGGGCCGGAGGGGCCGCGGGCACGGGCGATGCCGCGAACCTGCTCAAGCCGGCGCTTGCGCGCGGCACCTTGCGCACGGTGGGTGCCACCACCTTCGCCGAATACAAGAAGCACATCGAGAAAGATCCGGCGTTGACGCGGCGCTTCCAGACCATCCAGGTCGACGAGCCCAGCGAGACGCGCGCGATCCTGATGATGCGTGGGGTTGCGTCCACCATGGAAAAGCACCACAAGGTGCAGATCCTGGACGAGGCGCTGGAAGCAGCCGTCAAGCTGTCGCATCGCTACATACCCGCGCGGCAGTTGCCCGACAAATCCGTCAGCCTGATCGATACGGCGTGCGCGCGCGTAGCCGTGAGCCTGCATGCCACACCGGCGCAAGTCGACGATGCACGCAAGCGCATCGAGTCGCTCGAAGTCGAACTGGGAATCGTGGGGCGCGAAAAGGCGATCGGCATCGACATCGGCAAGCGCGAAGCCGATGTCACGCAGGCACTTGCGGCCGAACGTGATCGCCTCGCGGGCCTGGAGAAATCCTGGGGCGAGGAGCGCGCATTGGTGGACGAGCTGTTGGCACTGCGTGCCAAACTGCGCGCCGGTATTCGCCCCGTCGAAGGCACGGCCAGCGCGCTGGAAGCCGCCGCGGAAAAAGCCATTCCCGAGACGGCTCCGCAGGCCGAAGCAGCTTCGCCGGCTGAGCGTGAAGCCCAGCTTGCCCAGCTGAAAATTGTCCAGGACAAGCTGACGGCGCTTCAAGGCGAGTCGCCGCTGATCCTCGCCACGGTGGACTACCAGGCCATCGCCTCCGTGGTGGGCGACTGGACGGGCATTCCGGTGGGCCGCATGGCCCGCAACGAGATGGAGACCATCCTGAAAGTGGGCGCCTTGCTGGGCGAACGCGTGATTGGCCAGGACCACGCGATGGAGATGATCGCCAAGCGCATCCAGACATCGCGCGCCGGTCTCGACAACCCGAACAAGCCGATCGGCGTCTTCATGCTGGCGGGCACCTCGGGTGTGGGCAAAACAGAAACCGCGCTGGCCCTGGCGGAGGCTTTGTACGGTGGTGAGCAGAACCTCATCACCATCAACATGAGCGAGTACCAGGAGGCACACACCGTTTCCACCTTGAAGGGCGCGCCGCCGGGGTACGTGGGCTATGGGGAAGGTGGCGTCATGACCGAGGCTGTGCGGCGGAAGCCCTACTCGGTGGTGCTGCTCGATGAAGTGGAAAAGGCGCACCCGGACGTGCACGAGATGTTCTTCCAGGTCTTCGACAAGGGGTTCATGGAAGATGGCGAGGGGCGGTTCATCGACTTCAAGAACACGCTCATCCTGTTGACCACGAACGCCGGTACCGAGCTGATCGCCAGCATGTGCAAGGACCCGGAGCTCCTGCCCGACGCGGAAGGGCTGGCCAAGGCGCTGCGCGAGCCCTTGCTGAAGATATTCCCGCCTGCGTTGCTGGGCCGGCTGGTGACGATTCCGTATTTCCCGCTGTCGGACGAAATGCTGGGGCGCATCGTCAGGCTGCAGCTCGACCGGATCAAGAAGCGCGTCGAGGCCCGCTACAAGATTCCGTTCGGCTACACCGAAGACGTGGTGAAGCTGGTGGTGTCGCGTTGCACCGAGAGCGAGTCGGGCGGCCGGATGATCGACGCGATCCTGACCAACACCATGCTGCCGGATATCTCTCGTGAGTTTCTTGGCCGGATGGTGGAAGGGCGGGAGATCGCCGGGGTCAACGTGGATGTGGCCGATGGTGAGTTCAAGTATGACTTTGCCAAGGAGCCTGTATGAAGTACGACGTTCCGCTGGTCCCGCGGCAAGCACACGTCTACGTCGCCCGGCTCGCGAGCTAGAAAACATCAAGGGAACACGCCATGGCTGTTGAGACCGCGACAACCGCGCCCATGACCCTGAAGACGCCGCTGGGAACGGCGCTGGCGTTCAAGGGCATGTCCGCGGCGGAGCATCTGGGGCAACTGTTCGAGTTCGACGTCGAAGCGCTTTCCGACAGCGGAACCATCAAGCCCGAAGATTTGCTGGGCAAACCGGCCAGCGTCGCGCTTGAAATGCCGGACAACGCGAAGCGCTACTTCCACGGCCTGGTTTGCGCCATGGGCACGGCCGGTACCGATAACCGCCTGTTCGGATATCGGTTGATCCTGCGTCCGTGGCTGTGGCTGCTGACGCGCCGCACCGACACCCGGATCTTCCAGTCGATGACGGTTGAAGACATACTGAAGAAGGTATTCGAGCCGTTCAGTCCGGAGGTCGATTTCCAGCTGAAGGGCGCCTTCCCCAAGTACGAGTACTGCGTGCAGTACCGCGAGACCGACTTCAACTTCGTGAGCCGGCTCATGGAGCAGGAAGGCATCTACTACTACTTCACCCACGAGGCCGAACGGCACACCATGGTCATCGTCAATACGCCGAGCGCGCACAAGACGAATCCCTGGAGTGGCACATTCAAGTTCAGGGACGACGTCGATGCGCAGCTCGACTTCGAACCCGTCACCGAGTGGCAGACAACCAAGGAAATCCAGCCGGCCAAAGTGGTGCTGCGGGACTACGATTTCGAAAACCCCGGCGCGAATCTCGAAACGGTGGCGGACGCCACGCGCAAGGGCGTGTCGGCGGTGCTCGAGCACTACGACTATCCGGGGGACTATGTGGACAAGCCGGGCGGCGACAGGTATTCCCGCCTTCGCATCGAGGAGCTTCAGGCGCGGTTCTCCCGGGTCCACGGGGCCGGGCCGCTTCGAGGGATGACGTGCGGCACACGGTTCACGCTCGAGGAACATGCGCGCAGCGACCAGAACCGCGCGCACCTGGTGCTCTCGACCCGGATGCAGATGGCATTCAGCGGTTATGAGTCCGGCGCCGAACGGACGTTTTGCCAATGCCAGTTCACGGCGATGGACGCCGACGAGCTCTTCCGTCCGCCGCGCACGACACCCAAGCCTTTCGTCTCGGGACTGCACACGGCCGTGGTGGTGGGCCCTGCGGGCGATGAGATCTACACCGACGCGCATGGGCGCGTCAAAGTCCAGTTCCACTGGGACCGGATCGGCAAGAAGGACGAAAAGAGCTCTTGCTGGGTGCGCGTTTCCAGCCCGTGGGCAGGCCAGAACTGGGGCATGATTTCACTGCCGCGAATCGGGCAGGAAGTCGTGGTCGATTTCCTCGAAGGCGACGCCGACCGGCCCATCATCACGGGCCGGGTCTACAACGGAAGCCAGAAGCCGCCCTACACGTTGCCGGACAACGCCACGGTGAGCACCGCACGAAGCCGGTCGAGCAAGGGTGGGGGGGCGACCAACGCCAACGAGCTGCGATTCGAGGACAAGAAAGGTTCGGAATACCTCTGGCTGCAGGCCGAAAAGGACTTCCACCAGCTCGTGAAGAACAACGCGACGATAGAGATCGCCAACAACCAGGACGGCTTCATCGGGAACGACTGGACCCAGCAAGTCGACGGAGACGTGAAGTACCGCATCGGCAAGGACTGGGTGACGGAGGTGCAAGGCTCGACCAGCCTGAAGGTGTCGAAGGACATCATGACGGACGGGGGCGCCTCCATTTCGCAAAAATCCTCGGCGAACTTCGACGTGAAGGTCGGGGGCAACCTGGCCATGGACGCGGGCGGCACCGTGCACGTGAAATCCGGTGCCAGCCTGGTGATCGAAGCGGGCGTGATGATCACGGTCAAGGCCGGTGGCTCATCGGTCGTGATCGGCCCGTCGGGCGTGTCGATCACCGGCGCCATGGTCATGATCAACTCGGGCGGTTCCCCGGGTGGCGGCAGCGGTGCGAGCCCGAAGGCAGCCCTGGCGGCGAAGGATCCCGTGAAGAAGGCAGATCCGCTGGCCTGATGGAACCCGATCTGTTGGAAAAGGCTGAAATAGCGGAATTTGCCAAGGCGCAGTGGGTGGACCTGTGCGCGAAATTGGGCGAGCGCGTCGGCGTTTTCATCGAGGCCGCGTGGAACAACGCCGTGGCTTACGAACTGCGGGAACCCGGATGTGCGGCCCGCTTCGTCAACCTGTGTTGCGCATTGGGTCCCAGCTTCGACCGCAAGCCCGACAACGAGTGGGCTCTCGCGATCCTTGCCGACGAGCGGCTCGGCCAATGGGTCAAGCTCCATCAGCTTGTGGTGCGAGCCGCCGTCGAATTGCGCACGCGCGCGCAGGACGGCGCGCGCATCAGTGCGCAGCTGCTTGTTTCCGACGCGGCGTTGCTGGATCGATTGGACAAGCAGCAAACCGCGCAGCGCGGCGAAGTCTTTGCGGCGGCCCGGCTTTCGTGCGATCTCGAGGCGGTGGAGTTGCGGGTGCTGGAGACGGAGTGGCGGCGCGAGTACCACAAGGTAGAAGGCTTGTGGAAGCTCATGCCCTTGCCGGCCGAACCGCTCGTGCTGCGAATCAACTCGCGCGAAGCGATTCCGCCCGGCATCTCGGTGCTGACCCAGCCGGCCGGAGCGAAGGTCGCTGCACGGCTGCAAGCGCGAAGCCTGAAGCATTCGCTGTGCAGCCAGGCCCGGCATCCGGAGCTGACCTACGCGGGCGCCCATGGCCTGTCGTCATGGAGCGGCCACAACGCCACGGCGACGAGCTGGCAGGTGCATTGCGACCCGCCACCGCCCCTGGCCAGTGCGCCTCTGCAGGCGCTGCTCGAAGAGACGATGCCGCAGCCCAGCCTGCTCCGGATCAGCACGTGCGGGGTGCGCGACGAGGGGGTGCCCTTCGGCGCACTCGACACTTTCGTCTTTGCGTATCCGGCGCATCAATGGCTTTCCATCTTCCACCGCGACGCCGGCCCGCAACTGCAATGGCCGCGGCGAGGAACGGAAGCGGCGCTGCCGCTGCGCACGCGGTGCCACCTCGAGCGCGATGGCGTGCCCGCGCCGGCCAAGAAATGGGTGGCCGCGTTTCACGAGGGCCTGGACAGCAGCGTGCAACGCGGCTTCGACGAGCTGTTCACCGCCTGGACGGAATCGGCCGGCGATGCGGCCATGGCGCTGACGGCGGACTTGCTGGTAGGCAAAGCCGACCTGGCCTGGGGATGGCACGAGAGTCCTGCCGGTCTGGCCGGCCATCCCGTGACCCGGCTGGTCGTCGACTTCGACCTGGCGAACGGCATCGAGTGCGCCCTCACCGGAGAAATCGTCCTCGGGGCGACCCGAACACGCGTGCGGCTCGTTGTCGAGGGAAGGGGCGAGATGAAGCACCGCTTCGATGAGAAAGTGCTTCGGGGGGCCTTGCCTGAGGTGTTGCTGCCGACGGTGGGCCGCTGGCGGTCCCCGTTCCGCATCGAGTTCGATCCGATTGCCCTGGAGGGCGGGGCGATGTGGAGCGACGTGCTCTCGTGCACGGGTTCAATGGTCGCCGAATGCGGGTTGCGGCCCCGCATCGCCGGCGGCGGCGGATGGCAGTGGTACGCGCGGCTGGCTTGCGAGAGCGTTTCCGCTTATGTCCGCGTGCACGACCCGTTGCTGGGCCAGACGTCCCAAACGGTCAATTTGTTGCCGGCATTGAACCTGCTGGACTGGAGCTCGGGCTGATGGAGCGCCTCCTGTTCATGCGCCTGCAGGTCCAAGGCTGCTCGGCTGAAGTCCTCGTCAACGACATTCCGGTCGGGCGCGCGTTCGCGCCGCAGGGCGTGTTGTGCCTGCCGGTGCATGAATACCTGATGGAGGGCACGAACGAGATCACCCTGGTGATCCAGCCCGACCCGCCGGGCGCCCGGCCCGCGTCGCAGCAAGTGCAGGTGGCGGATGGTGTGGTGGGCGCCACCGTCCGCCTGCTTCTGCCCCGCGTGGGCCGGATCGGCAGCGATACCGAGGCCCGCACCGTCGCTGAAGTGACGTGGGCCGCGGCGGATGGCGATGTCTACAGTGTTCCCGTGCTCGTTGCAAGAAGCGTTGTCCTGCCCATCAAATTCCCCCGATGGAGATGGCTCGATGCGCCGCCCATCGAGGACGTCGCCGCTCAAAGGCCCGTGGTCGCCGCTTTCCTGCACAAGATCGCTTCGGATTTGATGCGCGGCGACGTGGACACCCTGGTGAATGTGAGCCGTTTGCGGCTGGACGAACTGGCCCTGGCCTATCAGCAGCCGGTGACCGAACTGGTGTCCAGGTTCAAGTCTCGCCTTGCCCTTCTGTACGCCACCAAAAGCCTGAGGCTTGTTGTCCCGAACGCGGATGAGCTGGTGTTGCGTAAATGCGCGAACGGCCGGCTCCTGGAGTGCCTGGGGCCGGGCGGCGCGCCGGCATTGTCGACGGCGCCCGGCAAAGACGGTGTATCGTCGGCGTGGCCGGCCCGGCTCACCGTGATTAACGGTCAATGCCACATCTTGCGCTGAACGGCGGGATGACGAAAATCGACAGGCGTGAGGTATCAATGATCAACTTGACGGTGATCACGTTCAACGAGCTTCCGGTGGCGGGCTTGTCGGCGTGCTTTGACGAGCTGGGAGGAACGATTGGCCGGTCGAAAACCAACCAGTTGATCTTGCCCGACCCGGATCGGGTCGTTTCGCGCGTGCACGCGAAGGTCGCCTTTCGCGGCAGGAACTATGCGCTGATCGCGTGCGGCGGCAACCCGCTCAAGCTCAACGGCAAGCTGGTGAACGTCGGCAGCGAGGTGCCCTTGGCCGTCGGCGATCGCATCCAGATCGAGGGGTATTGCCTGGAGGTCACACCCACCGAATCCCCGCAGGAAAGCGATCCCTTCTCCGCGTTGTTCGGCAAGGAGGAAGAGGTGCGGGACGACTTGCCCGCGCCGGCGAGCGCGCCGCGCGTGCAACCGCCCCAGAGCCCGGCCCCTGCGCCGCGCGCGGGAATTTCGCCCGCCCGCGCCCAAGGCGGGATCCCTGAAGACTGGGATCCGTTCGAGCGGAGCCATGCCGGGCGAAGCGCGATACCGCGAGGCGCCGGGCAGGCTGCACCGGGGGCGCCGCTGATCAGCGACATGCCGGCGCCGGCCCGGGAAGACTCCATCGATGCGCTTTTCGGCCTTGAACAGCAGTCCGGCGACCCGCTGGCCGGGGCTTTCGGCGGGCCTGTCGCGCAGCCGAACACGGCAAACCATTCGGACCCGGTACGGTCCTTGAGCGCGCCGGCCGGCCCGGTTGCGAGGCCGGTCTCAGACCATGTTCCGGACATGAATGCGCCGTGGGTGAACCGGCGCCCCGACGTTGCGAGCGACACCATCGCGCTGCCCCGAGGCGCTGTTCTGTCATGGAACTCGGGGCTTCACGAAGCGGTGATCGCGGGCAAGGCACAGGCGCCTGACTCGGCAGGCAGGCCTTCCGCTGCGCCACCCGTCGCCCGGCCCGCCGCAATACCCCCTGCCGCACCTGCAAGAGCCGAAGCCAGGAACATCAGTCCGGCCGATCGGCCGCCAGAATCTGCCGCGGGATCCAACGACGAACTGCTTGTCGCGTTGATCGATGGGCTCGGGGTACCTGGGCTGGATATTCAGCGCCTGACACCGGCGATGATGCGAGAGGTGGGGCATCTCTTGCGCGAGGCCACCCAAGGCACGGTGGAACTGCTCTCGATCCGCGCCGCCCTGAAACGGGAGATCCGCGCCGACGTCACCATCATCAATGCGGTCGAAAACAACCCGCTGAAATTCTCGCCAAATGTCGAAGGCGCGCTGCACCATATGCTGGGCCCGAAGGTGCCGGGTTTCATGTCACCGCCCGATGCGATGCGCGATGCATTTCGCGACCTGCGCGCGCACGAGCTGGGGGTCATGGCAGGGATGAAGGCCGCGCTCGCCGGCGTCCTGCTGCGGTTCGATCCCAAGATGCTCGAGGGAAAGCTGAATCGGTCTTCCTCGCTTGCGGACCTGATTCCCTCGCCGCGGAAGGCGAAACTGTGGAACTTGTTCGAGGCGCTCTACCAGCAACTGGCGGCGGAGGCCGAAGATGACTTCGATACGCTGTTCGGCCAGGCGTTCCTGAAGGCCTATGAAGGCTACATCGGGCAGCTCGATACGCCCCCAACGAGGGAATAGGCGCTTCTCATGATCTCTCTTCGCATTGCACTGTTGTCGGAACCGGGGGGTCGCAAGGTCAATGAAGACGCGTGCGGCTACTGGAGCTCGGAAAGGCTTTTTTGCGCTGTGCTGGCCGACGGCGCGGGCGGGCATGGCGGGGGCGACGTGGCTTCGCGGCTGGCCGTGCAGTCGCTGCTGTCGAGCTTTGCGCTGACGCCCTCCGAGAGCGGGCCCGATCTCGCGAGCCTGGTCCGGCAAACCAACCAGGCGGTCTTGAGCGGCCAGACGGAAAACACCATCCAGGCGCAGATGCACACGACCATCGTGTGCCTCGTCATCGACCTGGTGGACGGGCGCACGCACTGGGCCCATTCCGGCGACTCGCGGCTGTACTGGTTTCGCGACAAGCAGCTGGTCGAGCGCACGCGCGACCACAGCCTGGTCCAGTCGCTCGTCAGCGCCGGGCTGCTCGAGGAGTCGAAAACACGCGGCCATCCCAAACGCAGCGTCCTGCACTCAGCGCTGGGCCGGCAAGATGCCGAACTGGAGCTTGCGTCCAGCCTTTTCACGCCCATGATGCTGGGCACCGATGCGTTTCTCTTGTGCAGCGACGGCGTGTGGGAACATGTGCCGGACGACGTGCTGGAGTCGCTCTTGACGCAAGCCGACACGCCGCAGTCGTGGCTGGCGGGTATCGGGGACGCGATCAAGGAAGCCACGCGGTCCGCCGCGACCCATGACAACTACACGGCGCTGGCCGTGTGGCTCGACGAATCACCCTGAGGAGTCACTATGCCGCTTCAAACCTGCATGGGCGCTGCAATGCAGTGCAGCTTCGGTCTCGCGCCCAGTTCGCTGGTGCCGACGCCCAAGCCAGTCATGACCAGCAATAAGGTGGCCGCCAACATCCTCGACCACATCCCGATCACCAACATTCCTTCGTTCGGCATGTGCACCACGCCTTCCAATCCAATGGTCGCCGCCGCGACGGCGGCCGCAATGGGTACGCCCACACCCGCGCCCTGCTTGCCCATGACGCCGGCGCCGTGGATCGCGGGCGCCACCAACGTTTTGCTGTGCAACGCGCCCGCGCTGGACAACGTCTCGACATTGAAGTGCATCTGGGGCGGCGTCATCATGTTCGTGGACGCCGGGCAGATGACGCACAACATCCCCTAGGCTCGAAATTGATGAGCCCTCGCATTTTTTTGCCTGACAATGAGCCCATCACACCGCAGCTATGACATGGCATAACAAGGTTATCTGGACTGAAGGCATGTTCCTTCAGCCGCAGCATTTTCAGCAGCAGGACAGGTTCGTCAGCCGCCTGGTCGATGCGCGCGTGGGGCTTGGCATGGGCCACGCGTGGGGCTTTCATTCCCTGGCCATCGACGAAGCAGCCCTGCACCAGGGCAAGCTCGCGCTGGCCAAGGCGGTGGGCGTGTTCCGGGACGGCACGCCGTTCGCCTTGCCGATGGACGATCCGTCTCCCCTCGCCATAGACGTTCCGCCAGACGCGAGGGACGAGCGTGTCATGCTGTGCCTGGCCCTCAGCCGCCCGGGCGTGGCCGAGAGCGACGTCGAAGGCAACTCCGGATCCATGCCGACACGTTTCACGGCTTCCGAGATCGAGGTGGCGGACGGGCACGCGGCCAGCTTGCGTCAAGCGCCGCTGCAGATCGCGCGCCTGAATCTCCGCTTGATGCTGGAGCGGGACACTAACGACGGGTTCAGCTGCATAGGGGTCGCGCGCGTCACAGAGCGCCGGGCCGATGGGCGAGTGGTCCTGGACACCCGCTACATGCCGCCGCTCATGCACGTGGTGGAAAACGCCGTCGCCGACGGCTTCGTGCGCGAGATCATCGGCCTGCTTCATCAGCGCGCCGAGGCGCTCGCCGCGACGCTCGCGCAGCCTGGGCGAGCCGGGGTCGGGGAGATCGCCGATTTCCTCTTGCTGCAGGTGTGCAACCGGTATGAGCCCCAGCTGGTGCACATGCGGCAGCAGCCCGTCTTCCATGCGGAAAGCCTGTTCAACGTGTTGCTGGGGCTTGCCGGTGAGCTCGCCACCTTCAGCGACACCAAGCGGCCCAGCGAACTCCTGCCCTACAGCCACGACGACCCGGCGCCTTGCTTCATTGCGCTCATGAACGACCTGCGCCAATCGCTTTCGCTGGTGAGGGTGCAGTCCGCCATCCCGATCGAGTTGCAGGAGCGCAAACACGGGATTCGCGTTGCCGTCATTCCAGACTTCGAGCTGTTGAAAGCGGCGGCGTTCGTGCTGGCCGTCAACGCTCAGATCAGCAGCGAACAGCTGCGCGCGCGCTTTCCGGGCCAGGTGAAGATCGGGCCGGTCGAACGGTTCCGCGACCTGATCAGCTTGCAGTTGCCGGGCGTGGGCGTGCGTCCCTTGCCGGTGGCGCCGCGCCAGATCCCGTTCCATGCCGGGTTTTCCTACTTCGAGCTCGATACGCAAGGCAACGACATGTGGCGCGAACTGGAGACGTCCGCGGGCCTTGCCATTCACCTTGCCGGCGACTTTCCCGCACTCGAACTGGAACTCTGGGCTATCCGCTCTTGATGTAGCGCCCAGGTGAACCGATGATGGAGATGTGATGGCCGAGTTTGATCCGTTTTCCGACTTCGAAACCGACCGGACCATCATCAAGCCGTCGGCCGGGCGCGGCGCGCGCACGGCCCCATCGGTGGCGCCTGAAACTCGCAATGCGGACGTGGCGCCCTTGCCGGAGATGCACGACGCCACGGGCCAAAGCCCGTTGCTGCAGATCTCGGCGCCTTTGCTGACGGCGGCCACCCGCATTCGCTCGACGCCGGACCATGCCAATGTCGAGGGCCTGCGCTCCGCGCTCGCTGAAGCCATTCGAAAGGTCGAGCGCGAAGCGCGTGCGCGCGGCCTGCCCAATGACCAGATCGTGGCTGCCCGCTACGTCCTGTGCACGTACGTCGACGAGTGCGCGTCCAGCACGCCCTGGGGCGGCGCCGGCGCCTGGGCGGCGCAGAGCCTGCTCGTGCAATTCCACAACGAGGCCTGGGGTGGCGAGAAGGTCTTTGCGCTGCTGGCCAAGCTGTCCGAGGACGTCGGCAGGAATCGGTCGCTCCTGGAGTTGATCTATTGCATCATTTCCCTGGGCTTCGAAGGTCGCTACCGCGTGGCCCACAACGGCCGCGCCCTCCTGGAAGACCTGCGCGAGAAGCTGGCCCTGATGCTGCGCCAGCACAGCGGCACGCCGCTCGGTGAACTGTCGCCCAAATGGGCAGGGGCGGCCGGCGTCGGCCAGCGTCTGCGGGATGGAATCCCTGTCTGGGTGATCGCCACCGCGGCCGCTCTCCTGTTGGCGCTGGTCTTTCTCGCCTTGCGGCTGGCCATGTCGAGCCGCACGGACAATGTGTTTGCGCAGTTGCAGTCCTTGAACGTGAAGGCGGCGCCGGCAACCGCGCCTCTGCCACCGCCAGTCGCCGTCGCACCACGGCTGTCCGGTTTCCTCAAGCCGGAGATCGACGCCCAGCTGGTGGAAGTGCGCGACCTGGCCGATCGCTCCATCGTCATCATCAAGGGCGATGGCTTTTTCGAACCCGGCAGCGCCGAGGTCCAGGCGCGCTTCCTTCCGCTCCTGAACCGGATTGCCGAGGAGATGGATCGCATCGATGGGCAGGTGGTGGTCACCGGCCACACCGACAACCAGCCGATACGCTCGATGCGCTTCCCGTCCAACTGGCACCTGTCGGAGGAGCGGGCCAAGTCCGTCAAGGAGAAGCTGGCCGTGAAGGTCAAACCCCAACGTCTGCGTTCCGAGGGCATGGCCGACACCCAGCCTGTCGCCGACAACGCCACCCCGGCGGGGCGTTCAAAGAACCGCCGGGTGGAGATCACGCTGAGGCTGTCTCAGGCCACCTAACAACAGGATGCGCTCGCCGTGCAAATGTTCAAACGGTTTTCCATCAAAGGGGTCCTGACGGCGCTGGCGCTGCTCGGCCTGTCGGCACTCGTCTGGTGGGTGGGTCCGCTGTTGGCCATCGGTGGCTGGCGGCCCCTGGAATCCACCTCGGCCCGCGTGGTGGTGGTGGCACTCATCTGGCTGACTTGGATTGCGCTGCTGGTGTGGCGTGCCATTCGCCGTCGGCGCGCCAATGCGGCGCTTCTGGAAGGCTTGTCCTCCAGCGGCAGCGGCAGTGCCATCGACCGCGAGAACGAAGTCCTCAACCAGCGCTTTCGCGACGCCCTGCATAAGCTCAAGGGCGAGGGCGGTGGCAGTTCCTGGTTCGGCCGCGGCAGATCGATCTACGAGCTGCCCTGGTATGTGTTCGTCGGCGCGCCCGGGTCCGGCAAGACCACGGCGTTGCAGAACGCCGGCCTGCAGTTTCTCCTGACGGACGCAGCGTCAGGCGGATCGGTCAAAGGGATCGGCGGCACGCGAAATTGCGACTGGTGGTTCACGAGGGACGCGGTGCTCATCGACACCGCTGGCCGCTACACCACGCAGGAGTCAGACTCGGCGGTCGACGCCAGCGCGTGGGATCGCTTTCTGCAGTTGTTGCGAAAGACCCGTCCGCGCAGGCCCATCAACGGGGTCTTGCTGACGATCAACATCCAGGATTTGCTGCAGCAGGCGCCCACGGAACGCAGCCAGCACGCCCAGAAGCTGAGGGAGCGGCTGCACGAACTGCAGTCGAAGCTGGGCGTGACGCCGCCGGTTTACGTCCTCATCACCAAGACGGACCTGCTGGCCGGGTTCACCGAAACCTTCGACGCGTTCAACAAGGAGCAGCGCGACCAGGTCTGGGGGTTCACCTTCGATGCGCTGGACGCAGCGAAAGAGCCGCTCGCCACTTTCGATGCCGACTTCGGCGCGCTGGAAGAAAGGCTGAACAGCGGTCTCTTTGCGCGATTGCAGGCCGAGCGGGACGGCTCGAAGCGCGCGAGCATCTTCAAGTTCCCATTGGAAGTGGCCAGCCTTCGCCCGGTCTTGCGCGAATTCCTGCAGGCGGTCTTCTCGAGCGCGGGTGCGCTGCGCGAAGACGTCCGGTTGCGCGGTGTTTATTTCACGAGTGGCACGCAAGAGGGCACGCCCATTGACCGCGTGCTGGGCGCGCTGTCCCGTTCTTTCGGATTGCCCGCGCAATCCACGTCGCTTGTGGGGCGCGGCAAGAGTTTCTTCCTGCACCGCCTGCTCAAGGATGTGATCTTTCTCGAGCAGCATCTGGTGTCGTTCAACGCACGCTCCGAGCGGCGCCGGCTGATTTTGCGAAGCGCCGGTTTCGCGGCCATCGGGATCGTTTTCGTTGCGATGATTGCCGGCTGGGCTGTGAGCTGGAACCGGAACCAGGAATACGCCGGACAGGTCCTCGCAAAGCTCCCCGAATTGCGCAAGGCAGTGGACGCGATCTCGCCCGATCCTTCCGGCGACGCGGCGCCGCTGTCGCCGCCGTTGACGGCCGTGCGCGCGGCGGCCGAGCCCAGCGACTTTGCGCTGGCCGACCCGCCGCTTCTCAACACCCTGGGCCTCTACCAAGGGGACAAGCTGGATGCCGCCGCAGCCATCGCCTATCGCCGATTGCTGGACCAGACCCTGCTGCCCCGGTTGACGCGCCGGCTCGAAGAGCGGCTTCGGGCCACGTCCAGGAACAACCTCGAGCAGGCGTACGAGGCGCTGAAAAACTACCTCATGCTGTACACGCCCGACAAGTTCGACGCCGATGCGTTGAAGGCGTGGATCGCTGTCGACTGGGATGTCAACTACGCGCAGAAACTGAGCCCGGAGCAACGCAAGGCCCTCGACGCACACCTGGACGCGTTGCTGGCGCAAGGCGCGCCGGCCAGTCCATCGCCGGTCGACAAGCAACTCGTGCAAACCACGCGGGACATGCTGGCTTCCTTCCCGCTCGAATACCGCGTCTACAGCCGCATCAAGCGGCAGTACCGCGGCGACCGTCCGGAGTTCACCGTGGCGGGCGCGGGCGGGCCGAACGCACCGCGGGTCTTCGAGCGCGCGAGCGGAGAGCCGCTCTCGCGCGGCGTGTCCGGCTTTTACTCGAAGGACGGCTATCAGAAGGCATTCCAGAGTTCGGTGCAGGTTGCCGCGCTGAAGCTTGCTTCCGAGGAGGCGTGGGTGCTGGGAAGGCCGTCTGACGTGAAGCTCACGGGTCTGGCGTCCAGCGACCTGGGCGAACGCGTGAAGCGGCTGTATCTGGAGGACTACGTCAAGACGTGGGACAAGTACCTGGCCGACGTGCGGCTGGTCAAAGTGTCCGGCGTGACCAGCAGCCTGGAGGTGGCGCGTGTGCTGGCGGCCGTCGACTCTCCGCTCGCCGCCTACATTCGGGCCGTCGCACGGGAAACGACGTTGGTCCCGGCATCCGGGCCGGACACCCAGAGCGTGACCGGCGCGCTCGCCAACCAGGCTGCCCAGAAGAAGGCCGAGATGGCAGCCCTGGCCGGTGTGCAACCCGCCGTTCAAAGCGGCAGCGGCCCCATCGAGCGAATCGTCGACGACCACTTCGCCCCGATCCGCCGGCTGGCTCAAGGCTCGCCCGCGCCGATCGACGAGGTGACCAAGCTGTTCGGCGAGGTGCTCGGCCAGCTCCAGGCGGTGGATTCGGCGATGAAGAGCAAGTCCCCGCCACCGCCGGGGGGCGGTGCGGAGCGCGTCAAGGCCGCTGGCGCGACGCTGCCGGAGCCCATCAGGAGCATGGTGACTGCGCTTGCCGACGTGGGCGCCAAGGGCAGCCGCGAGGGCGAGCGTGAAGCATTGACGAGCGAGCTGAAGCCGGTGTTCGACTTCTGCAATCGTGCCATCACCAACCGTTATCCCTTTGCCTCGGGTTCGCAGGCAGACGTTCTCCCAGACGATTTCGGCCAACTGTTCGGCGTGGGCGGAATGCTCGATGAGTTCTACCAGCGGCGGTTGGCCGCGATCGTGGACACGGGCGTGAATCCATGGCGCTACAAGCCCTTGCCCGATGGCACACGGACACCCGGCACCGCCGCGTTGGCCGAGTTCCAGCGAGCCGCCCGGATCAAGGAAGCGTTCTTCCGAAGCGGCGGCAAGGCGCCTAGCTTCAGGATGGAAATCCGGGTGGCCGAGATGAGTGAGGGATTGAAGGAGCTGCAGCTCGACGTCGACGGGCAGGTGCACAAATTCATTGCCGGAAATCCCGCGTCGACCGTTGTCACGTGGCCCAGCCAGAAGGTCGCCTCGCGCATCCGCCTGTCGGCCGTGCCGGGGGCGACCCCGGTGAATTTCGAGGGGCCCTGGGCGCTGTTCAGGTTCATCGACCGCTTCGAGATGCAGCCGACGTCGCAGCCGGAGAAATTCGCGCTGGTGGTCAACATCGAGGGCAAGCGAGCCAAGCTCGAGGTGATCGCCAACAGCGTGCTGAACCCGTTCCGGATGGCGGAAATCCAGCAGTTCCGTTGTCCCGGATCGCTATGACACGCGAAGGCGCTGCGGGTTGGCACGGTAAATTGCCAACGGTCAGTGACTTCGCATCCCGCCGGCTGGATGCGCGGTTCATCGACCATTGGGACAGCTGGGTGTCCGCGGGCCTCGCCAAGATGCGTGCCGACGATGGGGATCGCTGGATCGACGCGTACCTGGCGGCGCCCACTTGGCGTTTTCTCGTCGCACCCGGGTTTCTTCCTGCGCCGTTTCATGCCGGCGCATGGACCGGCGTGCTCATGCCATCCGTGGACCGGGTCGGGCGCTACTATCCGCTGACGCTTGCCGCGCCTCTGCAGGAAGCGCCCATCGATGCGAACACGCAGGATGCACTGTGGGCCTGGCTGCACCGCCTGGAAGACATTGCGATGGACGCGCTCGATGAGGACTGGTCGATCGACGCTCTGGAGAACGAACTGTTTCGGCTCGGCCTGCCGACCCAGGGCGGAGATCCGCAGCCGGGTTCGGGAAACCGTGTCACGGGCTCAGTCGCAGAGTTTTTTGCCGCTGCCGAAAGGCCCTGTTGCGTGTGGCACAGCGAGATCGACGGCGCGCCGACCGTGTTTCGGTCGCGCGGTCTTCACGAAAGTATCAGCGGCCTCTGGGCCACCTGAAACGAGGCGCTTTGAGGGTCACTTGCTCGCCGGCTTGGCGGGCGCGCGTGCCGGCCCGGCACCGGCGGCGGCCGGGGTGGTGATCCCAAGGCGCTTGGCCACGCTCTGCTCGAGCGCACGCAGCTTCGGCTCGATCGTGGGCCGCGTGTCCGCGACGAGCTTTTCGGTGAGTGACTTCTGCATCTCCTCGCCCATGCGCTGGAACTTGCTGTAGACCGGCGATTCGATGATGCCGAGGATCTGCTTGAGCTCGTCTTCGGTGAATTTTTCTTCGAGCATGGCGCCGATGGTGGTGGGCGCGAGCTTGACGGCCCGAGCCTGGATCACGGGCACGGCCTCGTCCAGGTACTTCTGCACGTCGCCCTGGATTTCCTTGGCGACAGCATCCTGCTTTTCCTTCGGCACGCGGGTGGGCAGCACATTGCCGGCATTGCCCAACAGCTCCACGGCGGGCTGCTCGACCAGGGAGCGGGCCATGGCTTCGATGCCGGCGTTCTGCGCCTTCAGGATGCGTGCGGCCAAGTCCTTCTTGGCGGGGGTCGATTGGGCGTGGACGGTGGTCACTCCGGCCACGGCAAGGGCGATGACGATGATGGATTTTTTCAGCATGGGGCATCTTAAACGCTCCTCATCCGCGCTTGTCCCGGGCGCGGGCACTGCCGGCTTTGCCCAGCGCCTTCCACTTCCGCCGCTGCGCCATGCGCTCCATGGGCGTTTGCTGCCCCCGCTGCGCGTCACGTAACAGCTTGTGATAGTTGAGCAGCCGGTCTTCCGACACCTGGGCGCGCACGGCACAGCCGGGCTCGCTCTCGTGCCGGCAATCACGGAACTGGCAGCGCGACGCAAACGTCTCGATGTCGTCGAACGTCGCGGCCAATGCCTCGGCGTCGGCGTCCGCGCGCCAGGTTCGCAGCCCCGGCGTGTCCACGATGCAAGCGCCGGCCGGGCTCTGGTGCAGCGAGCGCGCCGTCGTCGTGTGGCGCCCCCGGCCATCTCCCTTTCGCACGCCGCCGGTCGACTGCACGTCCTCTTGCAACAGAGTGTTCGTCAGCGTCGACTTGCCCGCGCCGGACGAACCGAGTAGCACGAGCGTCTGTCCCTGCGAAAGCCAGGGTCGCAGTTGCTCGGCGGCATCGTCTGAGAGCCCGTTCACCGCGACGATCGCAATGTCGGGCGGCAGACGGTGACGCAGTTGTTCCACGCGCTGCTGCACGTCGCGGCCGATGTCCCGCTTTGTCAGCACCACGACCGGCACGACACCGCTGGCCCGCACCATCGCGATGTAGCGCTCCATGCGGCGCGGATTGAAGTCGTCGTCCAGCCCCATCACCAGCAAGGCGGTGTCGACGTTGCTGGCGAGTGGTTGGCGGCGACCGTCGTTGGCCCGGCGCGCGATCTGCGTCACGGGCGGCAGGCGGGCGGTGATCCAGAGCTCACCGCCGGCATTGCCTTCAACCAGTACCCAGTCGCCGACAGTGAGGGTGTCGCCGTATTCCTGCAAGTCGTGCAACAACTTGTGAAGGGCGCGGGCCCGATGTTCCAGCGGCCCGTCGCCCAGCCCGAACCAGTCGCGCTGGACTTCCGTGATGCGCATCAGCCGCGCGCCGTCGGGGAGGGGGTCTTTCAGTGTGTAGAGCTGATTGGCGATCGATTGCGTGAGGCCGATGGGCCGCAGTTGTTCGAAATTGATTTCCATGATGAACGTTGGTATTCCAGAATCTTCGTCCGCGGCGCGCGCGAACACAGCCGGCGCGCAATGCGCGCGGCACGAATGAGAAGAGGGAATGTCGGCCGCGAAGGACGCGGGCGAATCAACGAACCGGGATTACCGCAGCGCGAACGAAAACGGAAGCGGGAACGGAATCTGAAACGAAGGGCGCGGGGCGCAGTTCAGGCAGCCGACAGGAGGGTAAGGGCAATTTTCTGCATGGCGTTGTCTCCTGTGGTGCGTTGGAAAGGGGTGGAGTGTGACAGCGCTCCACGGGCGGGTCAAGCCGGCTTGCAAAGGATGTCGGCTTGCAACGGAGAACAGGCCCGCTTCGGGCCCGTTTCATCACGCTCAATCAATGGCGTCTCAATAGCGCCGCGGATTGTTCGGCCGCGTGTCGTAGCGGTCCGGCACGCCATCGCCGTCGCGGTCACGGCGCGTGTAGCCGCCGTACGGATAGCCCGAGCGTTGCTCGATCACGACACCTACGCCGCTGCCGTAATAGGGCGCTCCACCATAGTAAGAGCCACCGTAGTAGGGCGAGTTGTCGTAGTAACCACCGGTGCTGTACACCCCGCCGCCGTATCCCACGCAGCCCGTCAGCGCGGCAGCGCCGGCCAGGGACAGAGGCAACATCAACTTTCTCATCACGATCTCCTTGGGCGGGCGAATGGTCCGCATACCTTATTGAACGCCCGTGGCGTATCGGCGCCGTGTCGGAGATGTAGGCAGCGCGTGTCGGCCGGTTACCGGTTGTGCTGAGGGACCGCGCCTTCAGGGGCAGTTGGCAATTCCGCCCTGCACCGTGCATGGGCCACGCGGGCTCATCAGCAGCGGGCCTATGCTGTTGAGCCTGCGGCCGTCGCTGTCCCAGCAGCCGCCCGGATCGCAAATCGTGATCACCGTGGGCCGCGGGATCACCAGCGCGGGCGTGGGGGCGGCGGCTGCAGGCACAGCGGGCGGCACGCCCGGCCCAGCGAACGACGGCGGCCGCACCACCACCGCAGGTTCAGGTGCGCCGGAGCGCATTGCTCGGCCGGCGCTTCTGCCCAGGCAGGCAACCGCGGCTTCCTCGCGCGCCGCCGCAACATGCGTGGCCCGCGCGGGTGATGCCGGCGCGGCGATAACCTGTTCCATGGCGGCCAGCGCGTCCTTGCAGGCTTCCGATTTCAGCGGGTCTGGATCAGCAGCGCCCAGCACCGATGCAGCAGAGGCCACCAGCACAAGCGCCGCAAGAGCGCGATAGGTCATGCGTGTTGGAGCGCCCCTGCGCGTTTCGGTTCTTGGGGCCTCGTCCGACAACGCGGGGAAGGAACGGCGAGGCGTTCAGTCGCAAGCGGGTCAAGCGCTAATTCTTGTCCGAATCCTTTTCCTTGGTGAAGCCCGGCGCGTTGATGTCCTTGCCGGCTTTGCCCGCATCGGGCGTCTCCTGCGCGCCGGACCGAGGCTCGCGCTGCATGCGGTCGGCGCGGTCGCGCGGTGTCCCGTCGGC
This sequence comes from Ramlibacter sp. WS9, assembly GCF_003797765.1. Lineage (GTDB taxonomy): Bacteria > Pseudomonadota > Gammaproteobacteria > Burkholderiales > Burkholderiaceae_C > Ramlibacter. Next base: position 354,254 of record NZ_RKMB01000003.1, on the reverse strand, counting down.
GCCGACAGTGTCGGGCATTCCGGCAGGCGCGTCCGGCTCTGGCCCCATGTGGTCGGCGTTGGCAGCTTGGGTGCTGAATCGGATGGGCATGATGAGGTCTCTTGCAGTGTGGAAGCCGGCGCGCTCGCGCCCGTTCAGGCCACTATGCGCGAGCGCCAGCACTTTCGCTGTAGGACGGCGCCTTATGCGCGGCGCCTCGGCATTTGCGATGATCCGCGGATGAAGATCGCGACCTTCAACGTCAACGGCATCAAGACGCGGGTGCATCACCTGCTGGATTGGCTTGCGCGCGAACAGCCGGACGTCGCGTGCCTGCAGGAGCTCAAGGCTCTCGATGAGGCATTCCCGCACGAGGCGCTGCGCGAGGCCGGGTACGAGTCGCTCTGGAAAGGGCAGCGTTCATGGAACGGTGTGGCGATCCTGGCGCGCGGCATGGAGCCTGTGGAAATCCGGCGCGAGCTGCCGGGCGATCCGTCGGACGAGCAGAGCCGCTACCTGGAAGCCGCGGTCGACGGCGTCATCGTCGCCTGCCTGTACCTGCCCAATGGCAACCCGCAGCCGGGGCCGAAATTCGACTACAAGCTCGCCTGGTTCGAGCGCTTCATCAAGCATGCGGCAGGCCTGTTCGCATCGGGCCACCCCGTGGCGATGTGCGGCGACTACAACGTGGTGCCGACCGACTTCGACATCTACAACCCGCGGTCATGGCTGAAGGACGCGCTGCTGCAGCCGGAGAGCCGCGAGTGCTACCAGCGCCTGCTCAAGCAAGGTTGGGTGGACTCGATCCGGAGCCTGCATCCCGACGAAGCGATCTTCACTTTTTGGGATTACTTTCGCAAGCACTGGGAGCGCGACGCAGGCTTGCGCATTGACCACCTGCTGCTCAACGCGCAACTGGCGCCGTGCCTGGTGGAAGCGGGCGTTGATCGCTGGGTGCGCGGGCAGGAAAAGGCCAGTGACCATGCGCCGGCGTGGGTGCGGCTGGATCTGTCCAAGCTGGGAAAGAAGCCAGCTGCCAAGCGGAAGAAGGCCGCATGAACGCCGCACTGCGCAACCTGCTCGCTGCAGCGTTGCTTGCCTGGGTTTCCTGCGCTTGGGCGGCGGATGTTCCGCAGCACGCGCAAGGCCTGGACGAACGCCTTGTCTCGGTGGAGTTGGCGCCGGGCGTGCGCCAGGAAGGCGTGCTGTCGCAGAAGGACGGCGCCACCGCGCCCACCCACCTCGCTGTGCTTTTGCCCGGCAACCCTTCGGTGGTGCGGCCGCAAGTCGAGGGCCGCAGCATGGTGGCTTCACGCCTCACCGGCAATTTCCTCATCCGGGCGCGCCGGCATTTGGCCGGGACAGGGGTCGCGACCCTGGTGGTTGATTGCCGCACCGACCAGGGCGACCTGTGCTCCGGCGAGTACCAGGCCTCCAGGCAGCGTCATGAGGACGTGGCCCGCCTCATCGCCGCAGCTCGGGCCCAACTGCCGTCCATCAAACATGTGTGGCTGGTGGGCACGAGCCTGGGCACTATCAGCTCCGCGTTCATGCCGACCCATGCGAGCGCGGGCGAATTCGCCGGGGTGCTGCATACGGCGGCCATCACCGACCCGTACCGTGGCCAGAACGCGCGCAGCCTGGTGCGTTTCGACTACCGGCGCGTCGGCATCGCGCAGGCTTTTGTCCATCACATGGACGATCCGTGTGTCGCCACGCCTTACCAGCGCGCGGAAAGCATCGCGCGGGAGGCCGGCGTGACACTGGTCAGTGTGACCGGCGCAAAGGGCGTGCGCGGCGACCCGTGCCAGGCGCAGACGCAGCACGGGTTCGTGGGTGTCGAGCGTGCGGTGATGACCGAACTGCGTCGCATGATGACGGAAGGCGTGGGCAGCTCGCGCACGCTCGCCGTGGAACCCGACTAACATCCCGATCGGGATGGAAGACCAACCAAGACGCGACTTCACCAGAGGTCTGATGGGCTCTCTGCTCACGCTGGCGCTCGCCGGTGCGGTTTGCCGAGCGCATGCGCTGGGCGGCAACGTGAAGCCGCTCGTGCGGCGCTGGCTGCACGACATGGAAGGGGCATGCGCGGCCGTGGCCTCTGGCCGCATGCTGCAGGTGGAGTGGCAAGCCATGATCGGCGCGCTGCTCGAGCGCGTCGACATGAAGGACCTGCTGAGGGCCATCAGCTTCGACCAGCTCGCGGAGCGCGCCGTACGCGTGCCGCTGCCCGCCGACCATGAATCTGTGAGGCGCATCTACTTCGACAGGAAGGAAGGCCTGCCCGACTCCCTTCATTTCAGCGCATACCTGTTCGCCCTGAAAAAGGGCGTTTCAGTGGTTCCTCACGGCCACCACAACATGGTCACCATGCACATGATGCTCAAGGGTAGCGCGCACGCGCGCCACTTCGACCGCGTTTCGGACGACGCCGAAAGCATGGTCATCCGGCCAACGGCGGACAAGCTGATCGCGCCCGGTGAAGTCACCAGCATTTCCGACGACAAGGACAACATCCATTGGTTCAAGGCGCTCACCGAACCGGTGTTCATGTTCAACATCGGCGTGGCCCGCGTCGACCCGTCGAAACCGTTCGGCGACCGCGACTACGTGGACCCGATGGGCGGTGAGGCCCTCGGCGGCGGATTGGTTCGCGCCAGGCGGCTGGCGAAGTCGCAGGCGTACCGCCTGTACGGCCAGGCCTAGGCATTTCCCCTAAGCCGACCTTCTGTTTTGCCTACGGGCGGAAAAGCTCTGCGTGGTCTCATCCAGTCACACCCAGCCAACCAAGGGGCCACTGATGAATCCGAGCGAATCCACCCAAGACGTCCACGTGCCGCGCATCCTCGTTGTCGACGACATGCCCGACAACCTGTTCCTGATGAACGGGCTGTTCGAGGACCGCTATGAGGTCGTGCAGGCGTCCTCGGGCAAGGAAGCGCTGAAGGTGGTCATGTCGTCCAACCCGCCCGACATGGTGCTGCTGGACATCATGATGCCGGACATGGATGGCTACGAGGTGCTCAGGCGCATCCGCCAGCACACGCCGACAGCGAACATCCCCGTCATCTTTCTCACTGCCCTGGCCAGCCAGCAGGACGAACGCCTGGGCATGGACCTGGGAGCGGTCGACTACCTGACCAAGCCGGTCGATCCTGAACTGGTGGTCAAGCGCGTCGAGGCGCACGTGCGGGCTACCGCCCACGCACGGCGGGTCGAAGCCTTGTCCGAAAAGCTGGCCCGGCACCTGGCGCCCGAGAGCTGGGAAGCGCTGTTCCACGGGCCGGAACTCGAAGGCATTCAATTCGAGCAGAAAGTTCAGACGGTGCTCTATGCAGAGGCGGGCGAGCTGCGCGTCTGGAACGACCGCGAGCGCGACAGTTTTACCGCCGAAGTCGAATGGCTGGCCATGCGCTACAACGGCGTGGTGGACCGCTACATCGACGGCGCGGCCGCGGTCTTCTTCGACGAACCGGGCCCTTGCGTCCGAATGGCCATGGATCTGCAGCGCAGCGCGAACGACCTGCACCTGCGCATGGGCGTCCACACCGGTGTTTGCGACATCGGCACCTTCCGCAGCGACCACCAGGTCGGCTGCACCCTTATCGGGCACGAGATCTGGCTGGCGGCGAAGGTGGCCGCTACAGCCGCCACCGGCAGCATCGCGGTGTCACCCGAAACCTACGCGCTGGTCAAGGACGACATGCACGCCGACAACGGAGGCTGCCTGCTGATGGAGGAATTCCACGACAGCGACCTGGCGCAGGTCTGCCTCACGCCGGCGCCGGCGCAGGGCAGCGCGGCCATGAGCACGTTCGCCGGGTTGGGCCAGTTCTGAGCCAGTTATGAACGCAATCAGTAGCCGACCGTGAACCGCCGGCGCGAGTGTGCCGGCTTTTCCACTTCGTCCAGAAATGCCACGGCGTAGTCTTCAACCGAGATCCGGCTGTCGCCTTGCGCGTTCTTCAAAAGCTGGTCGCCGCCGAGGCGGAATTGGCCCGTGCGCTCGCCGGGAGCAATCACCGCGCTCGGGCTCAACATCGACCAGTCGAGCGCGCTGTCCTCGCGCAAGAGGGCCAGCGCCTTTCGCGCGCCCTCAGCCGTCCCCTTGTACGCGGCCGGAAATCCCGGGGTGTCCAGCAACTGCACGCCGGGCGCGACTTCCAGGCTGCCCGCGCCGCCGACCACCAGCAGGCGCTTGACGCCGGCCTGGCGCGTCGCCGCGATGATCGAGCGGACGCCCTCGAGGTAATAGCCCTCGACGTCGCCTTGTGCGTGACCGCTGAAGGCGCTCAACACCACGTCGTGCCCCTTGAGTGCTTCCGCGAGGCGGGCGGTGTCATGGACGTCTGCCTGGACACCTTGCAGGTTGGGCGCTGCCGGGAGCTTTTCCGGGCGGCCGACAAGCGCCGTGACGGTGTGGCCGCGGGCCAATGCTTCCTGGCGCAGCGCCGAGCCGATGAAGCCGGTGGCGCCGATGAGTGCGATTTTCATGAGAGATCCTTTTGATGGCGATGGGTCGATGCACCGATGGTCGCGCCTTTGCCTGATCCGATAAACAGCGATTGTCTGAAATGATTGTTTAGGATTCAGCGACAATCGAACCCATGGTTGCCAACAGCACCGCTTCCGATCTCAACGCCTTGCCGGTCTTTGCTGCAGTGGCAGAAGCCGGGGGCTTCACCGCCGCCGCCCAGCAACTCGGCGTGGCCAAGGCCAAGGTCAGCCTGGACATCGCGCGGCTCGAGGCGCGGCTGGGGGTCACGCTCTTTTCCCGCACCACGCGGCGGGTCGCGCTGACGGAAGCAGGGCAGGCGCTCTATGCGCAATGCATCCCCCCGCTGCGAGGTTTGCAGGAGGCGTTGGCCCAGGCCGGCGGCGAAAGCGAGCTGGGCGGTGTGCTGCGCATCAGTGCGGCGGTGGACTACGCCGCACACACCGTCGCACCAGCCGTCGCCGCTTTCGCGGTCTTGCATCCACGGCTGGAAATCGACGTGCGGACCAGCGACCGCGTGGTCGACATGCTCAAGGAAGGCATCGACGTGGCGCTGCGCATGGGCTGGCTGCGAGACTCCAGCCTGCGCGCGGCCAAGCTCGGCGAGTTCGAACAGCACGTGCTGACCTCACCGGCCTACCTGGAGCGGATGCCTCCCATCGCCGATCCGTCCGACCTGGCCGCGCATGAATGGATTGCGTTGACGTTGCTGCCCGCGCCTTTGACGTGGAACTTCACTTCCGCGAAGGGCCAGAAGCGCACCGTACGGGTGGGCGCAAGGTTGCGGACCGACTCGGTCGGCACACTGCGCGGGCTGCTGCAAAGCGGCTTTGGCATTTCAGTGATGGACCAGTTCAGCAGCGACGATGCAGTGAGCGCAGGACGACTTGTGCGCGTGCTGCCCGGATGGACGCTGCCACGTGGCGGCCTGTATGCCGTCTATCCGCCGGGGCGCTACGTGCCGGCGAAGGTCCGTGCGTTCATCGACTTTTACGCCGCCTGGCTGGCCAGCCGGTAGTCAACCGGCGAAGCCGCCGTCGTCGAGGAACCGCTGTTCTTCAGGTGTGGTGGTGCGGCCCAGCACCGCGTTGCGATGCGGGAAGCGGCCGAACCGCTCGATGATGTCCCGGTGCAGGACGGCGTAGCGCAACGGCTCGTCGCCCAGTTTGCGCGTGAGCTCGACGGCACGATCCTGGTCGGCCAGTTGCTCCGAATGCATGAAGGGCAGGTAGAAGAAGTTGCGCAGCGCCTCGTCGACCTGCATGTCGAAGCCGGCATCCATGGCCTGACGCGCGATGCCGAGCGCCTTGGCGTCGCTTTCGAACATGCGCGGGGTACCGCGAAACGCATTGCGCGGGAATTGGTCGAGCAGGATCAGCAAGGCAAGAGCGCCCGAGGCGTCGCGCGCCCATCCATCGAGCTCACCGCGCAGCGCCGCCTCGTGCGCGCCCAAAAAGCGCGTGCGAAACTGGTCGTCGAAAGCGGTGTCCTTGCGAAACCAGCGGCTGGGACCGGCCTCACGCCAGAAATAAACCACATCCGCAGCGGTCGCGTTCAGGAGGGAGGCAGTGTTCATCCGGGCATTGTGCAGTGGGCGGCCATCTATGGTTGACCCTAATGGGCGCGGCGACCTCCGTCCGATAGATTCCGTGAGTTGTCCGACAACTTGACCATCTGACCAGCTGTAAAGGAGACCCCATGTCCAACCGTTCCCGCCGATCCCTGCTTGCCGCCGCGATGGCTGCGGTCGCCCTGGCTGCCGGTGCGCTACCTGCTGCCGCGCAGAACTACCCGGCGCGGCCGATCACGCTGATCGTTCCCTGGGGCGCAGGCGGTGGCACCGATGCCACTGCACGCATCATTGGCAGCCTGCTCGAAAAGGAATTGGGCCAACCGGTCACCGTGGTCAACCGGACGGGTGGGAGCGGCGTGGTGGGCCACGCGGCCATCGCGTCGTCGCCGCCGGACGGCTACACGCTCGGCCTGGCGACGGTGGAGATCGCCATGATGCACTGGCAGGGCCTGACCGAACTCACGCCGGCGTCGTACACGCCTATCGGCCTCGTCAACGCCGACCCCGCGGGCATCCAGGTGCGCGCCGACGCGCCCTACAAGACCGTGCAGGACTTGTTGGCCGCGATCAAGGCCAACCCTGGCAAGTTCAAGGCATCGGGAACCGGGCAGGGCGGCATCTGGCACCTGGCCATCGCGGGCCTGCTGCGAGACCAGAAGATCGACCCGGCGGCGCTCCCCTGGGTGCCGAGCAACGGTGCCGCGCCGGGCCTGCAGGACATGGTGGCCGGCGGCGTCGAAGTGGCGCCGGTGTCTCTGCCCGAAGCCCGCTCGCTGATCGACGCGAACAAGGTGAAGAGCCTCGCGATCATGGATGCCAAGCCTTCTGCGCTGTATCCCAACGTGCCGACGCTGAAGTCGGCCATCGGTAGCGACTGGACCATGGCGGCGTGGCGCGGCATCGTTGCGCCGAAGGGCCTGCCGAACGACATTCGCGACAAGCTGGCCGCGGCCGTGCGCAAGGTCGCGGCCAGCAAGGACTACACCGACTTCATGGCCAGCCGCGGCTTCGGCGTCATCTACGCAGGTCCCGATGATTTCGGCAAGTTCATGGCCAAGTCCGACACCGATCTTGGCGCGACGATGAAGGCCGTGGGCCTGGTGAAGTGACGGCGCCTGCCGTCATCCTCGCGCAGGCGGGGATCCAGGGCCTCGTTGCGTGAAACTCAAGTGAAACTCAACGACGCCATCTTCGGGCTGGTGCTGCTGGCCCTGGGCGCCGCTGTGCTTTTCGGGGTACAGGGTTTCCCGAAGATCCCCGGCCAGCCGGTCGGGCCCGCGCTCTTTCCCGGCTTGATCGCCATGGGCCTGTGCGTCTGCGGCGCCATGCTCGTCTGGAGCGGGTTGCGCGAGCGGCCGCGCGAGGCCTGGGTCGCGTGGGATGACTGGGTGCGTTCCCCGCGCCACGTGCTTGCGCTGGGCATTCTTCTCGGCGCCATCGTCTTCTACATCGTCGCGGCCAACTGGCTGGGTTTCCTTCCGACGGCGATGTTGATCCTCGTCGCGATGCTGCTCGTGCTGCGCGTGCCGCCGGGCCGCGCCGTGCTGATTGCGGTGATCGCGACCTTCGTCATCCACTTTGCGTTCTACAAGCTGCTGAGGGTGCCTCTGCCCTGGGGCCTGTTGACGCCTTACGCCTGGTAGCCGCACATGGGAACGTGGACCGCGATCGGCCAGGCTTTCGCCATGGTGTTCGAGCCGAACACCATCATGGTGATGTTCGCCGCGTCGCTGTTCGGCCTCTTCGTCGGCGCCGTGCCGGGCCTGACGGCCACCATGGCGACGGCGCTGCTGGTGCCGGTGACCTTCTTCATGCCGCCGATCCCGGCCATTGCCGCGATGGTGACTGCGACGGCGATGGCGATTTTCTCGGGCGACATCCCGGGCTGCCTGCTGCGAATACCCGGCACGCCCGCCTCGGCCGCGTACACGGACGAGGCCTTTGCCATGACGCGCAAAGGCGAGGCCGAGCTGGCGCTCGGCGCCGGATTGGTGTTCTCCGCGGTGGGCGGCTTGTTCGGCACTGCCGTGCTCATCGTGGCTGCACCGGCGCTGGCGAACTTCGCGCTCAACTTCAGCTCGTTCGAGTACTTCTGGCTCGTGCTGCTGGGTCTCACGTGCGCGGTGTTCATCACGTCGAACCAGCCGCTCAAGGGCGTGGTCACGCTGCTGCTCGGGCTGCTCGTGGCCTGTGTCGGCCTGGGCAACCCGGCGGGTTTTCCGCGCTTCACTTTCGGCAACGCCGAAATGACCGGCGGCATCGGCATGATCGCGATGATGATCGGCATGTTTGCCATTTCCGAGATCATCCGGTTCGTCGTGGACACGAGTCCGCCGGCGGAACTGGTGGTCGAGAAGGTGGGCAACGTCATGGCCGGGCAATGGGCGCTCGCGAAGAAGTATCCCGTGCAGATCTTGCGGGGCAGCGTCCTGGGTACTGCCGTCGGCGCCTTGCCCGGCGCCGGCGCCGACATCGCGGCCTGGATGTCGTATGCGATGAGCAAGAAATTCTCGAAGGAGCCGGAGAAGTTCGGCACCGGCCACGTCGAGGGCATCGTCGAATCGGGCTCGGCCAACAACAGTGCGTTGGCCGGCGCGTGGATCCCGGCACTCGTCTTCGGCATCCCGGGCGACTCGATCACGGCCATCGTGATCGGCGTCCTCTACATGAAGAACATGAACCCGGGGCCGACGCTCTTCACCACCAATCCGCAGAACATCTACGCGGTGTTCCTGCTGTTCATCATCGCCAACATCATCATGATCCCGCTGGGCATCTTGTGCATCAAGGTGGCAAGGCGCATTCTCAAGGTGCCGCGCGAAATACTGATGCCGGTGATCCTGCTGTTCTGCATCGTCGGCACATTCGCCATCAACAACACCGTGTTCGAGGTGGGTGTGATGCTGGTGGCGGGCATCATTGCCTACCTGCTCGAAGCCAATCGCTTTCCCATCGCTCCCGCGATTCTGGGCGTGGTGCTGGGCGGCATGCTGGAGGAGAACTTCATCACTTCGATGATCAAATCCAACGGCGACATGGGTGCGTTCTTCTCCCGGCCGATCGCGCTGGGGCTGGCCGTCATCACGCTGCTGGTATGGTTCTTCCCGTTGATCATGCGCGGCCTTCGCGCGATGCGGTCGGGGCCGGCGGCCGCCTGAACATTTTCATGACACCCACGGCCTCGCGCTGCTCGGCCCGTACCTGGCTGAACTCGAATCCGGCGGCATGGCACGCGATGGCGAGCCGGCCGCACTGTTCAACGAGCCGAAAGGAACGATCCTTCCTTTGGGCGCATCGATTCCGGCCACAAGGGCTACGGCCTGTCTCTTCTCGTGGAGGCGCTCACGGGCGGTCTTGCAGGACACGGCCGTGCGGACGAGCGTGAAGGGTGGGGCGCAACCGTTTTCCTGCAGGTCATCGATCCGCCCGCCTTCGCGGGCGTCGACACATTCATGCGCCAGACGGGCACGGTCACCGAACAGTGTCGCGCCTCGCGACCCGCGCGCGCGGGTGTCGCCGTGCGCATGCCCGGCGAAAAAGGCCTGGCGCTCGCGGAAACGCAGCGCAAATCGGGCGTGCAGCTCTATCCGTCGATCATGCCGATGCTGGAGCCGTGGGCTGCGAAACTGGGTGTGGCGATGCCTTGAGAGGCGGCAATGACAGCCCCCTCTACCGCTTCTGTTCGAGCTCGCGAATCATCGCCCGCGCTTCATCTCCTTCCGGGATCGGCCTGCCGCTGTCGCGCCATTCCACCGCGGCCTTGAAGCCTTCGGCCTGGGCATAGCGGCGGAACCACAAGCCCTCGGGGTTGTGGCGGGTGATGCCGTCGAACACCGTGGCCATCTGCTGGCTCTGCTCCAGCCCCATGGCGAGCATGACCTGGTTGACCACCATCTTGTGCATCGCGAGGTGCCCGCGTGGCACGCCGGCGATGCGGTTGGCGAGTTTCATCGTCGCCGCCTCCAGTTCCGGCGCCGGCACCACCTCGTTGGCGAGACCCCAGAGCGCGGCGGTCTTGCCGTCGATCGTGTCGCCCGTGAACATGAGCTGCTTGGCGCGCGCCGGCCCCAGCCGGTACGTCCACATCGCCGTCGTCGGGCAACCCCACACGCGCGTGGGCATGTAGCCGATGCGCGCGTCGTCGGCCATCACGAGCAAATCGCAGCAGAGGGCGATGTCGCTGCCCCCGGCGGCTGCGTAGCCGTGCACCTTGGCGATGGTGGGCTTCGCGCTCTTCCACAGGCTCATGAAGTCCTCGGTATTGCGCTTCATCAAAGCGTAGTCTTCCATCGGGTCCCAGGGGTGGCGCTCCTGCTGGCAGGGGTGGTCGATGCGGCCCTGCCCGAACTCGGTCAGGTCGTAGCCGCCGCAAAAGCCTTTGCCCGCGCCTTCGACGACGATCACGTGGATTTCTTCGTCGGCGTTGGCCCATTCGACGGCAGCGCGGATTTCGCGCGGCGTCGAGTCGTTGATCGCGTTGAGTTTCCCGGGACGGTTGAGCAGCAGGCGGGCGACGCGCGGATTGGCGGCGTCCTTGCCGATGCGCAGGGTGCTGAAGTCGGGCATAGGGTCTCCTTGGGGTGCCGGTCAAAGCCTACATCTGGCCTGCCTGGCCGCCTGCGCCCTCCGTGACATTGCGGCGGCAGGGCGGTGCATCGCAACAGGCTGGGTGGCGCGCAGGAAGTTCCTTCCGGCCGACACGGGCGGCACGGGGACGGCGGCGAGATCCGTTCCCAGTTGCGCAAGCGCCAGCAAACGAGGGCCGGCGCGCTTGTCCGAAACGGGGGCAGTTGGTATGGTCGGGCAAAAGGAACCTCCCCCATGACCGATGACGACCTGGACCGCAGCTATTCCGCGCTTTGCGAGGCACTTGCCAGCGTGGGCGAGAGCCGGTCGGAGCTTTTCCTGTCGATGGTGTGCCTGTCGCTCATGGCCCGCTACGAGCGCGCCGAGGACGTCATCACCCTCATCGACCATGTCCACGCGCAATGCGCCGCCGAGGTCGACCAGGACGGCTGAACCGGCCCAATACCCATGAAGCTGGCTCTTTGCGGCCTTAAATCGTAAAATCGTGGGTTCCCCTGCCGACGCTCCTCGCGTCCCCTCCTGACCCGCCCCAATGAACGCCCCCGTCGACGTTTCCTTTTTCGCGCGCGCCGCGAAGCCGATCACCAGCTACCGCAAGTACTGGGCGAGCCGTTTCGGCACGTCGAAATTCCTGCCGATGAGCCGCAAGGAGATGGACGAGCTCGGCTGGGACAGCTGCGACATCATCATCGTCACGGGCGACGCGTACGTGGACCATCCGAGCTTCGGCATGGCCGTGATCGGCCGCACGCTGGAAGCGCAGGGTTTTCGCGTGGGCATCATCGCCCAACCCGACTGGCAAAGCGCCGACCCGTTCAAGGCCCTGGGCAGACCGAATCTGTTCTTCGGCGTCACCGCCGGCAACATGGATTCGATGATCAACCGCTACACGGCCGATCGCAAGATCCGCAGCGATGACGCCTATACCCCCGGCGACGTCGGCGGCAAGCGGCCGGACCGCGCGTCACTGGTCTACTCGCAGCGCTGCCGCGAGGCCTTCAACGATGTGCCCATCGTGATGGGCGGCATCGAAGGCTCGCTGCGCCGCATCGCGCATTACGACTACTGGTCGGACAAGGTTCGCCGCGCCATCCTGGTGGACGCCAAGTGCGACCTGCTGCTGTACGGCAATGCCGAGCGCGCCATCGTCGAGATCGCCCACCGGCTGGCGGCGAAAGAGCCGGTGCAAGAGATCACCGACGTTCGCGGCACCGCATTCATCCAGCGCACCAAGCCCGAAGGCTGGTTCCAGATCGATTCGACCAGCGTCGACACGCCGGGCCGGGTCGAGGAGCACATCAACCCCTACCAGACGACGCAGGAGCAGGCCGAGGCTCAAGGTGCGACCTGCACGAAGGAAGAGGGCAGTGGCGTACCTGAGGCGAATCCCGCCATCCAGCCGCTGACCTTCGTGCCCAACCCGAAGGTCAAACTCAAGGTCCCGCCGCGCGATCGCACGGTGATCCGCCTGCCGGCCTACGAGCAGGTCAAGAGCGACCCGGTGCTGTACGCCCACGCCAACCGCGTGCTCCACCTGGAAACCAATCCCGGCAATGCCCGCGCCCTGGTGCAGGCCCACGGCGACCGCGACGTGTGGCTCACACCGCCGCCCATCCCGCTGACCACGGCGGAGATGGACTACGTCTTCGGCCTGCCGTATGCACGCAGCCCGCACCCGGCGTACGCCGACGAGAACGGCAGCCATGAGCACGCAACCAAGATTCCCGCCTGGGAAATGATCCGCTTCTCGGTCAACATCATGCGCGGCTGCTTCGGCGGCTGCACCTTCTGCTCGATCACCGAGCACGAGGGTCGCATCATCCAGAGCCGCAGCGAAGATTCGGTGATTCGCGAGATCGAGGAAATCCGCGACAAGATCCCCGCATTCACCGGCGTCATCTCTGACCTGGGCGGCCCCACGGCCAACATGTACCGTATCGGCTGCAAGTCGCCCGAGATCGAGTCGGCCTGCCGCAAGCCCAGCTGCGTTTACCCCGGCATTTGCCAGAACCTGAACACCGACCACTCGGCGCTCATCAAGATGTACCGCCGCGCGCGCGCGTTGAAGGGCGTCAAGAAGATCCTGATCGGCTCCGGCCTGCGCTACGACCTGGCCGTGCAGTCGCCCGAGTACGTCAAGGAATTGGTGCAGCACCACGTCGGCGGCTATCTCAAGATCGCGCCCGAACACACGGAGCAGGGCCCGCTCACCAAGATGATGAAGCCGGGCATCGGCAGCTACGACAAGTTCAAGACGCTGTTCGAGAAGTACAGCGCGGAGGCCGGCAAGAAGCAGTACCTCATACCGTACTTCATCGCGGCGCACCCCGGCACCAGCGACGAGGACATGATGAATCTCGCGCTGTGGCTCAAGAAGAACGGCTTTCGCGCCGACCAGGTGCAGACGTTCTACCCGAGCCCGATGGCTACGGCCACGGCGATGTACCACAGCAACAAGAACCCGCTGCGCAAGATCACGCGCGACAGCGAGGCCGTGGACATCGTCCGCGGCGAGCGGCGCCGGCGCCTGCACAAGGCCTTCCTGCGCTATCACGACGCGAACAACTGGCCGCTGCTGCGCGATGCGCTCAAGGCCATGGGCCGCGCCGACCTGATCGGCAGCGGCAAGCATCAGCTGATCCCGGCCTACCAACCGATTACCGACGGCAGCTACCAGAGTGCGCGCCGCAAGAATTCGACGCCGACTGCGGGCAAGCCCTCGGTTGCCGCTGCCGTCAGCGCGCCAGCCAAACCGGTGCGTGGCCGCATGCTGACGCAGCACACCGGCCTGCCGCCGCGCGTGACAGGTTCGGCCAAGCCGGCCGGCAAGGCAGCGCGCAAGCCGCGCTGAGAGGGCGTTCAGAGCTGGCTCTTGAGCCGGTTCAGCGCTTCTCGATCGATGCGATCCTTGTCGCGGTAGTCGGTCTTGGTCTTGAGCAGGCCTTCGATGTCCAATGTCCTGACTTCCACATTCTCGATACGCAGTGTGCGGACATGATCGTGCAGGCTCTCGTATGTCTGCCCATTCGCGGCGAACAGGAAATCGATCAGCAAGTCGTCGGCCACCCTGATGTTTTCCGGCTCGCCTGGTGGCACCTCGAACCACGCCGGGTCGAGGTCCTTGCTTGAGGCCAGGAAGTCCAGCGCGCGAATGACCCTGCGTCCGTTTTCCACGGAAGACGGAAGCAGGATGTCGATGTCTTCCGTGGCGCGCACGAACCCATTGAGTCGGACGGCGTGCCCCCCGACCAGGACATACTGCACGCCCTCGGCCTGGAATCGGGCCAGCAGCTTGAGCAAGGCGTCCTGGTCCACGGGTCCCGCTAGTGCTTGTTCAGGCGGCGCGCGGTTTCCAGCTGTCGCTCGTCATCCATCGCATTGAGTGCGCGATGCTTCGCGCGCATGACGCCGCGCAGCCGTGGAATGCTCGCCGAGGAGAGCATCCCATCCAGCACGCGGCCACGGCGCAAAGCCTCGGCCGGGTCGAGAATGAATTCAGAACGGGCTTGCCGGCCCACGGTGCGAGTCATGCTCTATGGTAATCCAAGGTGGCCGCGGCACGCATGATCCACCGCAAAGTGGCGTCCCCCAGCGGAACCCACCAGAATGCGTCATGCTCGCCTTCCTGCCTCCCTTCCTGCGCGGCGTCATTGCCTTCACCCTGCTGGCCGCCAACACGCTCTTCTGGTGCGCGCTGCTCTTTGCCTGCGCGCTTCTCAAGCTGGTACTGCCTTTCCAGGCCGTGCGCGTGCGCATCGACCCCGTGCTCAACGCCATCGCCACGTGCTGGATCGCCTGCAACAGCGGCTGGATGCGCCTCACGCAGAAGACTCGTTGGGACGTGCAAGGCATAGCGGGGCTGCCCTATGACGGGTGGTACCTCGTCAACTGCAATCACCAGTCGTGGGTGGACATCTTCGTTTTGCAGCACCTGCTCAATCGCCGCATCCCGATGCTGAAGTTCTTCCTCAAGCAGGAGTTGATCTACGTGCCCGTGATCGGCCTGGCCTGGTGGGCCCTGGACTTTCCCTTCATGAAGCGGCACGGCAAGGCCCAGTTGCTCGCGCGGCCGGAATTGCGCGCCCAGGACGCCGAGGCCACGCGCCGCGCGTGCGAGAAATTCTCGCTGGTGCCCACGAGCGTGATGAACTTTGCCGAGGGCACGCGCTTCACGCCGGCCAAGCACGAGGCCCAGGCGTCGCCTTACCGACATTTGCTCAAACCCAAGGCGGGCGCGCTGGCGCTCGCCTTGAATGCCATGGGCGCGCGCTTCCGTTCGCTGGTGGACGTGACCATCGTGTACCCGGGTGGGCGGCCGACGTTCTGGGAGTTCTTGTGCGGGCGCACGCGCGAAATCGTCGTCCGGGCGCGGCAGATACCGATACCGCCCGAGTTCTGCCTTGGCGACTACGCGGGCGACCCTGTGTTCCGGGGCCAGGTCCAGCAGTGGCTCGAGCGCTTGTGGGCGGAAAAGGACGGCCAGATGGAGGAACTGGTTACCGCCCGTGTGCCCGTTCCTTGACAGATGGGCTGCACAACAAGGCAAGGCCTTGTCCTACACGAGCATGGCTGAGCTTGGAGCAGCATGGCATTTCAATTTTTTACACGGAGAAAACCATGCAAGAAACCGTTCAGGACACCGTTCCCGCCCAGCAGCGCCGCCTCCGTGGTTTCGCTGCCATGTCGCCTGAAAAGAAACGCGAGATCGCCAGCCTGGGCGGCCGTGCCGCGCACGCCAGTGGCCGGGCTCACCAGTTCAGCAGTGAAGAAGCCCGCGCCGCCGGCAAGAAGCGCCACCAGCACGCCGACAAGCCCACGTAAACGCATTGCGCCTTCCGCTGAGAAGTCAGTGCAGCGGCGACGGCGAAT
The DNA here is from genome assembly GCF_003797765.1 of Ramlibacter sp. WS9. Taxonomy (GTDB): domain Bacteria; phylum Pseudomonadota; class Gammaproteobacteria; order Burkholderiales; family Burkholderiaceae_C; genus Ramlibacter. The sequence continues at coordinate 338,748 of NZ_RKMB01000003.1, read as the reverse complement.
CCGTTCGCGTCGCCTCGGCAAACCCGCTCGGGTCACGCAGCACGGAAAGCGCGTTGTGCACTTTGTGGACGCCGTTCAGGCCGGTGAGCTGCATCAGCAACCCTTCGATTTCCGCGGCCAGCACCTGCCCGCTGACGCGGACAACGCCGTTGTGAACTTCGACTTCAATCGCCCTGGGGTGGCTCACCCAGCCCCCCAGCCGCGCGCGCACTTCTTCGCGCAGTCGCGCGTCGTCGTCCGGGCCTGAGCGCGCTTGCGCGATGCGGCCCGCCGGAGCCACGCGCTGCGCGCGCGTCAGGTACCGTTCCAGCAAAAACATTGCGAGGGCGCCGGCCACAAAGGCCGCACCCACATTCAAGCCACGTTTCATCGCGTTGTCCTCAAGCTGCCTTCTTGCGCGGTTTCGCCTTGACGCTGGCCGTCGCGTGCGCGCGCGTCCTGGCCGCGGCCGCCCGCTTGCGAGGCGGAGCCTCGTCGTTGGCAGCCTTGCGGCGCGTGCTGGTCTTGCGCGGCGCCTGCTTTTCGTCCTGCGCGTCGTTTTCGTCAGCCCCGGCCTTGCCCGCACCCTTGCGCAAGCTGCGCCGCAGCAATTCAGTGAGGTCGATGATATCGGCCTGTGGCTTCATTTCCTCACCCTCGATCGGCTTCACGATGTGTTCGCCCTTGCCGGCCTTGACCTTGGCCTCGACGACCTGTTCGAGTTTCTCTCGAAACTCGTCGTGGAATTCCTCGGGGTTCCATTTGCCGGCCAACTCGTTCACCAGTTGCTCGGCCATCTTCAATTCCTTCGGGCTGACCTTGGCGTCGCTCTTGTTCGGCAGGGGCAGCCCTGCGGTGTCGCGCACCTCGTCATGCCAGCGCAGCAACTCCAGCACCAGGCCTTCTTCGGCAGGAAAAAGCGCAGCCAGATGTTGGCGCGTGGAGATGACGACCTTGGCGATGCCCACCTTGCCCGTGGCCCGCAGTGTCTCCAGCAGCAACAGGTAGGGCTTGTTTCCCTTGGCGGCCGGGGCTACGTAGTAGGGCTTGTGGTAGTAGGTGCTGGGGATCTGGCCGGCGCCGACGAAGGCCTCGATTTCGATGGTCTGGGTCGACTTGGGAAGCGCCGCCTTGATCTCTTCAGGGGAGACGACCACGTACTGGTCTTTCTCGTATTCGAAGCCCTTGACGACTTCTTCCTTCGTCATTTCTTCGCCCGTCGCCTTATTCACCTGCCTGTTGCCCACCGGGTTCATGGTGCGCTTGTCGAGCAGGTTGAACTTCATGCGATGCTCGGCCGTGGCCGAGTGCAGGGTGACGGGAATGTAGACGAGACCGAAGCTGATCGCGCCTTTCCACAGGGTTCGGGTGCTGGAGGGTGCCATGATGGCTTAACCCTACGCGATGCCCGCCGCGGCGCTGTAGGACACTGCTGAATCGCGGTGTGGGCCAATACGGGGGCCACCGCGGAACCGGCTTTGCCGGGCCGCTGGTGGCGCCCCCTTGAGGGGGAGAGGGCAACGCCCGAGGGGGCATCGCCGAAGGCGCTTCGGGGGTGGACCTGTTTATCCGCCTTTGTGAGGGCGCTTGCCGGGGTTCTTCTTGTTGCGGGTGGCGGTGCCGCGCTCCTGGCTGCCCTTTTGGCCGCCGCCCGCCTTCTTGACCTTGATGCCCTCTTGCACCTTGACTGCGGGGCTGGCCTTGCGGTCTGCTTCGGTGACGATCTTGTTGCCCATGTAATTGCTCCTGTTACGAACTTTGCAAACCCGACATTAGGCCATACCCGCGCGTGGGCCGTTGAATGGGGGCAATGTCTTACATTGCCGTGAGCCTTCGTGGCTTACGCTAAAAGCATCTCAACAGGAGAACTCGAATGAACTTGAAGCTCAAATCCGCGCTAGTCGCCACTGCGATCCTCCTGGGCTCGCAGGCCATGGCCCAGATCACCATGTACGAGCACGATGGCTTCCGCGGCCGGGCGCTGACGACGGACAGGCGCATGGGCGATCTGGTGCGCCAGGGCTTCAACGACAGGGTGAGCTCCATCGTCGTGGAGCACGGCCGTTGGGAGGTCTGCGAAGACGCCCGCTTCGAGGGCCGTTGCGTCCTCCTGCGGCGCGGCAGCTACGACTCCATGCAGCCCTTCGGCATGAACGACCGCATCTCGTCGGTCCGCCCGGTCGAACGCGGCCAGGGCCGCGACGTGAGCGAGGTGCCGCCTCCGATGGAAACGCCCAACTACGCCTGGCGCCGCCGCGCCAGCGAGCGCCTCTATGAAGTGCCTGTCACGTCGGTGCGGGCCGTGGTCGGCCCGCCGAACCAGCGCTGCTGGGTCGAGCGCCAGCAGGTGGCGCAGCCCGGCCAGCCCAACGTGGGCGGCGCCGTGGCAGGTGCATTGATCGGCGGCATCCTGGGCCACCAGGTGGGCAAGGGTTCCGGCCGCGACGTGGCCACGGCCGGCGGTGTGGTCGCGGGTGCGGCTATCGGCGCCAACACCGGCGGCGGAAGCACCGGCTCCGTGGGCTACCAGGACGTGCAGCGCTGCCAGCAGGTGGCCAGCACCACACCGGCGTACTGGGATGTCGCCTATGTCTACCGCGGCATGGAGCACCACGTGCAGATGACGGCGCCCCCCGGCCGCACCATCACCGTCAACGGCAACGGCGAGCCGCGCCAGTAAGCGGCCAGGTTCATTCCGCTGCCATCGTGTGCAGCGGTATGTCTTTCTCCGCGGCCAGCCGGTCGAGCTGGCCGCGCGTTTGCGTAAGCAGGAATGCCTCGATGGCCTGGTGGGTGGCCGGGGCAAGCATCGGGCGCATGCCAGGCGGCACCGGCGCGCCGGCGGCCTCGCACAGGGCAGCCGCAAAGTGCGGCTCCAGTGCCGCGACGGCCACGCGACCATCCTTGCAGGCGTACACGCGATAGCCCGCGTGCGCACCACCCACCGAGCCCGTAGGCAGGGTGAGGCCCCATTCGCGCGGCAAGGCGAGGTAGCGGGCGGCCTCGGACAGCGCGACTTCGATGAACACGCCGACCGGATGCGTGTCGCCCGTGCCGGCATACCGCTCGCTCTGGAGCAGGGCGGCCTGCAGCACGGCTTCGCTCGCCATCAACGACCCGCTCATGTCGGCGTACAGGGTCGCCGGAAGTTCCACGCCTTGCACCAGGCCCAGGCCCGCCATGTAGGTCAGGTCATGGCCGGGCTCTTCGGCACCGGCGCCGGGCGCGCCGACGATGGCCACGTGGCAAAGGGACGGGTACCGCGTGTGCAGCATTTTCCAGTCCAGGCCCAGCTTGTCGATCGCGGAGGGACGGAATGAGGTCAGCAGCACGTCCGTCTTGGCCAGCTCGTTGTGCAGGATCTTCTGCCCGGCATCCGTCTTGAGGTCCGCCGTGAGCACTTTGACGCCTTCATGCAGTTGCGCATAGGCCGGCTTGTTGTAGTGCCCCATGGGGTCGCCCGCGGGCGGCTCGAGCTTGACGCAGGTGGCCCCCATCTGCCGGCAGCGCATGAGCGCGGCGGGGCCTGGGAGGTTGAGCGCGAGGCTGAGGATGCGGGTGCCGCGAAGCGCGGAGGAAGTCGTGGCCATGGTGCTGCTTCCGGAAGGGCTTTTGTGTGAGACTAGCAGACAGCGCAAAGCGTCCACAACACCAAGCCGGTCACAGCATCCATGACACTCGAGGCCGAATCCCTCACCGCCTGGAAAGGCCGCAGCGAGAGCGCCGAAGACCTCGTCACGCCCGCGCCGGTGCGCATGCTCCGCGCTGCCCTCGACATGCCTCCCGACGACAGCGCCACCGAGCTGCCGCCGTTGTGGCACTGGCTCTACTTCCTGCCGTCGGCGCGGCAATCGCAGCTGGGTGTCGACGGGCATCCCGAACGCGGCGGTTTCCTGCCGCCGGTGCCCCTGCCGCGGCGCATGTGGGCCGGCGGGCAGCTGGAGTTCTTTTCGCCGCTGCGTGTAGGCGACGCGGTGCGGCGCGTTTCCACCATCGACGATGTCAAGGTCAAGACCGGCCGCACCGGCGAGCTGTGCTTCGTGCGTGTGCGCCATGAAGTGAGCAGTCCGCGCGGGCTGGCGCTGCGCGAGTTCCACGACATCGTGTACCGCCCCGAACCGCTGGCGGGTGCGGCGGAACCGACATATGAGTCGGCGCCCGTCAGCGTGCTGGCGCGACGGGTTGTGCCTGACGACGTGCTGCTGTTCCGCTATTCGGCGCTGACGTTCAACGGCCACCGTATCCATTACGACCGCCGCTACGCGACCCAGGTCGAAGGCTATCCCGGCCTGGTGGTGCATGGGCCGCTGATGGCCACTTTGCTGGCCGGCCTCGCGGGGCGCCAGTTCGTTGGGCGCGTGGCAGCCGCGTTCTCATTCCGGGCATTGAAGCCGGTGTTCGACCTGCATCCGTTCGAGGCCTGTGGGCGCCCCGATGGACCCGATGCGGCCGAACTGTGGATACGCGACGTTGCGGGGCACAAGGCAATGGCCGCCCGCATGGAATTCGCGAGCTGAGCTGAGCTGGGCACGCACGGGTACATACCGATTTCCGGGGCGCGAACTCGCGGTAGGCTGAACCCACCGCAGGAGACTCCATGAAGTTGAATCGTCGTTTGCTCGTCGCCGCTATCGCCGGCCTGTTCAGCACCGCGCCGCAAGCGCAGCAAGCCTGGCCGGCGAAATCGGTGACGCTGGTCGTTCCATTCGCGGCCGGAGGTCCCACCGACGTCGTGGCGCGCACGCTTGCGGCTTCCATCAGCAAGACGCTGGGTCAGACCGTCGTCGTGGAAAACAAACTCGGCGCCGGCGGCACCGTGGCGGCGGGGTACGTGGCCCGCGCCGCGCCGGACGGCTACACCTTCTTCATTCACCACAACGGCATGGCGACGTCGACGGCGCTGTACCGCAAGCTCGCGTACAACCCGCTGACTGACTTCGAGTTCGTGAGCCAGGCCGTGGACGTGCCGATGACGCTGCTGGCGCGCAAGGACTTTCCCGCGAACAACTTCCAGGAGCTGGCCGCCTACGTCAAGACCAATCCGCAGAAGATCAACCTGGCCAACGCCGGACTCGGGGCGGTGTCGCAGCTGTGCGGCATGCTGTTCGAGCGCGCGCTCGACGTGAAACTGACGGCCGTGCCGTTCCAGGGAACGGCGCCGGCCATGAACGCGCTGCTGGGCGGGCAGGTCGACATCCTGTGCGACCAGACCACGCAGACCATTCCGCAGATCAAGGCGGGCAACGTCAAGTTCTATGGCGTCACGACGAAGAGCCGCATCAAGGCGCTGCCGGATGCGCCGACCTTGCACGAGCAGGGCCTGAAAGACTTCGAGGTCGTGGTGTGGCACGGCATCTACGCGCCCAAGGGAACGCCCAAGCCCATCATCGACCGCATGAATGCCGCGGTGCGTGCGGCACTGAAGGATCCCGACGTCGGCAGGCGCATGGCCGACCTGGGCGCCGAGATCGTTCCAGACAGCAAGCTCAGTCCCGAGGGCCTGCAAACCTGGCTCAAATCCGAGATCGACAAGTGGGGCCCGATCATCCGCGCCACGGGCACCTTCGCCGACTAGAAACCCGCTGAACGATTCGCGGCTTTGCGTCCTACAGTCCGGGCGCATCAAGCTCAACAGAATGGCAGGGCGCCGCCGGCGTGGGAGCCCTCCATGAGATTTGCAGTCAGCAGACTTCGCAGAACGTGCCTTGCCTTTGTGTTCGCGGTGCCGTGGGCATTCGCCCTTCAGGCGTACGCACAGGATGGGGCGCCGAATGAGCCGGTTGCCGATGCGGCTTCAGCACAACCCGCCGAACCCGCCGGGAAAGACTACGTGCTGCCGGCGATGGAGATCATCGGTTTCGACTTTCTTCTCAATCGAGCCAACCGCTGCTGCGGCACGGGCCGCGACGACTACGCGGTGAGCAGGGACTCGATCCGCCGCAACCTGCGCAGCAGCTGGGGGGTCGACGCGGACCCGTTCCTGACCAACCAGCTCGGCCACCCGTACCAGGGTTCCATGTACCACGGCTTCGCGCGATCGGCCGGCCTGAGCTATTGGGAGGCGGCAGGCTACACGTTCGCCGGCAGCGCGATGTGGGAAGTCTTCGGCGAGCAGACGCCGCCGTCGCGCAACGACCAGGTCTCGTCCGGCATCGGTGGCAGCTTCCTCGGAGAAGCGCTCTACCGCATGTCGAGCCTCTTGCTGGAAAAGGGTGGCGGGATGTCGCCGTTCTGGCGCGAAACCGCTGCGGCCGTCATCTCGCCTGCCAACGGATTCAACCGGCTGGTCATGGGACGCCGCCTCGACAGCGTCTTCGCGAGCCGGAACCCGGCGTACTACAGCCAGGTGCAGGTGGGCTACATGGGCACGGCGCGCAGCGCACCGGGCACGTCCACTGTCGTGAAGCGCAACGAACTCCAGGCCGATTTTTCGCTGGACTACGGCATGCCGGGGAAAGATGGATACCAGTACACCCGGCCATTCGATTACTTCTCCTTCCATACCACCGTTTCGAGCGCGGGCACTTTCGAAAGCGTGCTGACGCGCGGGCTGCTGGTGGGCCGCGACTACCGCGCCGGCAAGGACTATCGCGGCATCTGGGGCCTGTACGGCAGCTACGACTTCATTTCGCCGCAGACCTTCCGCGTTTCGAGCACCGCGCTGTCGCTGGGCACCACGGGTCAATGGCGTGCGAGCGAGAACGTCGCTGTCCAGGGCACGGTGATGGGTGGGCTGGGCTACGCGGCCGTCGGCACCATCAACGGCGCAAGCGAGAACGCCTACCGCTATGGCGTCGCGCCCCAGGCACTGGCTTCGCTGCGCGTGATCTTCGGCGGCAAGAGCAGCCTGGACATCACCGGCCGCGAGTACTACGTCAGCCGGGTCGCGGGGATCGGGCAGGGCGGGCACGACAACATCTCGCGCGCCGATGTCTCGTACACCTGGAGGGTTCGCGATCAGCACGCCTTCACGCTGAAGTACTTGTGGAACCGCCGGCACGCCACGTTCGCCACCCTGGGTGACCGCACCCAGTCGCGAGGCACAATCGGCATCTTCTACACGCTGCTCGGGTACGAGCACTTCGGGAAGGTCGATTGGAAGTAGCTGGCTTGAGGGCGGGATGGGTATGCGCGTGGCTGTTGCTGGCCGCGGGATGTGGCAATGACGTTGCCGAGGCCCTGTGCGACGGCGGCACAAGGCTGGCTCGCGAGGGCCGGCATGAGGAAGCGGTGCCGGCCATCGCCAAATGCCTTGGCCAGACGGGGCTGTCCGACATGACGCGCGCGCACGCCCTGCAGAGCCGGGCCTGGTCGCATTCGAACCTGTCGCAACATGCGCTGGCCCTGGCGGACCAGGAAGCGGCGTTCAAACTCCGGCCGGCGAAGGACCACCGGGAGTTCATCAACTATGCGGTGTACCTGAGGCAGGCGGGCCGGCACGATCAGAGTCTGTACGCGGTCCTGTCGGCCGAACGGGCCGAGGGCGGCAGCAGGCCCAGCATGATGACCCAGTACCACAAGGGTTGGGCACTGTCCGGGCTTGGCCGCTACAAGGAGGCCGTGGAAGCGTTCACGGAGGGCATTCCGGCGCAGCCCGACTACGCGTATGTCTACTGGCGTCGCGGCCTGGCTCACGAGGCCCTGGGCAACAAGGAATTGGCCGCGCGCGATTTCGAGCGCTGCGCGCAACTGCTCATCGACAAACGCGAAGTGGCGGCCGCGGGCGAGGTTTTGCCGGCGCTGCGGGAGAAGCTCGCGCAGTACGGGCTGGACAAGCGGTTGCCGATCTAGGGCCGCAGCGAGCGCCGAGCGAGCCGTGCCCTTGACGGGGCCAGCGGCGGGGCGCATCCTGCGCGTCTGCCTCGGCATACGCGCAACCAGGGAGGACCAAGCCCATGTCCACAATCGATTCCGTTTTCGCCGGCTCCATCCCGAAGCTCTACGACGCCTGCATGGTGCCGATGCTCTTCGAGCCCTATGCCGTCGACCTGGCGAACCGGCTGCGCGCGATGAAACTCTCGCGTGTGCTCGAGCTGGCGGCCGGGACCGGCGTCGTGACGCGGGTGCTGGCGTCGACGTTCGGCAAGGATGTGGCCATCGTGGCCACCGACCTCAACCAGGCGATGCTCGACCAAGCTGCTTCCGTGGGGACCGCCCGGCCGGTCGAATGGCGCCAGGCCGATGCGATGCAGTTGCCCTTCGAGGACGAGTCCTTCGATGCGGTGGTTTGCCAGTTCGGCGCCATGTTCTTTCCGGACAAGGCCAAGGCCTTCGCGGAAACGCGGCGCGTGCTGCGGTCGGGCGGTGTCTTCGTCTTCAACGTATGGGACCGGATCGGGGAGAACGAATTCGCGAGCGTGGTGCAAACAACGCTCGAATCCATCTTCCCCACGGACCCGCCGCGATTCATGTCTCGCACGCCGCATGGCTAGGGGTGATCTCGGTTTTCGAGCGCAAACCTGATTTGGTCGCCGAATCTTGTTTAGCGACAGCTACTTAGCGCTGCGCAGATGCCGGCCTCGTGCTCGAAAATCTTCCAGCGTCTTTCCCAGTGCAAGAGCTTCGTTGACCCAGGCTGGACGGCGTCCTCTGCCAGCCCAAGTGTTGCCTTCCGCGTCTCGATACATGGGCGCCCCATTGCCTGAACCCTTACCCGACTGAGATGCTTTCTGCTGAGCCACCTTCGTCTTGCCTGCGGTCAATTCAAACAAGTCGGCAGGCACGAGCTCGAACTTGGCGATCGCCTCCTTCAGGAGCGGAATAATCTCCTCCGCCTCGCTGGCCTCGGTCATGGCTTCTTCGAGGCGCTTTTTCATCTGGTTAAATGTCTTTGGCACCGATTTCTCCGGTTCAGGATGCTGGGACGGCTGCAACTATTTCCGACGCTCCTTGAGGAGCCTACCGCTTGACGGCATGAGGCTTGGCTGAGATTCGCGAATTTTTCGCCATCGGCATTGAAAATTCTTGGATTACGCGTCACTGCGCGATTTCAAGACTGTGGACTGTTCGTAATTTCGTGCATGGATACGGCGGGCATTCACCGAACATGCTTCGATTTGCTGGTCTTCGCGGGACTGGCAGAATTCGACTTCCTTGGGCGCTCCCTTGAGGGTTTCGCCGTCGACATCGTTTCGATCCGATTCCTCGGGGGCAAGCCGGGATACGGCCAGAAATGACACATAGGCAGCTTTCCGCGGCGCGACGTTGCTCCAGCTGGAGTGGTCGTCCGACCCACACGGACCTCACCCTCAGGGTCGTCAAGAGGTCGGCGCCGCTGGGTGCCACTACCTCAGGAATAAGTCGAATCGACAAAAACTAGCCGGTTTGACCAAATTCACTAAACGGCCGGCGGGTCGCGGTACAGCTTCAGGAACTTGAACATCTTTGGCCATTCGTGCCGCGGCTTGAAGACGATCGCGACTTCCTGGTCACCGAGCGCCGACTCGGTCAGCACCACGTGGTCGGCCACCTGCTTGGCGTTTTCGAACTCCTTAGCGTTCACCTTGCACACCGCCTTGAAGAACGGCCCGGACAGCCACTCTCGCACTTCCGGCTCGTTCTGAAACCTGAGGTAGCCGGCGAGGGACGCGTGCGCGACGGCCACCATGGCGAAGCCAAGCGGGATGTCGTCGCGGACCAAGATGTACATCTTCATCAGCGGATTTTGGCTGAAGGGCTGTACCCCCGATCTTCGAGCCCGCTCGAGTCAGATCGCAGCCTTGGAGGGCTTGGACTTTGCTGGGGTGCTACGTTGTGCGGTGCGAGTGCCTGGCGCTCTCTTGACAGCGGCGGCCTCCAGCCTCTGCCTCGTCGCATCCAGTTCGCGGGTCTGCTGCTCGCGCTGCTCCAGCAGTTCCGCGACGCGGCCCTCCAACTCGCCACTGCGCTGGCGTAGCGCGTCGATCTGCTGTTGGCGCTCCAGGACTTCCTGACGGTGTCCATCCGCATGCCCGGCCATCTCGCGTCGCAGTTGCTCGATTTCCTTCTGGAGCTTGCCGGCGTTGCCGCGCTCACGGTCCACCTCCAGCAACGCCCGTTTCATCTCGCCCGCATGGCGCTCCTCGGTCGCGGTTGCCACTGTGCGTTGTTGTTCGAGTTCCCGGGTGAATCGTTCCTGGGCTGCATTCAGCGCTGCCTGCAACTCCTGGCGGTGGACCGCGGCGGCTTCGACCTGGCGCTGCTGGGCGGTGACCTCGCCTTGGGCTCGGGCCAACTCGCTTTGCAGCTCCATCACCCGCCCCTGAGCGGTCCGCAGCTCATCCCTTGTGGTACCCAGCGTCGCCTCTGCGGCGTCCGCCCGCGCGCCGGCGGACTGGGCGAGCCCTTCGGCCGCCACCACGGTCGCGCGCGCTTCCTCGCGCTGTTGCGCCAAGGTGTCCTGCGCGGCCGCCTGCGCCTGCTGCCACAGGGCGCCGACCATCTCGCCGGCGGCGGCCTGCAGCGGCTGGGGGAGATCGGGATGCTCGATGCGCACGCGACTCTTCTCGCGCAAGGTTTCCCAGAACCTGGCCAGCGCCTCGGCCGGCGCGCTCATGCTGCCTTTGCGCACCAGCTGGTACAGCTTGTTGGCGGTGGGGGTGAGCCCATAGCGGAAGAACAGCAGCACGCACACCTCGCGGTACAGATCCTGCGTCTCGGGATGCTGCGCGCGCAGGGCCTCGATCTCGGCCTGCATCCGGGCTTCAGTGGCGGGTAGAGTGTCCATGGGAGCCGCTTTCGTTCTAATACTGAAAATAATACAACGTAATACGTTGAGTAATTTTCAATTTCATCAAGTCTATGGACATAATCAATCTAATGTCCATAATATCAGGCGATGCGGCCATTTCCAAGTAGCTCACCGTGAATCCGCTGGTCACCCCGGATCAGTTGGTATTTCCCGCTCGCCTGGATGGCAGCCACGGGCGCAATCGCGCTACCTCGCCGGGGCAGTTGACCGCGACCGACGACCGCTCGGCAGTCCTCGCCTGGCTGGCTCGATATACGGACTCTCCGGCGACCCTGGCCAGCTACCGCAAAGAGGCCGAGCGCCTCATGCTGTGGTGCGGGCTACAGCATGGCGTGGCGCTGTCAGACCTGACTCACGAGGACCTGTTGATCTACCAGCGGTTCCTGGCCGACCCGCAGCCGGCCGAGCGCTGGGTGATGGCACCCGGTCAAAAGCCCAGCCGGACTTCGCCGTTGTGGCGACCTTTTGCGGGTCCGCTAGGTGCGTCGAGTCAGCGCCAAGCTCTGTCGATCCTGAATGCCATGCTGTCTTGGCTCGTGGAAGCGGGGTATCTCGCCGGAAACCCGCTGGCCCTCAGCCGGCGCAAACGAAGGCACGCGGCGCCGCGCGTCAGCCGCTTCCTCCCCATGGAGCATTGGACAATCGTCAAGACCACGATCGAGGCGATGCCCGTCACCACCGAGCGGGACCGACTGCACGCCTCACGCTGCCGCTGGTTGTTTTCTTTGCTCTACGTCGGTGGGCTGCGGGTTTCGGAGATTTGCAATGCAACTATGGGCGGTTTCTTTAGCCGCCGCGGCGCCGACGGCCGCGAGCGCTGGTGGCTCGAAGTCATTGGCAAAGGAGGCAAGGCCCGGCTGGTACCGGCCACCAGTGAACTCATGGCTGAATTGATCCGCTACCGCAAGGTGGCCAGCTTGAGCCCGCTGCCACTCGAAGGCGAGGCCTTGCCCCTCATGATTCCGCTGATCGGCCCTGCCAGACCCATGGCACGTAGCGCGATCCACGAGATCGTCAAGGCGGTGATGCGCGACAGCGCAGCCCGGCTGCGCCAGCGCGGGCCCGAATTCGAGGCTGCTGCCGCTCACCTTGAGCAGGCGTCCACGCACTGGATGCGCCACACAGCGGGCTCACACCTGAGCGAGAAAGCCGATATCAAGGTGGTTCGCGACAACCTGGGCCACGCCAATATCAGCACGACCAGTGTCTATTTGCATTCCGAAGATGACGCCCGCCACGACGCCACGGCGGCTGTGCATCGGGTTGGGTGGGCGACCTCGTGATTGGGCGGTAGCGAACCGCAACCCTCAAAACGCGCCAATTTGTACGAGAAGGACGATCCCGAGCTGAGGTGCGTTAGGAAAGGGGAGCTTTTATCTTGATTTATCCAATCTTGATAATTATCCTATTGTCATAATCGGAGATAAAATGACCTATTTCAAGCGAACGCCACTGGCGACCCAGATGGCCCAGCAACTACTCAATCCAGGGGTACTGGATCAAGGACTTCGGTCCGGTTTGTTCATCGCTGGCCAGCGGCGCACCGGCAAGACCACATTCCTTCGCCAGGACCTGATCCCTGCCCTCGAAGAGCGTGGCGCGATCGTGGTCTACGTCGACCTGTGGAGCGACACCAAGGCCGACCCGGCAGCCTTGGTGAATGCCGCCGTCCGGCGCACGCTCGAGGACATGCAGGCACCAGGTTCTGGCCTGTGGGATCGCGTCAAGCGGCTGAAGGGCGTAGACGTCGGTGCGGCAGGATTCAAATTTGCCTTCAACCTCGGCGACGTGGGGGAGCCGGGTGGAACAACGCTCGCCCAGGCGCTCACAGAGGTCGTCGACCGGGCAAAGACCGACGTCGTGCTGATCATCGACGAGGTCCAGCAGACCCTCGCCTCCGATAGCGGTGCTCAAATGATGCTGGCGATCAAGGCCGCGCGGGATGCGATCAATCCGCGCCCGAACACGCCCGGGTTCTTCATCTTCATCGGGACAGGGTCACACCGTGCGCAGGTGGCCGAACTCACGCGCGGCCGCAACCAGGCTTTCGTGGGGGCGACATCGATCCCGTACCCGACACTCGACGGCGAATACGTCGAGTACCTGCTCCAAGAGTTGGCCGCGCAAAAGGCGCCGGCCATCCCCAGCCTGCCGCTGGCCACGACCGCCTTCGAAACCATGGGCTTCCGGCCCGAGGAAATGGTTCGGGCGCTGCGCATCCTGCAGCAGGAGAATCCTTCACAAGCGGACCTGGTGTTTCCGGCCATTGCCCACGCGCTGAAGACAAGCGCCGCGGACACAGAGCTGCGCAAGCTCGAGGACCTCGGCACGCTCGCCGAGGCGATCTTCGATCGGGTTGCGCGTGCCGAGGAGGCCGCGACGGGCTTGTACGCTGCAGACGCGCTGGCTGAATACCGCCAGGCTGTTGGCGGGGACGTGACGGCAATTCAGGTTCAACGGATGACGGAGGAGATGCGCGATGCCAACATCATTATGCGGATCGCTCACGGAGCGTATGCGGTGACGGATCCTTTCGTTCGGCAGGCTTGGAACGAGCGCAAGCATCACCTGAGGCCGGCGGGCGCCACACTTGCTCTGGAGGGCGCACCGCCCAATGTGGCGGTCGAGCCTCTGCAGCCCAAAACGAAACACAAACCTTTAGAGTAATTTTTGCGGCAGTACACTGCACCGTACCGGAACGCATCGATGACACCCGCCGAAGGCACTGACCTCACAGCCAAATTCGTTTCAGCGGTCAAAGACCTACCAGCTTGGCTGCTCACGGCACTCGCGATCGCGGCCGGGCTGCTGCTGTTCGTGCCGCAAATCAACGGCGAGCTGCCGAAGGACTACCGGCCTTGGCTAGTAGTCAGCGTTGTCTTGTTCGGCGTGTTGGCAGCTTTCAAATGGATCAACGTTCTGGTTGCCGCATGGCGAGGCGGGCGAATCGAGGCCAAGGCGCGCAAGACCTTCTACATGACGCCCATTGCCCAACACTGCCGATGGTCAGTCGCCAAACAGGCAGACGGTTCCTTGGTCACACAGATCGTCGCGGATTTCGCTGTCAAGAATCAAAGTGCCGCACCTATTGGATTGATGCGCGTCCGCATCATCAAACCAAAAATTCGTGGCGAGGTTCTGACTGACATGATTACCGTGCGCGAGCAGCGTGGGCACATGCACGGCACTGCCCACTTCGACTATCGCATCGCCCCCGGAACCTCGTTGCCATCGAGGGCGATGGTGATGATCCGCGGCAAACCTCGGAAAGATGAGGGCGAAGACCTCACTGTAGTCTTCGGCGTCAGCGATGAAGACGGTCATGAGCAGCACGTCAGGGTGGTGTGCAAGGGCATGCGCAAGCCGAAGCCTAGTGACCTGCCGATCCCAGTCGAGGCGCTGCATGCGATAGTGGATCCGATTGAGAAGGACGTTGCTTCGGTCCTGCAGACGGAACTCAGCCGCTACGAGCTGAATGGTCGCCAGGCCGGTGGTCTTGGCAGTGTCCATATCGTGATGGAGGGGAAAGAGATCAAGCAACTCGGCAATGACATGCGCGTCATGCAGGCCACGACGAATCAGGAGATCGTGTCCGAAGCGGGAACCGCCGAAGTGAAGTCCGACAACCTCGACGCACTCCTGGCCCTTCATGGGCGGCTGGCTACTGATGATGAGCGCGCGCGCTTCGTCAATGCACTGCTGAACCGCCTTCAGGACGACATGGGCTATGCGTGCGTCGCATACCTGATCGTCTTGGTGCTGTGGAAGATCGGCCTGCTTGGCGAGGCGCTGGAGGCCGCGATGTTCGGATTGCCTGAGGATGACCGAAAGGATTTCGGGCTGAGCAACGCGCTGATGATGCTGAACGGCCTTCTCCGCTACCGGCATCCCGACTTCACGCCCGACATGCTCGACACCATCGAGCGCTTCTTGCAAGGGTCACAGGAACACTCGTTCCGCATCCCGCAGAAGATCGCGGCGATACGCGCGCAGCGGCTGTTGTTGCCTGCGTGAAGCGACAATCTGCATCCAACACAGAATCACCCTTAAATCGAACGAGCAACAAGAGCTTTCATGGCAAGAAAAGGGATCATTGCGCTGGACGCGGACGGGGTCCTGCTGGACTACGGCTTGGCCTACGCCGGCGCGTGGCAGAAGGCCTTTGGCCAGCTTCCGCGCGAGCGCGACCCACTTGCCTATTGGCCGATCGACCGTTGGGACGTTGAGCGTCTGGCTGACGAACGCCTGGACATGTTGCGGCGCTGTTTCGACGAAGAGTTCTGGTGCGGCATTCCACCGGTGCCAGGCGCCGTGGAAGCCTGCCACCTGCTCATTGCAGCCGGGTTTGAGTTGGTATGCGTCACGGCGCTACCCGAAGAATTTCGCTCGGCCCGCGAGCGCAACTTGCGCGCCCACGGTTTCCCGATCGACATGGTCCACGCCACCGACAACATCGCACCAGGTGGCCACAGTCCGAAGGCGGAGACCTTGCATCGGCTGCGGCCGGTAGCGTTCGTCGACGACTACCTGCCGTACCTCATCGGGATCGACAGCAGCATCCACCGCGCACTGATCATGCGGGCCGCAACTGGCTCACCCAATGTCGGTGAAGCATTGCGCTTCGCCGACTCGCAGCACGCTGACCTGTCGGCATTCGCCAAATCGTGGACGCGCCAGTGAGCACCTGGGGAGCCTGAGTCCTGTGCTGCGGGAGGCGGAGATGAGTTGCGGCAACCGTGTCAATCTGCACCGAAAGGACGATCACCCCGCTATCGAGGCTGGAATGCGATGAGGCCCATGCCGGCCAGGCTGATGGCGACCCCGGCGACGTCCCACGGGGTCGGCCTTATCCCGTCGATGGCCCACAGCCACGCGAGAGCCACACCGATGTAGACGCCGCCGTAGGCTGCATAGACGCGTCCAGCTGCTGCGTCATGAAGGGTGAGCAACCAGGCGAACGCGACCAGGCTCAAGGCCGCGGGAACCAGCAGCCAGCCACTACCTCCTTTGACCCACCAGAGGAAAGGCAGGTAGCAGCCGACGATCTCGGCGATGGCGGTGACGACGTAGAGGAAGAATGTTTTCACTATCGAGGCTCCTTTACGCGGTGCGAGCATGGCGCCAAGCGTACAACTACAATTCCCTCCATGTTCCCTCGTCGACGTCATCGCCTGATCACGGTGCTCTTCGCGCTGGTCAGCCTGCTGTTCATGCAGCTGGCGGTGGCGGGCTATGTTTGCCCGGTCGAAGACAAGGTCGCCGAAGTGGCAGCCATGGCCGAGGTCGGCATGCCCTGTGCCGGTGACATGCCCACGGTGGACGCCGAGCAGCCCGGCCTGTGCCATGCGCACTGCCAGTCCGCGCCACAGACCGCCGACAAACTGCCGTCCGTGGCCCCTGTCGGTGCCGTGGCGACCGGCTTCACCTACACCATCGAGCCGGCGCGCGCGCCGGTGGCCGCGCCCCTCGGGCGCGCCCCCTCTATGTTGCGCACCACGGCTCCGCCGATCTCGGTACGCAACTGCTGCTTCCGCATTTGACAGCCCAGACCGTTTGACCGCTGCCTGACGCATTTCGCGTGCAACGGCAGAGTGTTCTTCGTTGTCTGGAGTTGCCATGCCTGTTTTTCTATTGAGGCGCCTATGCGCGCCGGCCGTGTTGGCCGCCTACCTCGGCGTGCCCGTGTGGGCGGTCGAACCTTTGACGCTGCCGCAGGCGCAAGCGCTTGCCGTTGCCCGGTCGCAGCAACTCGCGGCCAACAACGCCTCCATCGCGGCGTCTCGCCACATGGCCGTCGTCGCCGGCCGGTTGCCGGACCCCGTGCTCAAGCTGGGCGTCGAGAATCTTCCCGTCAACGGGCCGGACCGCCTGAGCCTGTCGCGAGACTTCATGACGATGCGCCGCATCGGTTTGTCGCAGGAGTTGCCGGGCCCGCACAAGCGCCAGCTGCGCGCGGAGCGTTTCGAGCGGGAAGCCGACCGCACCCGAGCCGAAAGCCAGCTGAACCTGGCCACCATCCAGCGCGAGACAGCCATCGCCTGGATCGAGCGTTACTACACGCAGCAGATGCGCGAGCTGGTCCTGCGGCAGCTCCAGGAAGCCGAACTTCAGCTTCAGGCCACCCAGTCGGGCTTCGGCGCGGGGCGCAACAGCCAGGCGGATGTCTTCGCTGCGCAGACGGCGCTGGTCATGCTGGAGGACCGATTGAGCCAGGTCGACAAGCAGGACACGAACGCCGCCTGGATGCTCAACCGCTGGCTGGGTCCCGATGCCGCGCGGTCCACCAGCGGTGCCCCGCCTTGGCAGTCCACCAGTCTCGAGGAGGGCCCGTTGAATGACCACATCCTGTACCACCCCGACCTTGCGATGCTCAGGGCGGAGGTGGAAGCCGCGCACACCGAGGCGCGCCTGGCGCAGGCCAACAAGAACGCCGACTGGAGCATCGAGGCCATGTACAGCCAACGGGGCTCCGCCTACTCCAATATGGTTTCCGTCGGAGTCTCGATTCCTCTGCAATGGGACCAGAAGAACCGCCAGGACCGTGAAGTCGCGGCCAAGCTCGCCATGGTCGACGAGGCGCGCGCGAGATACGAGGAGATGCGGCGCCACCATGAGGCCGAACTCCGCACCCTGCTGAACGAGTGGAAGACCGGAAAGACCCGGGTGGCACGTCACCAGGATGCGCTGGTCCCGTTGGCGAAGCGGCGTTCCGAGGCTTCCCTGACCGAGTACCGCAGCGGCAAGGGTTCGCTCGCGGCCACGTTGCTGGCGCGGCGCGACGAAGTCGATGCGCGCATGCAGGCGTTGACGGTCGAGATGGAAACCGCCCGCGCCTGGGCGCAACTCAACTTCCTCATCCCGGATCACAACCCCGCCGCGCAGCGCCAGGAGAAACCATGAACAGGAAACTTGCCGTCACGGTGATAGCCACCGCTGCTGCGATCGCGCTGGTCGTGTATGCGGCTTTCGAACTGGGCAAGCGGCAAGCGGGCAGCACGGGTGCGAGCGTCTCGGCGACGCCCGCTTCGACATCGCCGGAAAACCTCCCGCAAACCATTGCGCAAGGCGAAGAGGCCACGCGCCGCCACATGGCGGCCGGCATCAAGGCCGGCGACATGGACCCGGCCAACGGCCACAAGATCCTCTACTACCACGACCCGATGGTGCCCGGAAACAAGTTCGACAAACCGGCCAAGTCGCCTTTCATGGACATGATGCTGGTGCCGGTCTATGCGCAGGGCGACACCGACCAGGGCAAGGTCGCCGTCAGTCCACGCATCCAGCAAAACCTGGGCGTGCGCACGGCGCTCGTCACCGAGGGCAAACTGACGCCGCAAGTGGCCGCGGTGGGCAGCATCGCCTTCAACGAGCGCGACCAGGCCATCGTCCAGGCGCGCGCCACCGGCTACGTGGAACGCTTGCACGTGCGCGCGACGCTGGACCGCGTCAACAAGGGCCAGCCGCTGGTCGACCTCTACGTGCCCGACTGGGTGGCGGCGCAGGAGGAGTTCCTGTCGCTCAAGCGGATGGAGAGCACCGACCTGGCGGACCTGGTCGACGGCGCCCGCCAGCGCATGCGGCAGGCGGGCATGAGCGAGGACCAGATCCGGCTGGTGGAGCGCACCGGCAAGGCGCAGGCGCGCACCACGATCTTGGCGCCTATCGGGGGCGTCGTCGCGGAACTGACGGCGCGCGAGGGCATGACCGTGATGGCCGGCGCTCCGCTGTTTCGCATCAATGGGCTCGCCACGGTGTGGGCGAACGCCGAAGTCCCCGAGAGCCAAGCCGCCCTGATTCGGCCAGGGGCGATGGTGCGGGCCCAGACCCCGGCGGTGCCGGGTGTTTCGTTCGAAGGTCGGGTCCAGGCGCTCTTGCCAGACGTCAACGCCGCCACGCGCACGCTCAAGGCCCGCCTCGAGTTGGCCAACCCCGGTGGGCGACTGGTGCCGGGCATGTTCGTCTCCATGCAGTTCATGGACATGCGTGGCGAAAACGTCTTGCTGATTCCCACCGAAGCCGTGATCCAGACCGGCAGGCGCACCGTGGTGATGGTCGCCGAAGACAACGGCAGGTTCCGGCCGGTGGAAGTGCAGGCGGGTATCGAGTCGGGCGGCCAGACCGAGATCAAGCGTGGCCTGCAAGCCGGCCAGAAAGTCGTGGTCTCCTCCCAGTTCCTGATCGACTCGGAAGCGAGCCTGAAAGGTGTCGAGGCCCGATTGAACGACGCACCGAAGCCTTCGGCGGCCAACACCGCCGCCCGGCACGAAGGCGAGGCCAAGGTGGAAGCCATCGGCCGCGACGCGCTGACGTTGTCTCATGGGCCGATCCCTTCGATCCAGTGGGGACCGATGACCATGGACTTCAAGCTGCCGCCCGCGGGCGCGATGCCGCGCAACCTGGAAGTCGGCGACCGCATCACCTTCGAGTTCTACATGGGCGCCGAGGGACCGCAGCTGACCCGTGTCTCTCCCGGCGCAGCCCCGGCCACCGCCGCCGGGGGCAAGAAATGATCGCGCGGCTGATCCGCTGGTCCATCGTCAACCGGTTCCTGGTGCTCCTGGCCACGCTCGTCATCAGCGCCTGGGGGGTCTACTCGCTGCTTCGGACGCCGCTGGACGCGCTGCCCGACCTGTCGGACGTCCAGGTCATCATCCGCACGACCTACCCCGGGCAGGCGCCGCGCATCGTCGAGAACCAGGTCACCTACCCGCTCACGACAACCATGCTCTCGGTGCCGGGCGCCAAGACCGTACGCGGTTACTCGTTCTTCGGAGACTCTTTCGTGTACGTGCTGTTCGAGGACGGCACGGACCTGTACTGGGCGCGCTCCCGGGTGCTTGAATACCTCAGCCAGGTCCAGTCCCGCCTGCCGGCTGCGGCCAAGCCCTCGCTCGGGCCGGACGCGACCGGCGTCGGCTGGATCTACCAATACGCGCTGGTCGACCGCGGCGGCACCATGGACGCGAGCCAGCTGCGCGCCCTGCAGGACTGGTTCCTCAAGTACGAGCTCAAGTCCGTGGCCAATGTCGCCGAGGTCGCCTCGGTGGGCGGCATGGTGCGCCAGTACCAGATCGTGCTGGACCCGGACAAGCTGGCCGCCTATTCCATCCCTCACACCAAGGTGGCGGAAGCGGTTCAAAAGGCCAACCAGGAAAGCGGCGGCTCCGTGCTCGAATTGGGCGAGGCCGAATACATGGTGCGCGCCTCGGGCTACCTGCAGTCACTCGACGACTTCCGGCAGATCCCGCTCATGACCACGCCGGCCGGCGTTTCCGTGCGCCTGGGCGACGTGGCCCGCATCCAGGTCGGCCCGGAGATGCGGCGCGGCATCGGCGAGCTGGACGGTGAAGGCGAAGCCGCCGGTGGCATCATCGTCATGCGCTCCGGCAAGAATGCGCTGGAGACCATCGCGGCCGTGAAGGCCAAGCTCAAGTCGCTGCAGGCCGGCCTGCCCAAGGGCGTGGAGATCGTCCCGGTGTACGACCGCTCCAGCCTCATCGAGCGCGCCGTCGACAACCTGGCCTTCAAGCTGACGGAGGAGTTCCTGGTGGTCGCGCTGGTCTGCTTTGCGTTCCTGTTCCACCTGCGCTCAGCCTTCGTGGCCATCATCTCGCTGCCCCTGGGCATCCTGGCGGCCTTCATCGTCATGCACTACCAGGGCGTCAACGCCAACATCATGTCGCTCGGTGGCATCGCCATCGCCATCGGTGCGATGGTGGACGCGGCGGTGGTGATGATCGAGAACGCCCACAAGCACCTCGAGACCTGGAAGCACGACCACCCCGGCGGGAAGCTCGAAGGCGAGGCGCGCTGGCGGGTGATCGGGGACTCGGCGGCGGAAGTGGGGCCAGCGCTGTTCTTCTCGCTGCTGATCATCACGCTGTCGTTCATCCCGGTGTTCACGCTGGAAGCGCAGGAGGGCCGGCTCTTTTCGCCGCTCGCCTTCACCAAGACCTACGCGATGGCGGCAGCGGCGGGCCTGTCGGTCACGCTCATCCCCGTGTTGATGGGGTACCTGATTCGCGGAAGCATCCCGGACGAGAAGGCCAATCCCCTCAGTCGCTTCCTGATCGCGGCCTACCAGCCGCTGCTCGAACGGGTCCTGCGCGCGCCCAAGACCACGTTGGGGATCGCGGCCCTGGTGCTGGCTGTGAGCCTGTGGCCGCTGCAGCACATCGGCGGCGAGTTCATGCCCAAGCTCGATGAAGGCGACCTGCTGTACATGCCGTCGGCGCTGCCGGGACTGTCGGCGGGAAAGGCCGCCGAACTGCTGCAGCAGACCGACCGGCTGATCAAGACGCTGCCTGAAGTCGCCAGCGTGTACGGCAAAGCGGGACGCGCGGAAACGGCGACCGACCCCGCGCCCCTGGAGATGTTCGAGACCACGATCCAGTTCAAGCCGCGCGACCAGTGGCGCGAGGGTATGACCTCCGACAAGCTGGTGGAGGAACTTGATCAGCTCGTGAAGGTCCCCGGCCTGGCCAACATCTGGGTGCCGCCCATCCGAAACCGGATCGACATGCTTGCCACTGGCATCAAGAGCCCGGTGGGCGTGAAGGTCGCGGGCGAGAACCTGGCCGAGATCGACCGGGCAACGGCGGACATCGAGAAGGTGCTGAAGGACGTGCCTGGCGTCACCAGCGCTCTTGCCGAGCGCCTCACGGGCGGGCGCTATGTCGACGTGAACATCCGCCGCGATGCCGCCGCGCGTTTCGGCATGAACATCGCCGACGTCCAGTCGGTCATCGCGTCAGCCGTCGGCGGCGAGAACATCGGCGAGACCGTGGAGGGCCTGCAGCGCTTCCCGATCAACATGCGCTACCCCCGCGAGATCCGCGATTCCCTGGAAAAACTGCGGACCCTGCCGATCGTCAGCCCGCAGGGCGCCCGCCTCCTGCTGTCCGACGTGGCGGAAGTGCGCATCACCGACGGTCCGCCGATGCTGCGAAGCGAGAACGCCCGGCTGTCCGGCTGGGTGTACGTGGATATCCGCGGCCGTGACCTGAGGTCCGCCGTTCGCGACATGCAAGAGGCGGTCGCCGCGAAGGTGAAGCTGCCGCCCGGCTACTCAATCTCCTGGTCGGGTCAGTTCGAGTTCCTCGAGCGCGCCACGGCCAAGCTGAAGGTGGTCGTGCCGTTCACGCTGCTGATCATCTTCGTGTTGCTGTACCTGACCTTCAAACGCTTCGAGGAGGCGTTCCTGATCATGGCGACGCTGCCGTTCGCGCTGGTGGGTGGCATCTGGCTGCTCTACCTCCTGGACTACAACCTCTCGGTCGCCGGCGCCGTGGGCTTCATCGCGCTGGCAGGAGTTTCGGCCGAGTTCGGCGTGATCATGCTGCTGTACCTGAAGCACGCCTGGGAAGCGCGACTCAAGCGGGGCACAACCGGCGAGCAGGACTTGCTGGACGCCATCCGCGAGGGCGCGGTCCTGCGGGTCCGCCCCAAGGCCATGACCGTCGCGGTCATCCTGGCCGGCCTGTTCCCGATCATGTGGGGATCGGGCACCGGCTCGGAGGTCATGCAGCGGATCGCCGCCCCGATGGTCGGGGGAATGATCACCGCGCCGCTGCTGTCCATGTTCGTCATCCCGGCGGCCTACCTGTTGCTCCGGCGCCGGCGAGAGGGTGCGGCGACGGGAACCAAGTTGCCGAGTCGCAAATCAGTTTTCTTCAACCTGTTCACAAGGAGAATTTCATGAGCAAGTCAGCGTTAGTTTTGGCCATGGTCCTGGGAGTTGCGACGTCGGGTGGTGCCCTGGCGCAGCAAAAAATGGATGACATGAAGGGGATGGACATGGCCAAGAAGTCGGCCGCCGGCGCAACTGCCACTCACCAGACGAAGGCAACCGTCAAGAAGGTCGATGCGAAGGCCGGCAACGTGACGTTGGCGCATGAGCCTGTGCCCAGCTTGAACTGGCCGTCGATGACCATGGCCTTCAAAGTCAAGGAGAAAAAGCTGATGGACAAGTTCAGTGAGGGCAAGAGCGTCGAGGTCGAGTTCGTCAAGGACGGCAATGACTATGTCGTCAAGTCGGTGAAGTAGACCGGCTCGCCTGCTGCTCAGCGTACCTTCCTTGCCTGTGCAATCAGATAGTCGGCAACAAGGAGGGAGCGCTGGTTCGAGCCCGCAAGGGAGCCGGATGTCAGCCATCTGCCGTCCACCCCCAGTGACGGCGTCCCCTCGATCTTGTAGCCCTCGGCCAACTGGTTCGCCTGCCGAATCTTGGCGGCGACGGAGAAAGAGTTCATCGTCTCGATGAAGCGGGACCGGTCAACGCCGTTCTTTGCAACAAAGGCGGCGATGTCGTCGGCGTTGTCCAGGTGCTGGTGTGGATGGGCCTCGTGATTGGAATGAAACACCTTCCGGTGCAGCTGCTCCACCAACCCCAATGCCTCGATGGCGAAATACAGCGCCTGGTGGATCACGTATTCCGGGCGAAAAGCCACAGGGATGCGGCGAAAGAGAACGTCCCCTGGGAGCTTTTTCTGCCATGCATCCAGTGCAGGCTCGAATACGCTGCAGTGCGAGCAGCTGTAGGCGAAGAACTCGATCACCTCGATCTGCTGCGGGCTGCGAGTGCGCTGCCGTGGCGAAACGGGCACGTAGTGCTGGCCCTCAACGAGCCGGTCTTGCCCGGAGGCTCCGAGGTGAACGCCAAACAGCGAAGAGACCGCAAACGTGCAGATATGGCGACGACTGGTCATGGCGGGTCCATGGTTGAGGGGTGCATTGCGCATGCTCAGGAGGCCGAGGGCGCTCGCGGCACAAGAGGGGCGTCGCAATTCGCCAGGTTCAAATAGACTTGGCCGCCTACGCGGACATCGTCGCTTGGCTGGAGCGGCACGACTCGGTGCCGCTTGCGACTCATTTCGGTGTATGACAGCACGGCGAAACGATCGACCCGCGGCGCGGGGGCGTTCTTGTCACGGCAATCAGAATACTGTCGCTTCCCGATTTCCGTGGCACTCCCGACTTTCAGGACCTCGGCTTTGCGCCAGCCGTCGCTCCAGCTGTACTTGCCCTCGTAAACCGTGGCGCAGCCAGGCGCCACCATGGCAACGAGCAATGCGCCAACAAAGGGCAATGCCCTCATTTGATCTCGAATCGGGCGGTTGCGGCCGGCTTGCCCGCGAGAGTCACTGAGGCGATTCCTTTCGTGCCTTTGGTCACCTTGAAGGTGCCCTTGGCCTCCAGCTTGTCGCCGGTCGGGGCCAAGTCGACTTCCGTCTTTTCGGAGCCATTGAGCAAGGTGACCTTGCCCTTGGCACCGTCGAGTTTCACGGCCTTGCCGTGCTCGCCGACATAAACCTGGATCAGGTCGGGTTTGGCGACCACTTCGAAGTCGAGCGCCTTGGTCTCGATGGCGATGCCGCCGTGCTTGGGCGCGTTGTGGTCGTCCTTCTTCTGGGCGAATACGGCACCGCTGAAGGCGATGGCTGCTGCGATGACGATGGTCTGGAGTTTCATGGGATTGCCTTTCATGGGACAGGTTGAAGAAAACTAGTAAGCCTCGGTGCCGGAGTCGTCCACCAGGTTCTCGATCGGCTCGCGGCCGAACAGCTTGACCATGGCGGGCGTGAGGAAAGAGTCCAGCAGCGTGGAGGTGATGAGGCCAAAGAAAATCACAACGGCCACCGGATGCAGGATCTCGGTGCCCGGCCGGTCGGCCTCGAAGAGCAAGGGCGCGAGCGCCAAAGCAGCCACGAGCGCCGTCATCAGCACCGGCGTCAGCCGCTCGAGCGAGCCGCGCACCAGCATCTGATCGTCGAAGCTCTCGCGCTCGAAGGCACACAGGTTGATGTAGTGCGACACCTTCATGATGCCGTTGCGGATCGCGATGCCAGCCAGCGTGATGAATCCCACCAGAGCCGCGATGGACAGTGGCTGGCCGGACAGCCACAGGCCGAACACCGCTCCCACCAGGGCCAGCGGGATGTTGGCCATGATGATGAAGGCCAGGACCGCCGACTTGTAGCGCGAGAACAGGATCAGGTAGATCAGCACGACTGACGCGATCGACAGGAGCCCGATCAGCCGGCTCGCGTCCTCCTGCGCCTGGAACTGCCCGCCGATGGTGATGAAGTACCCCTCGGGCAGCTTGACCTCGGAGGTGACGCGCCGGATATCGCCCACCACGTCGCTCAGCGCCCGTCCCTGCGCATTGGCCGAGATCACGATGCGGCGGCGCCCGTCGTCGCGGCTGATCTGGTTGGGCCCGTCGGACTCTTCCACCGTAGCCAGCTGCGACAGCGGCACCCGCCCGCCTGGCGTGTCGATGAAGATGTTGCGCAGGCCCTCGATCCCGCGGGCGGACTCCGGCAGCCGCAGCACCAGGTTGAAACGGCGGTTGCCCTCCACGATCTGGGTCACCTTCTCGCCATCGATCATCATCTGCAGCTCGCGCAGCAGCTTGGCTGGCGGCAGACCGTAGCCCAGCGCCTTGTCATAGTCGACGCGCACCTTGATCTGTGGCGTCAGGACCTGTTTCTCCACTTCCAGATCGACCACGCCCTTGATGCCGGCCAGCTGCTGGCGCAGCGCCTCCGCCTGGCCGCGCAGGGTATCCAGGTCGTCGCCGTAGACCTTGATCGCGATCTGCGTGCGCACCCCCGACAGCATGTGGTCGATGCGGTGGCTGATCGGCTGGCCGATGCCGATGGCGGCGGGTAGTGCGGACACCTTGCTTCGCAGGTCGGCGTAGACCTCCTCGACGCTGCGATCGCTGCGCTTCAACTTGACGTCCAGCTCCGACACGTGGACGCCCTCAGCGTGCTCGTCCAGCTCGGCCCGACCGGATCTCCGTCCGACATGCTCGACCTCCGGCACCGCCTGCAGGTTGACCTCGGCCACCGCGCCGATGCGGGATGTCTCCGCCAAGGTGGTGCCCGGGTTGAGCCTCAGGCCGACCAGCGCCACACCTTCATTGAAGGGCGGCAGGAATGTCGTTGGGAAGAACGGCACGGCGACACCGGCCACGATCACCGCCACCCCGCCCGCCACCAGCCAGGGTTTGGGCCGCTCCAGGACACGCCGCAGACCGA
The DNA here is from genome assembly GCF_003797765.1 of Ramlibacter sp. WS9. GTDB lineage: Bacteria > Pseudomonadota > Gammaproteobacteria > Burkholderiales > Burkholderiaceae_C > Ramlibacter. The sequence continues at coordinate 312,996 of NZ_RKMB01000003.1, read as the reverse complement.
GCTGGTAGCGACTCTTGATCCACGCCTGGACCCGCGTATCGCCGTGGTCCAGGCCCTTGATCCGGGGCAGCAGGTAGTAGGCCATCACCGGGGTCACGGTCACGGACACCAGCATGGAGGCGAGCAACGAAACGATGTAGGCCACCGCCAGCGGCTGCATCAGCCGTCCCTCGATCCCGGGCAGGAAGAACAGCGGCAACAGCACCAGCACGATGATCACCGTGGCGTACAGGATGGCGGACCGCACCTCCAGCGTCGAACGCGCGATCAGTTCCAGCGGGCCCATGCGGTGGTCGGGATGGGCGGCGCGGTCCATCTTCAGCCGCCGCAGAACGTTTTCGACGCCAACCACCGCATCGTCGACCAGGCCGCCGATGGCGATGGTCAGGCCACCCAGTGTCATGGTGTTGATCGAGAAGCCGAAGTACTTGAACACCAGCACGGTGATCATCACGGACAGCGGGATGGCCGTGAGCGCGATCAGGGTCGTGCGCACGTTCATGAGGAACAGGTACAGGACAGCCGCCACCACGGCACCGGCGGCCAGGAACTTGCCTTGCAGCGTGTTCACCGACGCCTCGATGAAGCTGGCTTGCCGCATCGTGACGATGGGCGCGCCCATGCCGGCGGGCAGGCTCTTCTTGAAGCCTTCCAGGGCCTCTTCCACCTTTGCCGTCAGCTTGACGGTGTCGGCATCGGGCTGTTTCTGGATGCCCAGCAGAACCGCCGGCTTGCCGTTGTAGCCCGCGTCGCCACGCTTGATCGCCGGCGCAAAGGCAACCGTCGCGACCTGTTTCAGACTTATCGGCTGGCCATTGCGAAACGCCACCGGCAGCCGCTCCAGGTCCTCGATGCGCGTGGTTCGGCCGATGTTGCGGATCAGGTACTCACGCGAGTTGAGTTCCAGGAAGCCGCCGCTGGTGTTGCCGGAGAAGCCCTTGAGGGTGTCTTCGATCGTCTCCACGGTGATTCCGAACGCTGCCATGCGCTGCGTATCGGGCTGCACCTGGTATTGCCGCACCTCGCCGCCGATCGGCACCACCTGGGCGACTCCCGGAATGGTCAGCAGCCGCGGCCGGATCACGAAGTCGGCGTACTCGCGCACCGCCATCGGATTGATCTTTGCGGGGTCGATCGGCAGGGCCACGGACATGATCTCACCCATGATCGAGCTGACCGGGCCCATGCCCACGTGCTCGATGCCGGGCGGCAGCTGCTCGCGCGCGGTGGACAGGCGCTCGCCCACCATCTGGCGGGCCCGGTAGATGTCGGTCTTCCAGTCGAAGGTGACGTAGACGAACGCCAGGCCGACGCTGGACACCGAGCGAATGCTTTCGACGCCGGGAATGCCGCCCATGGCGGTTTCCAGCGGCGCGGTGATCAGCTGCTCGACCTCTTCCGGCGCCATGCCGCCGGCCTCGGCCTGCAACGTGACCGTCGGTTTGTTCAGATCTGGGAACACGTCCACGGGCATCTGTGTGAGCGTGAATGCGCCGTAGAACATCAGGATCATCGCGGCGACCACCACGATGAGCCGGTTGTGCAGGGAAAAGTCAACGAGTTTTTCGAACATCGTGGACCTCAGCGCACCTGGTTGACCAGCGCAGCGCCCTGGGTCACCACCCGCTCACCCGCCTTCAGCCCATCGACCACGGACACCGTGGCACCGTCCAGCGCAACCGTGCGAACCGGTCGCGGTACAAAAGTCTCGGCTCCGGTGTGGACCCAGACCGTGTCCTGGTTGCTCGGGTTCTTGACCACGGATGCGGCCGGAACCGGAATGCCCTGAATGGCGTTTCGCGTGTTCACCACAACCTTGACCGGTTGGTTGACGGCCAGGGGAACGGCACCGGTCGCCGTAGTGCGAAACAGCAGAGGGATCGCGCCTTCCCGTTGGGCGCGCCCGGCGCCCACAAAGCGCAGCGGCACACTCACACCGGCGGCCGGCGAAGCGCTGGCCGAAGAAATGCCCGAAAGCAACGAGGCATCGAAGGCCAGCGCCTCCACCATCAGCCGGGCTGGGTCCACGATCTCGAACAGCAGTTCGCGCGCGTCGACGACCTGGCCTGCCACCACATTGGCCGCCGAGATCACACCGCTGATCGGCGCCACGAGCGACTCTGACGCGGAGACGGAACCGCGCACGGCGGCAACGCGCTGCTGCAGGCTCCCGACATCGGCTTGGGCGGCCTCGATGTCCTTTTGCGGGACGGTGCCCTCCAGCTGCGCCAAACGAGCCGCGCGGCGGCGCGCGAGCTCAAGCTGCGCGCTCAGCTCGGCGCTCTGCGCCTGCTGGTTGGCGCGCTCGATCGCTCCGGCGGATGACCGAACGATCGCCAGCACCTCGCCCTTGCGAACGGACTGCCCGAGTTGCGGCAGGCCGCGCGCGCCGGCCTCGATACGCCCGGCCTGGGTCGGCTGGACGCGGCCGCCGGCGTTCGCATCCATCAGGACGCGGCCGGTGAGTTCCACGGTCTGGGGCACCGTCTTGGCTTCCGTGAGCACGGTGCGCACCGCCAGCTGCCGCTGGGAGGTCTTGGGCAGGAACACACTGCCGTCCGGGTTGCGCTTGGGCGAATTGCTGCTGGCCGCCGGCGCGGATTCGCCGTGGTCGTGCCCGGGGCCGGCCAGCGCCGCCGGCGTCAGGAACACACTGGCAAGGACCAGGCTGGAAAGGATTCGTTTCATCATCTTCTTCAACCGTTCGCGCGGGCCAGCCGCGTGGTCCTGTATTTGCGTGTGAGGAACACGGCGAGTGCGATCGTAGCGGCGGCTGCCAGGGCGTACCCGAGCCAGTGCAGCCACGTGCGGCCTGCTTCGTCGTGATGGTCGTGCGGGTCCTTCAGGTCCAGGTCCGCGGCCAGAAGGTCCGTGTCGGCTCCGGCCGTCACCGTGAACGAGAAGGGCAACTCGCCCGGCTTGGCCAAGGCGTCGAACTTGATCAGGTAGGTGCCGTCGGCCTGCGGTGTGGCTACGCCCTTGTTCGTTCCCGACTCGTACTCGATCTTGGCGTTGAGGATCGGCTCGTTGGTGGCGAAGCGGTCGAGGTAGACGGCCATCTGGCCCTTGTCGACGATGCCCACCAATTCGAACAGGTCGGAGTGGGCCTGGATGCGTGGGCTGGCCGTGCCGGTAGCCACCGGCGCTTCATCGCCATGGTTGTGCCCGTCGCCCGCCAGGGCCGCCCCGGCGGCGGCGAGCAGCGCGGTGGCGGCAAGGCCGCGCCGCAAGGCATGGAAGAAGAAGTACGTGACGCTCATGGAAGGATTCCGTTGGCTTGATTGAGTTTTGCGATGGCGCGGCGAGTCTCCAGCCGTGCCTTGGCGTGTGCGAGTTCGGCCTCGAAGCGTTCGCTCTCGGCACGCAGGCGCGTGGGCAGATCGCTCTCACCGAGGCGGTACGACTTGGCGATCAGGGCCTGAACTTCGCGGCTGGCGGTTTCCCGTTCGGCAGCGAGTGCTTCGGCACGCTGGGCGGCTGCCAGCTCGGCGCGTGTGGCCTCCTGTTCGGCGTCCACGCTGCGCACGGTGGCCTGGGCTTCGGCTTCGGCCGCATATACCTCCGCTTGCGCAGCCGCGAGCTTCGGTGCGTTGCGGCCGTGGCTGCCCAAGGGCACGCGCAGGGACAGCTTGAGGGAGGTTTCGTTCGGCGCACCGAACGCGGCGCGCTCGCGAACCATGCCCACACCGACCTCCACGGGATCGCGGTGATCGGCCTGCGTCCAGGCAAGCTTGGCCTGTGCGGCGCGCAGCTGAGCCTGCGCCGCGGTCACCGCCGGATGCTCCTGCGCACTGCCAGCCTGTTCGTCGAGTGATGCCGACTGGGCGAGTCCGGTCAACGCCCGCCACTGCGCCAGCGAACGGGCCTGCGCGCTCTGCGCCTGCGCTTGGGCGGCGGCGGCCTGGCGCTGGACCGATTGCGCCTGCAGCAGATCCACTCGGGCGACTTCACCGACCTTGACGCGCCGCTCGACGTCTCCGGCCAGCACCTGGGCCTCGCGCAACTTGCTCTGGGCCACCTCGCGTTCGATCTGCGCGATAGCGGCCTGAGCCGCCAGTTCCCGCACCTCGGCGGCCAACTTCATCTTGGCCAGTGCCTGCTGTTGCTCGAACGAAGCACGGTCAGCCTCGACCTGGTCCGCTGTGGCGCGGCGCACACCCGGTGTCCAGAGCGGCGCGGTGACCTCGAACTCGGACTCGCGCAGCCCGCCGTTGCTGCCGACGCGATCGGTGCGATGACCCAGCGACAAGCTGGGCGGGCCCGCTATCAGCGAAGACGCGGCCCGGGCTCGGGCCTCCAGTTCAGCTTGGCGGCTGGCGAGCGCCCGCGCCTGGGGACTCAGCGACCAAGCTGCTTCAACGGCTTGGCGCAATGACGGCGCGGGCTGGGCCAGGGACGGGCCCGACATGGCCATCCAGCCCAACAAAACGGCCACAGCGGGCCTCGAAACGCAGCAATGCATTCAGTTCTCCGAAAGTCAAACACGAGACTTCGGCGAACCGCGGGAAAGAAAGGGGGAAGAGGTGCGGCCCGCCGTTTAGGCGGGGAGCCACTGCGGGCGTTCGTGCCGGTCGGAGAACTGCCGCCGCGCCATGCGATCGTCAGATGCCACAAGGGGGCAGCGGGAGGGAGCGGTGGAATCGCCGGGTGCAGCCTGGGCGATCAGGTTGTGCAGGCCGTGGCAGCCGTGGGCGGCGCCGCAGCAAGGTTCGGCAGCGGCGTCCGAACCCAGGCCTTGTTTGGCCTGTTCATCGTGGACGTGCAGAATTCTTTCAGCGCCCTTGGCTGCCGCATCGGCGGAGATTGTCGGCACTTGGTCGTCGCAGAAATGCACGGCTGCCCAGCTCATCTGCAGGGGCATGACCAAGGCCAACAACAACAACCAAAAACGACGCATCGGCGCGAATCCTATCAGGAAGACGTTTCCGCCGAGTTACGGGCGGGCTTTGCAACCGCGGCAAGTCGCGCTTCGCCGATGAGCTGCTGAAGCTCCATAGACAAAGGCATGGGTTGGAAGGCGTTCACGGTCGCTCGGCCAATGTTGCCTGTCGGCAGACGTCCGACCAAGTGACCGAGCGGCACCAGTGCCAGCCGGATCAGTTGACCGCCCACCTCGGGCCAGTCGCCGGTCTTGGCGGCGAAGGCCAGCATGACGACGTGGCTGTGAACATGGAGCCGGAAATCCATCTGTCCGATGATGTGAGCCGCCATCAGCCATTGCCAGCGCTGCTCGACGCCTTCGGTCGCGCCGGCGCGAAAGCCGTCGACCAGGCGAGCGTAGACACGCCGCTGTTGTTCGCGATCAATGTGCATGGACAGGCTCCTTGCGGGATGGCGCGGCGGGCGAAGAGTCCTTCGCGCCACGCAGAAGCCGCAAGCCATTGCCCACCACTAAGAGGCTCGCGCCCATGTCCGCAAACACTGCCATCCACATGGTGGCCGATCCGAACACGGCGAGCACGAGGAACACAGCCTTGATGCCCAGCGCGAGCGAGATGTTCTGCCACAGCACGCCATGCGTGCGCCTGGAAAGCCGCACCGTCTCTGCCACCCGCTGCAGGTTGTCGTTCATGATGATGACGTCAGCTGCTTCCATGGCGATGTCGGTGCCGGCGCCGCCCATCGCGAAGCCGATGTCGGCCTGGGCGAGGGCCGGTGCGTCGTTGATACCGTCGCCCGTCATTCCCGTGGCGCCGTAGCGTTGACGCATCGCGGTGATGGCCTCCAGCTTCGCTTCCGGCAAGAGGTCTCCGCGAGCATCCTCGATGCCGGCTTGCGCGGCGATGGCCTTGGCCGTGGCCATGTTGTCGCCGGTCAGCATGACCGGAACGACGCCGAGTGTCTTGAGGTCCGCGATCGCCTGTCGAGACGTCTCCTTGATCGTGTCGGCGACGGCGAAGATCGCCAGCACCTGGTCGTCCTGGGCCAGCAGCGTGACGGTCCGGCCCTCCTGTTCGTGCTTGCTCAGTTCGGCCTCGACTTCGGGTCCGCAAAGGCCGCGCTCATGCACGGCGCGATGGTTGCCCAGCAGCAGGCTCTTGCCGTTGACGACCCCCGTGACGCCGCGCCCGGGCAAGGCGGCGAAGTCCTCTACCTCGGCGCGCTCGCCGTCCAGACCCGCGGCGATGGCTTGAGAAACCGGATGGTCGGAGCGGCTCGACAGGCTGGCTGCCAGCAGTTTGGTGCTTGCATCTTCGGCGCCGGCCCATGTGCGCCATTCCACCAGCTTCGGTTTGCCTTCGGTGATGGTGCCTGTCTTGTCCAGCGCGACCGCCTTGAGATTGCGGGCGGACTCCAGGTAGACACCGCCCTTGATCAGGATGCCGCGCCTGGCGCCGGCAGCAAGTCCGCTCACGACGGTCACCGGTGTGGAAATCACCAACGCGCAAGGACACGCGATCACCAGCAGCACGAGCGCCTTGTACAGGGCTTCCAGCCAGGTCAACTCCAGCAGGAACGGCGTCAACACGGCGACCGCGATGGCCAGCACAAAGACGGCAGGGGTGTAGATCGCGGCGAAGCGGTCCACGAAACGCTGGGTCGGCGCGCGCGTGCCCTGCGCCTGTTCCACCGCATGGATGATGCGGGCCAATGTCGTGTTGCCGGCCGCGGCCGTCACCCGGAATTCCAGCTCTCCAGTCTCGTTGATGGTCCCCGCGAAGACCTGATCGCCGGGGGCTTTGTCCACCGGGATGCTCTCGCCGGTGACCGGAGCCTGGTTGACCGCGCCCGTCCCCTTGGTGATGACTCCGTCCAGCGGCAGCCGCTCGCCCGGCTTGATGCGCACGATGGCCTCAAGCGGAACGTCGACCACCGGGGTGAGCTTCCAACTGCCGTCAGCCGCCTGGACAAGGGCCTCTTCCGGGGCCAGCGCCAGCAAGCCTTTGATCGCGTTGCGGGCTCGATCGACTGCGCGCGCCTCGATCAATTCCGCGATGGCATAGAGAGCCATCACCATGGCCGCCTCGGGCCACTGCCCAATGACGAAGGCGCCGGTGACCGCGACGGACATCAGGGCATTGATATTCAATTTGCCGCGTAAGAGCGCCGCCACGCCCTTCTTGTAAACGTCCAGGCCGGCGAGCCAGATCGCGACCGCCGCCAGCGCCATCCCGATCAGCTTCCAAACCAAGCCTTCGGGTGCGAAGAACTCCGTGGCCTCCGCCGCGACGGCCATCCCAAGCGCCATCGCCAGGCGCGCGACCCCACGTCCGATGTCGTGATCGTGGTCGTGAACGTCACTATGACCCTCGCGCGTCTGTGATTCAACAGTGTCTTTGGAGATGATCGGCTCCGGGGCGAAGCCGGCTTTCCGAATGGCTTCAAGCGCAAGCGGAAAAGCCTCGTCGGCGGCATCGATGCCGAGGGTGCGAGCGCCCAGCTGAAAGTTCAGCGAGCGAATCCCGGCAATCGGCTCCAGGGCCCGGCGAATCTCGGCCTCCTCGGCGCTGCAATCCATGGTCGCGATGCGAAAGCGTTGGCCTGCAGTGAGCGGCGCAGCCTGCGGGGCGGCGGGCGCGGCGCAGGCAGGAGAGCCGCACGAGCCTGTTTCTTCTTGGGGCAGGGTTTTTGTGTCCATGGCCTAATTGGAAACCCTGTAGCGACATTAGAGTCAAGCTGGAGCATAAACATGAAGATCGGGCAGTTGGCGGCGGCCACCGGGACGCAGGTCGAGACCATCCGGTACTACGAACGGCAAGGGCTGCTATCTGTGGCGGGAAGGACGGACGGGAACTACAGGGTCTATGACGAGAGCCACAAGCAGCGGCTGGCGTTCATTCGGCATTGCCGATGCCTGGACATGACGCTTGATGAAATCCGGACGTTGCTCGGGTACAAGGACTCGCCCCGGGGAAATTGCGGTGAGGTCGACGAGCTGCTGGATGAACATATCGGCCACGTGACCACGCGGATTCAGGAATTGAAGGCGTTGGCAAAAGAGCTGCGTGCTCTTCGTGCCAGTTGTTCCGTCGGCCGCGCCACAGCCGAGTGCGGCATTCTTGAAGGCCTGGAACGCGCCGCCCGCGAGCACGACCACGCCGCGCCGGCAGGCGGGCAGCGGCATCACGTCGGCGGGTCCCATCATGAACGGCTCGCGACCCGCAAAGGGCACGATGCGGCAAAAGGCCCGGACCCGGTGCGCGATCGGTAGGCGCGTGGCCAGTGCCGCCTACTTGCTGAGCAACTGCGGGTTATCCCGCACGTCCAAGCGCAACAATCGGCACGGAAACCAAGATCACCCCTACCAGCGCAGCAACCAACGCCCCAGCATGGCGCCCGCAAGCACCGGCACCATCATGCCGATCACGTACCAGACCGCGAGAAACGGTGCGGCGAGTTCTATGCAGTACAGCGCGTAGATTGCGGCCCCAACGCCCCCTGCCAGCGCCCCCGCGGCAGCACCCGCGAGCGCCGGCCGTGTCGGGGCCAGCCCCCTGAGCGCCAGCAGCGCCGTCACAAAAACGGGCAGAGCCATGAGGCCAATGCTCAGCGCGCAGGTGCGCCACGACTGCCCCAGCAAGGCCGGAATCCGGTCCTCCATCGGCGCGGTGAACCAGGCCGCGACGGCCATCGCCCAGACCACCAGCACCGGCGCCACCAAGCCCATCCAGGCTCGCCGCACCTCGACGCCCGGCCGCGCAAGGCGTTCCACCGTGACAAAAGCCGAGACGGCGATGCACAGCGGGAACAACAGCTTGGCCCAGAACATCGGCAGCGAGATCACTTGCCCCAAGTCGTCGCGCAATCCGTAGCCGGTGAATAGGATCGCCAGCGACAGCGGTACCCCGGCCAGCAGCGCCAGCCCGATGCGTCGGTGGGCGGCACGCCGCGGAACGGCGGTGACGCCGGTAGCGAGCATTGCCACGAGATCGTCGGTCTTCATGCAGCGCTCCTGCATCTGGCAGCCAGGGCCTTGAGGCCGCGGTGGATGCCGACCTTCACCGCCGACTCGGACATGCCGGTCAGGCTTGCGGTTTCAGCCACCGAGAGTCCTTCGATCTTCACGTGCAGGATCGGCAAGCGCTGGCGTTCGGGCAGCGTATCGAGCAGGCCACCGAGATCGCGTTTCGCGTCGCTCGCCTCAATCGCCGACTCGGCGAAGACGGCCAGGTCGTCGTCCAGTGGGTCATTTAGGTCCTCGCGGACCGACTTGGCGCGCAGCAGGTCGATCATCTTGTAACGCGCAATCGCATGCACCCAGGCCGTCAGCGGCTGGTCGCTCTGGTAGGTGTGGCGCTGGTTGTGCATGGCGAGCAAGCATTCCTGGACGAGGTCTTCCACTTCATCGGGCCAGCCAAAGAGGCGCCTGCCCAAAAAGGCGCGCAAATGGACGCTGAGCTTCTGCAGGAAGGCCCGGTACGCAGCGGCGTCTCCATTGAGGCCGCGCACGAACAAGTCGTGTAGCACCGGTTCCGCATCGCTCTTCACCATCGCATCCCATCTTGTCATTCGAACTCTCGGCTCGCCCGGTTACAGGCAGCGTCAAAAATATCCGGCCGATTGTGCCGTGCACTGTAACCGCGTCGGCACGAACGGCGAACTAGCGAAAGTGACCGCGCGTTCCGGCGCGATTGCACTCTTCAACCAACCCTCGGAGTTCATCCATGATCAATCGCCCTCTCGTCATCGCCGCCCTTGCGCTGGGCGCCCTCGCCGCCGGCTCCGCCGCGGCCCAAGACAAACCGATGGCCGACAAGATGGCCAAGATGGAGAAGTGCTACGGCGTCTCGATGGCCGGCAAGAACGACTGCGCCGCCGGGCCCGGCACCACCTGCGCGGGCACGTCGAAGGTCGACTACCAGGGCAACTCCTGGAAGAACGTGGCGGCCGGTACCTGTACCACGATCAAGACCCCCAAGGGCACCGGCTCACTGGCGCCCATCAAATCCTGATTCGCCGTTGCGCCGCCATGAACGACGTCCTCACGGCCGGTCTCGGCCTCAAGCCGGAGCACTACGCACCGGCGTTGTCGGCCGAAGCCGAGGGTCTGTGGTTCGAGGTGCACCCCGAGAACTACATGGTGGCGGGCGGCCCGCGGCTCGGATGGCTGGAGGCAATCCGCTCCCGCCATCCGGTGTCGCTGCACGGCGTGTCACTTTCGCTCGCGGGCGATGAAGAGCCGGATGCCGCGCATCTTCAAAGGCTGGCGGCGCTGGCTCGGCGCGTCCAGCCGACGCTGATTTCCGAGCATCTGGCCTGGTCCACGTGGAACGGCCAGTACTTTCCCGATCTGCTGCCTTTCCCGCGCAGCACCGCCGCGCTGCACCGAATCGCTGCCAATATCGCGCGCAGCCAGGACGTGCTGAAGACTGCGATCGCCATCGAAAACCCGTCGCACTACCTGCGTATCGACGGGCATGAGTGGGACGAGATCGACTTCCTCTGCGAACTGGCGCAGCGTACCGGCTGCACGCTGCTGCTCGACATCAACAACGTGCATGTGTCGGCGCGCAACCTTGGATTTTCTGCGACGCAGTGGCTCGACCGGTTTCCGCATGCGCTGGTCAGCGAGATTCATCTCGCGGGCCATACCGTCGATCCGGCGCTGGGGGACTCCCTGTTGATCGATTCGCACGACGCCCCCGTCGCACCGGAAGTCTGGCATCTCTATCGCCGCTTCATCGAACGTGCCGGCGCCCGGCCCACGCTGATCGAGCGCGATGGCAATGTGCCGGCCTTCGAGGAACTGATGGCCGAGCGGGGTCGGGCCGTGGCCGAACTCGAATGCGTGACGCAAGAGGCCACGACGTGAGCACGCCGCATGGCCAATTCCAGCAAGCCTTCGCGCTGGCCTTGTTCGCGCCGCTGGAAGCGGCGCAACCCGAGATGTGGGAGTTGGCAGCGCAACCCGCGTTCGCGGTTTACCGCAACACAGTAATGAAGGCTTGCATCGATGCGCTGCAAGCCAACTTTCCGGTGGTCGCGCGGCTGGTGGGCGACGAATGGTTTCGTGCCGCGGCCGCGCTCTACGTGGCCGCCGACGCGCCACGCGACGGACGCTTTCTGCACTACGGCAGCGGGTTCGCTGGCTTCCTCCGCGACTTCGAGCCAGCGGCGGAACTGGTCTATCTGCCCGGCGTGGCCCAACTCGACACCCTCTGGCGCGAGGCCCACGGCGCGCAAGATGAACCTGCTGCCGATGCCGCATGGCTCGCCCGCCACAGTCCGGAGCAGATGGCTGGCCTGGCCCTGAGTCCACATCCGGCGGCCCGCTGGATTTGGTTCGACGACCAGCCGATCTACACCGTCTGGGAGCGCAATCGCCGGCAGGTCGAAGTTCCCGAGGAGTTGACCTGGAGAGGCGAAGGCGCGCTGCTGACCCGGCCTCGCGACGCGGTGAGCTGGCGCGACATCACGAAGGCCGGTTGCGTCTTCCTCGATGCCTGTGCCGCTGGGGTCGACCTCGCCGAGGCGGGGGAGCGCGCACTGGCGGCCGACCCGCAGGCAGACCTCGCGGCCACCTTTACGACACTGCTGCAAGCCGGCGCGTTTGCCGGTACTGCTGCGCCACACGCCTCTGACGAAAGAGCACCATGAGCACAAACCTTCAAGTTCCCCGGTCGGTCGCCAGCGGCAGCCAGCGTGGTCTTCGCGCCCACTGGAACGCGGCGGCCGATCGGCTCACGCGCATCATTGCTCACGATCTGCTGCTGGCGCCAGCCGCGCGCGCAGGCGTAGCCGCGATCTTCTTCTACTCTGGCCGCACCAAAGTCGAGGGCTTCCTGACCCTGACCGACAGCGCCTATGAACTGTTCCGCACCGAATACAGGCTGCCGTTCGTGCCTCCAGAAATCGCGGCGCATCTGGCGGCCTATGCGGAGCATTTGTTCCCGCTGTTGCTGGTGCTGGGCCTGGCCACGCGCTTGTCGGCGCTGGCCTTGCTGGGAATGACACTGGTGATCCAGATCTTTGTCTATCCGGACGCGTGGCCGACGCATCTCTCATGGGCGGCATTGCTGCTCTATCTGGTGGGCCGCGGGGCCGGCCGCCTGTCGCTCGACCACGCCCTGGGCATTCGCTGACGGGCTGCAGTTGGAGGTGGTGCGGCTGTACCACGAACCGCCAGCGGCCCCCGGGCTCACACCTCAGACCGTCGATGGAACGATTAGGAGCAGGCTTTGTCGCCGGCGGCCGACTGCTTCGGCGGGCACGGTGCCGTGCCGTAGGAGCAGAAGACGCAGCAGTCCCCAGGCTTCGGTCTCAATACGCCCTTGCAGGTCTCACATTCATGAAAGAACAGGCAGGCGTTCGTGGGCATCTCCAGCCGCTGCGCATGGCCGCAATTCGGGCATGTCAACACCGACTCGAGCACCGGCACGCTTGGCAAGGCCGCTACCCGGGTCATGCCCCCACCTGACTCGCTTCGCACCCGTCTGCCGCACAACGCTTGTTCGCTGGCCAGAACAGGTCCCACAGTGAAATGGCGACCATGAAGGCCAGTCCCGCATAAAGCAAGTTGGCGGTCCACCAGTGGCCGAAGAACAGCAGCATGGCTGCCAGGACCATCGCCGGGCCGACCATCCCCAGCACGCTGCGGTGCCACTGCCGATGCCTGAACCAGCCCAGCGCGTTGGCGACCAGCGCGATCGCTGCGAACAGCGGCAGCAGCGTGTTGATGAACAAGCCCTCGTATCCGTCCAGGAAGCCGAGGCCCAGCGCCGCCCCCAGCCCTGCCAGGGCCGGAAAGCAGGCTGGGCACGAAGCCGCGGCAATCACGCTGCCCAGGGCTCCTGCCTTGTCGGCGGCGCGCGTTATCCTGTCCATTGGCCAACTCCTTGTTGCTTGAATCAGCCGACAATACTCCCGTAGTCAAGTACGGAGTCAAGCCAATGAACCCAGATCTGGAACGGATGACCATCGGGGCCTTTGCGGCGGCCGCGGGCGTCAACGTGGAGACGGTGCGCTACTACCAGCGTGAGGGCCTGTTGAGTGAGCCCAGCAAGCCCAGCGGCAGTATCCGCCGCTACGGCATGCCGGATGTGGAACGCGTGCGGTTCATCAAGTCGGCTCAACGCTTGGGCTTCAGCCTTGACGAGGTCAAAGGCCTGCTCGCGCTGGACGACGGAACCCATTGCCGCGAGGCGCGCGAGCTCGGGCAACAAAAGCTGGAGAACGTCCGCGAAAAACTGGCCGACCTGCGCCGCATCGAGTCAGTCCTGGCCCATCTGGTCATGGATTGCGAGAACACTCGGGGCACCGTGTCGTGCCCCTTGATCGCGGCGCTGCAGCATCACTCAGTCGCCAGGCCGAACACCCCTACCGCTACAAATCGCACGAGAAACAACGCGGCCTAAGAATTGTTGCCGAAGTAGTCGCACGGGGACAGCGTGTGCAGTAGGCGGCCGAGCTGGTCGGCTAGGTCCAGGTCCGAGAACGAATTGAGCAGGGCCGTGACGCGCGCGGCATCGTCGGTGAGCGACTGCCGAATGAGGGCCGCATGTCTGTTGGGCTCTGACTTTTCGTCCTTGGGCAGGAGTTCTTTCAGACTGCGCGTCTCATCAACCGTTCTCATACGGAGGGCCACCATGGAAATCGACATTCTCGGCATCGACCTGGCCAAGCGGGTGTTTCAACTTCACGGTGCCGGTCGACTGCACTGCGTACGGCGCGAGCGGCCGCCGGTTCTCGTTGATGTCGATCTGCCGCCCGATGAAGGGAAAGGCGCGCTGCGGACAGGCTTCGCGCTCGCAGACCTTGCAGCCCATGCCGATGGGCGTGGGGACTTCGGGGTCCTTGAGATCCAGGCCCTTGGAGTAGACCAGGCGCCCGGCATGCTGAATGTCGCAGCCCAGCGCGATGGCGAAGGTCTTGCCCAGCGACCCGTGGCCTTCCTGCCCACCTGAGACACTCCTGGCCACCCACAGGTAGGCCCGCCCATCCGGCATGCGCGCCAGCTGGGTCAGCACGCGACCCGGTTGCGCGAACGCCTCGTACACGTTCCACAGAGGGCAGGTGCCGCCCACTTTGGAAAAGTGGAAATGCGTGGCGGATTGCCGCTTGGAAATATTGCCCGCCCGGTCCACCCGGATAAAAAAGAACGGCACGCCGCGCGCGCTGGGGCGCTGCAGTGTGCTCAGCCGGTGGCACACCGTCTCGAAGCCGACACCGAAGCGCCGCCCCAGGCGGTCGATGTCGTAGCGCATCGCCTCCGCGGCTTCCAGGAACTGGCCATAGGGCAGCAGCAGCGCGCCGGCGAAGTAGTTGGCCAGACCGATGCGGGCCAGCGCCCTGGCCGGCTCGCCCGACAGCCCGCCGCCTTCCGACAGCCGCGCGAGTTCGCCGCCCAGTTCCAGGAAGGCGAGTTGAGTCGCCATCTGGAAGGCGGCCTGCCCGGGCTCAAGATAGGGCGAGACCTGCAGCACCTTGGCCTTGGGGTCGAACTGGCGTTGCGCGCCCATGTCGGCCTGCATCTGGGCGCTATCGGCCATACGCAGGACGCGAACTCCATGCTTCTCGTGCAGGCGGCGAACCAGGCCGTCCGTTGGATTGCCGGTTTCAAGCTTCCACTCGCGGGCCATTCGTTCCGCGGCGTCGTCCAGTTCGGCAATGTGGTTGTGCCGTGCGACGAAGAAATCGCGCACCTCTTCGTAGGGCATGGGCTGGATGCCGGTGAGGCCGCTGCGGTCGTCGCCCAGGCGCGCGGCCATGGCCTCAAGCCGCTCCATCGCCTCGCGGTGGCGGTTTTGCATGCGGATCAGCGTGCGCGCCACGGCCGGCATACCCGAGGCCAGCTCCTTGATCTCGGCCAATGAGATCGTGTCCGGCGCCGCCGCGTGGGCCAGCACTTCGCGCAGGTCGGAGATCACGCGCGCCTCGTCGTCTTCCGAAAACATCTGCACGTCCAGGCCAAAGGCCTGGTTGATCTTCAGCAGCACAGGCACCGTGAGGGGCCGCTGGTTCTGTTCCAGCTGATTCAGGTAGCTCGGCGACAAGCCGAGCGCATTCGCCAGCGTGACCTGGTTCATGCCGCGCTCTTCGCGCAGGCGCCGCAGGCGCACGCCCATGAAGGTTTTTTTCATAAGCGACTATTCGCACAATTTGCAAACATGAAGGGTTTCATTCGCATTCATTCGCCAATTCAGTCCTTCATTATGACGCGAGGTTTGCGTACATTGCGAACCCATGACGCAACCCACACGGCTGGCCGAGATCATTTTTCCCGAGCAAGCCAACCACTACGGCACCTTGTTCGGCGGCAACGCGCTGAACCTGCTGGGCAAGGCCGCCTTTCTTGCCGCCAGCCGCCATGCGCGCCGCGACGTGGTGATGGCCGCTTGCAGCGATGTGCAGTTCCATCTGCCGGTGAGGGTTGGCCAGGCGCTCGAACTCACGGCCCGCGTCACCCGCAGCGGCCGCAGCTCGATGACCGTCACGGTCCAGGGCATGGCCGAAACCCTGGCCAGCGGCGAAAACGAGCTGGCTCTGGAAGGTCGCTTCGAAATGGTGGCGGTCGATGCCAGCGGCAAGCCCGTCCGCTTCACCCTTGAAAAGGAATTCGCATGAGCGATCTCTCGCAAGCCGGCTTCAAGCCGAAGAAGTCCGTCGCGCTTTCGGGCGTGACGGCGGGCAATACAGCGCTGTGCACCGTAGGCCGCACCGGCAATGACCTGCATTACCGCGGCTATGACATCCTGGACATCGCCGAGGTCTGCGAATTCGAGGAAGTGGCCCATTTGCTGGTGCATGGCAAGCTGCCCACCCTCTCCGAGCTGCGCGCCTACAAGGCCAAGCTCAAGGCGCTGCGCGGCTTGCCCAACAGCGTGAAGGAGGCTTTGGAGCGCCTGCCCGCCTCGTCCCACCCGATGGACGTGCTGCGCACCGGCGTCTCCGCGCTGGGCTGCGTGCTGCCGGAAAAGGACGACCACAACCTGCCCGGTGCGCGCGACATCGCCGACCGGCTGATGGCCTCGCTGGGCTCGATGTTGCTCTACTGGTACCACTGGTCCACCAACGGCCAGCGCATCGCGGTCGAAACCGACGACGACTCCATCGGCGCCCACTTCCTGCACCTGCTGCACGGCCGCAAGCCCTCTGCAAGCTGGGAGCGCGCCATGCACACCTCGCTCAACCTCTACGCCGAGCACGAATTCAACGCCTCCACCTTCGCCAGCAGGGTGATTGCCGGCACCGGCTCGGACGTGTACTCCGCTATCACCGGTGCCATCGGCGCGCTGCGCGGCCCCAAGCACGGCGGCGCCAACGAGATGGCGTTCGAAATCCAGAAACGCTACGGCAGCCAGGACGAGGCCGAGGCCGACATCCGCCGCCGCGTCGAAGCCAAAGAAGTGGTCATCGGCTTTGGCCACCCGGTCTACACCGTGTCCGATCCGCGCAACGAGGTCATCAAGCGCGTCGCCAGGAAGCTCTCGCAGGAAGCCGAATCCACCAAGATGTTCGGCATCGCCGAGCGGCTGGAGCGGGTGATGTGGGACGCCAAGAAGATGTTCCCCAACCTCGACTGGTTCAGCGCCGTCAGCTATCACATGATGAGCGTGCCCACCGCGATGTTCACGCCCTTGTTCGTGATCGCCCGCACTTCCGGCTGGGCGGCGCACATCGTCGAGCAGCGCATCGACAACAAGATCATCCGGCCCAGCGCCAACTACACGGGGCCGGATGACCTGGTCTTCGTGCCCATCGCGCAGCGAGCCTGAGCCGCCCGCGCCGCCTTCCTCTTATCCCCAACAGTTCCTCCCATGTCCGCACACATCAGCAACGTCCGCCCCCAGCCCGACCAGGTTCTTACCGACATCGTCGATTACGCCCTCGGCTACCAAATCGACAGCAGTCTGGCCTACGACACCGCCCGCAACTGCCTGATCGACACACTGGGCTGTGGCCTGGAGGCGCTCGACTACCCGGCCTGCACCAAGCTGCTGGGGCCCGTCGTACCGGGCACGGTGGTGCCCCACGGTGCCAAGGTGCCCGGCACCCAGTTCCAGCTCGACCCGGTGCAGGCGGCCTTCAATATCGGCGCCATGATCCGCTGGCTGGACTTCAACGACACCTGGCTGGCAGCCGAGTGGGGCCACCCCAGCGACAACCTGGGCGGCATCCTGGCCGTGGCCGACTGGCTGAGCCGCAACGCGGTGGCCGCCGGCAAGAAGCCGCTGACCATGAGGGACGTACTCACGGGCATGATCAAGGCGCATGAAATCCAGGGCTGCCTTGCGCTGGAGAACTCCTTCAACAAGGTCGGGCTGGACCATGTGGTGCTGGTGAAGGTGGCATCCACCGCGGTGGTGGCGCGGATGCTGGGCCTCAGTCGCGACGAAATCATCAACGCCGTATCGCTGGCCTGGGTCGATGGTCAGAGCCTGCGCACCTACCGTCATGCGCCCAACACCGGCAGCCGCAAGAGCTGGGCCGCCGGCGACGCCACCAGCCGCGCGGTGCGCCTGGCGCTGATCGCCAAGACCGGGGAGATGGGCTACCCGAGCGTGCTCAGCGCCAAAGGCTGGGGTTTCTACGACGTGCTGTTCAAGGGCCAGGAGTTCAAGTTCCAGCGCCCCTACGGCAGCTACGTGATGGAGAACGTGCTGTTCAAGATCAGCTTCCCGGCCGAATTCCACAGCCAGACCGCGGTAGAAGCCGCCATGGCCTTGCACACCCGGCTGAAAGAAACCGGCAAAACCGTGGAAGACATCGAGAAGCTCACCATCCGCACCCACGAGGCCTGCATCCGCATCATCGACAAGAAGGGCCCCCTGGACAACCCGGCCGACCGCGACCATTGCATCCAGTACATGGTGGCCGTGCCGCTGATCTTCGGCCGCCTCACTGCCGCCGACTACGAGGATGCGGTCGCCGCCGACAAGCGCATCGACACGCTGCGCGACAAGATCGTGTGCGTGGAGGATGCGGCGTTCACGGCCGACTACCACGACCCCGAGAAACGCAGTATCGCCAACGCGCTGACCGTGCAGTTCAAGGATGGCAGCCGGGTGGAGGAGGTCGTGGTCGAGTACCCCATTGGCCATAAGCGCCGCCGCAAGGACGGCATTCCCTTGCTGGAAGCCAAGTTCCGCACCAACCTCGCCCGGCGCTTTCCGAAGAAGCAGCAGGACGCCATCCTGGCGGCCAGCCTGGACCAGCGGGCGCTGGAAGCC
Source organism: Ramlibacter sp. WS9 (assembly GCF_003797765.1). Classification (GTDB taxonomy): domain Bacteria; phylum Pseudomonadota; class Gammaproteobacteria; order Burkholderiales; family Burkholderiaceae_C; genus Ramlibacter. The sequence goes on along the minus strand of NZ_RKMB01000003.1, from coordinate 294,886 downwards.
ATGCCGGTGAACGAGTACGTCGATCTCTACGTGATCTGACATGACGAGGAGCACGAAGAAAACCCTGCGCGCCCTGGCCGAAGCGCGGCGAGGCTTGCTGGTGCCGGGCGCTTTCAACGCCCTGTCGGCCCGCGTGATCGCGGACCTGGGCTTCGAGGCGATCTACGTCACCGGCGCCGGCGTCACCAACATGTCGCTGGGCCTGCCCGACCAGGGCTTCATGGGTTTGCACGAAATCTGCGAGCACACCGCTCGCATCCGCGACGCGGTGGAACTGCCGCTGCTGGTGGATGCCGACACCGGCTTCGGCAACGCGCTGAACGTGCGGCACACGGTACGCCAGCTGGAACGCGCCGGGGCCGACTGCATTCAGCTGGAAGACCAGGTCAGTCCCAAGCGCTGCGGCCATTTCTCGGGCAAGGACGTGATTCCCGCCGAGGAGATGGTTGGCAAGATCAAGGCGGCCGTGGACGCGCGCCACGACGAAGACCTGCTCATCATGGCCCGCACCGACGCGCGCAGCGTCCACGGTTTCGAGGCAGCCGTCGAGCGCGCCCTGAAGTTCAGCGAGGCCGGCGCCGACATCCTGTTCGTCGAAGCCTGCGAGAGCGCCGAGGAAATCCGCCGCCTGCCGCAACTGCTGGGCAGGCCGCAGCTCATGAACATGGTGATCGGCGGGCGGACCCCGCTCTTCGATGCCGCCGAACTCGCCGACCTGGGCTTCGGCATCGTGCTCTACGCCAACGCCGCGTTGCAGGGCGCGGTCGCGGGCATGCAGAAGGCCCTGACCGTCCTGCGCGATAGGAAGCGCATCGACGAGGACCCGGCCCTGGTGACCCCGTTCGCCGAGCGGCAACGGCTGGTGAACAAGCCCTATCTCGATGCGCTGGAGAAGCGCTACGCGTGATACCCAACAACCTGGAGACATTCATGAGTACCATCCCCACCGTCAAGCTGCTGATAGCCGGTGAGTTCGTCGAGTCCCGCAGCGCCGAATGGCGCAACGTCATCAACCCGGCCACGCAGGAAATCCTGGCGCGCGTCCCCATGGCCACCGCCGAGGAGGTGGACGCCGCCGTCACGGCCGGCAAGCGCGCCTTCAAGACCTGGCGCCACACGCCCATCGGCACACGCGCCCGCATCTTCCTGAAATACCAGCAGCTGATCCGCGAGCACATCAAGGAAGTCGCAGCCATCCTCACGGCGGAGCAAGGCAAGACCTTGGCCGACGCGGAGGGCGACATCTTCCGCGGTCTGGAGGTGGTGGAGCATGCCGCCAACATCGGCAACCTGCAGATGGGCGAGATCGCCAACAACGTGGCCACGGGCGTGGACACCTACACCGTGCAGCAGCCGCTGGGCGTTTGCGCCGGCATCACGCCCTTCAACTTTCCCGCGATGATCCCGCTGTGGATGTTCCCCATGGCCATCGCCTGTGGCAACACCTTTATTCTCAAGCCGTCCGAGCAGGACCCCATGAGCACCATGCGGCTGGTGGAACTGGCGATCGAAGCCGGCATTCCGCCCGGCGTGCTCAATGTGGTCCACGGCGGCGAGGACGTGGTCAATGCGATCTGCGATCACGCCGACATCAAGGCGGTGTCCTTCGTCGGCTCCACGCGCGTGGGCACGCATGTCTACCATCGGGCCTCGCAAGCGGGCAAGCGCGTGCAATGCATGATGGGCGCCAAGAACCATGCCGTGGTGCTGCCCGACGCGCACAAGGAGCAGACGCTCAACAACCTGGTGGGTGCGGCTTTCGGCGCCGCCGGCCAGCGCTGCATGGCGGTCTCGGTCGCTGTGCTGGTGGGCGAGGCCCAGGCCTGGATTCCCGAGCTGGTGGAGCGGGCGAGGAAGCTCACCGTGGGCAACGGCGCGCTGCCGGGCACCGACGTCGGCCCGGTCATCTCCTGCGCGGCCAAGGAGCGGGTGGAAGACCTGATCGCGCGTGGCGAGACCGAGGGCGCCAGGCTCGAACTCGACGGCCGCCTGCCGTCGCTGGCCGGCGCATCCAGCGAAGGCAACTTCATCGGTCCGACCATCTTCTCCGGCGTGAAGCCCGGCATGGCGCTTTACGAGCAGGAAATCTTTGGGCCGGTGCTGTGTATCGCGGGCGCGGCCAGCCTGGATGAAGCCATTGCCATGACCAACGCCAATCCCAACGGCAATGGCACGGCCTTGTTCACCCAGTCTGGCGCCGCGGCGCGCAGGTTCCAGGAAGAAATCGACGTCGGCCAGGTCGGCATCAATGTGCCAATCCCGGTGCCGGTACCGCTGTTCTCCTTCACCGGCTCGCGCGCTTCCAAGCTGGGCGACCTGGGCCCCTACGGCAAGCAGGTCGTGCTGTTCTACACCCAGACCAAGACGATCACGGAACGCTGGTTCGACGACAGCAGCGTGTCCACCGGCGTCAACACCACCATTAGCCTTCGCTGAAGCACGGCATGGACTTTGAGCTGTCCGACGACCAGCGAGCCTTCCAGCAGAGCGGGCGCGATTTCGCCGCCGGCGAGTTCGCGCCGCACGCCGCGCGCTGGGACGCCGAAGGGATCTTCCCGCGCGAGGTGCTGTCCGCAGCGGGCCGGCTGGGGTTTTGCGGGCTGTACGCCGCCGAACGCCACGGCGGCATGGGCCTGTCGCGGCTGGATGCTACGGTGGTATTCGAGGAGCTGGCAGCCGCCTGTCCCTCGACCACGGCCTATCTGACCATCCACAACATGGCGACGTGGATGGTCACTGCCTGGGCCCGGCCGGAAGTCGCGGCGGATTGGGGCCCGGCTCTGGCCTCGGGCCGCAAGCTCGCTTCGTATTGCCTGACGGAGCCGGGAGCCGGATCGGACGCCGCCGCCTTGAGCACCACGGCCCGGCGCGAAGGCGGCGACTACGTGCTCAACGGCGGCAAGGCCTTCATTTCAGGCGCCGGCGCCACCGACGCGCTGGTGGTGATGGCGCGCACCGGCGGTGACGGGGCCGCGGGCATCTCGGCACTGCTGGTGCCCGCCGACAGCCCGGGCATCAGCTTTGGCCGCAAGGAAGAAAAGATGGGCTGGAACAGCCAGCCCACCCGCTCCATCGCCTTCGACAACGTGCGGGTGCCGGCCGGCCACCTGCTGGGCGAGGAGGGCGAGGGCTTTCGCATCGCCATGAAGGGCCTGGACGGCGGGCGCATCAACATCGCCACCTGCTCGGTCGGTGCCGCCCAGGGCGCGCTGGACGCCGCGCGGCGCTACATGAACGAGCGCAGCCAGTTCAAGCGCAAGCTGTCGAGCTTCCAGGCGCTGCAGTTCAAGATCGCCGACATGGCGACCGAACTGGTGGCCGCGCGTCAGATGGTGCGGCTCGCGGCAGCCAAGCTTGACGCTGGCTCCGAGCAGGCGACGATCTATTGCGCCATGGCCAAGCAGCTGGCCACCGACGCGGGCTTTCGCATCTGCAACGAAGCGCTGCAGATCCACGGCGGTTACGGCTACACGCGCGAGTACCCGCTGGAGCGCTTCCTGCGCGACGCGCGAGTTCACCAGATCCTGGAAGGCACCAACGAAATCATGCGCGTGATCGTCTCGCGCCGCCTTCTGGAAACCCACACCACCGAGGACATTCGATGACAAGCACTTATGAAGGCCTGCAGCTGGAGCTGCGTGGCCACACGGCCATCCTGACCCTGGCCAATCCGCCCGCCAACACCTGGACCCAGCACAGCCTGGCAGCCCTCAAGCGTTTGGTGGCCGACCTCAACGCCAACCGCGAGGTCTACAGCCTGGTCGTCACCGGCCAGGGCGAAAAGTTTTTTTCCGCCGGCGCCGACCTCAAACTGTTCGCCGAGGGCGACAAGGCCGTGGCCCGCGACATGGCACGATGCTTCGGCGAAGCCTTCGAGGCGCTGGCCGGTTTTCGCGGTGTGTCCATTGCCGCGATCAACGGCTATGCCATGGGCGGCGGCCTGGAATGCGCGCTGGCCTGCGACCTGCGCATTGCCGAAGAACAAGCGGTGATGGCCTTGCCGGAAGCCGCCGTAGGCCTGCTGCCCTGCGCCGGCGGCACGCAGTGGCTAAGCTGGCTGGTGGGCGAAGGCTGGGCCAAGCGCATGGTGCTGTGCGGCGAGCGCGTGGACGCGGCCACCGCGTTGCGCATCGGCTTGGTTGAAGAAGTCGTGCCGCGCGGCCAGGCTCTGGCCCAAGCCCTCGTGATGGCGCAGCGTGTGGAAAAGCAGAGCCCGACCAGCGTGGCGGCCTGCAAGCGCCTGATCCATGGCGCCCGCACGCAGTCGCCCGCAGCCATGCTGGTGGCCGAGCGCGAGGCCTTCGTCGATCTTTTCGACACCGAGGACCAGCGCGAAGGCGTTAACGCCTTCCTGGCTAAGCGCGCGGCCGTGTGGCGCAACGCCTGAGGAGCCTGCGATGACCGACGCCGTCCTGTTCGAGGAAATGTCCACCGCCTGCGGCCGGCGCTTCGGCATGGCAACGCTCAATTCACCCGCGACGCTCAATGCCTTGTCGCTGGCCATGGTGCAGTTGCTCACGCCCGCGCTGCGCGGCTGGGCGGCCGACCCCGCGATCGCGGGGGTGGTGCTGCAGGCCACGGGGGACAAGGCTTTCTGCGCGGGCGGTGACCTGCGCGAGCTATACCAGTCCATGCGCAGCTGCGGCGCCGGCCCGAATCCCTATGCCCACGGATTCTTTGCCCAGGAGTACCAGCTCGACCACCTGATCCACACCTACCCCAAACCCGTGCTGTGCTGGGGCCAAGGCATCGTGATGGGCGGTGGCATCGGCCTGATGGCTGGCGCCTCGCATCGGGTCGTTACTCCCGCCAGCCGGCTGGCCATGCCCGAGATCGGCATCGGCCTGTACCCCGACGTGGGCGGCAGCTGGTTCCTGCGCCGCATGCCGGGCCGCGTGGGCCTATTCCTGGCGCTGACCGGCGCGCCGCTCAATGCGGCCGATGCGCTGTTCTGCGGCCTGGCTGATTTCTGCCTGGGTGCGCAAAGCCGGGCCGACGTGCTGGCCGCCATCACCGGGACACGCTGGAGCGATGTGGCCGGCGACAACCGCGCCATCCTGTCACGCCTGCTGGCCGGCCATGGCGCAAGCACCTTGCCCGAGTCCAAGCTGCGCCAACACTTCGACCAGATCAATGGCCTGATGGCCGGCGACGACTTGATGGACATCACGGCCCGCCTGCGCGGCTTGCAAAGCGATGACCCCTGGCTGTCGGGGGCGGCTGGGGCCTTCATGAAGGGCTCGCCCACGTCGGCGGCGCTGGCCTTTGAGTTGTGGCGCCGCGTGCCGCGCCTGTCGCTGGCGGAGGTCTTCCGCCTGGAGTACCGCGCTTCGCTGGGGTGCTGCGCCCATGCCGACTTTGCCGAAGGCATTCGCGCCCTGCTGATCGACAAGGACCGCAAGCCGCAGTGGACGCCTTCCTCGCTGGAGCAGGTCGTGCCCGAACTGATCGAAGACCACTTCAAACCGCGTTTTGCGGCAACCCACCCGCTGGCCGCATTGAACTGAACACAAGGAGACGAACATGAAGATCGCATTCATCGGCCTGGGCAACATGGGTGGCCCGATGGCGCTTAACCTGCACAAAGGTGGCCAAGAGGTCGCAGCCTTCGACCTGTCGGAAGACGCGTGCAAGCGCCTGGCCGGCGAAGGCCTGCGAATCGCCGACTCGGCCGACAACGTGGTTCGCGGCGCGGAAGTCGTCATCAGCATGCTGCCGGCCAGCCAGCATGTGGAATCGCTCTACCTGGGCAACGGCCGTCCCGGCCTGCTGAACCAACTGCCGGCCGGCACCCTGGTGATCGACTGCAGCACCATTGCAGCGGCCAGCGCGCGCAAGGTGGCCGAGGCTGCGGCTTCCCGTCAGATTGCTTGCATCGATGCACCGGTCTCTGGCGGCACCGGTGGGGCCATTGCGGGCACGCTGACTTTCATGGTCGGAGGCAGCATGTCGGACCTGGAGCGGGCGCGACCTCTGCTGGAGAAGATGGGGCAGAACATCTTCCACGCCGGTTCAGCGGGCGCGGGCCAGACCGCCAAGATCTGCAACAACATGCTGCTGGGCATCCTGATGATCGGCACCTCGGAAGCACTGGCGCTGGGCGTGGCCAACGGGCTTGAGCCCAAGGTGCTGTCCGAGATCATGCGGCGCAGCTCGGGCGGCAACTGGGCGCTGGAAAAGTACAACCCCGTCCCCGGGGTGATGGAAGCCGCACCCGCCTCAAGAAGCTATGCGGGAGGCTTCGGCACCGACCTGATGCTCAAGGACCTGGGCCTGGCCCAGGAGAGCGCGGCCGCCGTGCGGGCCGCCACGCCGCTGGGCGGCTTGGCGCGCAACCTCTACGCGGCGCACAGCCTGGACGGCAGCGGAGCGCTGGATTTCTCCAGCGTGATTCGCCTGGTTCAGCCTAAATAGGCTCCCCCACGCGCTGCGCGCTGCCCCCTGAGGGGCGCAGCCGGTTTGAGGCGGCTCGGCACCGGCTAGAGAAGCTCAATCTCACTCAACGTGAGGAAGCTGGTTTCCCGCGTCACCGCCACGAAGTCGGCCAGCCAGGGCCGGCTGGAGGTGGCGCCGGTACATGCCAGGTACAGGTAGCCGGTCAGGCCCTTGCGCCCCACCGGGCGCGCGGTGACGTAGCCACGGTCCAGGTAGCTTTGTACGGCCCAGACCGGCAACGTCGCCACGCCACGGCCGCTGGCCACCAGCTGCAACATGGCTATTGTCAATTCAGTGGTGCGGCGCGCGGGCTTGATGCCGGCGGGCTCCAGCACCTGGCGCACCAGGTCCAGCATTTCGTCGGGCACGGGGTAGGTGATCAGGGTTTCCTTGGCGAAATCCCTGGCCGTCAGGTGCGGCTTGGCGGCCAGGGGATGGTCGTTGGCCAGCAGCGCCACGATCTCGAAGCTGAACAGCGGGTGAAAGTCCACCGTCTCGCCCGCGTCCTGCTCCGACACGATGGCCACGTCGGCGCGGTCTTGCAGAACCAGGGCGATCGGATCCGGGTGAAAGCCCGAGACGATGTCCAGCTCGACCTCGGGCCAGCGGCTGCGAAAGGCGTCCATTGCCGGCATCAGCCAGTCGAAGCAGGTGTGGCACTCCACCACGATGCGCAACTGGCCGGCTTTGCCCAGCGCCAGGCGCGCCACGTCACGCTCGGCTTCCTCGATCTTGGGCAACACCGCATCGGCCAGGGCCAGCAGGCGCAGGCCGGTGGTGCTGAACTGCGGCGGCACCGACTTGCGCTCGAACAGCGCCGCGCCGTACAGCTCTTCCAGCAGCTTGACCTGGTGCGACAGGGCCGACTGCGTCAGGCTGAGCAGCTGCGCCGCCCGCACCAGGCTGCCGGTGTCGCGCAGGGCGGCAAGGGTGCGCAGATGGCGCAGTTCAAGCAGGGATTGGGTCATGAGTAATTTTCAAGTTGAGCGGCAATATCTTTCGTTTGAATAATAGTACGAAATACCCGACCATCGCCGGCTTGAACCGCAAACACAAAAAAAGGGATAGCCATGGTCCGCACACACACCCTGGGTTTTCCGCGCATGGGCGCGCACCGGGAACTGAAATTCGCGCTGGAAAAGCATTGGCGCGGTGAGATCGGCGCAGCCGCTCTGGAGGCTGTGGGGGCCGAGTTGCGCGCCCGCCATTGGTCGGTGCAGCAAGCCGCCGCGCTGGATGCCGTGGCCGTGGGCGACTTCGCCTTCTACGACCATGTGGCCAATCACATCCAGCTGCTGGGCTGCGAGCCGGCCCGTTTCGGCTTTACGGGTGAAGAGCCCGAGCTGAACCGATATTTCGCCATGGCCCGGGGCATCGATGCCGGGGACCACGCTCACGACTCCGATTGCGGCTGCGACGAGAACAACGCCAGTGGCCGTTTCGCGCTGGAAATGACCAAGTGGTTCGACACCAACTACCACTACATGGTGCCCGAGTTCCGCGCCGACACCGAATTCCGCCTGGCCTCGCAGCGCCTCTTTGATGAGGTCGCCCAGGCCACCCTGGCCGGCCACAAGGTCAAGGCAGTGCTGCTGGGCCCCTTAAGCTTTCTGTGGCTGGGCAAGGAGAAAGAGGCGGGTTTCGACCGCTTCAACCTGCTGGAAAGGCTGTTGCCGGTCTACGAGCAAATCCTGCACCGCCTGAGGATGCAGGGCGTGGAATGGGTGCAGATCGACGAACCCATCCTGGGCCTGGACCTGCCGGACGCCTGGCGCCACGCCTTTGAGCCCACCTACTGGCGGCTGGCGCGCGGCGGCGTGAAGCTGCTGCTGGCCACCTACTTCTCGCCGCTGGCGGACAACCTGCGCCTGGCCTGCCAGCTGCCGGTGGCCGGCCTGCATGTGGACGCGCTGCGCGCGGCCGAGGACTTGGTTGGCGTGGCCGACTGGCTGCCCAGCCACAAGGTCCTGTCGCTGGGCATCGTCGATGGCCGCAACATCTGGCGCACCGACCTGGATGCCGCGCTGGCCAGGCTGCGGCCCCTTGTCGCCAAGCACGGCGGCGAGCTCTGGCTGGCCCCCTCGTGTTCTCTGCTGCACCTGCCCTACAGCCTGCAGGCCGAAGCCGGGCTCGACGCCGAACTCAAATCCTGGCTGGCGTTTGCCGTGGAGAAGCTGTCCGAGTTGCGCGTGCTGCAGGCCGTGCTGCACGGCAAGGAATCGTCCGTCGATGCCGAGCTGTTGGACTCGCGCAGCGCCGTGGCCTCGCGCCGCGGCAGCCCGCGCGTGAACCGCGCGGCCGTGGCGGCCCGCCTGGCCGACGCGGAACCTCGCGCCGACCAGCGCGGCTCGGGTTTTGCGGCGCGCCAACAGCTGCAGCGCCGCCGCTTTGCCCTGCCGTCCTTGCCAACCACCACCATCGGCTCCTTCCCCCAGACGGCGGACATCCGTGCCGCCCGGGCGGCCTTCAAGCGGGGCCAGCTGGACGAGGCACAGTACCGCGCGAAGATGCAAGCCGAAATCACGCTCGCCGTGCGCAAGCAGGAAGCCTTGGGCCTGGACGTGCTGGTGCACGGCGAGGCCGAGCGCAACGACATGGTGGAGTACTTCGGCGAACAGCTCGACGGCTTCGCCTTCACCGCCAACGGCTGGGTCCAGTCCTACGGCTCGCGCTGCGTCAAGCCACCGTTGATCTACGGGGACGTGGCGCGGCCCAGGGCCATGACGGTGGATTGGACGGTCTATGCGCAGAGCCTGACGCGCAAGCCCATGAAGGGCATGCTGACCGGGCCCATCACCATCCTGCAATGGTCGTTCGTGCGCGACGACCAGGCCCGCAGCACCACGGCCCGGCAGATCGCCTGGGCGATCCGTGACGAGGTGGTGGACCTGGAGCGGGCCGGCATCGGTATCATCCAGATCGACGAGCCGGCCATCCGCGAAGGCTTGCCGCTGCGGCACGCGGGCTGGAAGCCGTACCTGGCCTGGGCCACCGAGGCCTTCCGCATCAGCGCCAGCGGCGTGCGCGACGAGACCCAGATCCACACCCACATGTGCTATTCGGAATTCAACGACATCCTGCCTGAGATCGCCGCGATGGACGCCGACGTCATCACCATCGAGACCAGCCGCTCGGACATGGAGCTGCTGCAGGGCTTTGGCGATTTCAAATACCCCAACGAAATCGGGCCGGGCGTCTACGACATCCATTCGCCGCGCGTGCCGACGGTGCAGCAGATGGTCGCACTGCTGGAAAAGGCGGCCCACGTCATCGCGCCGGGCCAGCTGTGGGTCAACCCCGACTGCGGCCTGAAGACCCGCGGCTGGCCCGAAACCGAGCAAGCGTTGGCCAACATGGTGCAGGCGGCCAAGGCAGTGCGCGCCACGCTGGCGGTGCCCACGTAGCCGCGTGCGGGCCTGGATCGACTTTCCGCAAAGCGAGGACGCACCCGGCCGCTGGCGCGCGCGGTTCACCGAGCCCATCCAGGTGCTCACGGCCTGGAAGGCCGGCGAGGTGCAAGACGTGCTGCGGCAGGCACAGGCCCATGCCGAGGCGGGCCGCTGGTGCCTGGGTGCCGTGGCTTATGAGGCGGCCGGCGCCTTTGACGCGGCATTGCCCACCCACGCGCCGCAGCCCGGCTGGCCGCTGGCGCGCTTCGCTGTCTTCGACCGGGCACTGCCCTGGCACGAAGCGCAGGCCAGCGCCGACGGCGGCCAGTGCACGTCATGGCATTTCTCGATGCAGCGCGATACGTACGCCCGGCAGTTGGAGCGGGCGCGCGACGCCATGGCGGCGGGTGAGTGCTACCAGGTCAACTTGACGGGGTCTCTGCAAGCGGAGTTCTCCGGGGACGTGGGCCAGTGGATGGCGCGGCTGCAGGCGGCCCAGCCACAGGCCTACCTGCTGTGGCTCGACTGGGGCGAGCAGCAGGTGCTGAGCGCCTCGCCCGAGCTGTTTTTCGACTGGCGGCCGGGCTCGGCCGGAGGGGCCCTGGTGTGCCAGCCGATGAAGGGCACGGCCGCGCGCCACGCCGGCGCCGCCGAGGACGAGCGGGCGCGGCAGGGCTTGCTGGCCAGCGCCAAGGAACGCGCCGAGAACGTGATGATCGTGGACCTGCTGCGCAATGACCTGGGCCGCATCGCCCAGCCGGGCAGCGTGCGGGTGCCGCGGCTGTTCGAGGCGCAGGCCCTGCCCACGGTCTGGCAGATGACTTCCACCGTCACGGCTACCACACGGCCCCGCACCGGCCTGGCCGAGGTGTTCGGCGCGCTGTTTCCCTGCGGCTCGGTGACCGGCGCGCCCAAGGGCCGGGCCATGCACTGGATCAGGGAGCTGGAAGACGGGCCGCGCGGCATCTACTGCGGCGCGGCCGGTGTGCTGCGGCCGGGCGGGCATGCCACTTTCAACGTGCCCATCCGCACCGTGGCGCTGGAGCGGATGGCGGCTCATGGCGCGCCCTCGTGGTCCGCCCGCTACGGCGTGGGCAGCGGCATCACGCACGACGCCACAGCGCAGGCCGAGTGGCAGGAGCTCGCCGCCAAGTCGCGCCTGCCCGAGCGCACGGGCCAGAGCCTCGAGCTGCTGGAGACCTTGCGGCTGGAACACGGCCACTACTGGCTGCTGGAAGAGCATCTGGCGCGCATGGCCACCAGCGCGGCGTACTTTGCCTTCGCGTGGGACCGCGCGCAGGTTGAGGCGCTGCTGCAGTCGCTGGCGCGCGAACACAGTGGCGGTGCCTGGCGGATCCGGCTCACGCTGGCAGCCTCCGGCAAAGCCGGGGCCCAGGCCTTCACACTGCCCGCCACGGCCGAGCCCGTGCTGTTTGCCTTGAGCCGACAGCCCCTGGATACCCAGGCCGGCAACCGCGAGTTTGTGCTGCACAAGACCACGCAGCGCGAGCACTACGAAACGCGCCTGCGGCCCGAGTCCGGCCTGTTTGACACCTTGCTGGTTAACGAACGCGGCGAGTTGACCGAATTCACCCGAGGCAACATCGCCCTGAAGCTGGACGGGCGATGGCTGACACCGGCCCTGCGCTGCGGGCTGCTGGCGGGAACCTATCGCGGCCAGTTGCTGGCGCGCGGCGAGCTGGTCGAAGCCGTGCTCATGCCCGCCGACCTGGAGCGGGCCGAGGCCGTGGCTTTCTATAACAGCGTGCGCGGCTGGCTGAGGGCGCAGCTATCGCAATGCTAGGGCGGTTCGGCCCACGGGTTTTCCCGGGCGTCAGAGCGGGACAATCAACACAAAAACAGAGATCACCCCTGGTAGCGCGCGTCGGGACTGCTATGCATCGCGTTCGTGGTCCTCGACGGCGAGCAGTAGGCTTGTTCGGTGCTCCCGGGCGACTTGTTGCCAATGCTCGCCGGAAAGGGCGCCCTCCAGAGCCCACAGCAAGTTGAGGCTGGGTTGAAGCCCCGAGCGCTTGACCATGACAAACGCGCGAACCGAGCCAAGCTTTCGCAGTTGCTGAACAGACATGATGCCAGCGTTGCCCAGCATGGCCTGGGACTTTGGGCCAAGACCTTTGAGGCTAGCGAGCGCTGGCTCGTTCAACATGGCACTGGACTCGAACAACAAGACTTGCTATGGCTGCAAGGCGGTCCGCTGACGCGGCCGCATGTTTGTCAAGGAGACGGGCCATGGGTAAATCTACCACTTTGTACGCAGGATTGAACGTTCCCAAGGACAGCGTCGAAATCGCCGCTTGCGATCACCCCGACACGGCGCGACCCGAATACCGACGCCGGTACTGCGCCGGCGTTTCACCAACCTCGCGAGCGAACAGCCGCGAGAAGGTCGCCACGTCGCTGTAGCCCACGGCCTCGACCACCTGGGGTAGGCTCATCCGGGACTGCTCCAGCAGCCGCCGCGCCTTGGCGACGCGAGCCCGCTTGAGCCACGACAGTGGCGACTGGCCCGTCTGCTTGGTGTAGCGGCGCAGCAAGGTTCGGCTGCTCACGTTGAAGGTGCGAGCCAGCGCATCCAGATCGTAGGCCTGCCCCATGCGTTCGCGCAGCCAGGCGTTCACATCCGCAGCGAATCGCGGCACATGGGCCGGGATTAGCGAAGAATCCACATAGGGTGCTTGGCTGGAACGCGGGCTGCCTATCAAGAGGAACTTGGCGGCGGCGGCTGCCACGCGGTCGCCAGCCGTGCGGCGCACCACGTCCGTCGCGAGGTCGAAGGCCGCCGTCACCGCGCCGGTCGTGCTGAACTGGCCGTCACGCACCAGGACCGCATCGTGTTCCATCAGCACGTCGGGATAACGCTTCGAGAACTCCAACGCGAATGGCCAGCCCGTGGTCGCTCGGCGGCCCGCCAGCAGACCCGCCTCCGCCAGCAGGAAACTGCCGATGCACACCGTCGCCACTTCGGCGCCGCGCGCCGCGTGCCGGCGGATGAGCGCAATCTCGCGGCGCAGGCCGGCGAGCTTCTCGTCCCATTGCCCGGCGCCGCTGACCTCGAGGCCGGGCACCAGCAGCACATCGGGCGTGGCCGACAGGCGCCCGACCCGCATCATGGCGCCACCGGCCAAGACAACCTCGCCCGCCTCGACGCCGACGATGCGTGCGTCGAACGGCGGCGGCCTGCCCGGAGACAGGGCGGCGCTCAGGTGGTTGGCCACCATCAGCACGTCGGCCAGCGCGAACAGGCCGGTGCCCATGCAACCCGGATAGGCCAGGATCGCCACGTCGCGCATGTGATCTCCCAGGTAAGGTGTTGGCGATTTCTACCGCAAATCGGTCGAAAACGCCAATTGGCCGCGCGGGACGCAGCTTCGATCATGCGTGAGCCGCGGCCCGGCCCGGCGCAAACCAACGGAGTTCCCCATGAGATTGACCATCCTGCTGATGGACGGATTCACCGCCCTCGATATTGTCGGCGGCTATGAGGTGCTGGCCAATGTGCCGGGCACGGAAACCGAGTTCGCGGCCCAGGCCCAAGGCTTGGTGTGGGCCGACAGCCGGCGGCTTGCGCTGCATGCCTGGCGCAGCTTCGCGGAGCTGTCGTCCACGGACATCCTCTATGTTCCCGGTGGTCCCGGCGTCGCGGCCGCGCTGAACGACAACGAGATGATCGAGACCATCCGCCGACTGCACGAAACTTCCACCTGGACGGTCGGCATCTGCAACGGCGTCGAGCTGCTGGGCCGCGCCGGCCTCCTCGACGGCAAGCAGGTCACCACCAACTGGGGGTGCCGCGATCGAGTGCGCGCTTACGGCGCCGCAGTCAACAGCCAACGCTTCCATCGCGACGGCAAGCTCGTGACCGGCGCGGGTGTTTCGGCGAGCATCGATGCCGGCCTGTTCCTGGTGCAACTGCTGCGCGGGCCCGAGCTGGCGGCGACGCTGCAGCTCGGCATCGAGTACTACCCTGCGCCGCCCCTGCCGTATCGCAGCCCCGAGGAAGCGCCCGCGCAGTCACAGGCGCTGATCCGCCACAACGAACAGAACGGGCCGCGCCGCATCAAGGCGCTGCGCCCACCCGTCTGAGGCTGCTTGGGGGGGCAAGCCGGGACAAGGCCAGAAATGACACATAAGCCACTTTGAAAGCCGAGAAGCCCGCCTCGAAACCTGTTGCGGAGCCCGCGAGGTCGCAATTCAATGGGTCACGTTGCGCCACCACTTCGGCCGCTCGCCCCTCCAGTTCGCCGTGGCGCTGGCGGCAGGGCCGCTACGCGGCAGTACGGCGTTTCCTCCAGAACCTGAGGCGTGGTGAGCTCGCCGGCTCGCGCGGCTTGCGCAGCAGCAGATAGGCCGCTGGAATGACGAACGTGGACAACAGGGGCGCCGTGATCATCCCGCCCACCATCGGCGCGGCAATGCGCTGCATCACCTCCGAACCGGTTCCGGTCCCTTGCATGATCGGAAACAGGCCGACCAGGATGACGGCCACAGCCATCGCCTTGGGCCGCAGTTGCTGCACGGTGGCCCTGAGGTGTGGGGCTCGACATCCAGGTAAGGCCGCACGCGACGCCTTCTCAAGCCAACCCAGCCAAACAGCACGGATTTCTTTTTCTGCACAGAAAAAATGAAATGGAGAAATGAACGAGTGCGCTAAGTCGTTGATTCATATGGGGCGGCTTTCCGATTCTGCAAAACAAAAATGAAAAAGCGAAATGAATGACGCCGACCGGCTTAATTCGCGCGAGCTCGTTTCGATGCCATTGCCCCCTTGAGCAGTACGCTGGCGTAGCGGTCCACGCTGAAGCTCATCGTGCCCCGGAAGTTGATGTGACCGAAGTGAACCGGACCGATCTGACGCAAGATGCTGTCCTCAATCCGCTGGCCGATGGCTTTGAGGCGGTCGACGGTCTCTTGCAGCTTCATCGTGTTCCAGGCGATCACGATGTTCGTCAGCAGCGCATGTGCGCCCGAGATTGACTTCAGCTCATCGCGGCGCCGTCCGCGCTCGGCAGTGATCCGGCCGTAGTAGATGGCCCGCTGCAGCAGGTGCACGGATTCACCGCGGTTGAGCAAGGTATGAATCTCTCGCCGGAAGGTGTCGTTGGAGAAGTAGTCGCACAGAAACACTGAGCGCAGCAGGCGGCCATACTGGTCCAGGCAGCTTCGTACTTTGTCTCCTGCTGCGGCGCTGCCGTGCCGGGCGAGAGCCCACGCGACACTGACTCGCCCAGATTTGATCGAGGCGATGAGGCGCTGGGTCTGGTCCCAGCCTTCGCGGATGGCTTTCTCGGTGATGGCTGGAATCGCAATTTTCTCGAGTGCCTCCGAGATCTCGATCGTGCGAGGCATCCAGATTTTTCGGTCAGGCAAGCCGGCCAACTGCGGACACAGATCGAACCTCAACAGCTTGGCAATGCTCATCCCGGAATAGGTGTAGCCATGGGTGTCGACCGCAAGCAGATCCACTTTGATGCGGTCCTCGCTGCTGCTGTTGTAAGCCTCGATCCCATGGACGGCCGGAGCGTCCTGGCGCGTCATCAGCACGATGGGCTCCGGATAGCTGCCCAGCACATGGGTGTAGATGCCCGCCGCGGCGGTTTTGCGACGGGGATCGGTGCGGGCAATGGATAGGTGCCGCGTCGCGTCGAGCGCCATCATGTCGGCTGACGCCTTCTTCCCATCGCTCCACAGGTTGACGATCGGAAACCGTTGCTGAAAGGCCACGACGCTGTCGTTGGCTGCCCGCAGCCGCCCAGGCGCTTCCAGCATGCGCATGGCGGCTGTGACGTGGCTCACGGGCACGCCTGGGATCATGGCGGCCGCGCCTTTGGCGTCGATCTCGCTGCCGTGGGCCAGCAAGCCCGCGTACAGGGCGATCAGCTCCTGGGCACTTTCGGGTCGCCGGCCCAGCAGGGTGGTGCTGATCTGAGTGCGACTGTCGATCTCGAGGATCACATCTGGCAGCTGAGTCGTTCCGATCAGGTCGCTGAGGGCCTGGTTGGTGCGTCGAAGATCGGGATCCTCTTCGGCGGCGCGAATCGCCGGCAGCCGCACGCAGCCGGCCTCGTCGATCTCGAGCAATCCTTTGTCGAGCCCCGCCTCGACGTCTTCCAAGCCGGCGCGCAGCAACTCGTACTGAAGGTCGATCGCTCGTTGAGGGTCGAGTTCCAGACCATAGGCCTCGCAGAGGGCGACTTTGTCGCGCTCCCACTCGTCCTGCGGAATCAGAAGGCTCGCTTTGCTCTGGTAGGTGGCACTGTGGTTCACCCACACGCTTCCCCCCAGCAAGCCCTTGCGGATGCGCATCAAGGCGCAGCCCTCGAAGGCCTTCAGTGCGGCACTTCGGTCGGGCACCTCGAGCAGTGGCCGCCATTTCGAACCCACCAGCGAGCTGTCAAAGTCGACTGGAAGCTCTTTGGCGCCTGCGCTGCGCAGGGCCTGCAGGGCCGCCACCAGCCGCCCATCCGCATGTTCAGGATCGGCCTGCAGATCCAGACAGGTCATGCCGTCGAGGACTGTGCGAACGCGCGCGTTCTGCTCGGTGAGGGTTTCTCGGACGACTTCCGCGTGGCTCACTGCGGGCCGGCCCAACATATCGTCGGCCAGCGCAATGATGGCTGCCAGCCGTTCATCCGCGTTGCGCGCGGTGTCCGCAGCGATGCCCCGCATCGATTCGATCGAACTACGGTACTCGGCCGAGCGTTGTGCCTGCTTGGCCTGAACCCGCTTGGCGCCGCTGCGCACGATGTCGCTGGTGCGCCGGTTGTTCCGAAAGATCGCTTCGTCGCTGAGTTCGCCGAGTAGGTGTTTGAGAAAGCACACGATTTCGACCGAGCGGGTGTCTTTGACGCGCCGGGCGGTCTCGGATGGCGGTCGGTTAACCACGCACTGCGCAAAGGCATGGATGCGGCCGATGGAAAGTGCTTGCAGATCCCAGAGGTGGACCTCCAGCGTTTTGAGGTAGTCGATGCGCGAGTTCACCTCCTTGAGGCCCTTCACGCCGTGTTTGCCCGCCGACTGCTTCAGCCATTCGAGAACCGAGGTGCCAGGCGCTGTGCTTTCCTCATGCATGACCTTCAGAATTGCGCGAAGGCGGATCGGCGTGACAGTCGCACGAATCGTCGCCAGTGCCAGTTCCTCGATAACTCGAAAAGCGGCTCGGGCAAGGTCTTCAACGATGCGCTTTCCGGGCAGAACGATCTTGTTGTCGAAGAGCCATTCCTGTGCCGAGTTGAAGAGTTCATCGGCTGATGACGCGTCGATCGCGCGCTGCGACAAGGCGGCTTTCAAGCGTTCCTCGGCGCTCGAGTCGAAGGCGGAAAAGAGAAGCTTCTCTCGAACCCAGGCGCGGTGATTGCCAAGGGTCCGGTCAGCGTTGTGATACAGCGATTTGAGAGACGCGATCGCGGTGGTGTGGATGCCGAGCTGCTCGCACAGCAGATTCAACATCGCCGGCGGCATCTTCAACTTGGCGTCGGGATTCTTGCCAGTCAGAGCAAGGAATGAAAGCTGGACGGCCAGCCCCAGGTGATAGCGCTTCGAAAAGCTGCTGTTTCGGATCTCCTTGACCAAGTCTTCCGGGAGCCGGCAGTGCAGTTGCACGTCTTCAGCGTTCAAGCCAGATGGCAACTTCTCGTAGCCGACGAATCTGTACCGGTAACTCGACATCAATGTCCTCCTTCGCTCCGGAGGGCACTATAAAACGCAGCTAAGTTGTTGTCACTAGACGCTTATTCTCGGGTCGATTCCGATCTTGCGTGGAAACCGAGATCACCCCGGCTATCACGACATCGATGCGATCAAGCGCGACGTCGCCAACGGCGGGTTCACCGCGAAACCTGTCGTCGAAACCGTGACGGCACGCAGCCGGGCGCCGTCGGCGCGCACCGCCGCCATGGCCTACTGCCAGGGGTCACCGTGGCGCGCCGAGATCGAGGCAAAGGGCTCCCCTGGACTGGGTGAGGTCACTGCCGCGGCGGCGCGGGCGATCGAAAAGCAGTTTGGATCAGGCGCCGTGGACGGCAAGATCCAGGCACACGTGGTGACGGTTTCTCGCTAGAGCGGCAGCCCGACGTAGTTCTCCGCAAGCGCCGTCGACGCGGCCTTCGATCCCACCAGGTAGTCCAGCTCGGCCTCTTGCAGCTTCTGCCCGAACTCGCCCGCGTCGGGGAAGCGGTGCATCAGCGAGGTGAACCACCATGAGAAACGCTCTGCCTTCCACACGCGGCGCAGGCATTTTTCGGAGTAGTGGTCGACGCCCGCGCTGCTCTTGTCGCGGTAGTGCTCGATGAAGGCGGCGGACAGATACTTCACGTCCGAGGCCGCCAGGTTCAGGCCCTTCGCTCCGGTAGGAGGCACGATGTGCGCGGCGTCGCCGGCCAGGAACAGCCTGCCGAAGCGCATCGGCTCCGCGACGAAACTGCGCAGTGGCGCCACGCTTTTTTCCAGCGAGGGGCCGGTGACCAGGTGATCTCGCGCTTGCGGGTCCAACCGCGTTCTCAGTTCGTTCCAGAACGCGTCGTCGGTCCAGTTTTCCGCCTTCTCTTCCATCGGCACCTGCACGTAGAAGCGGCTGCGCGTGGGGCTGCGCATGGAGCACAGCGCGAAGCCGCGCCCGGTGTTGGCGTAGATCAGTTCATGCGACACCGGCGGGACGTCGGCGAGGATGCCGAGCCAACCGAAAGGGTAGACCTTCTCGTAGGTCGTGAGCGCGGCTTCGGGCACGCTCGCGCGGCTGACGCCGTGGTAGCCGTCGCAGCCGGCGATGAAGTCGCATTCGAGCTCGTGCTGCTGGCCGTCCTTCATGTAGCGCACTTTGGGATTCGCACCGTCGAAGTCATGGAGCGTGACGCTGTTGCCGACGCTGTAGACGGTCGTGAGCCCTTCGGCCTTGCGGGCGTCCATCAGGTCGTGCGTGACCTCGGTCTGGCCGTACACGGTCACTGTCTTGCCGCCGGTGAGCGTGCGCATGTCGATGCGGTGCCGGGCGCCCTTGAACAGCAGCTCGATGCCGCCGTGCACCAGCCCCTGTTCGTGCAGCCGCGCGCTCACGCCGCATTCGTCCAGCAAATCGGTGGTGACCTGCTCGAGCACACCGGCGCGGATGCGGCCGAGAACATAGTCGGCGCTTTGCCGCTCGATGATGACGTTGTCGATGCCGGCCTTGAACAGCAACTGGCCGAGCAGCAGGCCCGAAGGGCCGGCACCGATGATGGCAACCTGGGTACGCATGATGAATTTCTCCTGCGATGGAGCTTAGGCGGCGTGAGGGTTTCCCGATAGGCCGACAAGGGCGCGTTTGTGCGATGATTGCCGGGCTTGCGCGATCATCGCGCAAGCCTTCACGCTCGACCTTCCTTCCATGCCCATCGCCAAAGCAGACTTCATCGAAGGCATGGCCAAAGGCATGGCGGTGCTGGAGAGTTTCGACACCGAGCGCCAACGGCTCAATGCCACGCTGGCGTCGCAGCGCGCCGGAATCACGCGCGCGGCGGCGCGCCGGCACCTGCTCACGCTCACGCACCTCGGCTATCTCGAAACCGACGGCAGTTATTTCTGGCTCGCACCCAAGGTGCTGCGCTTCTCCGGCAGCTACCTGGCGTCGGCGCGGCTGCCGCGCGTGCTGCAGCCCACGCTCAACCGGCTGGCGGCGCTAACGGCAGAGTCCTTCTCGGCCGTGGTGCTCGACGGTGAGCAAGTCGTCATCATTGCCCGCAGCGGGTCCACCCGTGTGCTGGCTTATGGGCTGCACCTCGGTGCGCGGCTGCCAGCACACGCCACATCGACAGGTCGCGTGCTGCTGGCTGCCAAGACCAAGACCGACTTCAATGCCTGGATGAAGGGCCGGGAACTGGCGCGCCTCACGGCGCGCACGACCGTCGAGCCCCGCAAGTTCCGCGCGCTCATCGATGAGGTGCGCAGCCAGGACTGGTGTGTTGCCAGCGAAGAGCATGAGCTGGGTGTCCACGCCCTCGCTGTCCCGCTTCGAAACATGCAAGGGCAGACCGTGGCCGCGCTCAATGTGGTGGCGGCTCCGCACCGCCTCGAAGCGGGCCAAATGCAGCGCGACCTGCTGCCAATGCTGCTGGATGCAGCAAGGGAACTGCGACCTTTGTTGTAGCGGGCTTATTCAGCCCTTCGCATTAGCTAACAACAAGACGGTCGTTGGGAAGTGGGGTTCCAACCCCAAAATCACAGGTTGCTTGCATTGGAAAGCTCAACCATGAACTTCAAGACCAAAACCTTCATCGCCGGCCTGGCGCTTGCAGCCAGCGGTATCGCCGGCGCGCAGACGCTGCTCAATGCCTCTTACGACGTAGCCCGCGAGTTCTACAAGGACTACAACGGGGCGTTCGTCGCGCACTACAAGAAGACCACGGGCAAGGACATCAAGATCGACCAGGCCCATGGCGGGTCCAGCGCGCAGGCGCGTGCCGTGGCCGACGGCCTGGACGCCGACGTCGTGACCATGAACACGACGACCGATGTCGAATTTCTGGCGGAGAGGGGCGTGGTGGCCAAAGACTGGGCCAAGCGCTTCCCGGACAACGCCGCTCCCACCACGTCGACGATGCTGTTCCTGGTGCGCAATGGCAACCCCAAGGGCATCAAGGACTGGGACGACCTGGTCAAGCCCGGCGTGCAGGTGGTCGTCGTCAACCCGAAGACCGGCGGCAATGGCCGCTATGCGTACCTCGCCGCCCTGGGCTATCAGAAGAAGAAAGGCGTCACCGACACGCAGCAGCAGGAGTTCATGGGCAAGCTGTACAAGAACGTGCCGGTGCTCGCGCGCGGCGGCCGCGATGCCACCACAGCTTTCCTGCAGCGCAGTACCGGCGACGTGCTGATCACCTTCGAATCCGAGGTGGAATCCGTCAACAAGGAATTCGGCGCCGACAAGGTCGACGTCGTCTATCCGTCGATCAGCATCGTGGCCGAGAACCCCGTGGCGGTGGTCGAGCGCACGGTCGCGAAGAAGGGCACCGGCGATCTGGCCAGGGCCTATCTGCAGTACCTGTACTCGGAAGAAGGGCAGGAGATCGCCGCCAAGCACTCCATCCGCCCGCGCTCGCAAGCGGTGCTGAAAAAATACGCCAACACCTTCAAGCCGATCAAGCTGTTCACGGTGCAGGAGTTGTACGGTTCCCTGTCTGAAGCGCAGAAAGTGCACTTCAACGACGGCGGCCAGTTCGACAAGATCTACACCGTCAAGTAGATGAGCGCTGCTGCCATTGGAGTGCCGCTGCCTGGAGCGGCGGTGCCTTCCCGGGGCGGGAACAAGAAGGTTCTCCCCGGCTTCAACCTCACCCTGGGCTATACGCTCCTGTACCTGAGCCTGATCGTCCTGATCCCGCTCTCGGCGCTGGTGTTCAAGACCTTCACGCTGACCTGGGACCAGTTCTGGGCGGCGATCAGCTCGCCACGCGTGCTCGCGTCGTACCGGTTGACTTTCGGCGCCTCGTTCATCGCGGCACTGGTCAACGTGGTCTTCGGCCTGCTGGTGGCATGGGTGCTGGTGCGCTACACCTTTCCGGGCAAGAAGATCGTCGACGCGCTGGTGGACTTGCCGTTTGCGCTGCCCACGGCCGTGGCGGGCATCTCCCTCACGGCGCTGCTAGCGGGCAACGGCTGGATCGGGCAATACCTCGAGCCGCTGGGCATCAAGCTGGCTTTCAACCCGAACGGGGTGGTGATCGCGCTCATCTTCATCGGCCTGCCGTTCGTGGTTCGCACGGTGCAGCCTGTGCTGGAAGACACCGAGAAGGAGCTTGAGGAAGCCGCAATGTGCCTGGGCGCGACGCGCTTCCAGACCTTCACCCGCGTGATCTTCCCGTCCATCGCACCAGCGCTGTTGACAGGCTTCGCGATGGCCTTCGCCCGAGCCATCGGCGAATACGGATCGGTGATCTTCATCGCCGGCAACATGCCGATGGTGTCGGAGATCACGCCGCTGGTCATCATCGGCAAGCTGGAGCAATACGACTACGCCGGCGCAACCGCCGTGGCCGTGGTGATGCTCGTCATCTCGTTCGTGCTGCTGTTGGTGATCAATGCCCTGCAGGGCTGGCAGCGCCGCCGATCGGGGGGCTCATGAGCAATCTCACCAAGAAGCGCGTGATCACCACCGAAGCGCCGTGGGTACGCTACACGCTCATCGGCATCGCACTGGTATTCCTGCTGCTGTTCCTGGTGCTGCCGCTCGCGGCGGTGTTCACCGAAGCGATGCGCAAGGGCTTCGGTGCCTACCTGGAGGGCTTGCGTGAACCCGACGCCTGGTCGGCGATCAAGCTCACGCTGATCACCGCCGCCATCGCTGTGCCGCTGAACCTGGTGTTCGGCGTCGCCGCGGCGTGGTGCATCGCCAAGTACGAGTTCCGCGGCAAGGCGTTCCTCACCACGTTGGTCGACTTGCCGTTTTCGGTGTCGCCTGTGGTCGCCGGTCTGATCTACGTGCTGATGTTCGGCGCGCAAGGCTGGTTCGGCCCCTGGCTGGCGGCGCACGACATCAAGATCATCTTCGCAGTGCCGGGCATCGTGCTCGCGACCATCTTCGTGACGTTTCCGTTCATCGCGCGCGAGCTGATCCCGTTGATGCAGTCGCAAGGCAACGACGAGGAGCAGGCCGCCATCGTGCTGGGCGCCAACGGCTGGCAGACCTTCTGGCTCGTGACGCTGCCCAACATCAAGTGGGGCCTGATCTACGGCGTGATCCTGTGCAACGCGCGGGCCATGGGCGAGTTCGGCGCGGTCTCGGTGGTGTCGGGCCACATCCGGGGCCAGACCAACACCATGCCGCTGCACGTGGAAATTCTCTACAACGAATACCAGTCGGTGGCGGCGTTTTCCGTCGCTTCGCTGCTGGCCCTGCTGGCCTTGGTGACGCTGGTCATCAAGTCGGTGGTGGAGTGGCGCCACGAGCGCGAAATGAAAGCGGCGGCGGAAGCGCCGCCCGAACGGCCTGTATTGTCCCCTCGCCCGTTGGGAGAGGGCTAGGGTGAGGGCACGCGAGCCCCTCACCCCAACCCTCTCCCCAGAGGGGCGAGGGAGAAAGAGAGAAGAACCATGAGCATCGAAATCCGCAACGTCAGCAAGAAGTTCGGCGACTTTCACGCGTTGCGCGACGTGTCGCTGGACATCAACTCCGGCGAACTGATCGCGCTGCTCGGCCCATCGGGCTGCGGCAAGACCACGCTGCTGCGCATCATCGCGGGGTTGGAAACAGGCGACGCGGGCAGCATCCTTTTTTCGGGAGAGGACACCACGGATGTGCACGTGCGCGATCGCCAGGTGGGTTTCGTGTTCCAGCACTACGCGCTGTTCCGCCACATGACGGTATTCGAAAACGTGGCCTTCGGCCTGCGCGTCAAGCCGCGCGGCCAACGCCCGAGCGAAGCGCAGATCAAGAAGAAGGTGCACGACCTGCTGGGCCTGGTGCAGCTGGGCTGGCTCGCCGACCGCTTCCCCTCGCAGCTGTCCGGCGGGCAGCGCCAGCGGATCGCGCTGGCCCGCGCCCTGGCGGTCGAGCCCAAGGTGCTGCTGCTGGACGAGCCGTTCGGTGCGCTGGACGCGAAGGTCCGGAAGGAGTTGCGCCGCTGGCTGCGCCGCCTGCACGACGAATTGCACGTCACCAGCATCTTCGTGACGCACGACCAGGAAGAAGCGCTGGAAGTGGCCGACCGCGTGGTGCTGATGAACAGCGGCAAGGTGGAGCAGGTCGGTTCGCCCCAGGAGGTTTGGGACCATCCGGCCAGCCCGTTCGTCTACGGGTTCCTGGGCGACGTCAACCTGTTCCACGGCCGCGCCCACGAGGGCGAGGTTCACCTGGAAGGCATGCAGCTCGATTCGCCGGAGCATGCGCATGCGCAGAATGCCAAGGCGTCCGCGTACGTGCGGCCGCACGACCTGGACGTGCAACGCTATTCGCCCGGGGAGGGCCTGGACGCCTCCGGACGCCCGCGCGGCATCGTGGTTCAATTGAGCCGCGCCATTGTGGTGGGTCCGATCGCCCGGCTGGAACTTATTCCGGCCGACGACAACAAACCGGCGGGGGACAATCAGGATTCCATCATCGAAGCGCAGATTCCCGCGCAGCAGTTCCGTGAGATGGGGTTCAAGGAGGGTGAGACGCTGGTGGTGACACCGCGCCGGGCCCGCGTTTTCGTGGAAGGTGCCGCCTGACCGGCCCTTCATTGGCTGGTTTGGAGGATGAGTCTTGATCGATTGGTTTGACATGGCGCCGCGCCGCATCTTGGCGCTCGTTGCCGCTGCCTGCGTGGCGATGCTTGCGTTCGGCATGTACCTGCAGCACGTCGTGGGCCTGGAGCCTTGCCCGATGTGCATCGTGCAGCGCTATGCATTGGTGCTGGTGACGCTGGCCGCGGGCCTTGCCGCCTTCTCCCGCAGCCGCGGCGCATGGATTGCCGGCAGCGTGCTGATGCTGCTGTTCTCGGGCTTCGGTGCTTTCGTCGCGGCCCGCCAGAGCTGGCTGCAGTGGTATCCGCCCGAGATCGCGTCGTGCGGCCGCGATTTCTACGGAATGATCGAGACTTTCCCGCTGCAACGCGCCATTCCCATGATCTTCAAGGGCAGCGGCGATTGCACGAAGATCGACTGGACCTTCCTGGGCGGCTCCATCGCGAACTGGTCGTTCGTCTGGTTCGTGTTCTTCGCGCTGGTCGCGGTCGCGCTGGTGATTCGCCTGGCGCGGCAGCCGCGCCTCGCGACCGCCTGAGTCGCAAGCGCGCAGCGCTTGCAAGTGTTCGCCCAATGTACTAACATGACGTACATTGACAAACAGGGATCCGCATCATGGCTGAAGTTGTCCTGCGACCATCTTCGCGCTCCGCGCGTTTGGGAATCCGCGCGACTCCGGAGCAAGAAGCCATCCTCAAGCGCGCGGCGGAAGCCCGGCATAAATCGCTGACCGAATTCATCCTTGATAGCGCCTGCAGCGCAGCTGAGCAAACCTTGCTCGACCAGCGTCTATTCGTCGTGCCGACCGGCCAGTACGAGACGCTCATGGACATGCTGGATCGTCCGGCGCAGCCGAACCCCGGGCTTGAGCGGTTGTTCTCCAAGAAGGCGTCCTGGGAGAAGCGCTGATGTTGTGCGCGCCGCGGCCGTTGGCCGCGGATGACCTGTTGGACGGATTCGACTGCGGCAAACCTTCCCTGAACGAATGGTTGGCTCGGCATGCCCGCCAAGCCAGCGCCAGTGGTTCGGCTCGCGCCTTCGCCGTCGTGGACGACGCGAACGATGCTCGCACGGTCGCTGGTTACTACAGCCTGGCCGTTGGCCAAGTCGATAGTCTGGAGGTGCCTGAACGTGTTCGCAAAGGCATGGGCCAATACCCGATTCCGGTGGTCTTGCTCGCCAGACTCGCGGTGGACCAACGCTACCACGGGCAAGGCGTTGGACAGGGGCTGCTTCGTGATGCCATCACCCGGGCCCTGACGATCTCCGAACAGGCTGGCGTGCGCGCCATGATGACGCATCCGCTCGACGCAGAGGCCATCAGCTTCTATCTCAAATTCGGGTTTATTCCATCCCCCGCCGGCGAGGGCATGTTGCTCCTGTTGCTCAAGGACGCCCAGCGGCTGCTCCTCGGATGAGACGAGGGCCGCTACCGCGAAACGCTCCATTGGTTTGCACGCCCCATCAACGCCACTTGGCACAGTAGTCCGAACGAAACCGCGATTCGCGGGTGACCATGATTGCGCCTGCTTTCAGTGGATCGACAACGCGCGTAGACGCCTTGACTCGTCGAGCAGCTGGTGCACTTCTTCGTCGCTGGCCTGTGGGAATTCCTGGTACCACAGCCCCACCGCACGGAAGGGGCTCGGCATGGCAGCACAGATCACTTCGTCGGCGTCGCGGCGCAGCATGGCGCAGGTGTCCTCCGCGCCCACCGGCACGCCGACGACGAGCCGGTGCGGCTTTTGCTGGCGCACTGCCAGTACCGCGGCGCGCATCGTGGAGCCGGTGGCCAGGCCATCATCGACCAACACCACGGTGCGCCCCTGGATGGCGATGGCGGGGCGGCTACCGCGGTACAGCAGCTCACGGCGCACCAGTTCGTCCTGTTCGCGTGCCACGACGGCGGCCAGGTCTTCAGGCGACACCGGAACATCCACCGCAGGGTTCATCACGCGCACACCGCCGCTGGCGATGGCACCCAGCGCGTACTCCTCGTGGCCCGGATAGCCGAGCTTGCGAACCACGAAGATGTCCAGCGGCGCCTGCAGCGCCAGCGCCACTTCGAAAGCCACTGCGACACCGCCGCGGGGCACGCCCAGCACCAGCAGGTTGGGATCACCCCGAAGATGTTCCAGCCGTTCTGCCAATACCCGGCCTGCCTGGCGCCGGTCACGCAGCGGCAGCTGCACGTCCTTCATGTGGCGTGCTCCCATGCGGTGTGCTCTGCCTTCGCCATGTGGGCGGTGAACCAGGCGGTGGCGAGTTCCTGAACCTGTTCCAGCGCGCCACGCTCTTCGAAGAGGTGCGTGGCGCCGGGCACGATCTTCAGCTCCTTTTCGCACTGCATCCGCTTGAATGCTTCCTGATTGAGCTCGATCACGCCATGGTCGGCGCCGCCGACGATGAGCAGGGTGGGCGCTTTGACGGCGGCCAGTGCGGCCGGGCCTGCGAGGTCGGGCCGTCCGCCCCGAGACACGACGGCGGCGACCTTGTTGCCGAGGCGGGCCGCGGCGATCAGCGCCGCAGCGCTGCCGGTGCTGGCCCCGAAGTACCCCACCGGCGCGTTGCTCAGTTCAGGCCGTGACCCAACCCACGTTGTCGCGTCCTGCATCCGGCGCGTGAGGAGAGGAATATCGAAGCGGTGCTCGCGGGTATGCAGGTCGACCTGTTCTTCCTGCGCGGTCAGCAGATCGAACAGCAGGGTGCCGATGCCCGCTTGCTGCAGCCGCAGTGCTACCTGGCGATTCCGCGCGCTGTGCCGGCCGCTGCCGCTGCCATGCGCGAACAGCGCCACTCCCGTGAACGCTGTTGGCAGCACCAGATCGCCGTACAACCAGGCATCGCCTGACGGAATACGGACCTCTCGCGCAGCGGAAGCGGGCGTAGAGTTGTTTTGCATGGGGCATCTCCACGCACAACGCTAGGCTCTGCGCCGCGCAACCGGTGTCAGACCGGGGCCATACCTGTGTAGGAGACCCCTTCGGGTTCAAGCCTCAGGCGTTGGCGCGGCGATAGAACGCCAGCGAGCCGGCCAGCGCGAGCAAGGCGCCGCCGCAGCCCCTGTCCAGCCATTTCGTGGCTGAGGCTTTCAGTAGCCGGACGGCGCGCGCTCCCGTGACGGCATAGGCGAACATGACGACGAAATCCAATGAGGCGAACACGATCGCGATCGTGACGTACTGCGGCGCTTGCGCGGCCGCCGGGTCGATGAACTGGGGCAGCAAGGCCGAGCAGAACAGGTAGCCCTTGGGGTTGGTCACCGCGACCAGGAAAGACTTCATGAAGATCGACCGGGCCGTCGTGTCGTGGGAGGCGCCGGTGCCGGCGGCGGGCACTTCGAAGCCGCCTTGCGAACGCAGCATGCGGATGCCCAGCCACGCCAGATAGGCAGCGCCGACCCATTTGAGCACCGAGAACCAGAATTCGGACGCCGCCAGCAGCGCGCCCAGTCCGAGCGCCACGGCGCCGACCAGAACGAGATCGGACAACACCGCGCCCAACATCCCCGGCAGCGACCGGCGCACGCCGAAACGCGAACCGTTGGCCAATGCGAGCAGGACGGTGGGGCCGGGCGTGGCGATGGCCACCAGGGCAACGGCGGCAAACAGCAGCAGGGTGGTGAGGTTCATGTCGTGGCAGGGGGTGGATTGGGTGGGCCTTTGAGTTCTACCACGTTGCCTTCCGGATCGGGCAGGTAAACGGATGGCCCTTCTCCGTCGGCACCATAGCGTTGGCCGATCTCGCCGGGATCGGCGCCTTTGCCGACCAGCCAGGCCCTCAATGCTTCGCCCTCGAAGGGATCGACGCGCAGGCAGAAGTGATCCAGGTTGCGGCCCTCGCGCCCCGGTGCGGCGCCGCCGGCCCGGCCGAGTTTGCCGTCCAGCGTGACGAAGTCGATGAGCGATGCGCCCGCGCGCACCTGGTACAGGCCCAGCTCCTCCTGCTGGCGCTCCATCGTGCAGCCGAGCACATCGATGTAGAAGCGCAGCATGGCGTCCACGTCCCGCACACGCAGGACGATGTGGTCCAGCTGCAGGATCATGAACATCAGCGCTTGGCCGCTGTGCCCTCGCTGGTGAGGCGGCGCGGCGTGGTCTTTGCGAATCGAGCCAGGACGAGCGCCAACGCATCGGGATCGGTCGCTTCCAGTTTTTCGAGCACGGCCATCGCGGAGCGCGAGAGCTTGGCCTTGTTGAGGCGCTTCACGGTCTCGATCTCGTGATAGGTCGCTTCCAGCTTGGCCTGGGCCTCTGCCGCCTGTTCAGGCGGCACCGTGTCGGGGCTGGTGCGCGACAGCAGCACCTCGGTGAGCCAGCCCAGCTGCCGCCCGTACGAAGCGATGTCGGCAATCTGCTTCTCGACCTCGCCGTTGCCTGCCTCAGGCGGAATCTGGGAAAAAAAGTCAGGGTCGATGCGCTGCGCCACGCTGCCCGAAAACGGAAAGTGGAATTGCGGTGACCAGAACCATAGCCATGGGTACATGTGTGACTCCCTGTCTGTCTCAGTTTCAGTTTCAGTTTCAGTTTCAGTTGAGTTTCTTGACGAACACCAGGCTCTTGCGGTTCCAGTTGTACTTGCGCTTGCGCGCTTCCGGCAACCAGTCCGGGTCGACCTGGACGAAGCCGCGCTTCAAGAACCAATGCATGGTGCGGGTGGTGAGCACGAAGATGCTGTCCAGGCCCATGGCGCGGGCGCGTTGCTCGACGCGCTTCAGGACTTTTTCTCCGTCGCCCTGGCCCTGGCTTTGCGGCGAGACCGTCAGAGCCGCCATTTCGCCGGTCTTTGACTCGGGATACGGATAGAGCGCCGCGCAAGCGAAGATCACGCCGTCGTGCTCCACGATGGTGTAGTTGGCGATATCACGCTCGATCTCGGTGCGATCGCGCTTGACCAGCGTGCCGTCCTGCTCGAACGGTTCGATCAGCTGCAGGATGCCGCCCACGTCGTCGGCGGTGGCTTCGCGCAGTTCCTCCAGCTTCTCGTCGATCACCATGGTGCCGATGCCGTCGTGCACGTACACCTCCAGCAGCAGCGAACCATCGGTGGCAAAGGGGATGATGTGGCTGCGTTCGACGCCGGCCTTGCAGGCCTTGACGCAGTGCTGCAGGTAGAAGGAGGTGTCCGTCGGGTTTTGCGGCGGCGGCAGGCTGGCCAGCAGTTGCTCGGCGGCGGCCAGCGGCAGCTCGGTGTCGATCGGATTGTCTTCCCCATCCGGTTCCAGCGGCTTGACGCGCACCCCGGGGATCTCAGACAGGAAGACCAGCTTGTCGGCTTGCAGCGCGATGGCCACGCTCGTCGCCACCTCTTCCATCGTCAGGTTGAAAGCCTCGCCGGTGGGCGAAAACCCGAAAGGCGACAGCAGCACCATCGCCCCGAAATCGAGCGTGCGCGTGATGCCGCCCACGTCGACCTTGCGAACGAGGCCGGAATGCTTGAAATCGACGCCATCGACCACGCCCACCGGGCGGGCCGTGATGAAGTTGCCGGAGATCACTCGCACGGTGGAGCCGGCCATGGGCGTGTTCGGAAGGCCCTGGCTGAATGCGGCCTCGATTTCGTAGCGCAGCTGGCCAGCAGCCTCCTGCGCCGAGTCCAGCGCCACTTCGTCGGTGATGCGCATGCCGTGCGAATACTTCGCCGCGTGGCCCTTGGCCTTGAGCTGTTCGTTCACCTGCGGTCGGAAGCCGTGCACCAGCACCACTTTCACGCCCATGCTCTGAATGAGCGCCAGATCCTGCGCGATGTGTTGCAGCTTTCCGGCGGCGATGGCTTCGCCCGCCATGCCCACGACGAAGGTCTTGCCGCGGTGCATGTGGATGTAGGGCGCGACCGAGCGGAACCAGGGCACGAACGTGAAGTTGAAGACGGTGGACATCGGCGCGGCAGGCGAAAGCATGAAAGGTGTCGGGAAAGTGTAAGGCAATCACCTGGGTGGCCCGATTGCCTTTCGTGGGGCCGGCAGGTATGGTCTGTGGCCAATGGATGCGGTTGCGATCGGTTTCTGGGGAGCCTTCTTCGGCAGCGTGGCCTTGATGCTGGCTGGGTCTCTGGCCGCGTTCGCGGCTTCGCTCCAGCGGGTGGCCCTGACCGCGGCGCTGTCGGCGATGGTGTCAGCCGTCTTCGCCGTGGCTTACCTGGGCTGGCTGCCGATTGCCGATCCCACGGTGCAGGCCCGCCTGCTGGCCCACGTTGCAGCCATCAGCGCGGTCGTGCTCGGCCAGATGCTCCTGGCCATGCTGGGCTTGATGCGCGACCGCTCCAAGGCCCGAAGGATTCGAGGAGCGCTGTTGGCGCTGGCCGGCGTGGTGTTGCTGGTCGGCTGGACGCTCGAGGCCGAGCAATCGCTGGCGCTGAGCTCGATGATGGCTTTCGCAGTGGGAGCGGCCATGCTGGTGGCCTGCGTGCGCAGTGCGCGGCGCGGCGACCGGCTCGCCTGGGTCGCGGTGTCGGGCGTCTCGTTCATGCTGGTGGCGGTCGGCGGGCTCTCCTGGATCGCGCTGCACCGCGACGGCGTTTCCTGGCCCGTGCACGCGGTCAGCGCCGTGGCAGGCATGGCCTATCTGGCTACCATGGCGACAGCCTTGTGGGCCCGCTACTCGTACCTGATCGAGTTGCGCGCGGCAGTGGCCCATGGCCCCAGCTACGACCCGGTCACACGCATGCGCTCGCACGCCGAGACGGGGCAGATGGTGGGACTCGCTTTCTACAAGCAGCACGAGGATGTGACCCGCGCGTTGGGCGTGATCGTGGTCTCGATCGGCAATCTCTACACGCTCGAGAACCTTCACGGTCGATCGGCCCTCAATCACGCGCTGTTCGTCTGCGCCAGCCGCCTGCGCCGCTGTGTGCCGGCCGAAGTCGAGATCGGGCGCCTCGGCGACGATGGCTTCCTGCTCCTGGTGCGCCGCACGGCCGACATGCAGCGCCTGCTGCAGCTGGGCCGGCTGGTCGCCGACCGGTTGTCGCGGCCCGTGGTGCTCAGCGAAGGCGCCGCGCCCACTGACCTGGATGTGGGGCGGGCGGAGTGGGGCGCCCAAGTCGGTGTCGGCGTGCTAGCGACGACCGCGCAAGTGCGGCCCTCTGCGGCCGTGGCGATGTCGCGAGCGATGTCTCGCACCGCGTGGAGCTATGACAGCCGCGTCGCCTGGCACGACCAGGCATCGGGTCAGATTGCCGAGGTGCCGGACGTTGAGCCGGCGTGAGCGGATGCGCGCGTCGAGCTGACTTTGTCCAGTGCGGCAGCACCGGCGCGAAAAGCCTCCAGCCGCGCGGCGTAGGGTTCCAGGACGCTCAGGTCGCCGCCGGTCTTGAGGCCAAGCAGATGCGCGACTTCCTCGCGCGGCACGCTGCCGTTCTGCACCAGGCAGTCCACCAGCTTGACGAAGACGGCGGCATGGCCGTTCAACAGCGCCAGGGCGCGAGCGTATTCCTGTGCCAGCAGGGCCTCGATTTCCTCATTGGTCGCGTCGACGCCGGTGTTGAGGTTCTCGTCCGGATCGCGCGCGACGTCGGTGCGGCTCAAGCGGCTGCCGAAGCCGTGGTGCCGCACGAACTGCGCGGCTGCCGCCGTCGCGGTGCGCAGGTCCTGCTCGGCGCCGGTGGTGCAGGCCGCCTTGCCGAACACCATGTGCTCGGCGGCGCGGCCCGACAGGCCCACGCAGATGCGGTCCAGGCAGTTGCGGCGCGAACTGGCCTTGAGCGCGCTGTAGCTGTTGTAGCCGCCCTCGAAAGACGCCACGTTGATCTTGATCTCTTGCGGCGGCCGGCCAAACAGCAGGCCATATGCCAGGCCGTGGCCGGCCTCGTGCACCGCCAGCAGCGCGCGGAAGTCCGGGTTGGCACGCTGCTTGAGCCGGTTCAGCTCGAAGTTGGCGGCAAAGAAGCGCTCGTGGCCGTCGAAGCGCACCCGCAGGCCTTGTCGCGCGACGTCGAACGAGATCGTGCCCGTGTCGCCGGCCGCAACGCCGCCTTCCAATGCCCACAGCGCCGCGTCCACCAGCGTCGCGCTCAGGATCGCGTGAATGGACGAGAACAGCGGCCGCGTGCCCTGCGCCGGGAAGACGGCATTGGCGTAGATTTGCTCCAGCAGGCTGGCGTCGATGCGAAAGCGAACGCCTGACGTGGCGGTGACTTCGGCCAGGTAGCGGTCGCAGATGGACACGATCAGGCGCTCGTAGGTCGCGCGGCTGAACGAAGGGTAAATGACGTGGTTGTTGCCCAGGCGCGCGATCTGCTCCGGCTTGAAGCGGTCGGATAGGGCCTTCTTCACGTCGATCAGCGACAACTTGCGCGTGAGCTCGTGGAAGATGTCGGCGTCGGTGTCGCAGTCCTCCACGCGCGTGGCCATCTCGCTGTACATCTCGTCCAGGTTGCCGGCCACGAACACCAGCAGTTTGCTGTAGTCGGTCTCCCAGGTCTGCTGCTGGCCGCGGAATTCGTAAATGCGGGCCTGCAGCTGCGCGGGCTCCCAGGCCATGATCTCCAACAGCGGTTCCTTCAGCTTGAGGCTGCGCTTGAGTTCCTTGGCTTCGTAAGGCGACAGGCGGAACTTGGCCTTCTTTGCCTTTTCCTCGTCAGTGCGTTCGTCTTCGCCGTACTGCGACCAGGCCAGCGTGGACTCAATCTCGCCGAGAAAGGACAGCGAAGGTGCGAGCCGGCCGTCGGACAGCAGCGCCCAGACGTCCTGGTAGCGCTCGACCTTGATGTCGGTGCCCTTGGTGTCGACGGTGCGAAAGCGCTGGAACTCGTCCAGCACCAGGATGCCGGGCTCGCCTTCCTCGATGCCGGATTCGGCCAGCATGGCAGAGACCGAGCCCGCGGTACGGTAGCCGGAGCCATGGCTGAAGCCGTCCATCTGGACTTCGATGAAGCGGTCGTAGAAACCCAGCTTCTGCGCGAGCTTGCGCGTCAGCTGAGTCTTGCCGGTGCCGGTCAGGCCCCACAGGCAGACGATGACCGGCCGGCTGATGATCTGCGGCAGGACGTACCAGGCGCGCAGCGAATCGATGACGCGGTCGATCACGTCATCGATGCCGAACAGCTCGGCCTTCAGTTCCTGCGCGACTTCGCGCAAGCGGGCGGTGCGCTCCGACAAGACGGCGCGCAGCGCGGGATCGACGATGGTTTGCATGGTGTGCAACGAAACAAGAAAAATAATGACGGGCCACGGCCGGCCCGACCGTGGCAGGCAGCAAGAAACCAGGTGGGGTCGGGCGTCGCGTCCGGCAGGACGCGCGCGGGGCGGCGTCAGGCCAGGGAGAAACGCATGACCCCGCCGCGCAAAGCGCGGCTTGCGGTGCCTAAGCACAAGCGGGAGGGCATGGTGATTGCAAACATGGGAGGGCGATGATACGAGCAGTGCCCCGGTTTCTGGAAGGGCTTTCGGCAGCGTGTTGCCCACTTGTGGCCTGGCCGCAACGATGGCGCCCTGGTGCTATCATTGCTATCAACAAGGTCGAAAGGAGCCACCCATGAGCCAACTGGTTGTCCGCAACGTCGACCCGCCGCTGGTGCTGGCGCTCAAGCAGCGCGCCGCCAAGCATGGCCACAGCGCGGAAGAAGAGCATCGGCGCATTCTCGAAGAGGCCCTGAGGGCGCCGAAAAAGAAGAGCTTCGTCGAGGTGTTGATGAGCATGCCCGATGTGGGCCTGGATGAAGATTTCGCCCGCCACCCGGCCAAGACCCGAACCGCACGCAAGAAGAACTGATGTACCTGCTGGACACCGACGTGGTGAGTGAACTGCGCAAAGGGGCCCGCGCCAATCGAGGCGCGGTGGCGTTCCTGCGCGATGCCCAGGCAGCGCGGCGTGCCGTCTACCTGTCCGTCATCACACTCGGCGAGCTGAGGCACGGCATCGAGAAAGTGCGGCACCGCGGTGACGCATCCCAGAGCGCGCTGCTGGAAAAGTGGCTGGACCGGGTGACAGGCGAGTTCGAAGGGCAGATCCTTCCCTTCGGCGAGGAGGCGGCGCAGGTTTGGGGGCGCCTTCTCGTGCCGCACGCCCAGAACATCGTCGACAAGCAGGTCGCGGCCATTGCCCTGGTGCATGGCCTGACGGTGGTGACACGCAACACCGCGCACTACAAGCCCACCGGCGCAGCCTTGGAAAATCCCTTTGTCTGATCGACTGCCGGTTTCGATCACCTTCCCCGAATCCCTGCCGGTCTCCGCCAAGCGCGAGGAGATCACGGCCGCGATCGCGGCGCACCAGGTGGTCATCGTCTGTGGCGAGACCGGCTCGGGCAAGACGACTCAGCTGCCCAAGATCGCCCTCGCGATGGGCCGGGGCAAGCTGAACTATCCGGGTGGCAAAGGGCCATTGATCGGCCACACGCAGCCGCGCCGGATCGCCGCATCCAGCGTGGCCAAGCGCATCGCCGAGGAGTTGAAGACGCCGCTGGGCGAGGTGGTCGGCTTCAAGGTGCGCTTCCAGGACAGGCTGTCGCGCGACGCCTCGGTCAAGCTGATGACCGACGGCATCCTGCTGGCGGAGACGCAGACCGATCCCCTGCTCAAGGCCTACGACACCATCATCATCGACGAGGCGCACGAGCGCAGCCTCAACATCGATTTCCTGCTCGGCTATCTGCGCGAGATCCTGCCGCGGCGGCCCGACCTGAAGATCATCGTCACGTCGGCCACTATCGACGCGGACCGCTTCGCGCAGCACTTCGGGTCGGCCAAGGGGCCGGCGCCGGTGATCTACGTCTCGGGTCGGATGTTTCCGGTGGAGCAGCGTTGGCGGCCGTTCGAGGACTCGCGCGACTACGGGCTGAACGAGGCCATCGCCGATGGCGTGGATGAACTCTGGCAGGGCGGCGGTGGTGGCGACATATTGGTCTTTCTGCCCGGCGAGCGCGAGATCCGCGAGGCTGCGGACCACCTGCGCAAGCACCTGTCGCATCAGCCGCTGACGCGCAACGCGGAAGTGCTGCCGCTCTTCGCGCGCCTCTCGCAGGCCGAGCAGGACCGCATCTTCGACGACCACAACGGCCGGCGCATCGTGCTCGCCACCAACGTGGCCGAGACTTCGCTGACCGTGCCGGGTATCCGCTACGTGATCGATGCCGGCACGGCGCGCGTGAAGCGGTACAGCTTCCGCAGCAAGGTGGAGCAGTTGCTGGTGGAGCCGATCAGCCAGGCCGCCGCCAACCAGCGCGCGGGCCGCTGCGGCCGCGTGGCCAACGGTATCTGCATCCGCCTTTACGACGAGAAGGATTTCGCGGGGCGGCCACGGTTTACCGATCCGGAAATCCTGCGCTCCTCACTGGCCGGCGTCATTCTGCGGATGAAGTCGCTGCGCCTGGGCTCGGTGGAAGACTTCCCCTTCATCGAGGCGCCTTCTCGACGCGCCATCGCGGATGGCTACCAGTTGCTGAACGAGCTGGGCGCCGTGGACGACGGCAACGAGCTGACGCCCATGGGTGGCGAGTTGGCCAAGCTGCCGCTGGACCCGCGCGTGGGCCGGATGATCCTGGAAGGGCGCGAGCGCGGTGCGCTGGACGAAGTGCTTGTCATTGCATCTGCACTTTCCGTGCAGGACGTGCGCGACCGGCCGATGGAGATGCAGACGCAGGCCGACCAGCAGCACGCGAAATTCGACGACGAGAAGAGCGAGTTCTCCGGCTACCTGAAACTGTGGAAGTGGCTGGAAGACTCGAAGGGCGGGCACGGTAAGGAGCACAAGCTGTCGAACCGGCAGTACGAACAGCTGCTGCGGCAGAACTTCGTCAATGTCCGTCGCGTGCGTGAGTGGCGCGACATCCATAGCCAATTGCACACGGTGGTGGCGGAGCACAAGTGGCGGCTCAACAGCCAGCCGGCGAGCTACGAGGAACTGCACAAGTCGATGCTGGCGGGCCTGCTGGGCAACATCGGCGTCAAGCCGGAGGACGAGGATGTGTACCTCGGCGCGCGCGGCATCAAGTTCTATCGCCATCCCGGCGCGCACCTGAAAAAGAAGCCCGGCCGCTGGATCGTCAGCGCGGAACTGGTGGAGACGACGCGCCTCTTCGGCCGCGGCATCGCGAACATCGAGCCGCTGTGGATCGAGCACGTGGCGGGCCACCTGCTCAAGAAGCAGCTGCTCGATCCGCACTGGGAAAAGAAGGCGGCTGAAGTGATGTCGCTGGAACGCGCGACGCTCTATGGCCTGGTGATCTACAGCGGCCGGCGCGTGCCGTTCGCGCGTGTCGACCTGCAAGGCGCGCGAGAGATCTTCATCCGCGAAGGGCTGGTGGCCGGGCAGTGGGACACGAAGCTGCCTTTTCTTGCCGCCAACCAGAAGCTCGTCAAGCAGGTCGAGGAGCTGGAACACAAGTCGCGCCGGCAGGACGTGCTGGTGGACGAGGAACTGATCTACGCGTTCTACGACAAGTTCATCCCGCGCGACGTGTTCAGCGGCGCGACCTTCGAGCGCTGGTTCCGTGAAGCGAGCCGGTCCAACCCGGCGTTGCTGAAACTCACGCGCGACGAGCTGATGCGGCACGAGGCGGCCGGCATCACCACCGACGCGTTTCCGAAAACGATCCGGCTTGGCGGCGTCGATTGCGCCGCGGCCTACC
Organism: Ramlibacter sp. WS9; assembly: GCF_003797765.1. Taxonomy (GTDB): domain Bacteria; phylum Pseudomonadota; class Gammaproteobacteria; order Burkholderiales; family Burkholderiaceae_C; genus Ramlibacter. The sequence continues at coordinate 258,284 of NZ_RKMB01000003.1, read as the reverse complement.
TGCACGAGCCCGGTGACATACGCGATGGCCTCACGGTGACGGTGCCGCTGTTCGTGCTGAACCAGGTGAGCGAGGAGCGAGCCGAGTGGCTGGTGCCGGGCATGCTCAAGGACAAGGTGCAAGCGCTGCTCAAGAGCCTGCCGCAGCGGCCGCGTTCGCGTTTCGTGCCGTTGCCGGAGTCGGCGACGCGGCTCGCCGGCCAGCTGTCGCAGCCGCAGGCCTGGGCAGTCGGGTCGCTGACCGATGCGCTTCTGAAGCTGGTGCGAGACGCCACGAGCCTCGATGTGAAGCGTGCCGACTTCAAGCTGGACATGCTGCCGGCCCACCTGTTCATGAATATCCGCGTGGTCGACGAGCACGGCCGGCAGATGGGCATGGGGCGCAACCTGGGTGCGTTGAAGGCGGAGCTGGGGGCGCAGGCGCGGGGCGCGTTTCAGGCACTCGCGGGGATGAAGGTGGCGGCGAAGACCGACCCTCACCCCAGCCCTCTCCCGCAAGCGGGAGAGGGAGCCAAACTCCCTCTCCCCACCGGGGAGAGGGCGGGGGTGAGGGGTGTATCAGACCAGCGATACACCGCCTGGACGTTCGGCGAGCTTCCCGAACTGATGGAAGTGCGCAAGGGCGGCACGAGCCTCATCGGCTTTCCTGCCCTGGTCGACTTGGGCGACGCCGTCACGATCGAGGTTTTCGACGAACCGGAAGTGGCGGCGGCGAAGCACCGCACGGGACTGCGCCGCCTGTTCGCGCTGCAGATCCGGGATGCGCTCAAGTACCTGGAAAAGAACATCCCGGACCTGCAGAAGATGGCCGTGGCCTACATGCCGCTCGGCACCCACGAAGAACTGCGGGAACAGATCATCGAAGTCGCCCTGGACCGCGCCTTCATGCAGACGCCGTTGCCGGACGACGAGCCCGGCTTCAAGCGGCGGATCGAGGAGGGGCGCGGCCGCCTGACGCTCATTGCCAACGAAGTGGCGCGCCTGGCGGGCACGGTGCTGATTGAGTACGCGTCGGCGGTGCGCAAGATCAAGGACACGAAGAACCAGCCCGACGCTACAGGCGACGCGGCCCAGCAACTACAGCGGCTGATGCCCAAGCGATTCCTGGCCGTGACCCCTTGGGCACAGCTGCAGCACTTCCCGCGCTACCTGAAAGCCATCGTGCTGCGGCTGGACAAGCTGCGTGCCGATCCGGCACGCGATGTGTCCCGCATGGCCGAACTGAAGCCGCAGGAACAGCGCTATTGGCGATTGGTCGCCGAGCGCAAGGGCGCAGTCGATGACCGCATGCAGGAGTTCCGCTGGCTGCTCGAAGAACTGCGGGTGAGCTTCTTCGCCCAGGAGCTGCGCACGCCGCAGCCCGTGAGCGTGAAGCGGTTGGAGAAATTGTGGGGCCAGCTCAATAGCTGAAAGGCAGGCTCGCCGGCCTGGAGATTGCCCATCGGCCCGAACGGTGCATCCATACGGCTGCGCATTCGGCGTGCATGGCTACTTTCATCTTCGGTACAAAGCCCGGTGCTGCGCGGCCGGGTCGCATGGTCTACTTCGAGCGACTATGGATCGACGCAGCTTCATCGAGTCGTGCACGGCGGGCGCGGCATGCCTGTCGGCGGGCACGGCGCTCCCCGCATTTGCTGCCAACGCCAAGCCCAGGTCCTATGCGAAAGCGTTGCTGGTCAACGCGCAGGGCGAGCCGCTCAAGGCGTCGCGTCTCAAGCCGCTCACCAATTACGTCTTCCATTACCCCTACGAAGCGACGCCGGCGTTCCTGCTGGACCTGGGCAAGCCCGCCAATCCGCAGTCGCTGAGCACCAAGGCCCGGGACGCCTATGCCTGGCCCGGCGGGGTCGGCGCGAACCGGAGCGTGGTGGCTTTTTCCGCGATCTGCGCGCACCAGCTGGTCTACCCCACACGCGACGTGAGCTTCATCAGCTTTCGCAAAAACCGGGCACAACGGGGTGTGCAGGACGCCTTGATCCACTGCTGCGCCGATCACAGCCAGTACGACCCGGCCCGCGGCGCCGAAGTGCTGTCCGGCCCCGCGTCACAGCCCTTGTGCGCCGTGCTGCTGTCGCACGACACCCAGCATGACACCCTCACCGCTTATGCAACGCTGGGTGGCGAGCTGTTCGACGACTTCTTCAAGAAGTACGAAATGAAGCTGAGCCTGGAGGTGGGTCCCAAAGCCAGGAATCCCGTCGCCGGGCAAGCGGTGGTGAGCGAGCTGGAGAAGTTCTGCCGCAACGCGATCCAGTGTTGATGCGCTACAGCTTCGCCAGCCGATCCAGTGCCGAGTGCAGCGTTTCTTCCTTCTTGGCGAAACAGAAACGCACGACGCGCTGGTCGAAGCCGTTGCCGTAGAACGCCGACAGCGGGATGGCGGCGACGCCGATTTCCGCGGTGAGCCATTTGCAGAATTCCGCCTCACCCAGGTCGCTGACCTGCGAGATGTCCACGCACTGGAAATAGCTACCCTGGCTGGGGAGAAGTTTGAACCGGGTACGCGACAGTCCTTCACGGAACAGGTCGCGCTTGCGCTGGTAGAACGCCGGCAATTGGAGATAGGGCGTCGGGTCGGCCATATAGGCCGCCAGTGCGTGCTGAACCGGCGTGTTGACGGTGAATACGTTGAACTGGTGCACCTTGCGGAATTCCGCCGTCAGGGACGCGGGTGCAGCCACGTAGCCGACCTTCCAGCCCGTCACGTGGTAAGTCTTGCCGAAGCTCGAGACGATGAACGCGCGCGCTGCGAGCCCGGGAAAGCGGGCCGCGCTCTGGTGCGCCTGGCCGTCGAACACCATGTGCTCGTAGACCTCGTCGCTGATCAGCAGCACGTCCGTCGGCGCCAGCAGGTCCTGCAGCTTGAGCATGTCCTGCGCCGACCACACGGTCGCGCTCGGGTTGTGCGGGCTGTTGACGAGGATCGCGCGCGTCTTCGAGTTGATGGCTGACGCGATCTTGTCGAAATCGGGGCGGAAGGTGCCCGGCACCAGCGGCACACGCACCACCGTGCCGCCGGCCAATTCGATGTTGGGAACGTAGCTGTCGTAGCAAGGCTCCAGCACGATCACCTCGTCGCCCGGCCGGACGACCGCAAGGATCGCCGTGATGATGGCCTGCGTCGCACCGGCGGTGATGGTGATTTCCGATGCCGGGTCGTAGCTGTGGCCGTACATCGCCTCGATCTTGGCTGCCACTGCCGCGCGCAGCGCCGGCACGCCGGTCATGGGCGGATACTGGTTCAGGCCCTGGGTCATCGCGTCGGTAACGGCTTCCACCAGGCGCGGGTCGCAATCGAAATCCGGAAAGCCCTGGCCGAGATTCACCGCGCCGCGCTCGGCGGCCAGCGTCGACATGACAGTGAAGATGGTCGTGCCGACGGCGGGCAGCTTGGTCTGCAGGACGGGCGTGCGGGGCTCAGAGCTCATAGTCGTTTACATGGCCAGTCATGGCTTTGGCGATGAGGTTGCGGTCCAGGCGGTCGGACAGCAGCTCGGCGAATTTGTACACGAAGTTGCGCAAGTACGCGCTGCGCTTGAAAGCGACCCGGGCCAGGTTGGGGCCGAACAGGTGGCCCAGCGGACGCACCGCCAAGTCTGTGTTGCTGCCATCGTCACGCACGGCCATCTCGGCCACGATCCCGATGCCCAGGCCCAGCCTCACGTAGGTCTTGATCACGTCCGAATCGATCGCCTCCAGGGCAATGCGCGGCACCAGCTTCTTGCTGGCGAAGGCGGTGTCGATGCGGGTGCGGCCCGTGAACGAAGGGTGATACGTGATGATCGGCTCGGCCGCGAGCTCCTCCAGGTGGATGCGCTCCTTCTTGACCAGCGGATGGTTCAAGGGCAAGACCAGCACGTGCTGCCATTCGTAGCAGGGCAGGGTGACCAGTTCCTGGTAATCCGACAGGGACTCGGTCGCGATACCGATCTCGGCGACCTCGTCGATCACCATGCGTGCCACCTGGTCCGGGGAGCCCTGGTGCAGGCTGACGTTCACCTTGGGGTAGGCCTCGCGCAGTTTCGCCACAGGCACCGGCAGGACATAGCGTGCCTGGGTGTGGGTCGTGGCGATGGAGAGGGTTCCGCTGTCCTCGGCGCTGAACTGCTCGCCGATGCGCTTCAGGTTGCCGACCTCCCGCATGATCAGCTCGATGCTCTTGAGCACGTGCTGGCCGGGCTCGGTCACGCGTTTCAGGCGTTTGCCGTGGCGCGCGAAGATCTCGACGCCCAGCTCTTCCTCCAACTCGATAATGGCCTTCGAAACGCCGGGCTGGGAGGTGTGCAATGCCTTGGCCGCCTCGGTCAAGTTCAGGTTGCGGCGCACGGCCTCCTGGACGAATCTGAATTGGTGAAGATTCATACCGAATTTCTTCTAAGAGAGAAATTCATTATGCATGAGTTTCTTATAACCACTCGCCCCGCAGGCGCTGCGCGCGGCGACGATTATTCGAGAGCCACGCCTGCGAGCACGTCAATGACGCGCGAATCTTCGCCGACCGCCGGCTTCAAGGAAAAGGACACTCCCGGGTGTGCCTGCCGCAGCGCCTCGACCAGCACGGGCAGGTCTTCGCGCGCATGCCGGCCCGTACCCAGGAACATCGGCACGATGGTGATCCGCGTCGCGCCTTCGGCAACCAACTGCGCAGCGGCCGTCGCGAGGTCGGGCTGCTCAAGCTCGAGATAGGCACAGCGCACAGGCACGCCGGGTTGCAACTGCGTGACCCGCGCCGCCACGGCTTCGATCGGCTCGCGCCACAGCGGGTCCCGCGAACCATGGCCGAACAGGACGATGGCTTTGTCAGAGATCGTCATCTTCGCAACACCAGCCACCCGAAGGCCCCCAGCGAGAACATGCTGTAGATCAGCCCGGGCGCGGCCGCGGTCAACCAGGGCCGCCAGTTCTGGAGGTTGCCGATGTAGCCGAATACGTTGTTGAGCAGGAAGAAACTGATGCCGATCAGCACGCCCACGAACACGTAGCTCGTGATGCCGCCGGAGCGGAAGTGCAAGTAGGCGAAGGGCAGGGCCAGCACCACCATCACCATGCAGCTCAGGGGATAGAAGACCTTGCGCCAGAACTCGATCTCGTAGCGCTGCGAGGTCTGGCCGTTGGCTTCCAGGTGGCGGATGTACTGGAACAAGTCGATGGTGCTCATGCGGTCGGGCTTGAGCAGCGCCACGGACACCATTTCCGGCGTGATTTCAGTGGGCCAGCGCAGTGACGGCACCTTGATACGGTCGACCTTGGCTACATCTCCGGCCTTGGTCGTGAATTCGCTGCGCTCGGCGTTCTCCAGCAGCCAGGCGCCGTCGTCCGCAAAGCGGCCTTTTGGAGCCTGGGTGACCGAAACCAGGAAGCCTCGCGCGTCGGATTCGAAGATGCGCACACCCTGCATGTCGCCTTCGGGCGTGAGCGCGCTGACATTCACGTTGTACGTGTGATAGGGCTGGCGCTCCTTCAGCCACGCGCCGGTCTGGCCGATGCTGACGCGGCCTTCCAGCCGCGCCTTGAGCAGCTGCGCCGTGCGCCCGGCCACGGGTGCAAGATAGTCGCCCGCCGCGAACGTGAGTACGGTGAACATCATGCCCAGCGTCAAGAGCGTGCGCATCGCGCGCCACGGCCCCAGGCCGCTGGTGCGCAGGATCGTGTATTCCGAGCTTTGCGCGAGCCGCGCCATCACGAAAATGGTGCCGATCAGCACCGCGATCGGCAGAAGCTCGTACAGGTGGCTGGGAATCAGCAGCGTCACGTAGGCGAGGGCCTGGGTAAGGCGGTAGGCGCCGCCGGCCTTGCCGACGTTCGGCAGGTCGTCGACGAAGTCGAAGAAGAAGAACAGCGCGAGAAAGCCGATGGCGACGAACACCACCGCGCCCAGCACTTCACGGTAGATCAGGCGGCGGATCGTCCTCATTCGGAAACCTCCGCGCCAAGCGCTGCGGTATTTGCCTTGGGAGCGGCCCGGCGGCTCATTGCGCGCGCCCTTGACGGCGCCAGAGCTGGCGCAGCGCCCAGTTGTTGTGCTGCTTGGCCAGCCACAGCAGGCCGGCCAGCATCACGCCGCCGTGCAGGCCGACGATGAACCCGCCGAAGCCCGCCTGGCCCGAGCCGATCCAGCTCTGGCCCAGGTTGAGGAGGTTGTAGTACACGACAAAGGCGAACAGCGCGAACACGAGGTTGCCGCTGCGGCCGGCACGCGGGTTGACGCTCGACACCGTGATCGCGATGACGACGAAATTGAGCGCGGCGAGCGCCAGGCCCAGCCGCCATCCCAGCTCGGCCAGGTGCTGCCGCGTCGGTTCCATCACGAGCGCGAAGGTCGAACGGGTCTTGGCCGGTGCGTTGTCGCTGGCGGTCAATTCATTGGCGCCGACGCGCGCCGCGTACTCCTCGAATTCGCTGATCTTCAGTTGATCTTTCGAAGCGGTCGTTTCCAGGCGCTGCCCGTTCGAGAGCACGAGGAACTGGCCGTCGCCGATGCTGTCGACACGTCCGCTGCGTGCCGAAGTCACCGTTTCCTTGCCATGCTCGTTGGTCGAAATGAAGATGTTCTTGCCCGACTTGTTATCGGGTGTGTCCTTGTCCAGGAAGAACACGCGGTTGCCGCTGGCCGACTCCTGGAACTGGCCCGGCGCAACGCGCTCCAGGTCCCCGCGCTTGCCGTAACGGTCCTTCAACTCCTGCGTCTGCTGGTTGGCCCAGGGCCAAACGACCAGCGCGAGAAGGGCGACCACCAGCAGCACGGGCCATGCGAACCGGAACAGCGGGCCCAGGAAGCCGGACAGGCCCCGGCCGGCGGCGAACCAGATGACCATCTCGCTGTCGCGGTACATGCGCGACAGGGTGCCGACGATGGCGATGAACAGGGACAACGTGAGGATGGTGGGCAGGTAACCCAGCACGGTGTAGCCCATCACCATCATGATTTCCTGGGGATTGACCGAGCCGCGCGTGGCCTGGCCCAACGTGCGGATCAACGTCATGGTCATGACGATCGTCACCAGCACCACCAGGGTCGCGCCGAAACTGCGAGCGAGTTCCTTGCGGAGGGACGAATGGAATAACATCAGCGCGATCGGCAATATGCGAAAGAAAAACAGCGAATTATGGACTTCGAACTCAAGACCCTGAACGTCGCCGCCGCAGCGAGCGAAAAATGCGATGCGATCGTGCTGTTGGTGGGCGAGGGCTTCAAGCCCGGCAAGGACGCACTCTCGGCGCTCGCCGGCGAAGCCTTGAAGGCGCGCCACCTCGAAACCAAGCCCGGACGGCTGCTGCAGGCCTATCGCGCGGCCGGCATTGCCGCGGCACGCGTCGTGCTGGCGGGTTGTGGCGACGGTTCGGGCAAGCGGGTTCAGGCCGCTGTCCAGGCGGCGGTGGGAGCGTTGCGCACCTCCGGTGTCAAGCGGCTGGTCATCTGCCTGCCCGCTGACGCACAGGAGGACGCGGTGCGCGCCGCCGTCTCGGCGACCGCGGAGTCGACCTACGTTTACGTCGCGACCAAGTCTAAGCCCGAAGGGCGCGAGCTCGAGCGCGTGACGATCGCCGTGGCCGACGCGACGCGCCACCGTGCCGCCTTCACCGCCGCAAAAGCTGCGGCCAACGGCATCGAATTCGCGCGCGAGCTGGGTAACCTGCCTCCCAATCACGCCACGCCGACGCGCCTGGGCGAGGAAGCCAAGAAGCTGGCCAAGGCCCACGGCCTGAAGGTCGAGGTGCTGGGCCCCAAGGAAGTCGCCAAGATCGGCATGGGCTCCTTCATGTCGGTGGCCCAGGGCTCCGACGAGCCGCTGCGCTTTATCGTGCTGCGCTACAACGGCGCTGCTGCTTCCGAGGCGCCGGTGGTGCTGGTCGGCAAGGGCATCACCTTCGACAGCGGCGGCATCTCGATCAAACCTTCGCAGGACATGGACGAGATGAAGTTCGACATGGGTGGCGCGGCCAGCGTGCTGGGCACCTTCCGCGCCATCGCCGAATTGAAGCCGGCGATCAACCTGATCGGCCTCATCCCCAGCTGCGAGAACATGCCCGATGGCCGATCGGTCAAGCCGGGCGATATCGTCAAGAGCCTGTCGGGCCAGACCATCGAGATCCTCAACACCGACGCCGAGGGCCGCCTGATCCTGTGCGACGCGCTCACCTACGCCGAGCGTTTCAAGCCGCGCGCGGTGGTGGATATCGCCACGCTGACGGGCGCTTGCGTCGTTGCGTTGGGCGGTGTGCGCAGCGGCCTGTTCTCCAGCGACGACGCATTGGCGCAGGCCCTGCTCGACGCCGGCGACACGGCCCTGGACCCGTGCTGGCGCATGCCGCTGGACGACGAATATGCCGATGGCCTGAAGAGCAACTTCGCGGACGTTGCCAACGTGGCGGGCCGCGCAGGCGGCGCCGTGAACGCGGCCAAGTTCCTCCAGCGCTTCGCAGGCGCTTACCCGTGGGCTCACGTCGACATCGCCGGAACCGCGTGGAAAAGCGGCGGCGCGAAAGGCTCCACGGGCCGCCCGGTCGGCATGCTCGTGCAGTTCCTGATCGACCAGCAGGGCACCGCCCCGCCGAAGGCCGCCAAGGCCGGCGCCAAACGCAAAAAGGCGGCATGACCGAGGTCACGTTCCACTTCAACGCGCCCGACAAGACGGGGTATGCGTGCCGGCTGCTGCGCAAGGCGGTCGGTACCGGCGCCAAGGTGGTCGTGACCGGGGACAGCGCGCTCCTGCGCGAGCTGGACACCGCGTTGTGGACGTTTTCGCCGCTTGAATTCGTGCCGCACTGTCTGGGCAGCGGCAGCCCGCCCGCCGTGCTGGCCGCGTCGCCGGTGGTGCTGTCGGAATCCGCCCGGTCCGCGCCGCATCAACAGGTGCTGGTGAACCTGGGCTCGTCGGTGCCCGAAGGTTTCGAGCGCTTCGAGCGCCTGATCGAGGTCGTGACGGTGGACGAAGAAGAGCGGCAGCAGGGCCGCAGGCGCTGGAAGCATTATGCCGACCGCGGCTACGCGATCACGCGCCATGACCTGGCTGCGCGGGAGGCGTCATGACGCCCGGGCGCACGCCACCGCGCTTCGTGCCGACGCTCACCGAAGTGGTGAAGTCGTCGGTCGAGACGCGCCGCGTCGGCGAGACCGAGCTCTCGCAAGACCAGCTGATCATGCGTGTCATGCAGCGTGTCGACTTGGCGCTGGAGCGCAAGTTGCGCGAGGCCATCGCGGAGACGGTGCTCGAACAGACGCGGACCATCGCGCCGTTGCTGCGCGAGGAGATCGAGTCGGTCGTGCGCGAGACGGTATCCCAGGCATTTGCCGATGAGCTCGGCCCCAAACGCCCCCGATGAATGCATGCGGCAGGTCATGCATTAGCGCGGCTGTACTCGGGGTAATCCCCCTTATCGGCGCCGACCTAGACCTTTCCCTATGGTTCGGGTCTGGAAATTGCGATATGTTCGCCGCCGTTGAGCCTTAAAAGATATCTCAACCTTTTTCCTACTCTGGAGGTCAATTTATGCAAATGAAGTTCAAACTGACGGTTGTCGCTGCTCTCGCCGCTATTGCAGGCGTGGCCAGCGCGCAAGACGTTCAGACGGTCAAGATCGGCCACGTCGCTCCCATCTCGGGTCCCCAGGCCTCCTACGGCAAGGACAACGAGAACGGTGCGCGCATGGCCATCGAAGACCTCAATGCCCAGAACATCGTCATCAACGGCAAGAAGATCAAGTTCGAGCTGGTCGCTGAAGACGACGCCGCCGATCCGAAGCAGGGCACGGCCGCTGCACAGAAACTGTGCGACGCCAAGGTCGCCGGCGTGGCAGGTCACCTGAACTCGGGCACGACGATCCCCGCGTCCAAGGTCTACAACGACTGCGGCATCCCCCACATCACGCCTTCGGCCACCAACCCCAACCTGACGAAGCCGGGCTACAAGACCACCTTCCGCCTGCTGGCCAATGACAATGCCCTGGGCGCCGGCCTGGCCTTCTACGCCGCCGACGGCCTGAAGCTCAAGACCGTGGCCATCATCGACGACCGCACGGCCTACGGCCAAGGCGTCGCCGACGTGTTCAAGAACACCGCCAAGACCAAGGGCATGACCGTGGTGGACGAGCAGTTCACGACCGACAAGGCCGTCGACTTCATGGCCATCCTGACGGCCATCAAGGCCAAGAACCCCGACGCCATCTTCTACGGCGGCATGGACCCGCAAGCCGGCCCGATGCTGCGTCAGATGGAACAACTGGGCCTGACGAAGCAGAAGTTCTTCGGCGGCGACGGCATCTGCACCATGGACCTGATCAAGCAGGCCGGCGGCGCCAAGACCCTGGAAAACGTGATCTGCGCAGAAGGCGGCGCTTCGCTGGACAAGATGCCCAGCGGCAAGGCCTGGAAGGCCAAGTACGACGCCAAGTTCCCCGGCCAGTTCCAGGTCTACAGCCCGTACGTGTATGACGCCGTGATGGTGCTGGTGGACGCGATGAAGCGTGCCAAGAGCGTCGACCCGAAGGTCTACACCGCCGAAATCGGCAAGACCAACTACAAGGGCGTGACGACCACGGTGCAGTTCGAGTCCAACGGCGAACTGAAGAACCCGGCCATGACCCTGTACGTCTACAAGGACGCCAAGAAGATTCCGCTGAACTGAGTTCCAGCGCTTCCAGTAAAAAAGCCGCCGCGAGGCGGCTTTTTTACTTTGGCGGCCAGCCCACAGAGCTTGTAATGCGCCACCGATTGTTACTGTAGGTGCGCTCCTACAGGCCGCGCCAGTACTGGGTTTGCGGGGCGTCGGGTATTTTCTCGCGGTTGTCTGGAAACATCTAAAACAGTACTCTGCTGCGAATTGTTGCAAACAGGCGGATGCCCGGCCGCATCGCGGTGGGGCGAGGGTGACTCTGACCTATTGGGGGCTAAGCATGGAAGTAGTGGCAAAACTGCCTTCGGCGGAACAGCGCGAGAGCGAGCTCAAGCTCGTCCTGAAAGCGCTGGGCGCGTTCAGGCGCGGCCAGAGCGGCGTGACGCTGCCCACGGAGTGGGACGGCGTGTACGGCAAGATTGCCGCCGAATTCAATGAATTGACGGCGCAGACAGCCCGCACATCGCACAAGCTCAAGGCGGTGGAGGCTGGGGCACGCACGGTGGCCCAGCAGCGCCGCTTGCCCGACGACAAGCTCACCGGCTTCTGGCAGGCCGACGTCGCGGCCGTGAACTCCGTGCTGGATGAAGTGGACGTGCTCTCGGGCCACACGCGCACGTTCCTCACCGCGTTGACCGACCTCAAGAAGGGCAACGCCGCGGCCCAGCTGCCGCAGGACTGGACGGGCGTCTTCGGCAAGGTGGCCGACGCCTTCAACGACGTGGTCGCCGAGAACCTGCGCATGTCACACGAGCTGGCCCGCCTGTCGCGCGTGGTCGGCAAGGAAGGCAAGCTCAAGGAGCGGGCCTTCGTACCCAACGCCAGTGGCTTCTGGCGTGACTCCGCCGAATCCATCAACTCCCTGATCGCCGATCTGGTGCACCCGACCTCCGAAGTGGCGCGCGTGATTGGTGCGGTGGCGCAGGGTGATCTTTCGAAATCGATGGCCCTGGAGGCCGATGGCCGGCCGCTGGAAGGCGAATTCCTGCGGACGGCCATGATCATCAACAAGATGGTGCAGCAGCTCGGCACCTTCTCCGCCGAAGTGACGCGGGTGGCCCGTGAAGTGGGTACCGAAGGCAAGCTGGGCGGCCAGGCCGACGTGCAGGGCGTGGCCGGTACCTGGAAGGATTTGACCGACTCGGTGAACTTCATGGCGTCGAACCTCACGGCCCAGGTGCGGAACATCGCCGGCGTGACGAAGGCCGTGGCAACCGGTGACCTGTCGAAGAAGATCACGGTGGACGTGAAGGGTGAAATCCTCGAACTCAAGAACACCATCAACACCATGGTGGACCAACTGCGGTCATTCGCTTCGGAAGTGACGCGGGTGGCGCGAGAGGTGGGCACCGAAGGCAAGCTTGGCGGCCAGGCCGATGTGCAGGGCGTTGCAGGTACCTGGAAGGACTTGACCGACTCGGTGAACTCCATGGGTTCGAATCTCACGGCCCAGGTGCGCAACATCGCGGAAGTGACGAAGGCGGTGGCCGCCGGTGACCTCTCCAAGAAGATCACGGTGGACGTGAAAGGCGAAATCCTCGAACTGAAGAACACGATCAACACGATGGTGGATCAGCTGCGATCGTTTGCCTCTGAAGTGACGCGGGTGGCGCGCGAAGTGGGTACCGAAGGCAAACTGGGCGGTCAGGCCGACGTGCAAGGCGTGGCCGGCACGTGGAAGGACTTGACCGACTCGGTCAACTCCATGGGCTCGAACCTCACGGGCCAGGTACGAAATATCGCGGAGGTGACGACCGCCGTGGCGGCCGGTGATCTGTCCAAGAAGATCACGGTGGACGTGAAGGGCGAGATTCTCGAACTCAAAAACACCATCAACACGATGGTGGATCAACTGCGATCGTTTGCCTCTGAAGTGACGCGGGTGGCGCGCGAAGTGGGTACCGAAGGCAAGCTGGGCGGCCAAGCCGACGTGCAGGGTGTGGCCGGCACCTGGAAGGATTTGACCGACTCGGTGAACTTCATGGCCGGTAACCTCACATCTCAGGTGCGGAACATCGCCGATGTGACGACGGCCGTGGCGGCCGGCGACTTGTCCAAGAAGATCACGGTGGACGTGAAGGGCGAAATCCTGGAGCTGAAGAACACCATCAACACGATGGTGGATCAGCTCTCCTCATTCGCGTCGGAAGTGACGCGGGTGGCTCGTGAAGTGGGCACCGAAGGCAAGCTGGGCGGCCAAGCCGACGTGCAGGGCGTGGCCGGTACCTGGAAGGACTTGACCGATTCAGTGAACTCCATGGGCTCCAACTTGACGGCCCAGGTTCGGAACATCGCCGACGTGACCAAGGCCGTGGCGGCCGGTGACCTCTCGAAAAAGATCACGGTGGACGTGAAGGGCGAAATTCTCGAACTCAAGGCCACGATCAACACGATGGTGGACCAGCTCTCGTCATTCGCGTCGGAAGTGACGCGGGTGGCGCGTGAAGTGGGCACCGAAGGCAAGCTGGGCGGCCAGGCCGACGTGCAGGGCGTGGCGGGCACGTGGAAGGATTTGACCGACAACGTGAACTTCATGGCCGGTAACCTGACGTCCCAGGTGCGGAACATCGCTGAAGTGACGACGGCCGTGGCGGCCGGCGACTTGTCCAAGAAGATCACGGTGGACGTGAAGGGTGAAATCCTGGAGCTCAAGAACACCATCAATACCATGGTGGACCAGCTCCGTTCGTTTGCATCGGAAGTGACGCGGGTGGCGCGCGAAGTGGGTACCGAAGGCAAGCTGGGCGGCCAGGCCGATGTGCAAGGCGTGGCCGGTACCTGGAAGGACTTGACCGACAACGTGAACTTCATGGCCGGCAACCTGACGTCGCAGGTGCGGAACATCGCCGACGTGACGAAGGCCGTGGCGGCAGGCGACCTCTCGAAGAAGATCACGGTGGACGTGAAGGGCGAGATTCTCGAACTCAAAGCCACGATCAACACCATGGTGGACCAACTGCGATCATTCGCATCGGAAGTGACGCGCGTGGCGCGTGAGGTGGGCACCGAGGGCAAGCTGGGCGGCCAGGCCGACGTGCAGGGCGTGGCCGGCACCTGGAAGGACCTGACCGACAACGTGAACTTCATGGCCGGTAACCTGACCTCGCAGGTGCGCGGTATCGCCAAGGTGGTGACCGCCGTGGCCAACGGCGACCTCGACCAGAAGCTGACCGTGGAAGCCAAGGGCGAGATCGCCGCCTTGGCCGACACCATCAACTCCATGACCGACACGCTCGCCACGTTCGCCGACCAGGTGACGACGGTGGCGCGCGAAGTGGGCGTAGAAGGCAAGCTCGGCGGCCAGGCCAAGGTGCCGGGCGCGGCAGGTACCTGGAAGGGCCTCACTGAAAACGTGAACCAGCTGGCCGCCAACCTCACGACGCAGGTGCGAGCAATTGCCGAAGTGGCCACCGCCGTGACGCAGGGTGACTTGACCCGGTCGATCACCGTGGAGGCGCTGGGCGAAGTGGCCGCGCTGAAGGACACCATCAACGAGATGATCCGTAACCTGAAGGACACGACGCAGGTGAACACGGAGCAGGACTGGCTGAAGACCAACCTGGCCAAGTTCTCGCGAATGCTGCAGGGCCAGAAGGACCTGGTGGCGGTGGGTCACCTGATCCTGTCCGAGCTGGCACCGGTGGTGGGCGCCCAGCAGGCCGAGTTCTATGTGCTGCGCTACACGCACGAGCAGCCCAAGCTGCGCCTGATGGCCAGCTATGCGTCGGACGGCCACGGTTCGTACGGCAAGGAAGTCGACCTGGGTCAGGGCCTGGTCGGCCAGTGCGCGTACGACCGCAAGAAGATCCTGCTGACCTCGTCGATCCCCGACAGCCTGAAGATCTCTTCCGGCCTCACTGAAGTGGCGCCGCTCAACGTGCTGGTGCTGCCCATCATCTTCGAAGGCCAGGTCCGCGGGGTTGTGGAGCTGGCTTCGATCGAGCGCTTCAACCCGACCCACCAGGCCTTCCTGGACCAGCTGACGGAATCGATCGGTATCGTGATCAACACGATCGAAGCCAACATGCGGACGGAAGACCTGCTGACCCAGTCGCAGTCTCTCGCGCAAGAGTTGCAAAGCCGCCAGCAGGAACTGCAGCAGACCAACGAGGAGCTGCAGGAAAAGGCCCGGCTGCTCGTGCACCAGAACCACGAGGTGGAACGCAAGAACCAGGAAGTGGAGCAGGCGCGGCAGGCCCTGGAAGACAAGGCCAAGCAGCTCGCCCTCACGTCCAAGTACAAGTCCGAGTTCCTGGCCAACATGTCGCATGAGCTGCGCACGCCGCTCAACTCGCTGCTGATCCTGTCCGATCAGCTGTCGAAGAACCCGGACGGCAATCTCTCGCCCAAGCAGGTGGAGTTCGCCAAGACGATTCACTCGTCGGGCAATGACCTGCTGATGCTGATCAACGACATCCTGGACCTGTCCAAGATCGAATCCGGTACGGTGGTCGTCGACGTCAACGAGCTGCGCCTCTCGGACCTGCAGCTGTATGTTGAGCGCACTTTCCGCCATGTGGCCGAGGCGAAGAACGTGGACTTCATGATCCACACCGGCCTGAACCTGCCGACGTCGATGGTCACCGACGTGAAGCGCCTGCAGCAGATCCTGAAGAACCTGCTGTCCAACGCCTTCAAGTTCACGCATCAGGGCCATGTGACGCTGACGGTGGAAGAGGTCTTTACCGGATGGACGCCGGACAACGAAGAGCTGAATCGCACGCAGCAGGTGCTGGCCTTCTCGGTCTCCGACACCGGCATCGGCATCTCGGGCGACAAGCAGCAGATCATCTTCGAGGCATTCCAGCAGGCCGACGGCTCGACCAGCCGCAAATACGGCGGCACCGGGCTCGGCCTGGCCATCAGCCGCGAGCTCTCCAAGCTGCTGGGTGGCGAGATTCGCCTTTCCAGCGCGCCCGGGCAGGGGAGCACCTTCACGTTGTACCTGCCCTTGGTCTACTCCGGCACCCGCGGTGTTCGCCGTGCGGCGCAGGTGGCGGAAACGCGCGTCGAGCTGCCGCCGCCGGGCATGAAGCGGATCGGCCGGGTCGAACCGGTGCAGGACGCTGTCGTCGTGGCCGAGGAGGGCAGCGTCGCGGCCAATGAGGCCAACGACGACCGCGACACCATCCAGCAGGGCGACCTGGTCCTGCTGATCGTGGAAAACGACTTGGCCTTCGCTCGCTTCCTGCTCGACGCCGCACGGGCCAAGGGCTTCAAGGGCCTGGTCACGGCGATGGGCGCAGGTGCGCTGACGCTCGCCACGCAATACAAGCCCTCGGCGATCACGCTCGACATGTATCTGCCGGACATGGACGGCTGGCGCGTGCTGGACCGCATCAAGCAGGACATGGGGGCGCGCCACCTGCCGGTGTGCGTGATCTCGACCGACGACTCGAAGGAGCGGGCATTCCATTCAGGCGCCATGGCCTTCGTCGAAAAACCGATCCAGTCCAAGGAAGTGCTGGACGAAATGCTTGACAAGCTGCACGCCTACCTGGCTCGGCCGCAGAAGAACCTGCTGGTCGCGCTGAAGGACGTGGCCACGCGCCGCGATTTCCTCACGCAGATCGAGGGCGAGGAGATTGCGATCACCGTGGTCAAGAGCGGCGAGAAGCTGAACGAGGCGTTGGAAGAGAGCCGCTTCGACACTGTCGTGCTGGAGGACGGCTTCCCCGGCCTGGACGCCCACGAATCTCGGCGCCTGCTCTCTGCGCAGGCGGGGCTAGGCCCGCTGCAGCTGGTGGTCTACCACGGGGGCGCCAAGGACTCGGGCAAATTGTCCTGGCACTCGGATGACGCCGTGACGGTGTTTGAAGCCCATACGGTGCCCACGCTGTTCGACAACACGCTGCTTGCGCTGCACCACAACCTGGCACGCCTGCCCGAAGCCAAGCGCTCGCTCATCTACAACATCCACGAGTCGAGCAAACCGCTGGCCGGCAAGCGCGTTCTGATCGTCGACGACGACATGCGCAACATCTTTGCCCTGGCGACGGTGCTGGAAGAGCACGCCATGGACATCGTCTGGGCCGATAATGGTCGAGATGCGATCACCCGCGTGGCAACCGATCCCCAGATCAAGGTGGTGCTGATGGACATCATGATGCCGGAGATGGACGGAATGGCCACGATGAAGGAAATCCGCAAACTGCCGGCGGGCAAAGACCTGCCGATGATTGCGGTGACTGCCAAGGCCATGAAGGGCGACCGCGAGAAATGCATCGAAGCAGGCGCATGGGACTACCTCTCCAAACCGGTCAACACGCAGGATCTCCTGGCGGTCTTGCGGGCATGGCTGCACCAGTGACCGTCGAAGGCACGCAACCGGCGCAGCTCGAGCGGGAGAAGGTCAACATCCTGGTGGTGGACGACCTGCAGGAAAAGCACGTCGTCTTCCGCAGCATCCTGGACGAGCTGGGCCAGAACATCGTCAGCGCCCGCTCGGGCCAGGAGGCATTGCGCTACATCCTCGAGATGGAATTCGCGGTCATCCTGCTCGATGTGAACATGCCGGACATCGACGGCCTGGAAACCGCCAGCCTGATCCGCCAGTACAAGAAGTCGTCGCAGACACCGATCGTTTTCATCACCGCCTATGTGGACGAGCGCCAGGCCAAGCGTGGCTATGCGCTCGGTGCCGTCGACTACATCCCGTCGCCCGTCGTGCCGGAGGTGCTGCGCTCCAAGGTGAGGGTGTTCGTCGAGCTGTTCCGCATGAACCGCCAGCTGCAGCAGCAGGCAGCCGCGCGGGAGGCGCTGGCGCGCTCCGAAGCCGCGCGCGAAGCCGCGGAAGACGCCATCCATCGCTCGGACTTCCTGGCCGAGGCCAGCCAGCAGATGTCGCGCTCGCTGAGCATCGAGGACACCATCCAGGCGATGTTCGACGTGGCCGTGCCGATGCTCGCGGACCGCGCCATTCTGGCGTTGGTGACGGACGGCGCGATCACGCGGATCGAAAGCCATCCCTGGGTCGCCGAGGATGCGCCGGAAACCATGCCCGAGGGCATGCGCGCCGCCTTGTCGCGGGTGCTGGACAAGAAATCGTTCGAGATTTGGACAGATGGCGGCAACGCGGCCGCCATCTGCCCCTTGCTCGCGGGAGGCCGCGTGCGCGGTGCGCTGGTGCTGTTCGGGCCACGAGCAACCATGGATTCGTCCCGCGTGGCACTCGCCAAGGAAGTGGTGAGCCGCGCGTCGATCGCGATGGAGAACGCCAGGCTCTATACCGCCGTGCAGGAGGCCGACCGGCGCAAGAACGAATTCCTTGCCATGCTGGCCCACGAGCTGCGCAACCCCCTGGCACCGATCCGCAACGCGGTGCACATCATGCAGGGCGATAACGTCACACAGCCCACCATGAACTGGGCGCGCGACGTCATTGGCCGCCAGGCCGACCACATGGCGCGGCTCATCGACGACCTCCTCGACGTTTCGCGCATCGTCCAGGGCAAGGTCGTGGTCAAGCCGGAAAAACTCAGCCTGGCATCCCTGGTGGAGCGTTCGGTCGAAGCGAGTTCGCCGCGGCTCGCTGCGCGCGAACAGACGCTGCGGGTGGAACTGCCCGAAGAACACCTCATGCTCAATGGCGATGCCGTGCGGCTGGCCCAGGTGCTCTCGAACCTGGTCAACAACGCGTCCAAGTTTTCGGGGCCGAACACGGCAATCACCGTGGCCGCGAGCTACGCCAACGGGGAGGTGCGGATATCCGTGCGGGACGAGGGCGCGGGCATCGACCCGGCGTTCCTGCCACACATCTTCGATCTGTTTGCCCAAGCCGACCAGTCGCTCGACCGAGCCCAAGGCGGCTTGGGCATCGGCCTCACGCTGGTGAAACACCTGGTGGAACTTCATGGCGGGCGGGTCGCCGCGCACAGCGAGGGGGTAGGGCGGGGCACGGAGATCGTCGTGACCTTGCCGGCCCAGGTTGCGGGTGGGGCCGAGGTGCCGGATGCATCGCCCCGCGCCCGCAAGCCCGCCAGCGGCAAGGCGCCTTCGCGCATCCTGGTCGTCGACGACCTGGCTGCTTCCGCCGAAACATTGATGACGTTGCTGGAAATGGAAGGCTTCGAGGTGAAGATCGCCAACGAAGGCATGGCCGCGCTGAAGATTGCCGAGGACTTCCGGCCCGACGTGGTGTTGCTGGACATCGGGTTACCGGGCATGAACGGCTTCGAAGTGGCGCATCGCCTTCGGACGCTGCCAGAGTCGCGCGATGCACTGATGATTGCGCTGACCGGCTATGGCGAGGCGGAAAGCCGCATGCGATCGGCCCAGGCCGGTTTCGACTTCCACATGGTCAAGCCCGCCGACGTCAACCTGCTTCTGTCGATGCTGGCCGACCCGCAGCAAGCGCGCCGGGGCAGCAAGACTGCCAAAGTGGCATGAAGGTGCAGGCGTAAAAAAGCCCCGCGCTGCGGGGCTTTTTTGTTTTCACTGGCGGAGCAGGCGGGATTCGAACCCGCGGAGGGCTATTAACCCTCACACGCTTTCCAGGCGTGCGACTTAAACCGCTCATCCACCGCTCCGGAGCCCTCGATTGTAGCAGTGCGCATTCAGGCCTCCGGCGGCGGCGCGCCCGGCGGATCGGCGATGCCCGAAAACTCCATGTGTAGCGGGCCGGACACGGAAGGGCGCCGCTGGGCGCAAATAGGTTGACATTGCATTTGGACTGTCTAATAGTTAATTTGGACAGTCCAAATACAGAGGCCGATTTGTATTCCAGCAAAGAGGTATTGGAGAAAACCGGGATTTCCCGGGCCACGCTGAACAACTACATCAGCAGCGGCATCGTGCCTCGGCCCGAGGTCATGGCGCCCGAGGCGAGCGACACGACGGCGCGGCGCATCGGCTACTTTCCTGCGGAAGTCTTGCAGCGCATTGAGGAAATCCAGCGCCTCAAGCGGGAGGGCTGGAACCTCGACCGCATCGCCGAACACTTCGGCGGAGGGGTGGGGCAAAACGCAAGGGCTCCGGTGGGCGCGGCGAATGCAGCCCGCCCCGGCTCGGTTCCCGCCTTGTCTTTCGACAGCCTCGACCATCCCGCCTACCTTCTGGACAATCGGTTCGAGCTGGTCTGGGCAAACGAGAGGTCCGGAACCTTAGCCTGGCCCGAGTTGGCTGGGGTCGCGCCCGAGTCGCGCCAAGCCATCCTGCGGCTTCACGCCGGGTTGGCCCGGCAACGCGGCGTCGGCCTCGGCGATCTCTGCAGCGGCTTGGCCGCGCCCGACGCGGTGGTTCTGGAACGCTTCTACGGCGAGGCCGAACCCTTCGACTACCCGATGGTCGTGCGCACACCGGTGGTGCTCACGTTGCCTGGCGGCACTTCGCCGCAGTTCCTCTATGCGATCAGTTTCAGGGAAGGGACGCTCTTTATCTACCTGCCGGGCGGCATGGACGCGGCCGGGCTGACTGCGATGGCGGCGCTGCCCGGCCGGGCGGCCACCGATGCGGGCACCGGCCGGCCCGTCCTTACCCAGATGGCCGTGCTGTTCGCGGGCCTGCAGCAGCCGGCCCGCCTGTGGGCGGAGCTTCCGCCGGAAGAGTACTTCGAACTCGTGAACGACATCTGGCTGCAGCTGGACCCCATCTTCGAACGGCACCAGGGCTCATGCGGACGGCACCCGAGCGAAGGAATGGTCTGCTACTTCCTTGCCCAGCCCGGCTCCAGCCACTTGTCCAACGCCTTGGCGGCCGCATGGGAAGTGCGCGCGGCCATGCGCCGCGTGAGCCGGCAGTGGCAATCCCGCAAGGGTTGGAGCACCGAGCTGTTCATGAACACGGGCCTCGCCCAGGGCCGGGAATGGCTGGGGCACGTGCGCCCGGGACCGCAATCGGAAATGACGGTCATGGGGGATGCGGCGGACCATGCCGCCGCCCTGTCGAGCATTGCGTGCGACGGAGCCGTCTGGGCGACGCGCGACCTGGTGGCCAGGCTCCTCCCCGAGGAGCGCGCCCGGCTGAAGTACGGCGTACGCCGCCATGCCGCCGGCGGCGATGCGCCCGTGAACAGCGTCTTCTCGCGTGTAGAGAACCTGGCGGACCTGGATTCGCCCGCCCAGGAGGCGCTGCGAGCGGTCGCGCGCCTGCCCGTCACCGAAGTCCTGGACTTCGGGCCCCCATCCGACAACCGGAAGTGAGGTAAGCCATGCGCTGGTTCAAACCCAATCTCAGAAGCAGCATCCACGCAATCTTCTCCGCGAGTCACCCGCATGATTCCTCCCAAGCCGTGGCGGAAGGCATCGGCGTGGAGGACATTCGCGAGTCGATGCTGGCCTTGCTCGGCGGGGCCGAGGGCGACCGCGCCTCGCACGTCAAACGCCGAATCCGCTATGCAGGCGACGTGCAGGCACTCTGGTTCCTGCGCGGGGACCTGATGGAGGTGCTGGCCGCCGCCCATGGAGAGACTGCGGCGCGCCAGATGCTCGTGGGCGTGTCCGGCATGTTCGACAACCTGTTGCCGCAGGGATTGCGCTCGCGCCCGAGCCCGCTGGGCGCAAGCGCGAGGGAATAGCTTCGGTTGGCGTCGTGTTTCAGGCGCCTTTGGTACCCTGGACCATCTTCATCGCCGAGCCGATCAGCGCCGACACTTCCGTCATGTTGCTGGGCACGATGAGCGTGGTGGTGGCATCGGACGCCACCTTGCTGTAGGCCTCGACGGCCTTTTCGGCAACCTTCAGCTGCACCGCCTGCTCGCCGCCCGGCTGGCGGATTGCAGAGGCAATGCGTTCGATCGCCTCTGCGGTGGCGTTGGCCACCGCCAAGATCGACGCCGCCTCGCCTTGGGCGTTGTTGATGATCGACTGCTTCTCGCCTTCGGACCGGGCGATGAACGCTTCGCGCTCGCCGGTCGCGATGTTGATCTGCTCCTGGCGGCGGCCTTCCGAGGCGGCGATCAAGGCGCGCTTTT
This sequence comes from Ramlibacter sp. WS9, assembly GCF_003797765.1. Lineage (GTDB taxonomy): Bacteria > Pseudomonadota > Gammaproteobacteria > Burkholderiales > Burkholderiaceae_C > Ramlibacter. The sequence continues at coordinate 236,763 of NZ_RKMB01000003.1, read as the reverse complement.
CACGCTCGGCCGTGATCTGCGACTGCATGGCGTGCAGGATTTCCTTAGGCGGCGTCAGGTCCTTGATCTCGTAGCGCAGCACCTTCACGCCCCAGTTCAACGCGGCCTCGTCGATGGCCTGCACGACTTGCGCGTTGATGATGTCGCGCTCCTCAAAGGTCTTGTCCAGTTCGAGTTTGCCGATCACGCTGCGCAGCGAGGTCTGGGCCAGCTGCGTCACTGCGACGATGTAGTTGGACGAGCCGTAGCTGGCGCGCATCGGGTCGGTCACCTGGAAGTACAGGATGCCGTCCACCTGAAGCTGCGTGTTGTCGCGCGTGATGCAGACCTGGCTCGGGACGTCGAGCGGGATTTCCTTCAGGCTGTGCTTGTAGGCCACCTTGTCGATGAAGGGCACCAGGAAGTTCAGACCGGGCGCCAGCGCGGCGTGGTACTTGCCCAGGCGTTCGACCACCCAGGCATTCTGCTGGGGCACAACCTTGACGGCTCGAACGACGAAGATGATGGCGATGACCAGAATGACGACAGCGACTTCCATGGGGATTCCCCTCCTTGTGGGTGACTAGATTTTTTCGACCAGCAGCCGGCTACCGACCACCTGGCGAACGCGGTGCAGGCCCGTCTCGTTGCCGGCACCGGGTGCGGCCACAACCGTCCAGTTGGCGCCGCGGTATTTGACCGACGCGGTGCCGTCGCTGTTCCAGGCGTCGACGGTGACGGTTTCACCGACGTCCAGGTTGACGTCGCGATTGGCGCCGGCCGGGCCATCCGGCTGCTTGGGCCGCAGCAGGTGCCAGGCCGCGACGGCGCCGCCGCCCACCACCGCTGCCACGATCAGTTGCACCGACGGGCCGGCGCCCGCGTGCGCGGCCAGCGCTCCAGCGGCCAGGCCGACCGCAAGCATCAGCAGGTAGAAGGTACCGGTCAGCAGTTCGACTGCCACGGCCGCACCGGTCAGCAGCCACCAGATCGTCGAGTCCGTCATCAGGTCTCCATGTCTTGATCGCACCACATTTTGGGTCAATTACGGCAGGGCGCAAGAAGGGTGGCGGGTTATTTCATACACTTCGCGCCTGTTTTCCATTTTTCGCCCCCCGCGCGCGAAAGGCCGCCCATGAAGTTCCGCTTTCCCATCGTCATCATCGACGAAGATTTCCGCTCGGAGAACTCCTCCGGCCTGGGCATCCGCGCGCTGGCGCAGGCCATCGAGTCCGAGGGCTTCGAAATCCTTGGCGTGACCAGCTACGGCGACCTGTCGCAATTCGCGCAGCAGCAAAGCCGCGCCAGTGCTTTCATCCTGTCGATCGACGACGAGGAGTTCACGCCCGGGCCCGATCTGGACCCGGCCGTGCTGAACCTGCGCAAGTTCATTGAGGAAGTGCGGCGCAAGAACCTGGAGGTGCCGATCTACGTCTATGGCGAAACCAAGACCTCGCGCCACATCCCGAACGACATCCTGCGCGAGCTGCACGGCTTCATCCACATGTTCGAGGACACGCCGGAGTTCATGGCGCGCCACATCATCCGCGAGGCCAAGAGCTACCTGGAAGGCGTGCAGCCGCCGTTCTTCAAGGCGCTGCTCGATTACGCCGAAGACGGTTCCTATTCATGGCACTGTCCAGGTCACTCCGGCGGCGTCGCGTTCCTCAAGAGCCCGATCGGCCAGATGTTCCACCAGTTCTTCGGCGAGAACATGCTGCGCGCCGACGTGTGCAATGCGGTGGAAGAACTGGGCCAGCTGCTGGACCACACCGGCCCGGTGGCTGCCAGCGAGCGCAATGCGGCGCGCATTTTCAACGCCGATCATTGCTTCTTCGTGACGAACGGCACCAGCACCAGCAACAAGATGGTGTGGCACCACACCGTGGCGCCGGGCGACGTGGTGGTGGTGGACCGCAATTGCCACAAGTCCATCCTGCACGCGATCATCATGACCGGCTCCATCCCGGTGTTCATGAAGCCGACACGCAACCACTTCGGCATCATCGGGCCGATCCCGCAGAGCGAGTTCGAGCCGGCGGCCATCAGGGCGAAGATCGCGGCCAACCCATTGCTCAAAGGTGTGGACCCTGAGACGGTCAAACCGCGGGTGATGACGCTCACGCAGTCCACCTACGACGGTGTCCTGTACAACACGCAGACCATCAAGAACATGCTCGATGGCTACGTGGACACGCTGCACTTCGACGAGGCTTGGCTGCCGCACGCCGCCTTCCACCCGTTCTACGGCATGTACCACGCCATGGGCCGCAGCCGCGTGCGACCCAAGGAGTCGCTGACCTTCGCCACCCAGTCCACGCACAAGCTGCTGGCCGGCATCAGCCAGGCCAGCCACGTGCTGTGCCAGGACTCGCAGAACCGCAAGCTCGACCGGCACCTGTTCAACGAAGCCTTCCTGATGCACACGTCGACCAGCCCGCAGTACGCGATCATCGCCAGCTGCGACGTGGCGGCGGCGATGATGGAGCCGCCCGGCGGAACCGCGCTGGTGGAGGAATCCATCCTCGAAGCACTCGACTTCCGCCGCGCCATGCGCAAGGTGGACGAGGAATACGGCAAGGACTGGTGGTTCAAGGTCTGGGGCCCGGACAAGTTGGTGGAAGAGGGCATCGGCCGCGCCGACGACTGGATCATCAAGGGCGAGGCGCGCACCGCCAAGTGGCACGGCTTCGGCAACCTGGCCGAGGGCTTCAACATGCTGGACCCGATCAAGTCCACCATCGTGACGCCGGGCATGAACCTCAACGGCAAGTTCGACAAGACAGGCATCCCCGCGTCCATCGTCACCAAGTTCCTGGCCGAGCACGGCATCATCGTGGAGAAGACGGGCCTGTACAGCTTCTTCATCATGTTCACCATCGGCATCACCAAGGGCCGCTGGAACACCATGCTCACGGCGCTGCAGCAGTTCAAGGACGACTACGCCAAGAACCAGCCGATGTGGAAGATCCTGCCGGAGTTCTGCCAGCAGTACCCGCGCTACGAGCGCATGGGTCTGGCCGACCTGTGCCAGTTCGTGCACGAGCTCTACGCCAAGTACGACATCGCCCGCCTGACGACCGAGATGTACCTTTCGGACCTGACGCCGGCCATGAAGCCGAGCGACGCCTTCGCCTACATCGCCCACCGAAAGACCGAGCGGGTGGAGATCGACGAGCTGGAAGGGCGCATCACCACATCGCTGGTCACGCCTTACCCGCCGGGCATTCCGCTGCTGATCCCGGGCGAGGTCTTCAACAAGAAGATCGTCGACTACCTCAAGTTCTCGCGCGAGTTCAATGCCCAGTGTCCCGGCTTCGAAACGGACATTCATGGGCTGGTGGAAGAAGAAGGCCCGGACGGCAAGATCCACTATTTCGCGGACTGCGTGAAGGCTTGAGGCCGGAACGTCATCCCCGCGCAGGCGGGGATCCAAGGCGTTGGAGCCCTGGATTCCCGCCTCCGCGGGAATGACGACTCCGCGTCCGTTCCCGGATTCCGGCGGTTTGTCGCACCATCCCGCAGTTTGTCGCAACCCGCGTGCAACGGGCAGGGCGCGTCCCTACAGTTCTCCCCAACGGGCCAGCCTCGGCCCCTTGGAGGAGTTTCAATGAGCAAGTTCACCAGTGTCACCAGCGCCCATTTCACCCGGTCGCGGACGGCCGAAGCCATTGCGGAAGTGGGCCTCGCCGCCGGCGCGGCGGTATTCACAGCCGCGATCTGGCTGTCGGTCGGCGCCTGGGGCATCGCACCGCAGCAGGCGGTGCAAAGTGCCAACGCGGCCCCGGCACCGACGGTGACTCACGTCACGCTGCCCACCGTCCACATCGTCGGGCGGCGCGATAGCCTGGAGGGCACACCGGTCACGACGACGGCGCAAAATACGTCGGCCAACACCGTTACCCTCAGTCAATGAATTCCCAGCGCCCCGATCCGAATCCGACCCGCGGCTCCCTGATCGAGTGGCTCGCGAACGTGAACACCCAGGTTTCCCAATGGGCATCTTCGATGTCGTGGTGGCGCCTGATCGTGCTCTTCCTGCTGATCCTGATCGCCGCGGGCATCATCGGCGACCTGCTCAACCTCAAGCACGAGCGTGTGAAGGTCTCCGGCAAGGGCAAGGAGGTCGTGGTCAGCATCGGGGGCAAGGACGGCATCCGGATCGTGCAGGGCAAGGACGGCGCGGTCGTGATCCCGCCGACGCCGCCCGCTCCGCCCGCGCCCAAGGACCCTAAAGCCGCCGCGGATGCAAGCGCCGATGCGGAGCCGAACCCTGACCCGGACCCGAACCCCAACCCGTTGTCGAACGACGACGATGACGACAGGTTGATCAGCAAGCAGATCGTCACCTTCCGCGGCATCGTCGGCGACCTGGCCGGGGCCATCCTGGTGATCCTCTTCGCCTACCTTGCGGCGGCCAAGATCGTCGTCAAGAAGGTCGCGCAAGCCGACGCGAAGGTGCGCACTGCCGTCGATGCGGCCGAGCGGGAAGCGATGGAGCGCCAGCTGGTGCAGGCGCGGCTGCAGGTGCTGCAGGCCCAGGTGGAGCCGCACTTTCTTTTCAATACCCTGGCCGCGGTCGACTACCTGATCGAGACCGAGCCGCCACGCGCGTCACGCATGCAGAAGGCGCTCATCACCTATTTGCGCGGCGCGCTCCCGCAAATGCGCCAGGAGTCTTCGACGCTCGGCCGCGAGATGCGCCTCATCCGCTCGTACCTGGAGTTGATCAAGATGCGGATCGAGGACCGGCTTGAAGTGGAGATCGCCGTGCCCGAAGGGCTGGAGTCGGCGGAGTTCCCGCCGATGATGCTGCAATCGCTCGTGGAGAACTCCATCAAGCACGGCATCGAGCCGAAGGCCGACGGCGGCAAGGTCCGCGTCGCCGCCGGCGTGCAGAACGCGCAGTTGTGGGTCGAAGTCAGCGACACCGGCGTCGGCGTGCCCGATGGCGACCTGCTCGACGGCCCCACGTCGGGGACGGGCATCGGCCTGCAGAACATCCGTGAACGGCTGGCGATGCTGTACCCGGGCAAGAGCCGCCTCATGCTGCGATCCGACCCGGCCACGGGCACCCTCGTGCGCATCTCGGTTCCCTATCAGGTGGGCCCCGAAGTGGTGGCCGCTGAACACGCCACCTTCGACGAGAGGAAGCCCGCATGAGAGCCGTGGTTGCGGACGACGAGCGGCTGCTGCGCGAGCAGCTCAAGACGCGCCTGGCCGAGGTCTGGCCCGATCTGGAGATTTGCGGCGAGGCCCGCGACGGCCAGGAGGCGATCGACAAGGTCGAATCGCTGAATCCGGACGTGGTGTTTCTCGACATTCGCATGCCGGCCCTGACGGGCCTGGAGGCGGCCCGCGAGATCGTCACGCTGCCGTCCTGGTCGGGCGAGATCGTGTTCGTCACCGCCTATGACGAGTATGCGGTCGCGGCATTCGAACAGGGCGCGCTCGATTACCTGCTGAAGCCTGTGGAGCCCGAGCGTCTGGCCCAGACCGTGCAGCGGGTGAAGGCGCGGCTGCAGGCGCGGCGGCCGCTGGCTGCGAAGCCGGAAAGCCCGGCGGATGAAGCCGCGCTGGACGCATTGCTGGAAAAACTCGTGAGCGCGCAGCAGTCGCTCGGGCGCGGCTCAACACACGAGCCGGCGATGCGATTCATCCAGTGCACTGCCGGTTCAACCACCAAGCTCATCGACGTGAAGGACGTGCTGTTCTTTCGTTCCGACGAAAAGTACACGCGGGTGCAGACGCGCGACCAGGAAGCGTTGATCCGCACGCCGATCCGCGAACTGCTCCCGCGGCTGGACAACCAGCAGTTCTGGCAGATCCACCGGTCCACCATTGTCAATTTAAGCGCGATTGCGGCAGTAACCCGCGACGATACCGGTCGTCAGCGGGTTCAGATCAGCGGGCATCCCGAGGTGCTCGAGGTCAGCCGCAGCTTTGCCCACCTGTTCCGCGCCTCGTAAGCGCGGGGCAGGTGGTTTTTTATTGCTAGGTTTCTACTGCTACGGCGGTGTGGCTGAAGCCGCCATCGACATACGTGATTTCGGCGGTGACGCCAGCGGCCAGATCGCTCAGCAGAAATGCCGCCACGTTGCCCACGTCTTCGATGGTCACGTTGCGGCGCAGCGGCGAGGCGCTGGCCACGACGCCCAGCAGCTTGCCGAAGTCCTTGATGCCGCTGGCAGCCAAGGTCTTGATCGGGCCCGCGCTGATGCCGTTGGCGCGCATGCTGCGCCCGTCTGGCAACTTGCCCACCGCTTCGGCCAGGTAGCGCACAGAAGCTTCCAGGCTCGCTTTCGCGAGGCCCATGGTGTTGTAGTTCGGCACTGCACGCATCGCACCGAGGTAGGTGAGGGTGAGCATCGCCGACTTGTCATTGAGCATCGGCAGCGCCGCCTTGGCCATGGCGGGGAAGCTGTAAGCGCTGATGTCATGCGCAATGCGGAAGCTTTCGCGGGAGAGGCCCTCCAGGAAGTTGCCGGCAATCGCCTCACGCGGCGCAAAGCCGATGCTGTGCACGAAGCCGTCGAACTTGGGCCAGGTGGCCGAGAGATCGGTGAACAGCTTTTCGATCTGGGCGTCGTCACCGACGTCGCAGTCGAAGATCAGCTTCGAATCAAAATCGGCGGCGAACTCGGTGATGCGGTCCTTGAAACGCTCGCCCACGTAGCTGAACGCCAATTCGGCGCCTTGCTGCCGGCAGGCCCTCGCGATGCCGTAGGCGATCGAGCGGTTGGACAACACGCCGGTGATCAACAATTTCTTGCCAGTCAGGAAACCCATAGTCTCTTTGCGTAAAAAATCTGTGCAGAATTGTCGCATGCGAGTTTGGCTGCTGTTCGTCCTTCTCTTCCTTGCCCGATCCGGGTGGGCCGCCCCCGGTTATTCGGTCTGGGGGGACTTCAAATACAAACCGGGCTTCACCCATTTTGATTACGTGAATCCGAATGCGCCGAAGGGGGGAGAACTGCGCATGGTCGCGGGCTCGCGCATTTCGACGTTCGATAAGTACAACCCGTTCACCCTGAAAGGCAACGCCCCTTCTTTCGCGGCCGAGTTGCTGTTCGAAGGACTGCTGACGGGGCCGATGGATGAGATCGGCGTGGGCTACGGTCTGCTGGCGGAGGACGTCGAGGTTCCGCCTGACCTCATGTCCGCGACTTTTCGAATCCGTCCAGAAGCGCGCTTCCACAACGGTGATCCCGTGCGCGCGGCCGATGTCAAGTACAGCTTCGAGACGCTGATTTCACAGTACGCTCTGCCTTCGTACGCAACCCTGCTCGCCGACGTCGCCGGCTGCGACGTGGTCGACGAGCGCACCGTGCGGTTCCGCTTCAAGAAGAAAGACAAACAGATGCCTCTGGTTGTCGGGGCGCTGCCCGTGTTCAGCCCGAAGTGGGGCATGGAGAACGGCAAGATCAAGCAATTCGACCAGATCATCACGGACACTCCGATCGGCACGGGCGGCTACAAGATCGGCCCGGTGCGGTTCGGCAAGGACGTTACCTACCTGCGCGACCCGAACTACTGGGCCCGCAACTTGCCAGTGCGCCGGGGCATGAATAACTTTGACAGAATCACGATCAAGATATACAGCGACAACACCGCGCAGCTGGAAGCCCTGAAGGCAGGTGAGTTCGACTTGATGCAGTTCTTCTCGGCGGGCGACTGGACCCGGCGGCTGAACGGCAAGCGCATCGAGAGTGGCGAGCTGGTGAAGAAAGAGTTCCAGCACAAGCTGCCGCTCGGCTACTACAGCTTCGTGCTCAATCTGCGACTGCCCAAGTTCCAGGACCGGCGGGTACGCATGGCAATCGAATTGGCCATGGACTATGAGTGGATGAACGTCCACCTGTTCCGAGGCAGTTACGCGAGGGTGAAGGGCGTGTTCGGCAACACCGATTGCGAGGCCAACGGCATGCCTTCGCCGGCCGAGGTTGCTCTGATGGAACCTTTCCGGGCGAGCCTGCCGCAGGAGGTGTTCGGGCCCATGGCCGTGCCGCCGCGAACCGACGGCGTGAACTCGCTACGAGAAAACCTGCGCAAGGCCCAGGCGCTGCTGAAAGAGGCCGGCTGGACCTACCGCGATGGCGCCATGCGCAACGCGAAGGGCGAGCCGCTTACCGTCGAATTCCTTGACAGCACCGAGGCCAAGGGTGCCACGACCACCGCAGCCTGGAGGCGCGCGCTGGAGCAACTCGGCATTGAGTTCAAGCTGCGGGAGGTCGACTACGCCCTTTGGCAAGAGCGACTCGACTCCAACAACTTCGAATTGTTGGGCATCTCCTTTCCGGGTACGCACTTTCCGGGCGCCGACTACGCCGATCTTTTTGGCAGCAAAGCGGCCGACACGCCTGGCTCCGGCAACTACTCTGGCATCAAGAACCCGGCCATCGACGCGCTGGTCGCAAAGCTCACCGTTGCTGAAAACCGCGATGAGTTCCTTGCCGCTTGCCGCTCCCTTGAGCGCGTCATCGCCCACGGCCATTACCTCATTCCCGCCTGGACCAGTGCCACCCGCCGCATCGCCTTCAGTGACTGGAAGCTGGCGCGGCCTGATGTCACCCCGGCCTATCCGCCGGAAGGCGTGCCCTACATGGACTGGTTCATGATGACGTGGTGGGCTCGCATGCCGCCTAAGACCTCACGCTAAGCGCCCATGCTCGCCTACATCCTTAAACGCGTCCTCCTGATGCTGCCCACGCTGTTTGGCGTGCTGTTGCTCACCTTCGTGGTGACCCAGTTCGTTCCCGGCGGGCCAGTGGAACAGTACATTGCGGAAGCCCGGCGTGCGCAAGGCGCTGGCGATACGTCAGCCTACCGGGGTGGCCAGGGCGTAGACCCCAAGCGGATCGAGCAAATCAAGAAGCTCTATGGTTTTGACAAACCGCCCACGGAACGCTTCTGGCAGATGCTCGGCCAGTACGCGCGTTTCGACCTGGGCCGCAGCTTCATGCACAACAAGCCGGTCAGCCAACTGATCCTGGAAAAGCTGCCGGTGTCGATCAGCCTGGGCTTGTGGACTTTTTTTATCAGTTACCTCATCGCGGTACCGCTGGGCGTGGCCAAGGCTGTGCGGGCGGGTTCCAGGTTCGACTTCATTACGACCTTGCTGGTACTGATTGGCTATGCGATTCCCGGATTCGTGCTGGGCTTGGCGCTGCTGGTGATCTTCGGGGGCCACTTCCAATGGTTTCCGCTGCGCGGCCTCACGTCGTCGAACTGGGTTGAGCTGAGTTGGGGTGCGCGTATCGCCGACTACCTGTGGCACATCACGTTGCCCGTCACAGCCATGGTGTTGGGCAGCTTCGCAGTGACGACCATGCTCACGAAAAATTCGTTCCTCGAAGAGATCCGCAAGCAATACGTCCTGACTGCGCGGGCCAAGGGCTTGCCCGAACGGCGCGTGCTCTGGAAGCACGTCTTTCGCAACGCGCTGATCCCGATCCTCACGGGCTTTCCGGCGGCGTTCATCGGGGCGTTCTTCACCGGCGCGCTGCTCATCGAGACCCTGTTTTCGCTCGATGGTCTGGGCCTTCTCAGTTACGAGAGCATCATCCGGCGCGACTATCCGGTGGTTCTCGGTTCCCTGTTCGTCTTCACGCTGATCGGGCTGTTTACCAAGCTCATCAGCGACCTCAGTTATGTCTGGGCCGACCCCCGTGTCAAATTTGACTAGCCCCCCCGAAGCGGCCTCTGGCCGCCTCCCCCGCGAGGGGGCGCCATCAGCGGACGGGCAAAGCCCGATCCGCGATGGCCCACGAATGGAGCCCGCTGCTTCCCAGAGTCCAGCCGCAAGGGCGTGGCGGCGTTTTCGCCGCAACCGCATGGGCTTCATCAGCCTCGTGATCTTCTGCACGCTGGTCATCGTGAGCCTGTTCGCCGAGGTGATTTCCAACGACAAGCCGCTGGTCGTCCGGTACAACGGTCAGTTCTATCTTCCGATGGTGAAGGACTACCCGGAAACAACGTTCGGCGGCGACTTCCCGGGGCCGGCGGACTACCTGGATCCGGTAGTCCGGGCGCGGCTCAATGAAGGTGCCAACTGGGCGCTGTACACCATTAATCCCTATGGCGCGAAGACCCTCACTTACTGGACACCGCACCCATTCCCGAGCCCCCCTTCGCGAACCAATTGGCTGGGGACCGATGAACGGGGCCGCGACCTTCTCGCGCAGTTGCTGTATGGCTTTCGCCTGAGCGTGCTGTTTGGCCTTGCGCTGATGGCCGTCGGCACGGCGATAGGTGTCATCAGTGGCGCAATCCAGGGCTACTTCGGCGGCAAGACTGATCTCGCTTTCCAGCGCTTCATCGAAATCTGGGACTCGATGCCGGAGTTGTACCTGCTCATTATTTTCAGCGCGATCTTCGCGCCGAGCGTGGCGCTCTTGCTGCTGCTCCTCAGCCTTTTCGGCTGGACGGGCCTGTCAAACTACGTACGCGCGGAGTTCCTCCGCAACCGGCAAATGGACTATGTGCGCGCAGCGCGGGCGCTCGGCGTCGGCAACGGCCGCATCATGTGGCGCCACATCCTGCCCAACAGCATGACACCGGTAGTGACCTTCCTGCCGTTTCGCATGAGCGCCGCGATCCTGGCGCTGACGTCGCTCGACTTCCTGGGGCTGGGCGTGCCTCCCGGAACGCCCTCGCTGGGCGAGTTGCTTGCCCAGGGCAAACAAAACATCGACGCGTGGTGGATTTCTATCGTCACATTCCTCGTCTTGGTCGTGACGCTTCTTTTGCTCACCCTGATGGGCGACGCGTTGCGCGATGCCCTCGACCCGCGAAAGGCCGACGTATGAACCCGCTATTGGAGGTCAAGGACCTACGCGTCTCGTTCGGCGGCAAGGAGGTCGTGCACGGGATCGACTTTCATGTCGCACCCGGCGAGAAACTGGCCCTGGTGGGCGAATCCGGCTCGGGCAAGACCGTGAGTGCGCTCAGCCTGCTGGGGCTGGTGCAGAACGCACGGGTCACAGGGTCGGCCATGTTCGCGTCCGAAGGCAAGACCCGCGACCTGCTCACGATGTCCGAGCGCGAATTGCTGGCCACGCGCGGGCGCGAAATTGCGATGATTTTCCAGGAGCCGATGACGGCGCTGAATCCGCTGTACACGGTCGGTGACCAGATCGCCGAGGTGCTGCAGCTCAAGGAGGGCTTGACCCGCCGCGAAGCCTGGGACTCCGCCGTCGAAGGCTTGCGCGCCACGGGCATCCCCGAGCCGGAGCGGCGTGCGCAGGCGTTTCCGCATCAGCTTTCGGGTGGCCAGCGCCAGCGGGCGATGATCACCATGGCCCTGGCCGGAAAACCCAACCTGCTGCTGGCGGACGAGCCCACCACTGCCCTGGACGTGACCGTGCGTTCACAGATCCTGGACCTGCTCGGGGAGATTCAGCGGCACAACGGCATGGCCATGCTGCTGATCACGCATGACCTGAACCTGGTGCGCAAATTTGCCGACCGGGTCGCCGTGATGGAAAACGGCCACCTGGTGGAGCAGGGGACAGTGGCCGAGGTGTTCGCCAACCCCCAGCATCCGTATACCCGCAAGCTGATCGACAGCCGGCCGGTGCGCGACGTGACCGAAGAAGCCGGCGCCCAGGTGGCGCCCGTGATGCAGGCGAAGGAAATGCAGGTGAGCTATCCGGTCAAGCTGCCGGGCATCCGCGGCTGGTTCCGCAAGGGCGAGTTCATCGCCGTGAAGGGCGCGGGCTTCTCCATCGCGCCGGGGCGGACATTGGGCGTGGTGGGTGAATCCGGCTCCGGCAAGTCGACGCTGGCGCTCGCGGCGCTGGGGTTGATCCCGCATCGCGGCGAACTCGACGTGGTCGGGCGCCGCTGGGGCCCAGATGCCGCCGGCAACAAAGCGATCCGCCGCTTGGTCCAGGTGGTGTTCCAGGACCCGTTCTCCTCCCTGTCTCCCCGCATGACCGTCGAGGAGATCGTGGGGGAGGGGCTTCTTGTGCACGAGCCCGCGTTGCCCTTGCCGCAGCGCCGCGAAAAGGTGATCCAGACGCTGCACGAGGTCGGGCTGGGTGAGACGCAGTTTCCCGGCCTGTTGCAGCGCTATCCGCATGAGTTTTCCGGCGGGCAGCGGCAGCGGCTTGCCATCGCGCGGGCCCTGATCGTCCAGCCGCAACTGCTGATCCTCGACGAGCCAACCAGTGCGCTGGACGTCACGATCCAGAAGCAGGTGTTGGCCCTCCTGATGAAACTCCAGAAGGAAAAAGGGCTGAGCTACCTGCTGATCACCCACGACGTGGATGTGATTCGCGCGATGGCGCACGACGTGATGGTGATGAAAGACGGCGCCGTGGTGGAGACCGGCCCGGTGTTGCAGGTGCTCGACACGCCCCGCGAGGACTACACGCGGACGCTTGTCGCCGCCGCCGCCTGAGGCTGGTCCCGTGGCAACTCGCCCACCGACGCCGATCCCCGAGACAGAGGTCGAGATCACCGCCATGCGGGCCCAAGGGGCGGGCGGACAGAACGTCAACAAGGTGTCCAGCGCGATTCACCTGCGCTTCGACATCTGCAACTCATCCTTGGCGGAGGACCACAAGGAGCGCCTTCTGGCCCTGAACGACCAGCGGATCACCCGCGACGGCGTCCTGGTCATCAAGGCGCAGACCCACCGCAGCCAGGACATGAACCGGGCCGAGGCGTTGGGGCGGTTGCAGGAGGTCGTCGACAGCGTGGCCGAGCCGCCACGTGTGCGGCGTCCCACCAAGCCGACCAAAGCGTCGAAGCGGCGCCGGCTGGAAGCCAAGAACCTCCGGTCACAGGTCAAGGTGCTGCGCGGCCGGGTTTCGGAGTGAACGGCGGACTGAGCGGATCAGGTTGCAAGACTGCCTGATCCGTTGCAAATCAACGGTTTGCGAGGTACAATCCTTGCTTCACGACCAAACGGGCGGGTACTCACCGCCCGTTTTTTTTGGTCGATCGTTTATTGGCGCATCGCTAGCGGAGCAGACTGAAACAGTGGCATTGCAGGACATCGTGGAGCAAACCGTGACCGGATTGGGTTACGAACTGGTGGAGATCGAACGCTCGGCCGGGGGTTTGCTGCGCATCACGATCGACCTGCCGTGGGATCCGAAGCGCGAGCAGTTCGTCAACGTCGAGGACTGCGAGAAGGTCACGCGGCAGCTGCAGTTTGCGCTGGAAGTCGAAGGCACCGAATACTCGCGGCTGGAAGTGTCGTCGCCTGGTATCGACAGGCCGTTGCGGAAAGAGCAGGATTTCGAGCGTTTTGCCGGCCACGAGGTGGACGTCACGCTCAAGGCGCCGATGGGCGCGGCGGCGGGCGGGCAGGTGGCGCCCAACCGCAAGAAGTTTCGAGGCACGCTGGAACGCGCCGACGCTGGCGGCTGGCAGATCGTCTGGAGCGATGCGCCGGCCGTGAAGCCGGGCCAGAAGGTGAGCAAGAAGAGAGAGCCTGCCCCGTTGCAGGCACTGGGTTTTACGCTGGACGAGCTGAAAGAAGCGCGGCTGGCACCGGTTGTTGATTTCAAAGGGCGCAGGCCCAAGGCAGTAGGAGAGTCGTGAAATGAATCGCGAAATGTTGATGCTGGTTGAAGCGATCTCGCGCGAGAAGAACGTCGAGCGCGATGTGGTGTTCGGTGCCGTCGAAGCGGCCTTGGCGCAAGCCACCAAGAAGCTCTACTCGGGCGAGGTGGACATTCGCGTGGCCGTCGATCGTGACAGCGGCAACTACGAAACCTTTCGCCGCTGGTTGGTGGTGCCCGACGAAGCGGGCCTGCAGAACCCGGAGGCCGAAGAACTGCTGATGGACGCCAAGGAGCGCATCGCCGACGTCGAAGAAGGCGAGTACATCGAGGAATCGGTGGAGTCGGTGCCGATCGGCCGCATCGGCGCGATGGCCGCCAAGCAGGTCATCCTGCAGAAGATCCGCGACGCCGAGCGCGAGATGCTGCTGAACGACTTCATGTCGCGCGGCGACAAGATCTTCGTGGGCACCGTCAAGCGCATGGACAAGGGCGACATCATCGTCGAGTCGGGCCGCGTCGAAGGGCGCCTGCGCCGCGGCGAGATGATCCCCAAGGAAAACCTGCGCAACGGCGACCGCGTCCGCGCCATGATCATGGAAGTGGACCTGACGCTGCGCGGCGCGCCCATCATCCTGTCGCGCTCCGCCCCCGAATTCATGATCGAGCTGTTCCGCCAGGAAGTGCCGGAAATCGAGCAGGGCCTGCTGGAGATCAAGAGCTGCGCCCGTGACTCGGGTTCGCGCGCCAAGATCGCCGTGCTGTCGCACGACAAGCGCGTCGACCCGATCGGCACCTGCGTCGGCGTTCGCGGCACCCGCGTCAACGCCGTGACGAACGAGCTGGCCGGTGAGCGCGTCGACATCGTGCTGTGGTCCGAAGACCCCGCGCAATTCGTGATCGGCGCCCTGGCTCCGGCCAACGTCTCCTCCATCGTCGTCGACGAAGAGAAGCACGCGATGGACGTGGTGGTGGACGAGGAAAACCTCGCCATCGCCATCGGCCGCGGCGGCCAGAACGTGCGCCTAGCCTCCGATCTCACGGGCTGGAAGATCAACATCATGGACGCGAACGAATCGGCGCAAAAGCACGCCGAAGAGACGGACACCATCCGCAAGCTGTTCATGGAAAAGCTGGATGTGGACCAGGAGATCGCCGACATCCTGTTCGCCGAAGGGTTCACCAGCCTGGAAGAAGTGGCCTACGTGCCGATCCAGGAAATGCTGGAGATCGAATCCTTCGACGAAGACACCGTCAATGAGCTGCGTTCGCGCGCCAAGGACGCCCTGCTGACGATGGAAATCGCGCGCGAAGAGAGCGTCGAGGAAGTCTCCCAGGACCTGCGAGACCTCGAAGGCCTCACGCCTCCGCTGATCGCCAAGCTGGCTGACGCCGGCGTGCAGACCCGTGACGAGTTGGCCGATCTGGCGGTCGACGAACTCACCGAAATCACCGGCCAGTCCGAAGACGAGGCCAAAGCCCTGATCATGAAAGCGCGCGAGCACTGGTTCACCAGTGCCACCGCCGCTCACGAGTAATGTGATGGAAGGCACCACAACACATGTCAAGTACCACCGTCGCCGAGTTTGCAACTGAACTCAAGAAATCTCCGGACACGCTGCTCGAGCAATTGCGCAGCGCGGGCGTGGCCAAATCGGCCCCGACCGACGTCCTGTCCGAAACGGACAAGCAGAAGCTGCTGGGCTACCTGCAAGCCAGCCATGGCACTGCCACGCCTGAACGCAAGAAGATCACCCTGGTGAAAAAATCCACGAGCGAGATCAAACAGGCCGACTCGACCGGCAAGGCACGCACCATCCAGGTCGAAGTGCGCAAGAAACGCACGTTCGTCAAGCGTGACGAAGGCGGCGACACGGCTGTCATCGAAGCGCCCGAGCCGGAACTGCGTGAAAGCCCCGAGCCCGCCCGCAGCGTCGCCGAAGACGCTGAACTGACGCGCCGCGAGGAAGAGGCCCGCCGCCAGGCCGAACTGATCCGCCGCCAGGAAGAAGACCTGGCCGAAAAGCGCCGCCAGCGTGAAGACGCCGAGAAGCGCGAACGCGAAGCCGAAGAGCGCGCCGCCAACTATGCTGCCAGCGAAGAGCAGAAGAAGGCGCAGATTTCCACTGAGAAGGCCGAGGCCACGCAGGAAGCCGTTGATGCTGCTGCCGCCCGAGCCGCCGCCCAGGCGGAAGCCCGCGAAAAGGCCGCGACGGAATCGAAGGCGCGTGCCGACGAGGAAGCCGCCCGCGCCGCCGATCTGGGCGAGCGCCGCCGCAAGGCCGAAGCCGAAGCCGCCGCCATCCGCTCCATGATGTCCGCGCCCAAGAAGGTCCTGGTGCCGCACAAGGCCCCCGAGCCGGTCAAGCCGGTGGCGAAGGCCGACGCGGCCAAGCCCGGTGCCAAGGGCACGCTGCACAAGCCGGCCGTGGGCACGGGAACGGGCCGTCCGCCCGCGCCTGGCACCGCTGCACCCGCAGGACCCGGCGCCGGCAAGGAAGTCAAGTCGGCCAAGCTGTCGTCCAGCTGGGCAGGCGATCCGGCCAAGAAGAAAGAAATCAAGACCCGCGGCGACAGCACGGGCGGCGTGGGCCGCAACAGCTGGCGCGGCGGTCCTCGGGGCCGGCGCAGCAACGACCGCGACCATCGGGGCGACGACCACGTGCAAAGCGCGCCGGTGGAAGCGCGCATCATCGAAGTGCACGTGCCCGAAACCATCACGGTCGCGGAACTCGCGCACAAGATGGCCGTGAAGTCGTCCGAGGTGATCAAGCACCTGATGAAGCTGGGCCAGATGGTCACCATCAACCAGCCGCTGGACCAGGACACGGCCATGATCGTGGTCGAGGAAATGGGCCACAAGGCCATCGTTGCCGCGCTGGACGACCCGGAAGCGTTCGCCGAGCAAGAGGTCGCTGCTGCAGAGGGCGAAGCCCTGCCGCGCGCACCGGTCGTGACCGTCATGGGTCACGTCGACCACGGCAAGACCTCGCTGCTGGACTACATCCGTCGCGCCAAGGTCGCGGCAGGTGAAGCCGGCGGTATCACGCAGCACATCGGCGCGTACCACGTGCAGACCGAGCGCGGCATGATCTCCTTCCTGGACACCCCGGGCCACGAGGCGTTCACCGCCATGCGCGCCCGTGGCGCCCAGGCCACGGACATCGTGATCCTGGTGGTCGCGGCGGATGACGGCGTGATGCCGCAGACGAAGGAAGCCATCAAGCACGCGAAGGCGGCTGGTGTCCCGATCGTGGTCGCGATCAACAAGATCGACAAGCCCGATTCCAACCCCGACCGCGTCAAGCAGGAACTGGTGGCCGAAGAGGTGGTGCCGGAAGAGTACGGCGGCGAATCGCCGTTCGTGCCGGTGTCCGCACGAACTGGCGAAGGCATCGATGCCCTGCTCGAGCAAGTGCTGCTGCAAGCCGAAGTGCTGGAGCTGAAGGCGCCTGTCGATGCCATGGCCAAGGGCCTCGTGATCGAAGCGCAACTGGACAAGGGCCGCGGCCCGGTCGCAACCGTGCTGGTGCAATCCGGCACGCTCAAGACTGGCGACGTGGTTCTGGCCGGGCAGACGTATGGTCGCGTGCGCGCCATGCTGGACGAAAACGGCAAGTCGATCAAGACCGCGGGTCCGTCGATCCCGGTTGAAATCCAAGGCCTGACTGAAGTGCCGCAAGCCGGCGACGAATTCATGGTGCTGACCGACGAGCGCCGTGCGCGCGAGATCGCCACGTACCGTGCCGGCAAGTTCCGCAACACCAAGCTGGCCCGCCAGCAAGCATCCAAGCTGGAGAACATGTTCACCGACATGACCGCCGGCGAAGTGAAGATGGTCCCCATCATCATCAAGGCCGACGTGCAAGGTTCGCAGGAAGCGCTGGGGCAATCGTTGCTCAAGCTCTCGACCGACGAGGTCAAGGTCCAGCTGGTGTATTCCGGCGTGGGTGGCATCAGCGAATCGGACGTCAACCTGGCGATCGCTTCCAAGGCCGTGATCATCGGCTTCAATGTCCGGGCCGATGCCGGCGCGCGCAAGCTGGCCGAAGGCAACGGTGTCGACATCCGCTACTACGGCATCATCTACGACGCCGTGGACGAGCTGAAGGTTGCGATGTCCGGCATGCTGGCGCCCGAGCAGAAGGAAGAAGTCATCGGTACCGCCGAAGTGCGCACCGTGTTCGTGGCTTCCAAGATCGGCACGGTTGCGGGCTCGTACATCACGTCCGGCCAGGTCACGCGCAACTGCAAGTTCCGCTTGCTGCGCGACAACGTGGTGGTCTACACCGGTGATGTCGAATCGGTCCGGCGCCTCAAAGACGATGTGCGCGAAGTCAAGGAAGGCTTCGAGTGCGGTATCAAGCTGCGCAACTACAACGACATCAAGGAAAACGACCAGCTCGAGTTCTTCGAAGTCAAGGAAATCGCCAGAACCTTGTGACCCACCCCCGAAGCGCCTTCGGCGCCTCCCCCTCAAGGGGGCGCCACCAGCGGCCCGGCAAAGCCGGTTCCGCGGTGGCCCACGAAGGTGCCAGGACCCACTGAGCAATGAAGAAGAAGTCAGCCACCCCCAACCGCGCCTTCAAGGTCGCCGATCAGATCCAGCGCGATCTGACGGAGCTGATCGCGCGCGAGTTGAAGGACCCGCGGGTGGGCATGGTCACGATCCAGGCAGTGGAGGTCACTCCCGACTACGCGCACGCGAAGATCTTCTTCAGCGTGCTCGTCGGGGACTCGCAGGAATGCGAAGACGCGCTGAACCAGGCCGCCGGGTTCCTCCGCAACGGCCTGTTCAAGCGCCTGCACATCCACACCGTGCCGACGCTGCATTTCCAGTTCGACCGCACCACCGAGCGCGCGGCCGACATGAACGCCTTGATTGCCAAGGCGGTTTCCTCCCGCGCAAAAGAAGACTAGGCATGAACGCGCCACGCACCAGGGTGCAGCGGCGCCCTGTGCATGGGGTGTTGCTGCTCGACAAACCGCTGGGTCTCTCCAGCAACAACGCCTTGCAGCGCTGCAAGTGGCTGCTGCGCGCCGAAAAGGCGGGGCACACGGGCACGCTCGACCCTTTGGCCACCGGCGTGCTGCCGCTATGCTTCGGCGCGGCCACCAAGTTCAGCCAGCTCCAGCTCGAGGCCGACAAGACGTATGAGGCCACGGTGCGCCTGGGCGTGAAGACCACCACCGGGGACGCCGAAGGCGAGGTCATCGCCGAGCGCGAGGTCCCGGAGATCACGGCGGACCGCCTCGCGGATGTTGCGCGGCAATTCACCGGGCCGCTGCGCCAGGTGCCGCCGATGTACAGCGCCCTGAAGAAGGATGGCAAGGCGTTGTACGAATACGCGCGCGCGGGCGAGGAGGTCGAGCGCGAGGCGCGCGACGTCATCGTTCACGAGCTCGAGCTCAGCGCGCAAAGCGGGACGAACGACACGCTCTTGATGACGGCCAAGGTCAGCAAAGGCACCTACATCCGCACGTTGGGCGAAGACATCGGCGAGGCGCTGGGCTGCGGGGCACATCTCACGTCGCTGCGCCGCGTCGCGACAGGGCATTACGACGTTTCGCAATGCATCACGCTCGACGCGCTGGAAACCATGAGCGAGGAAGAACGCCGGGCCAACCTGAAGCCGGTCGACTCCCTGTTACCCGATCACACGCGCGTCACCCTGGATGCGGATAATGCAGGCCGGTTCCTCAGCGGCCTGCGCCGCCGCGGGCAGTGGCAGGACAACGAATTCGTGGCGGTTTTCGGCAATGAGCCGAAGGCCTTGCTCGGAACCGCCCATGTGAAGGGCGGCGAACTGATCCCCGGCCGGCTGCTCAGCCCGCCGGAGGTCCAACAGATTTTGGAAAGCAACCTATGACCAACAAGCAAATCCGCAACATCGCGATCATCGCGCACGTCGACCACGGCAAGACCACCATGGTGGACCAGCTGCTGCGCCAGTCCGGCACCTTCGCCGAGCACGAAAAAGTCGTCGACACCGTGATGGACAACAACGCCATCGAACGCGAGCGCGGCATCACCATCCTGGCCAAGAATTGCGCCGTGTCCTGGAAGGGCACGCACATCAACATCGTCGACACCCCCGGCCACGCGGACTTCGGCGGCGAAGTGGAACGCGCATTGTCGATGGTCGACGGCGTGGTGCTGCTGATCGACGCGCAGGAAGGCCCGATGCCCCAGACGCGTTTCGTGACCAAGAAGGCGCTGGCCCTGGGCCTGCGCCCGATCCTGGTCGTCAACAAGGTTGACAAGCCCGGCGCGCGGCCGCAGCACGTGGTCAATGCCGCCTTCGACCTGTTCGACAAGCTCGGCGCGACCGACGAACAGCTGGATTTCCCGGTGGTCTACGCCTCGGGCATCAACGGCTGGACCTCGATGGAAGAGGGCGGCCAGGGTGAGCAGTGGGGCCCCGACATGTCGGCCCTGTTCGACACGGTGCTCAAGCACGTGCCGCCGCACGAGGGCGACTCGGATGCACCGCTGCAGCTGCAGATCTCGGCCATCGACTATTCGAGCTTCGTGGGCCGCATCGGCGTCGGCCGCATCAATGCAGGCACCGTCAAGCCCATGATGGACGTCGTGGTGATGGAAGGCCCGGATGGCAAGACCATCAAGGGCCGTGTCAACCAGGTGCTGACGTTCCAGGGCCTGGATCGCGTCCAGGTGCCGCAGGCCGGCCCCGGCGACATCGTGCTGATCAATGGCATCGAGGACATCGGCATCGGCGTCACGATCACAGACCCGGCAAATCCGTCACCGCTGCCCATGCTCAAGGTCGATGAGCCGACCCTGACGATGAATTTCTGCGTGAACACCAGCCCGTTGGCCGGCCGTGAGGGCAAGTACGTCACGAGCCGCCAGATCTGGGACCGCCTGCAGAAGGAATTGCAGTCCAACGTGGCGCTTCGCGTCAGCGAAACGGACGAAGAGGGCATTTTCGAAGTGATGGGCCGCGGCGAACTGCACCTCACCATTCTTCTGGAAAACATGCGTCGTGAAGGCTACGAGCTGGCGGTGTCCAAGCCGCGAGTGGTGCTGCGCAACGTCAACGGCGAAAAGCACGAGCCGATCGAGATGGTGACGGTCGACATCGAAGACCAGCACCAGGGCGGCGTGATGCAGGCCCTCGGCGAGCGCAAGGGCGACCTGATCAACATGGAGCCGGACGGCCGTGGCCGGGTCCGCCTGGAATACCGCATTCCCGCGCGCGGCCTGATCGGCTTTACCAACGAATTCTTGAACTTGACGCGCGGCTCGGGCCTCATCTCCAACATCTTCGACAGCTATGAGGCTCACCGCGGCGAAATCGGCGGCCGCAAGAACGGCGTGCTCATCTCCATGGACGACGGCGAAATCTTCACCTACGCGCTGGGTAAGCTGGACGACCGCGGCCGCATGTTCGTGCGCCCGAACGACCCGGTGTATGAAGGCATGATCGTCGGCATCCACAGCCGCGACAACGACCTCGTGGTCAACGCCACGCGCACCAAGCAGCTGACCAACTTCCGCGTGTCCGGCAAGGAAGACGCGATCAAGATCACGCCCCCGATCCAGCTCACGCTGGAGTACGGTGTCGAGTTCATCGAGGACGACGAGCTGGTCGAAATCACGCCCAAGAGCGTCCGCCTGCGCAAGCGCCATTTGAAAGAGCACGAGCGCAAGCGCGCCTCGCGCGAAACCGTGGCGGGATGAAGCTCACCCACACCAAGGCGGTGTTCCTGATGGTGGCGGTGACCATGATGTGGTCGATCGCCGGGGTGATCACGCGCCACCTGGAGCATGCGCGCAGTTTCGAGATCACGTTCTGGCGCAGCTTCTTCACGGTGGCATCGCTGCTGGTGATCCTGCCGTTCTTCCAGGGCCGCGAGGTTTTCGCGCGCATTCGCAACGGCAACACGGCACTCTGGGTCTCCGGCGTGTGCTGGAGCGTGATGTTCACGGCGTTCATGATCGCCCTCACGCTGACCAGCGTCGCCAACGTGCTGGTCACCATGTCGGTGGGGCCGTTCCTCACGGCGTTGCTGGCGCGCGTCTTCATTGGCCATCGAATCCCGATGCGCACCTGGATGGCGATCATCGTGGCCGGCGGCGGGATCGCCTACATGTACGCGGCGCAGGTATCGGGTGGGCAGATCGCCGGTACGTTGGTGGCACTGTGCGTGCCGCTCGCCGGCGCCATCAACTGGACGGTGGTGCAGCGCGCCAACGCGCGCGGCCAGAACGTCGACCTGGTGCCGTCGGTGCTCGTGGGCGCGGTGATTTCAACATTGGCCACGCTGCCGTTGGCCATGCCGCTACAGGCTTCGGCCCACGACATCGGGCTGCTCGCCCTGCTGGGCCTGGTGCAACTCGCGATTCCGTGCGCTCTCTCTGTCATGTGCGCCCGCGTGCTCAAGGCACCGGAGATCGCGCTGCTGGCGCTGCTCGAAGTGATCTTCGGTATATTGCTCGCCTGGGTCGGCGCCGATGAAGTTCCGAGCCAGACCGTGTTGGCAGGCGGCGCCTTGGTCATGGGCGCCTTGGTCATCAATGAAATGTTGAGCTGGAGGGCGAGGGCGTCATGAGCGAAGTCCTGGCGGAGGTCGGCGGGGGTGTAGGCCTCATCACTTTGAACCGGCCCAAGGCGCTCAATGCGCTGAGCCTTTCCATGATCCGGGACCTGACGGCCCTGCTGCTTGCCTGGAGAGACGACGCCGCGATTCGCGCTGTTGCGATCCGCGGGCACGGCAAGGACGGCCCTTTCGGCGCGTTCAGCGCGGGCGGGGACATCCGGTTCTTCCACCAGGCCATCCACGCCGGCGATCCCCGCCTGGAAGACTTCTTCACCGAGGAATACCGGCTCAATCACCTGATCCATGGTTACGGAAAACCATATTTGACATTCATGGACGGCATCGTGATGGGTGGCGGCATGGGCATCTCGCAAGGGGCGAGCCTGCGCCTGGTGACCGAGCGCACGAAGATGGCGATGCCGGAAACGAACATCGGACTCTTTCCCGACGTGGGCGGCGGGTACTTCCTGTCGCGGTGCCCGGGACGCGTGGGCGAATACCTCGCGCTCACCGGGCACATGATCGGCGCGGCCGATGCCCTGGCCGCGGGCTTGGCGGACGCCGTGGTCGAGTCCGCGCGACTGCCTTCGTTGTGGACGCTGCTGCAAGCGGGTGACCTGTCGTGGGTCGATGGCCTGCACGATACGGCCAGCCCGCTGCCCACGGCGCCCCTGCTGACGCACAGAGACGCAATCGACAGGTATTTCGCGTTGCCGACCGTTCATGCGATCGTGTCGGCACTGGAAAGCGACGCGACGCCCTGGGCCACCGAAACCGCGGCGCTGCTGCGCAAGCGGTCACCGCTGATGCTGCATGTGACGCTCGAACAGGTGCGGCGCGGCCGCGCACTGGAATTGGCGGACAACCTGCGGATGGAGCGCGACATGGTGCGCCACTGCTTCCATTTGCGCCCCGGCGCCAGCGAAACGGTGGAGGGCATCCGCGCCCTGGCGATCGACAAGGATCAGCAGCCGCGCTGGAACCCCGCCCGCATCGAGGACGTCACGCCGGAGATGGTGCTGCCGTTTTTCGAGAGCCCCTGGCCGGCGCACGCGCATCCGCTGCGCCACCTGGCCTGAGCGCCGAGCCTCCTGCCTAGCGGTTACGGCTCTTCATGGCGCGTTCGACCTCGCGCTTGCCTTCACGGTCCTTGATCGTGTCGCGCTTGTCGTGCTCGGCCTTGCCCTTGGCCAGCGCGATCTCGCATTTCACCTTGCCGTCTTTCCAATGCAGGTTGAGCGGAACCAGGGTGTAGCCTTTCTGTTCGACCTTCCCGACCAGCCGCTTGATTTCTTCCTTGTGCAGAAGCAGCTTCTTGGTGCGCACTGCGTCGGGGTTGACGTGGGTCGATGCGGTCTTGAGCGGATTGATCTGGCAGCCGATGACGAATAGCTCACCACCCTTGACCACCACGTAGCCGTCGGTCAGCTGAACCTTGCCTTCGCGCAGGGCCTTCACTTCCCAGCCTTCCAGCACCATGCCGGCCTCGAACCTTTCCTCGAAGAAATAGTTGTAGGCCGCTTTCTTGTTGTCGGCGATGCGGCTCGCGGTTTCGGGTTTTTTGGCCATTGCCTTACAGATTGGGTTTGCGCGACGTAACTACAATGCCCGCGGGCCCCGCATTCTATGAAAACCGTTCACAAGTCCGTCCTCATCTGGTACAGCGCCGAAGAAATGTTCGCCCTGGTCACCGATGTGGCCCGCTATCCGGAGTTCCTCCCCTGGTGCGACAAGGCTGCCGTGATCGAGAGCGACGACAAGGGCATGAAGGCCGAAATCGGCATCGCGTTCGGCGGCATCCGCCAGACATTCACCACTCGCAACGAGCACGTGCCAGGCCGTGAAGTGGCGATGAAGCTCCAGGACGGACCGTTTTCCCGCCTCGACGGAAAATGGCAATTCAAGCCCCTGGGCGAGCAGCAGCGCGCCTGCAAGGTCGAACTCGACCTGCACTACGGCTTCGACAACGCGGCGCTGGCTGCGTTGGTGGGCCCCGTGTTCGACAAGATCGCGGGCAACATGGTCGACGCCTTCGTCAAACGGGCGGAGCAGGTCTATGACTGAGGCCATCCAGGTGGCGGTGCTGTATTCGCCGCGACCCCGCATCGTGCATGAATGGGTGTTGTCCCTGCCTCCGGGCGCCACCGTGCTTCAGGCGCTAGAGGCCAGCGGCTTGAAAACCGCATTCCCAAACGCCGACCTGACTGCAGCGGTGGTGGGCGTGTGGGGCCGCAAAGCTCGCCTTGAACAGCCGTTGCGTGATCGCGACCGGGTGGAAATCTACCGGGAGCTCAAGGTGGATCCGAAGCTCGCGCGCCGCGAGCGGTTTCGCAAGCAGGGTGCACGCGCGGCGGGATTGTTCGCCCGCAAGAGGCAGGGCGCCAAGCCAGGCTATTAGCGGGCGTCTCAGGCCGGCTTGCAATCGCTGGCGATGACCCGTTCCAGGCGCTTGACTTCGGCTGCGCGTTGCGCGTCATCCATGATTTCGCGCTCGCCCTTGGCGTTGGTCTGCGAAACCCGAACGCCCGAATCGAGGGTCACCTTGGATCGCTTGGCGCGATCGCAGTTTTCTGCCCGCACCTTCGCAATTTCCTCCTCCTGGGCCTTCTTCTTGTCCGCCTCGGCAGCTTCGGCCAGCTTCTTCTTCTCTTCCAGTTCCTTGTCTTTGCCACTGAGCTTCGGCACGGCGGCTACGGGCTTGGCGGCGTCGGCCGGAGCGGATGCGGGCTCGGCGGGGGTAATCGAAATACTGCCGGCTTTGCCCTTGTTTCCCCCCGGTTGCTTGAGGATGTTCTTGGCGGGAATGTCGGCGGGCGGCGATTGGTCGCTGAAGACCCGGCGGCCGTCCTTGTCGATCCATTGCCACTGGGCGAGGCAAAGGGCCGGAAGGCTCGCCAAGGCGATGCCGCACAGAGTGACGCGAAGCAATTTCATCGCGCCAGTGTAGCGCCGGCCCGGCAAAAGCGAGAACCGCTGGCACCACATGCCTGCGCCGTTCGTCACGAAGGGGCACTCCCAGCCACAAGGGTTAGTACCAAATGCGGACGAGTACAATCCGTCTTTTGGAGCTTTGACATGCGCCTCTTAGGAAAAGCGCTCACCTTCGACGATGTGTTGTTGGTGCCGGCGTTCTCCCAGGTCCTGCCCAAGGACACGTCCCTTGCGACCCGTCTCTCCCGCAACATCACCCTGAACCTGCCGCTGGTGTCCGCCGCCATGGACACCGTGACCGAAGCGCGGCTCGCGATCGCCATCGCGCAGGAAGGCGGCATGGGGATCGTCCACAAGAACCTCACGCCCAAGCAGCAGGCCGCCGAAGTCGCACGCGTCAAGCGCTACGAATCGGGGGTGCTGCGCGATCCTGTGGTGATCACGCCCACCCACACGGTGCGCCAGGTGATCGACATGCAGGAGCAGCTGGGCATCTCGGGCTTCCCGGTCCTCGATGGCGGCAAGGTGGTCGGCATCGTGACCGGGCGCGACCTGCGCTTCGAGACGCGTTACGACGTGCCGGTGAGCCAGATCATGACCCCGCGCGAAAAGCTGATCACGACACGCGACGGCACGACACTGGCGGAAGCCAAGGCGCTGCTCAATAAGTACAAGCTCGAGCGGCTGTTGGTCGTCAACGACGCCTTTGAGCTCAAGGGCCTGATCACCGTCAAGGACATTACCAAGCAAACCAGCTTCCCCAATGCCGCTCGCGATGGTTCCGGCCGCCTGCGCGTCGGCGCCGCCGTCGGCGTGGGCGAGGGCACCGAGGAGCGCGTCGAAGCGTTGGTGAAAGCCGGAGTCGACGCGATCGTGGTGGACACCGCGCACGGCCACAGCAAGGGCGTGATCGACCGCGTGCGCTGGGTCAAGCAGAACTATCCGCAGATCGACGTGATCGGCGGCAATATCGCTACAGCGGCCGCCGCCAAGGCGTTGGTCGAGGCAGGCGCCGACGCGGTCAAGGTCGGCATCGGCCCCGGCTCGATCTGCACCACGCGCATCGTCACCGGTGTGGGCGTGCCGCAGATATTCGCGATCGACCAAGTCGCCAGCGCCATCAAGGGGTCCGGCGTGCCGCTGATCGCCGATGGCGGCGTGCGCTTCTCGGGTGACCTGGCCAAAGCGATAGCAGCCGGCGCCGACACCGTGATGATGGGCGGCGTCTTTGCCGGCACCGAGGAGGCGCCGGGCGAGACGATCCTGTACCAGGGTCGCACCTACAAGAGCTACCGTGGCATGGGCTCGCTCGGGGCTATGCAGCAGGGCTCGGCCGACCGCTACTTCCAGGAGGACAACGCCGGTAACAGCCCTAACACGGCCAAGCTGGTACCCGAAGGCATCGAAGGTCAGGTCCCGTACAAGGGCTCGGTTGTTGCCGTGATCTTCCAGATGGCCGGCGGCCTGCGGGCTTCGATGCACTACTGCGGCTGCTCCACCATCGACGAGATGAAGAACAAAGCCGAGTTCGTCGAAATCTCTTCGGCCGGCATGCGCGAGAGCCACGTCCACGACGTGCAGATCACCAAGGAAGCGCCCAACTACCGGGCGGAATAAATCAATTAAGACCACAATTTATGGTCTTAATATAAATGATGCGTTAAAATATGGGCTGTCTTCCTTAATAAAGGACCAGTTCATGCAGTCTGTTCCCATCAACGAAGCCAAGACGCGGCTGTCGGCCCTGATCCACGCCGTGGAGCAGGGCGAAGATGTGGTGCTGACCCGGCACGGCAAGCCCGTGGTCCGCCTCGTTGCCGAAACGGCCGAAGGGCCGAGCCAAGCAGAGCGCGACAAGCGGGCAGCGCAAGCCCTGGCCGATCTCCGAGCCTTTCGCGCATTGTGGCGTCCTCTCCAGCCGGGTGAAAAGAAGCTCGACTGGAAAGAGCTGCGCGACGAAGGCAGAAGATATTGAAGCCCATCGTCATCGACACGTCCGCCACGGCCTGCTGGTGCATTCCCGATGAGCAGCATGACATCGGGGACTTCCACTACACGCAGGCCTGCCGCGGAGAGGGTCCTTATCATGCCCCGGCGCTGTGGCTCTGGGAGATCGGCAACACGCTGACCATGGCCTATCGCCGCAACCGGTTGCCCAAAGCGCATTTTGAGCGCGGGCTCGAACTCGTCACCATGGCGGGGGTCGAGATCGATCCCATTCCCAGCTTCCACCGCCGCGCGCAGATCTTGCGGCTGGCCGAGGCGCACCGCCTTACCTACTACGACGCAACTTACCTGGAACTCGTGGTGCGCCTCAACGGCACCCTCGTGTCACGCGACAAAGCGCTGGTCGCGGCGGCCCAAAGCTGCAGCATCCCGTGCGTGCAATTCTAGAAAACCGCCATGCAACACCAGAAAATCCTCATCCTCGATTTCGGCTCCCAAGTCACCCAGCTGATCGCCCGGCGCGTCCGCGAGGCGCACGTGTTCTGCGAAGTCCATCCTTGCGACGTGACCGACGACTGGGTGCGTGAGTACGCAGCCGACGGCACCCTCAAGGGCGTGATCCTCTCCGGCAGCCATGCCAGCGTCTACGAAGACACGACCGACAAGGCGCCGCAGGCGGTGTTCGAGCTCGGTGTGCCCGTGCTTGGCATCTGCTACGGCATGCAGACCATGGCGCACCAGCTGGGCGGGAAAGTGGAGGGCGGCCACAAGCGCGAGTTCGGCTTTGCCAGCGTGCGCGCGCGCGGCCACACGAAATTGCTCCAGGACATCGCCGACTTCACCACGCCCGAAGGCCACGGCATGCTCAATGTCTGGATGAGCCATGGCGACAAGGTCACCGAGCTGCCTCCCGGCTTCAAGCTGATGGCCAGTACCGACAGCTGCCCCATCGCCGGCATGGCCGACGAAGCGCGCAAGTTCTACGCCGTGCAGTTCCATCCGGAGGTCACGCACACCCAACAGGGCCGCGTGATCCTCGAGCGCTTCGTGCTGGGCATCTGCGGCGCCAACCCGGACTGGGTGATGCGCGACCACGTGGCGGAAGCCGTGGCGAAAATCCGCGAGCAGGTCGGAGACGAAGAAGTCATCCTCGGCTTGTCCGGTGGGGTCGATTCGTCCGTCGCGGCCGCTTTGATCCACCGCGCCATCGGCGACCAGCTGACCTGCGTATTCGTCGATCACGGCCTCTTGCGCCTGAACGAGGGCGACATGGTGATGGACATGTTCGTGGGCAAGTTGCACGCGAAGGTGATCCGCGTCGACGCGAGCGAACTGTTCCTCGGAAAGCTCGCCGGTGTGAGCGAGCCTGAGGCCAAACGCAAGATCATCGGCGGGCTCTTCGTCGACGTGTTCAAGGCCGAGGCCGCCAAGCTCAAGGCCGGCGACGGCGGACACAAAGGCGCCACGTTCCTCGCGCAAGGCACGATCTACCCGGACGTCATCGAGTCCGGCGGCGCGAAGAGCAAGAAGGCCGTCACCATCAAGAGCCACCACAACGTCGGCGGGCTGCCGGAGCAGTTGGGCCTGAAGCTGCTGGAGCCGTTGCGCGACCTGTTCAAGGACGAAGTTCGCGAACTGGGCGTGGCGCTGGGCTTGCCGCCCGAGATGGTCTACCGCCACCCGTTCCCCGGCCCGGGCTTGGGTGTGCGCATCCTGGGCGAAGTGAAGAAGGAATACGCCGACCTGCTGCGTCGCGCCGATGCGATCTTCATCGAGGAACTGCGCAACTTCCACGACGATGCCGGCAAGAACTGGTACGACCTCACGAGCCAGGCTTTCACGGTCTTCCTGCCCGTCAAGAGCGTGGGCGTGATGGGCGACGGCCGCACCTACGACTACGTCGTGGCCCTGCGCGCCGTGCAGACCAGTGACTTCATGACGGCCGACTGGGCCGAGCTGCCCTATGCGCTGCTGAAGAAGGTGTCGAGCCGCATCATCAACGAGGTGCGCGGCATCAACCGCGTGACCTACGACGTGAGCAGCAAGCCGCCGGCAACGATCGAGTGGGAATGATTCGCCAGAATGCAAAGAATAATAGGCATTATCCAAATTAATGCCTAATTTACTGATGATTTTTCGATGCGCACGTTGTTTTTCTTGTCATGAACACCTAGTATAAAGGGCATATATCAAATAAATGCCTAGTTTAATGAGCAAGTTCGCGATACCCGTTCAAGTCGCTGACCAGGTGGTTCAACTTGGTCAGCGCATACGGGTGGCGCGAATCCGGCGCGGCTGGTCCGTGGCCGATCTCGCAAGTAAGGCTGGAATCAACCGGAATACCCTCACGGCGCTGGAGCTCGGCAAGCCAGGCACGGCGGTTGGCGTGTGCTTCACCGTGCTGTGGGCGCTTGGCTTGGACAAGTCCCTGGACGCTGTCGCGGATCCCGACGGCGATCTTCACGGCAAGGCGCTCGAAGCGTCGCGCCGGCCCACGCGGGCCGGTAAGCCTCGCAAGGCAAGCGACGACTATGACTTCTGAGCGCGAGGTATATGTCTACATTCAGCTGCCCGGTACATTGAAGACGGTGCCAGCTGCGCTGCTCAGGGTGCAGACACTCCCAGACGGGACGCAGGTTGGACGGTTCCGCTACGGCGATCGCTACCTTCAGCGCCCGGAAGCAGTCGCGCTCGATCCCTTCAAGCTGCCTCTTGCCAAAGAAGTCTTCGAGTTCACCCAACTCCATGGAATTCCTGGCGCGGTTCGAGACGCAGGCCCCGACGCGTGGGGACGCCGCGTGATTGAACACAAACTCCAGCGCGGTGCGGCCGATCTCCAGGAAATCGACTATCTGCTCCATGGGCCGCAAGATGGGGCAGGATATCTGAGCTTCGGGTTGAAGGCCGAACCGCCGGCGCCGAAGCGACAGTACAACCGCACGCACCAGCTGGCCGAACTGATCGCCGCCACGCAAGCGATCGAAGATGGGCGCCCGGTTGCGGCACGCCTGCTCGAACAGCTCGATCCTGGCACGAGCATGGGCGGGGCGCGGCCGAAGGCCACGATCGAGGACGCCCAGAGCCTCTGGCTTGGCAAGTTTCCCGCGCGCGGCGACCGCTTCAATCTGCAGCGAGTCGAATTCGCGACGCTCGACCTGGCCCGCCGATGCGGCCTGAACGTCGCCCATGCGCGGCTCCAGTCCGTCGGCGAGAGCGATGTGCTGATGCTGCAGCGCTTCGATCGCGATCAAACAGACATGGGCTACCTGCGCTTCGGCCTCGTCAGCGGCTTGACCGTGCTTGACTGCGGTGACAGCTACCTCGATCGCGGCCGCTGGTCCTACCCGCTGCTGGCCGACGCGTTGCGCCGATGGTCCGACAAGCCGGAGGCAGACTGCGCCGAACTTTTCAGGCGGATGGTCTTCAACGCTGCCGTGACCAACAACGACGATCACCCCCGCAACCATGCCCTGCTGCGCAGGCAGAGGGGATGGCGCTTGTCGCCGGCCTACGACCTCGTGCCCGCACCCTTGGTGAGCCTGGAGAGGCGCGACCTGGCGCTGACTGTGGGCGATTACGGCCGCACGGCCAGCATCTACAACTTGTTGTCGCAGGCGGGGCGCTTCGGCTTGTCGGCCGAAGAGGCGCGCGCGCAGATCGATCGACTTGTCGACACCGTGCGGCATTGGCGCGACAGCTTCCTCGCCCGTGGCGTTTCGTCCGAAGACATCGACCACATCGCCCCGGCCATCCTGCCTGACTGTTTCTTTGTCGAAAGAGGGCCCGGGCAGGCGAAGTGAGCTGAGCAAGGGCGATGCACTGCGGGCACAATTCGCCCATGTACCTGCCTTCCCATTTCAAGTCGGACGACCCCGCGATGGCGGCGTTGGTGATGCGCGAGAACCCGTTCGCGAGCTTGATTTCCATCGACGATGCCGGCTTGCCGTTCGTCACGCATTTGCCGTTGCATCTGGAAGAACGCGACAGCGGGTTCGTGCTCCTGGGCCATTGCGCCCGGCCCAACCCGCACTGGCGCTACCTGCAGGCGCGGCCCACGGCCGTGGCCACCTTTCTCGGCCCGCACGCCTACCAGTCGCCGAAGGTCTACCCGGACCTGGCGCGCGTGCCGACATGGAACTACCTGGCCGTGCATTGCACCGTATCGGCGATGCTCGTTGACGATCCGCTGGCCAAAGACCGCTTGCTCAAGAAACTGATCGGCGACCACGAGCCGCCGTACGCGCAGCAGTGGCGCGACCTGGGCGAGGACTTCGCGCACAAGATGCTTGCGGGCATCATGGCGTTCGAGCTCGAGGTGGTCGACTTGCAGTGCAAGCTCAAGCTGAACCAGCATCGGCGCGAAGCGCACGCGGTGATGCGAGCCGGTTACGCCGACGGCAATGACGACGAGCGCGAACTTGGGTTGTGGATGGACCGGCTGGGCATGGGCGCGGCCGCCAAGACAGGAGAAGGGCAATGAGAATCATCTTCGGTGTGTTGAGCCTGCTGGTCGTCGTGGCCATCGTGGGCGTTCTGGCCAAGAAGCAATTGAATCCGCGCTCGCCCGCCGCATCGGCCTCCTCGGCGTCTGAGCCCGGCGCTGTGGCCCCGCTGACAGGCACACCCCAGCAACAGGTCCAGCAATTCAAGCAAGCCGTGCAAGGCGCGATGGACCAGCAACCCCGGCAGATCCCCGAAGACAGCACGAAGTGAGCGACGAAGGCTTCATGGCGCTGGCGCTGGAACAGGCGCGCCTCGCTGCCGCGAATGGGGAGGTGCCCGTCGGCGCCGTGGTGGTGCGGGACGGCCAGGTCATCGCCACGGGTCGCAATGCGCCGGTAGGGCAGAACGATCCGACGGCCCACGCGGAAGTCGCGGCATTGCGAGCGGCCGCGCAGGCACTGGGCAACTACCGGCTCGACGAATGCGATCTCTATGTCACGCTGGAGCCGTGCGCGATGTGCAGCGGCGCGATGCTGCACTCGCGGATCCGACGGTTGGTGTACGGCGCGGCCGATCCCAAAACCGGGGCGGCGGGCTCGGTCGTCGACCTGTTCGCGGATTCGCGGCTCAACCACCAAACAGAAGTCGAAGCCGGCGTCCTGGCCGAGGAGTGTGGCGCTGAGCTGAGCCGATTCTTCCTGGGCCGCCGGCAGGAGGCACGATCAAGCGCGCATCCGCTGCGCGACGACGCGCTTCGCACACCCGACGATCGTTTCACCGGCTTGCCCGGCTATCCCTGGCAGCCGCATTACGTTGCCGACCTGCCCGCGCTGGATGGCCTGCGGATGCACTACCTGGACGAAGGCCCGGCGACTGCGCCCGTCACCTGGCTCTGCCTGCACGGCAACCCTGCCTGGAGCTACCTCTATCGCAAGATGATCCCGGTTTTCCTGGAGGCGGGGCACCGCGTGGTGGCACCGGACATGATCGGCTTCGGCAAGAGCGACAAACCCAAGAAGGACGCCGCCCATCGTTTCGGCTGGCACCGCGAGGCGTTGCTCGAATTCGTCGAGCGGCTCGATCTGCGCGACGTCGTGCTCGCGGTGCAGGATTGGGGCGGCTTGCTGGGTTTGACGCTGCCGATGGCCGCGCCGCAGCGCTATCGCGGCCTGCTGGTCATGAACACCACGCTCGCAACGGGCGACGCGCCCTTGAGCCCCGGCTTCCTGGCGTGGCGCGAGATGTGCAGGAAGAACCCGGAGTTCGACGTCGGCCGCCTGTTTGGCCGCGGCAACCCGCAGATGAGCGCGGAGGAATGCACCGCATATGGCGCGCCCTTCCCGGACCGTGGGCACCGGGCTGCGCTGCGTGCTTTCCCGCCGATGGTCCCGGACAGCCCGGACGCCGATGGTGCAGCGATCTCGCGCCAGGCACGCGATTTCTGGTCCGGGCAATGGGCAGGCAAGACCATGATGGCAGTCGGTGCGCAGGACCCGGTGCTGGGCGTGCACGTGATGCAGGCGCTGCGGGAAAACATCCGTGGCTGCCCGGAGCCGATGGTCATCGACCAGGCCGGGCACTTCGTGCAGGAGCACGGCGAACCGATCGCGCGCGCGGCGGTGGGATACTTCGCCGGGTGAAAAAACATATCTACATCTTCTCGCCGTCGAGCGCCGTGCGCGACAAGTCGGTGATCCGCCGCGGCGTCGCGCGCCTGCAGGCCCTGGGCCACGAAGTCGAACTCGACGAGGCTGCCCTCGCAACCCACATGCGTTTTGCCGGCGACGACGAAACCCGCCTGGCCGCCATCCATCGTGCGGCCGCGAGCGGCGCGGACGTCGCCCTCATCACGCGCGGTGGCTACGGCCTGACGCGCCTCTTGCCCGGCATCCGCTACAAGGCGGTGGCGAAGGCCATCGACAAGGGCATGCGTTTCGTCGGCCTGTCGGACTTCACTGCGTTCCAGAACGCGGTACTGGCGGAAACCGGCAGCGTCACGTGGTCAGGCCCGGCGCTGGGCGAGGACTTCGGCGTCGAAGGCGAACCGGACGACATCATGCAAGCCTGCTTCGAGGACCTCGTGAACGGGCAGGGGGAGGGCACGGGCTGGCAGTTGCCCAAGTCGGAATCGCAAGCCACGCCCATCGAGCTGAAGGGGCAGCTGTGGGGCGGCAACCTCGCCATCATGTCGGCGCTGGCGGGCACGCCGTGGATGCCCAAGGTCAAAGGCGGCATCCTGTTCCTGGAAGACGTTCACGAACATCCGTACCGCGTCGAGCGCATGTTGACCCAGTTGCTCTACACCGGCGTGCTGGCCCGCCAGAAGGCGGTGCTGCTCGGGCACTTCACCAACTACAAGCCTGTGCCGCACGACAAGGGCTACCGCCTGCAAACCGTGGTGGACTGGCTGCGCACAAAGATCAAGGCGCCGGTGTTCACGAACCTACCGTTCGGGCACGTGCCCACCAAGGTGGCGCTCCCGGTGGGGGCCAAGGTGCATCTCGCCGTCGAGGGACGTGATGCCTTCGTGCTGTGGGGGCACCGCCACTAGGCGGCAGGGAGACGCTCAGCCTTCCAGGCGGCTCGGACGCGAATCCAGGCCGTTGGGCAGCAGGCCGCGGAACATGGCGGTGACGGACGCGACCTGCTTGCGGGCCGCGGACTCGCCGTGCATGGCCGCCAGCGAAGCCATCAGGTCACCGCGGAGATACCACAGGGACTGCACGTCGCTCGCGTAGCGGATGCGCCGGGTGATCTGCGGGAAATGCTTCGGGCCGGCGTCGCCGAGCAGCTTAAGCATGGCTTCACGGATGTCTTCCGCGCCCGACTCCAGCATTGAATCCGAAGGCGGAAGCGGGTTGCCGAGAAGGCCGTAAATGCTGCTGCGAAGATTGGGTTTGAACCAGCGCATAGGTACAAGTTATGCGCAGCGTAACAAAAGCGCAAGACTGTCGCGTGACACAGTTAACGAAAAACTACATAACAATCAACAAGTTGGTAACGAATCGTGAGGCCACTTCTAGGCTGCATCAGGGCTTAAGTCTTTGGCTTTGGTTCAGCGCTCGGCGCGCTCGCTGCAGACCCCAGGCGCGCAAGCACCGCGTTGGCCAGTTCTTGAACCGACAAGGGCGCTGATCCTTCGGCCTTGTTGTTGATCGTCACGTAGCTGTGAAAGCCGGCTGCAACGGTGGCCACGATCACCCGGGCAAGAACGTCGCGGCTTTCGGGATCGGGATCGACGAGGCGGTCGAACGGTTCGTACAGGCCCTTCGCTTCTTCGTAGCCGTAAGCGCCGTGCTTCTGGTGCAGGTTCCATCGGCACACCAACGGGCCGGGCCACAGGGCACGCAGCATCGGCAACTGCGCCTCGATCGGCGGCATCTTGGCGTGCAGGCCCAGGCAATAGGTGGCGCCCACGCGCTTCAGCAGCGCGGCGAACTCCGGCACCAGCAGTTGCGCGTCCCGCACTTCCACAGCCACCGTTGCGCCTGTGGGCAGCGAAGGCATGGCGGCAAGCATCGTCTCGAGCTTTTGAAAGAGTTCGGGCATGCGCGCCAGCCAGGCGCGGGGCAGGGGGCTGAGCTGGAACACCAGCGATCCAATGCGCGGCCCCAGCCCCTCCAACGCCGGCTGGACGAACTCGCTGATGGCGAGCGACGGGTCGAGAAACGCTGCGTTGGGCTGCATGCCGCGGCCGTCCGCGGCGCGCACGGTCGCGTCGGTCACCAGGCTCGGCGCCTTGACGACGAACCGGAAATGCTCGGGCACCTGCGCCGCGTATGTTGCGTATTGGCTGGCCGACAGCGGCCGGTAGAACGCGCGGTCGAGGCTCACGGTGCGGAACATCGGGTGGCGGGCATAGGCGCCCAAGCCCTGCTTCGACAGCGCGGCCTCGGCGTGATCTCCAGCCCACACCAGGCCCTTCCACCCCGGAAAGCTCCAGGAAGAAGTGCCCATGTGCAGCAGCTGCGGCATGGCAGCGGAAAGATCGAGGAGCGTTTGTTCAGCCGGTGCCGGTTCTACCGCGGCCGCCTGGCGTTTCGCGCGCGGCGATTTTGGCGGAGTGCTGTCCGGCGGAGTGTTGTCGGCTTCGTCGGGCAGCGGGTCGAACAATGATGGCGCCGGTTGCATCGGGGACTCTTCGTCGGTGGCGCGATCGTGGCGATCACGCTTGCGGCCGGATTATCCCCCGCAGCCGAAGCAGCGGCAGGTGTGGCCTCAGCCGGGTTTGCCGTCAAGCCGCGCGCGGGTCAGCACCGGCCAGTAGCGGACGGCGTAGAGCCCGAACCCGGCCGACCAGAGCAGCGCCGAAGCGCCCACGGCTTCGTGCAGCAACTGCGGAAACGCCAGCGGCAGCGCCACCCGGACGAATGCGGCGAGGCTTACCAGCGTGTAGCAGGCAACGTCCCAAGCATCGGCGCGGAGCGGTCGTGCCGTGTGGCCGCGCGCAGTGCGGGTCATCATCCCGATGATCAGCCCGCCGATGGCCCCGACGGTCAGCGCATGCGCCGCGCGGGACGGAGCGACCAGGCCGAACTGCGCAACGGAGCGCAGCACCAGGTGGACAGGAATCCACAGGTAAGCCAGGTGCAGAACCCAGACCAGCGGCGTGCGCAAGGTGCGCCACGGACGCCACAAGCTCCACCGGATGGCGTGCGCCAAGGCGCAGGTTGCCGCAACCAGGACCAGCGGCATGCCGTCCGGGCGAAGAACATCGGCAGCCATCACCGCCAGCGTCGAACCCAGCGCCGCCCGCTCCACCCATTGATTGCGTGTTGCGCCGGCGCCCGGGATTCCGTTGTTGGTGAACATGGGAATCACCCGGCCGCCCATCACTGCGAGGATGAAGAGCACAGTGTCCAGGCCGATCTGGATTCCCACCCAGCCGGGCAGCGCGATGATACCCAGCTGCTGCAGATGGGTCGCTAACACCGCGCCCGACATCACCAGCAGCAGTCCCACGAAGAAGTAGTTCCGGCGCACGCCCGCGCGCCAGAACGGGACCGCGAGGGCGATCGCCGCTGCCGCCGGAAAAGCCGCATTCACCAGCGCCGCGGCCCAGCCATAGGGCGTGAGCACCAGGACGCGGCCCGCGACCCATAGCAACGCGAGTGCCGCGAGAGGCCAGCCTGTCGGAGTCGGCTGGTTCGACCAGTTGCGGCCGGCGGTGAAAAGAAAGCCCACAACGACGGCCAGCGTGAACCCGAACAGCATCTCGTGGGCGTGCCAGACGGGGCCAGCGAGGTAAGGCCGGCCCAGCCTGCCGGTGAACTGCAGCGCCCAAAGACCGACGGACAAGGCCGTGAAGATGCTGGCGAAAAGATAGAACGGGCGAAACCCGAGTTGCCACAACGCGAATCCCGCGCGCGGCGCAGTGGAGGGCAAGAGCTGCGAGCTCATGCGGCGCGGCCCTCGCGCATCTGCACACTGGTGTTGCCCATGAACAGGATGGTGGACATCTGGCCGCCGTCGGCGACCAGGTCGGCCAGCGTGTACCGGTCGAGCACCGCGTGGAAGGCTTCGCCGGCCTCCGCGAGGACACCCCGCAGGCGGCACACGCGGGCGATGGCGCAGCCACCCTGGGACGGCCCGAAACACTCGGCCAGCACGGCTTCCCCCTCGGTCTGGCGGACAACGGCACCCACGCCGATCTGTTCCGGTGCCATCCCCAGGTGGAGCCCGCCGCCTCGGCCGCGGACGTTGGCCAGCCACCCGCAGCGGCCGAGGAAGTGCACCACCTTCGTCAGGTGATGCTCGGACACGTTGAACGAGGCGGCGATTTCGCCGATGGTCGCTCGCCGGCCGGGCTCCACTGCGAGATAGATCAGCACCCGCAGGCTGTAGTCGGTGAAGGTGGTGAGTTTCATGGCGTGACCGTGGCACCTTGAACAGCTGCCTGCGGCGCGGCTCCTCGCCGGCGCAGCAGCTTGAGGGCATAGCAGGCAAGGAACACAGAGCCCGCTGCGAAGAGGATGTCGCCCGGAACGCGCATCCACACCAGTGTTTCCATCACGCCCGAGTGAATGACTTCAGGCGAGCGGGCGTACCAGAGCCCCTGGCTGATGCTGGCCCAGGCCTGGTAGATGCCGGCCGGCAGCAGCGACATGAACACCATCATCGCCAGGCCGATATTGAGGCTCCAGAACGCGGGCTTGAGCAAGTTGTCCGCATGCAGGTCCCGCGGATACAGGCCGCGCAGGCAGAACAGCATGAGGCCGATGCCGAGCATGCCGTACACGCCGAACAGGGCAGCGTGGCCGTGCGCCGCGGTCATGTTCAGGCCCTGGACGTAATACAGCGAGGCCGGCGGGTTGATGGCGAACCCGAGCACGCCGGCACCCAGGGTGTTCCAGAACCCGACCGCCACGAAACTCATCACGGCCCACTTGTAGGCGCCGAGCCACGGCATGGCCTGCGAGCGCTTCCACGTCTGCAGGGCCTCCAGACCGATCAGTGTCAGCGGCACCACTTCCAGCGCGGAGAACACCGCCCCCACGGCGATCACCGAAGTCGGCGTGCCGGTGAAATACAGGTGGTGCAGCGTGCCCAGGATGCCGCCGAACAGGAACACGATGGTTTCGGCGATGATCGCGCGGTTCGCGCTGGCCGCACGCACCAGTCCGAGCTTGGTGAAGATCAAGCCGACGACCGCGGTGGCGAACACTTCGAAGAAGCCTTCGACCCACAGGTGCACCAGCCACCAGCGCCAGTACTCCACCATGGAGTAGTGGGTGTGCTGGCCCCACGTCAGCGACGCTGCGTAGAACCCGCCGATGCACGCGGCCGACAGGAACACCATCGCGATGAGTCCGCGGGTTTCCGAAGGGGTCTTCAGCGCCGGCCAGAGCGCACGGCCCAGCAGGAACACCCAGAACAGCAAGCCGACGAACAGCAGGAGCTGCCACACGCGGCCCATGCTGGTGAACTCCAGGCCCTGGTTGCCGATCCAGAAGCTGAAGTCGACACCGCTGCGCTGCAGCGTGCCGATCCAGCCGGTGGCGGTGGATCCGACCACGATCGCGATGAGTGCCCAGAACAGCACGTCGACCCCGAGCTTCTGGAACTTGGGTTCGCGGCCCGAAAGCAGTGGCGCGACATAGAGGCCGGTGGCCAGCCATGCGGTGGCGATCCAGAAAATGCCGACCTGCGTGTGCACGGTGCGGCTCACCACATAGGGCAAGACTTGTGCGAGCGGCAGGCCGAAGAACGACTGTCCTTCGACCGCGTAGTGCGCTGTGATCACGCCCATGGCGATCTGCAGCAGCATCAGCCCGATCACCGCGAAGAAGTACTTGCGGGTGGCTTTCATGGAAGGGGTCGCCACCGCGCCGAGCAGCGGGTCCGCTTTCGGCGGCTGCGCTTCCGGCTCGTGCTTGCTTCCGCCGTGCAGCCACAGCATGGCCGCAATCGCCGCCAGCAGCAGCACGATGCTGGCCATCGACCAGAGCGCTGCGGAGTCGGTGAGCTTGTTGCCGACCAGTGGCTCATGCGGCCAATTGCTGGTGTAAGAGAGGTTCTCTTCGCCCGGGCGATCCGTCGCCGCCGCCCACGAAGTCCAGAAGAAGAAGGCGGCAAGGGCCTTGCGGTCCGCGCGGGCCGGCACGGTCGAATCGACCATGGCGTATTGGTCGCGCAGTTTGGCGAGCGACACATCGTCGCCGAACACGCCGTCGTAGTGGCCGGCGACTTGCTCGATGGCCTTGGCACGCTCCGCCGAAACCGTCACAGTCCCGCTGGCCTCGTCATACGTGTTGCGGCGCATCTCCTCCTTCAGCGCCGCGTCGATGCCGCCTTTGTCGGCGGCCGTCAGTGCGTCGGGCGACTTGCGCAATTCGGCAGTGCGGATGGCCTTGAGCGCGACTGCCTCGCGGTGCAGCCAGTCGGCGGACCAGTCGGGCGCCACGTAGGCGCCGTGGCCCCAGACGCTGCCCTGTTGCTGGCCGCCGCTGGCCAGCCAGACCTGCTGGCCTTTCTGGATCTGCTCGCCGGTGAAGATCACCTGCCCGCTGGTGCTGACCACCTCGCGGGGGATGGGCGGTGCCGTCAGGTAGATCTGCCATCCCAGGTAGCCCAGGATGCCGAATGACAGCACGAAGATGAAGCCGAGCCAGCGCCACAGCATTGCATTGTTTTTCACGATGTTTTCCCTCAGGTGAACGGTGGGATGTGGCTATGCGCCCCCGCACGAGCCGCAGCACTGGCCGTCGGCATGCGCGGGCTTGATCTTGGTGATGGCGACGCGCCACGTGTCCGGGCCTTGTTCGAGGTAGTCCCAGGTGAATGCGTCGGGCATCTGCGCCTGGAACTGGTGGTAGAGCGGCTTGGGGTCGTGGTCGTTGACGAGCTCCATCGCGGTACCGGTCTTGAGTGCGCCGAATGTGGAGAAGATCAAGGGATGCCGCTCGCGGGGAGGAATGGTTCGAACGTCGATGCGTGCAGCGGAAAGTGTCATGGAAAGCTCCTTCGTTTAAAGGTGGATTTGGAATGCACCTATGCTAGGAGCGGCACTCTCCTGGGTGTTTGATCTGCATCAACCCGGCGGCTCGCGCGGCGGGCATGCTGGCAGCCATGAACCCGATTTCTCAATTCAACGAGCTGCTGCAGGCCGCAGCCGCACAACCGGCGCCGCAGCGCCTCCTCTTCGTCTTCGCCGGAGCCGAACTGCCGGCAGATGCGACGCCTCTGCAACGCGCCAGCTTCGAAGCCGGGGAGGGTGGGGCCCTCGAGCCGCTCGCCTGTGTGGACAAGCGCCTGGACGAGCTCTCGCAGTTCGAGGCGCTCGTCGCCGAATCGCGCGATGCCTGCCCGCCGTGGCAGGTGGCTTTCGTCGCCGCGCTGGGCGGTAAGGGCGACGGGGAGCCGACCGATGCGCAAGTGGACGCGGCCCTGAACAGCATGGTCGAGAACGTGCGCATCGGTCGCTTGCAAGGCTTCCTCGCGCTGGACCCCGAAGGAAACGCGGTAGCGTTCCAGTAGGTCAGCGAGTTCAGCGCAACCGCGGCGGCGCTTCCAACTGCTCGGGCGTGGTGAAGTACGCCGACCCGGCACCCATGCGGGCACGCGCTCGCGCGAGTTCGGCGCGCGCCACGGTGCGCAGGTGAACCTCGTCGGGCCCGTCCATGAGGTGCAGGGCGCGCCCCCAGCTGAAGAACCAGGCCAAAGGCGTGTCGGGCGAAAGGCCCATGGCGCCGAAGATCTGCATCGCGCGATCGACCACGCGCGTCTGGAGCCGCGCGGCCACGACCTTGATGGCGGCGATCTGCGCTTTCATCGACGCGCGGTCCGGGCTTTCCTGATCCAGCGCCCATGCCGCCTGCAGGACGAGCAGGCGGGCCTGGTCGATCTCGATGCGCGACTCCGCGATCCAGTCCTGGACATTGGAGAAGTCGGCCAGGTACTTGCCGAATGCACGGCGTTCCAGCACGCGCTCGCTGGCCAGCTCGAGGGCCAGTTCGCATTGGCCGATCGTGCGCATGCAGTGGTGGATGCGGCCGGGGCCGAGTCGGGCCTGTGCCATGGCGAACCCCGCGCCCCAGGCACCGAGCAGATGGTCCGCCGGCACCCTCACATTGCGCAGCAGGATTTCGCAGTGACCCTCGGGCGCGACGTGGTGGAGCACCGGGATGTTGCGAACGACCCCAACACCCGGCGTGTCGATCGGCACCAGCACCATGCTGTGCCGCGCATGCGAGTCGTTTTCGTTTTCTTTGTCGTGCCCGCGGTCGCCGGCGGCATCGCGCGCCATGACGATGAGGAGCCGGCAGCGGGGGTGCGCCGCGCCGGTGATGAACCACTTGCGCCCGTTCAGCACCAACTCCGGTCCGTCACGGCGGACGGTGGTTTGCAGGTTGGTCGGGTCCGAAGAGGCGACGTCGGGCTCGGACATGGCGAACGCCGACCGGATGTCTCCTTCCAGCAGCGGCACGAGCCAGCGTGCGGCCTGGTCGGGCGTCGCGAACCGGTGCAGCAACTCGATGTTGCCGGTGTCGGGCGCATTGCAGTTGAAGACTTCAGACGCCCACGGCACGCGGCCCATCGATTCCGCGAGCGGTGCATAGTCCAGGTTGCTGACCCTTGTCCCAGGCTCGCTGTCGCGCAGGCCGGGCAGGAACAGGTTCCACAGGCCCTCGTCGCGAGCCAGCGACTTCAGGTCTTCCATGAACAGCGGCGGGAACACACCCTCTTGCACCGAACGGTGCCAAGCCGCGTTGTAGGGCAGAACGAAGCGGGCGATGAATGCCTCCAGCCGGCTGCGCAGGCGGAGCGATTCAGGGGAGTGCTGAAAATCCATGAGAAGCGTAGCGCGTCAGAAGGGCACGCTGCCCGGCTGGGGGACGGCCGAATCCAGGCCCGTGTCGATGACTTGCCCGTCGTGCTCCACATAGGGCTGATAGGGCCCGGTTCCGCTGTTCGTCGCGCGCGATGCCGCGACGAAGCCGCCTTGTGTGACGTCGAACACATGCACTTCACCGTCTTCGATGACATAGTGCCAGCCGTGCAAGGTGAGCTGCCCGCATTCGACTTGCCGGCGGACCATGGGATAACCCATCAATCGTTCCAGCTGCAGCACCACCGCGCGCTGCTCGGTGCGCCGGAGCGCCTCCGGTCCCGCCTGGACGGGAAGGAGCGCCTCGCTCGCCAGCTTCAACCACGCCTTCAGCGCTATGGCCTCGTCCGGAACGCCTTCGTACGCCGCGCGGATCGCGCCGCAATGGCTGTGGCCGCAGACGATGATGGACTCGACGTGCAGTGAGAGCACGGCGAATTCGATCGCCGCCATGGTGCCGTGCAGCCCATGCGAGCCGTCATAGGGCGGTATGAACGCGCCCACGTTCCGGACGATGAACAGCTCGCCCGGCCCCGCACCGGTGAGCAGGTAGGGTACGAGCCTCGAATCCGAACATCCGATGAACAGCGTCTTCGGGTGCTGCCCCTGGGCCACCAGGTCCTGGAAGCGTTGCTGGTGGCGCGGGAAGTAGTCCGACCGGAAATGCCGGAGCCGCTGCAACAGCTCGTCGGAATCGGGCTCGTTCATTGAACCAGCGGTGTCTCCGCCGCGTCCAGCGCCACGCCCTCGATCCGCGCCTGGCCGGCCAGCACCTGCAGGCACTGGCGCAATGCGGTGACCCAGCTCTGCTGGCGCAGCGCCATGCGCACCGAACCGTGGACTGTTTCGAAGGCTTGCGCCGTACCGGGCAGGCGCTCCAGGACTTCCACCACGTGAAGCCCGAACCGGCTGTGCACCAGGCGCGGTAATACGCCGATTTCCGCATGTCCCAGGATCTCGCGCGCGAACTCCGGCGCGCAGTCCGCGGCGGCAAGCCAGCCCAGAGCGCCGCCATCGGCCCCGGACGGGCAATTGGAAAGCTCGCGTGCAGCGCGGGCGAAGCCTTCGGCTTCGGTTCCGTCGTGGCATCGCACGTCGAGCAGGCAGGCCTCTGCGCGATTGCGCAATGCCACAACATCGACGCCCGGCGTCACGGCGAACAGGATGTGGCGCACGCGAGCGCGCTCCCCAGTCTGGTAGCGCCCCGGATGGGCGTCGAAATGCCGGCGGCACGCGTCGTCCGATGGCTCGGGAATCTGCAGTTCACGCTCCAACCAGGCTTCGATCGCTTCGGACGCGGCGTCGCTGGAAACGCCGTTGGCGGGGGCCGGGTCGGCAGCATCCAGCAAGCCATCCCGGATCGCGGCCTGGCGCAGCAACTCGGTGCAGGCGCGTTGCCGCAGCTCTTCGTCGGCGAGTACTTCACCGGCCTTGTGCAGCGGCAGGCCGTTCACCGAAGCAACGGCCTGAGGTGTGTCGCGAGTGATCGTCGTCATGGTCTAGCGATCTCCGGGTTGCGCGACGGCCGCTGCGCCCCTTGGGGGAACCGCGCTGGGTTGGCCGGGGGAATTCCGTCCGGCGGGCACGTTCAGGCGGCGGCTGCGCACCACCTGGTGCGGACGGAACAGGAACGTGACGGCGGCGAAGCCGCTCCAGATGTGAACCAGCCGCGTGAACGGGAACAAGAGGAAGATCGTCATGCCAAACACCACGTGGAACAGGTAAGGCCACGGCAACGCCGCCAGTGCCGTCGCGTCCACCGGCCTCAGGGTGACGATGCGCTGCGCCCAGTCCGCCAGGATCAGCATGACACTGCCGTCGGTGTGCTGGATCGAGTAGGGCAGGGTGATCAGGCCGACGACCAGTTGCACCCACAGCACGGCGAGCACCAGGATGTCGCTTGCGTGGCTGGTGTGGCGGATGCGCGGGTCGAAGAGGCGGCGCCAGATCAGCATCGTGAGGCCGACGAAGCACACGGCGCCGGCGATGCCGCCCGCCGTCACGGCCAGCGTCTGCTTGGTGGCGGCGCTCATGAAGATGCCGTACACCGCATGCGGCGTGAAGAGCCCGACCATGTGGCCGAAGAAAAGGAACAGCACGCCCAGGTGGAAGAGGTTGCTGCCCCAGCGCAAGAGGCCGGCGCGCAGCATTTGCGACGAGTCGCTCTTCCAGCTGTACTGGTTCTGGTCGAAACGGATGAGGCTGCCCACGATGAAGACCGTGAAGCAGACGTAGGGATAGACCTGGAACAGGAAGTCGTGCACGGATTTCATGGCGTGACTCCGGCTGCGTTTTGTGCGCGGCGCACGATGTGGATGGGTTGGGGCTGGCCGGGCCGGGCTTGGCCCTGCGTCGAACAGCCGTCGAACGCGGCGGGCTCGGCCCAGCTTTCATCGAGCGGCGCTTCGGGCGCGGGAACCGGAATCGCGTCGGCCTTCTGCCCTGCGAGTTCCAGGAGCGCGCCCACGAGGCTCGCATACCCGCTGTCGCGCTCGCGCAGCGCGCCGAAGATCGCCTTGAGGATGTGCGCGATCTCGGCCAGGAAGTCCTTCGCCTGGCGGGCCGGCTGGGTCGAAACGAATTCGAGCAGCGCCGGCAGGTA
This sequence comes from Ramlibacter sp. WS9, assembly GCF_003797765.1. GTDB lineage: Bacteria > Pseudomonadota > Gammaproteobacteria > Burkholderiales > Burkholderiaceae_C > Ramlibacter. The sequence goes on along the minus strand of NZ_RKMB01000003.1, from coordinate 192,455 downwards.
GTCCGGCAGCTCGTCCTCCTTCAGCATCAGCCCGGCGCTCTGGTAAGTCTGGCCCAGGTCGATCATCGCGGGGCCACGCTCCCGTGAGTCGCCGTGGACGTGTTCGAACAGGTGCAAAGAGGTGGCGCGCCCGCGGTCAAACAGTTCGACATAGGCCGCTTCCACATCGATTGCATCGCCGGCCTGCAGGCGCGTCATCAGCGCTTCGATCTCCTGCATGCGCGTGGGCGAGAGAACGCTTTCCTGCCGCAGCAGGCGTCGCATCTCGGCCAGGTTGTCCCGCTGCCGGGCATCCGGATAGCCGAGCAGGGCCGACAGAACGCGCAAGGTCAGGGCGCCGGGCGCGCGCTGGGCAGCGTGGGGGGTGGTAGGTGCAGCCATGTCAGATCTCCGCCTTGATGGGAATGGTTCTTTTCTTCTCGGCGCCGAACAGGCTCACATCGGTCGAGCCGTCCGAGCAGCCGTTGCCGAAGGTGAAGCCGCAGCCGCCGCGCACATTGAAGGTGTTTTCGGCGTATTCGCGGTGGGTCGAGGGGATCACGAAGCGGTCCTCGTAGTTGGCGATGGCCATCACGTGGTACATCTCCTCGACCTCGGCCGGGGTGAGCCCAACCTGGTCCAGCACAGCGCGGTTGAGCCGCTGCTCCACGTGCTTCTCTCGCTGATACGCGCGCATGGCGAGCATGCGCTCCAACGCGCGGATCACAGGCATGGTGTCGCCCGCGGTCAGCAGGTTGGCGAGGTATTTCACCGGGATGCGGAGCTGATTGACGTCGGGAATCTGGCCGTTCGTGCCCAGGTGCCCTGCGTTGGCGGCGGCGCTGATCGGCGACAGCGGCGGCACGTACCAGACCATCGGCAGCGTGCGGTATTCCGGATGCAGTGGCAGCGCCACCTTCCATTGCACCGCCATCTTGTAGACCGGGCTGTTGCGCGCCGCTTCCATCCACTTGTCGGGGATGCCGTCGATGCGCGCCTGTTCGATCACCTTCGGATCGTTCGGGTCGAGGAAGATGTCGAGCTGGGCCTGGTACAGGTCGCGGTCGCGCTCCACGCTCGCGGCTTCCTGGATGCGGTCTGCGTCGTACAGCAGCACACCGAGGTAGCGGATACGGCCGACGCAGGTTTCGGAACACACGGTCGGCTGGCCCGCCTCGATGCGCGGGTAGCAGAAGATGCACTTCTCGGCCTTGCCGCTCTTCCAGTTGTAGTAGATCTTCTTGTAGGGGCAGCCCGACACGCACATGCGCCAGCCGCGGCACTTGTCCTGGTCGATGAGGACGATGCCGTCTTCCTCGCGCTTGTAGATCGAGCCCGACGGGCACGAAGCGACGCACGCCGGGTTGAGGCAGTGCTCGCACAGGCGCGGCAGGTACATCATGAACGTGTTCTCGAACTGGCCGTACATCTCCTTCTGGATGTCGTCGAAGTTCTTGTCCTTGCTGCGCCCGGCGAATTCGCCGCCCAGGATCTCTTCCCAGTTCGGGCCCCAGACGATCTTGTCCATCTGCTTGCCCGTGATCAGGCTGCGCGGGCGCGCGGTGGGCGATGCCTTCATCTCCGGCGCGGACTGCAGGTGCGCGTAATCGAAGGTGAAAGGCTCGTAGTAGTCGTCGATCTCCGGCAGGTTGGGGTTGGCGAAGATGCGCATCAAGAGCTTCCACTTGGCACCCTGCCGAGGCTGGATCGACCCATCGGCGCGGCGCACCCATCCGCCGTTCCACTTGTCCTGGTTCTCCCATTCCTTCGGGTAGCCGATGCCCGGCTTCGTCTCGACGTTGTTGAACCAGGCGTATTCCATGCCGGGCCGGCTCGTCCAGACGTTCTTGCAGGTCACGGAACAGGTGTGACAACCGATGCACTTGTCCAGGTTCAGGACCATGCCGATTTGCGCGCGTATCTTCATGCGGTTTCTCCTTGCTCGAGCGTCGGCTTGATCAACTGGTCGGCGACGGGCGTGTCGAGCCAGTCGACCTTGTCCATCTTGCGCACCAGCACGTACTCGTCGCGGTTGGTGCCGATGGTTCCGTAGTAGTTGAAGCCGTAGCTGAACTGCGCGTAGCCGCCGATCATGTGGGTGGGCTTCAGCACGATGCGTGTCACCGAGTTGTGGATGCCGCCGCGCACGCCGGTGATCTCCGAGCCCGGGGTGTTCACGATCTTCTCCTGGGCGTGGTACATCATCACCATGCCCGAGGGGACGCGCTGGCTCACCACGGCCCGCGCCGTGATGGCGCCGTTGACGTTGAACAGCTCGATCCAGTCGTTGTCGACGATGCCCACGGCCTTCGCGTCGATCTCGCTCATCCACACGCAGGGGCCGCCCCGGCTCAGCGTCAACATCATCAGGTTGTCGGTGTAAGTCGAGTGGATGCCCCACTTCTGGTGCGGCGTGATGAAGTTCAGCGCGATCTCGGGGTTGCCGTTGGACCGCACGCCCTGCATGCCGGACGTCGTCTTCAGGTCCACCGGCGGGCGATACGTCGTGAACCCTTCGCCGAACGCGATCATCCAGGGGTGGTCCATGTAGAACTGCTGGCGCCCGGTGAGGGTGCGCCATGGGATCAGCTCATGGACGTTGGTGTAGCCCGCGTTGTACGACACGGTTTCGCTCTCGATACCGCTCCACGTCGGGGAGCTGATGATCTTGCGCGGCTGTGCCTGCACGTCCCGAAAGCGGATCTTCTCGTCCTCTCGGTGGAGGGCCAAGTGCGTGTGTTCGCGCCCGGTCTGCTTGCCGAGCGCCTGCCAGGCCTTCACGGCGACGTGGCCGTTGGTTTCAGGTGCCAGCTGCAGCACGACTTCGCAAGCGTCGATGTCGGTTTCGATCTTCGGCATGCCGCGAGTGACGCCGTCTTCCTTGACGAGGCCATTCAGCTCGCCGAGCTGCCGCACTTCGGTCTGCGTGTTCCAGCCGATGCCCTTGCCGCCGTTGCCCGCCTTGGCCATGAGCGGGCCCAGGGCGGTGAAGCGTTTGTAGACGTTCGGGTAGTCGCGCTCGACGACCTGCATGTTCGGCGCGGTCTTGCCGGGGACCAGGTCGCACTCGCCACGGGCCCATTCCTTCACGTCGAAAGGCTGCGCCAGCTCTGCCGGGCTGTCATGCATGAGGGGTGTCAGCACCAGCTCGCGCTCCACACCGAGGTGGCCGACGCAGACCTCGCTGAACTTCTTGGCGAAGCCCTTGTAAATATCCCAATCGCTGCGCGACTGCCAGGCCGGATCCACCGCCGTGGACAGCGGGTGGATGAACGGGTGCATGTCGCTGGTGTTGAGATCGTTCTTCTCGTACCAGGTCGCCGTGGGCAGCACGATGTCGGAGTAGAGACACGTGGTGCTCATGCGGAAGTCGAGCGTGACCAGCAAGTCGAGCTTGCCTTCAGGCGCCTTGTCGTGCCACACCACTTCGGACGGCTTGGCATCCTCGACCCCGAGATCCTTGCCCTGCACGCCATTGCTGGTGCCCAGCAGGTGCTTGAGGAAGTACTCGTGGCCCTTGCCGGATGAACCCAGGATGTTGGAGCGCCACACGAACATGTTGCGCGGCCAGTTGTCCGGATGGTCCGGGTCGGTGCAGCTCATCTTGAGCGAGCCGTCCTGCAGGCCCTTCACCGCGTGGTCTTTCGGGTCCACGCCTGCCGCGACGGCATCCTTCACCACCTGCAGCGGATTGGTCTGCAGCTGCGGTGCGCTCGGCAGCCAGCCCATGCGCTCGGCCCGGACGTTGTAGTCGATCATGCTGCCGCCATAGAGGTTCTTGTCCGCCAGCGGGGACACCACCTCGTCCATGCCCAGCTTCTCGTAGCGCCACTGGTCGGTGTGGGCATAGAAGAAGCTGGTGCTGTTCATCTGCCGCGGCGGACGAATCCAGTCAAGCGCGAAGGCCAGGGCGGTCCAGCCGGTCTGGGGCCGCAGCTTCTCCTGGCCCACGTAGTGCGCCCAACCGCCCCCGCTCTTGCCGATGCACCCGCACATCATCAACATGTTGATGACGCCGCGGTAGTTCATGTCGCTGTGATACCAGTGGTTCATCGCCGCGCCGATGATCACCATCGAGCGTCCCTCGGTCTTGTGCGCGTTCTCGGCGAACTGGCGCGCGACGGTGATGAGTTGCTCGCGCGGCGTGCCGGTGATGCGCTCCTGCCATGCGGGCGTGTACGGGGTGTCGTCGTCGAAACTCCGCGCGGCGTATTCGCCTTCCAGACCGCGCGCAACGCCGTAGTTGGCGACTTGCAGGTCGAACACCGTCGCCACGAGGGCGGAACGTTCTTCGCCGGCCTTGCCCAGGGATATCCGCTGGACCGGGACGGTGCGCACCAGCACGTCCGCCTGCTCGTTGTGGGGAAAGTGCTCGCTGGCGATGCCGCCGAAATACGGAAAGGCCACCCGCGCCGTTTCGTGACCGGAATCGCCCTCCATCACGGACAGCTTCAGCTTCACGTCATGGCCGTTGCGAGCTTCCTTGGCCTCGAGGTTCCACTGACCCTCGTCGGCGCGCCCGTCAGGGCCCCACCGGAAGCCGATGGCGCCGGTGGGCAGCACCACCTTGCCCGACTCGTCAAACGCAACGGTCTTCCACTCGGGGTTGTTCGCCTGGCCCAGCTTGCCGTTGAAGTCGCTGGCGCGCACGTAGCGATCCGGCACCAACACCTGCTTGCCCGAAGGCAGCGTGTGCTCCTTCAGCATCACCAGCATCGGCATGTCGGTGTAGCGGCGCACGTAGTCGTCGAAGTACGCGCTGCGCTCCCCGCTGTCGGGGAAGTAGAACTCCTTCAGGATGACGTGGCCCATCGCCATCGCGACGGCGGCATCCGTGCCTTGCCGCGGGTGCATCCAGATGTCGGCCAACTTGGCCACTTCCGAGTAGTCGGGCGTGACTGCGACGGTCTTGGTGCCCTTGTAGCGAACTTCGGTGAAGAAGTGGGCGTCGGGCGTCCGCGTCTGCGGCACGTTGGAGCCCCACGCGATGATGTAGCTGGAGTTGTACCAGTCGGCCGACTCCGGCACGTCGGTCTGTTCGCCCCAGATCTGCGGGCTGGCCGGCGGCAGGTCGCAATACCAGTCGTAGAAGCTCATGCAGACACCGCCGATGAGGCTCAGGTAGCGCGAGCCCGCGGCGTAGCTGACCATCGACATCGCGGGGATGGGCGAGAAGCCGATCACCCGGTCGGGGCCGTGGCGCTTGATGGTGTGCACGTTGGCCGCGGCCACGATCTCATTCACCTCGTCCCAGCTGGAGCGCACGAAGCCGCCCAGGCCGCGGATGGACTGGTAGTCGCGCCGCTTGGCGTCGTCGGCGACGATGCTGGCCCAGGCCTCGACAGGGCCCAGGGTCAGGCGGGCCTCACGCCAGTGCTTGAGCAACCGGCCGCGCACCATCGGGTACTTCACGCGGTTGGCGCTGTACAAATACCAGCTGTAGCTGGCGCCGCGGGCGCAGCCGCGCGGCTCATGGTTCGGCAGGTCCCAGCGGGTGCGCGGGTAGTCCGTCTGCTGCGTTTCCCAGGTGACGATGCCGCCCTTGACGTAGATCTTCCAGGAACACGAGCCGGTGCAGTTGACGCCGTGTGTGCTGCGCACGATCTTGTCGTGCGCCCAGCGGTTGCGGTAGGCGTCTTCCCAGGTCCGGTCTTCGCCGGTCGTCTGGCCGTGGCCGCCGGAGAAGGGTTCGCGCGGCTGCTGGAAGTACGTGAGGCGATCGAGAAAGTGGCTCATGGATCTTGTTCTTTCTTCGGGTTGGGCGGCGGCTCAGGGGTTCTTGACGTAGGCTCCCTTGCGCAGGTAGAACCACCAGTTCAATACCAGGCACAGGGCATAGAAGACGGCGAAGCCGTACATCGCGTATTGCGGCGTTCCCGCCTTGATCTGGTCGCCGATGACGATGGGCGCCACGAAAGCGCCGTAGGCGGCGACGGCCGAAGTCCAGCCCAGCACCGGGCCGGCTTGCGTGCGGTCGAAGATCACGCCAATGGTGCGGAAGGTCGATCCGTTGCCGATGCCACTGGCGGCGAACAGCACAATGAAGAGGCCAAGGAAAGCCGGGAAGTGCTGCTCGGGCGTTGCCGAGGCGTACGCCTGCATCATCACGTATCCGACGGCCACCGAAGCCACCACCATGATGGCGGAAATGATCTGCGTCACGATGGAGCCGCCGACCTTGTCGGAGATCCAGCCGCCGACCGGCCGCACGGCCGCGCCGACGAACGGCCCGATCCACGCGTAGGCCAGCACCGTCGGCGCATTCGGGTTGTTCAAGGTATGGCGCATCACGCCGGCCGCGTCCGGCACGTGGCTGATGCCGAAGATCACCTTCATCGCGAGCGGCAGCGCCATGGAGAAGCCGATGAACGAGCCGAACGTGACGATGTAAAGCGCGGTGAGCGACCAGGTGTGCTTGTCCTTGAAGATCGCGAACTGCTTGCTGACGTTCTCCTTCATCGGGCCGAAGGCCGCGAGCTTCATGATCAGGAGCGCACTCGCGATGTCGAGTGGAATCGCGACCCACATGCTGATGAGGCCCAGCCCTGTGGGCTTGGGCAGGTAGAGGTACAGGCCCAGGATGGACGGGATGAAGGCGAGCGTGTAGAGCCAGGTGATCTTGGCGAAAGCAGCGAGGGGGTTGCCCGGGTCAGGCGTCACCGTCTTCAGGTTGTTCATGCCGAACCAGCACAGCACCGACAGCGGCACCAGCGACAACACCCACGCGAAGCCGGCGTTCTGGATCCACGTCGGCGTGCCGGCGGCGATCTTGCCGAAGATCCAGCCGCTGTCCTTCAGCAGCGTGGTGGACGCGCCGCCCATGGTGCCGAAGATCGAGAGCGTCATCACCAGCGGGATGACGACCTGCATCGTGGTCACGCCGAAGTTACCCAGGCCCGCGTTCAAGCCGAGCGCTGTGCCTTGCAGCCGCTTCGGAAAGAAGGTGTTGATGTTGGACATCGAGCTGGCGAAATTGCCGCCGCCCACGCCGCACCACAGCGCCATCAGCTGGAACGACCAGAGCGGCCATTCCGGGTGCTGCAGCACGATGCCCGTGCCAATGGCGGGGGCCAGCAGCATGGCCGTCGTCAGGAAGATGGTGTTGCGCCCGCCGGCCAGCCGGATCAGGAACGAAGCGGGGATGCGCATCGTTGCGCCCGCGATGCCCGCGATCGCCGTGAGTGTGAACAGTTCGGCCTGGCTGAACGGAAAACCCAGGTTCATCATCTGCACGGTGATGATTCCCCACATGCCCCACACCGCGAAGCCGCACAGGAGCGCGGGCACCGAGATCCAGAGGTTGCGGTAGGCGACGCGCTTGCCGGTCGATTCCCAGAAAGCCGCGTCTTCAGGGCGCCAGTCGACGATGGTCCCACCGCTCGGGGCGGCAGGCGGGTTCAGTGTGGTGGTGTTCATCTGCTTCACTTTCGTAAGAGGAAGGCTGGCTGCGGCTCAGCGCGCGTGGGCCAGAGGGGAGGGCGTGCCCTGGTCGCCCATGACTTGTGTACGGCGCACCTCGGTCCAGTACATCCAGATGAGGGATACCCAGACCACGCCATACATCAGCATGAAAGCGCTCGAGCGGATGCCGGTCAGGTCCATCAGCGCGCCGAACATGATCGGCAGCACGAAGCCGCCGAGGCCGCCGGCCAGGCCGACCACGCCGGAGATGGCGCCGATGTTCTTGGGGTAGTCGTCGCTGATGTACTTGAAGACACTGGCCTTGCCGAAGGCCCAGGCGATGCCCAGGATGAACATCAGTGCGGTGAACGTGTAGACGTTCAGGCCCAGGTGGAAGCTGCGCGGGCCGTTGACGGTGAGAATGGTGAAGTCGGTTTGCGGGTACGACAGCAGGAACAGGCAGATCCAGCTGACCCACATCACCCACCAGGTGACGCTGTGCGCGCCGTACTTGTCGGAGATGACGCCGCCGATGGCGCGCAGCACGCCGCCGGGCAGGGAGAAGCATGCGGCGAGCAGGGCGGCCACGCGGATGTCCAGGCCGAATTCACCGATGTAGTACTGGACCATCCACAGCGACAAGGCGACGTAGCCGCCGAAGACGATGCTGTAGTACTGGCAATAGCGCAGCACCTTCGGGTCCTTCAGCGTCTTTAGCTGGTCGGCGAAGCTCACGCTGCCGGGCACCAGGTGCGACGGGTCGCTGGCGCTGAACAGCCAGAACAGCACCACGGTGCCGAGCATGATGGCGGCATACACCTGCGGCACCATCGCCCAGCCGAAGGCCACCAGCAGCGCCGGCGCCACGAACTTGTTCACCGCGGAGCCGGAGTTGCCCGCGCCGTACACGCCCATCGCCATGCCCTGGCGCTTCTTGGGGAACCAGCGAGCGACATAGGGCGTGCCCACCGAAAACGAGCCGCCCGCCAGGCCGACGAAGAGACCGATGGTGAGGAAATGCCAGTACTCCGTGGCATAGCCCATCATCCAGATTGCGGGGACCGTGACGGCCATCAGCACCGTCATGACGATGCGGCCGCCGTAGCGGTCGGTCCAGATGCCCAGCGGCACGCGGATCAGCGAACCCGTCAGCACCGGCACCGCCGTGAGCAGGCCGAACTGCGTGGAGTTGAGGTTCAGCATCTTCTTGATCGGGATGCCGATCACGCCGAACATCATCCAGACCATGAAGCACACGGTGAATGCGAGGGTGCTGACGGCCAGCACGGACCATGCTCTTGGATCGATCTGCACGGCGGCAGTGGGTGTTCTTGTTGCTTGTTGCGTCGCCACTTGTTGCTCCTGTTGGGTGCGTCCGCATCCCTCTTTGGTGCGGTCGGACCCAATGTAGGGCGCGGCGTCGTGCTCGGCCTTGACAAATATCAAGCTCCGGCGCGCAACCGCCGGGTTGTTGATGTTGCTCAAGGTTCGGGGGATTCGACGGCGGAGGCCGCGCGATCACTCGGCGCTGAGGTAGCGCTCTGGCCGGTGATTGAAGACGAGGACGAGGTTCAACGCGGCCATCGCCAGAAAGGAGAGGGCGGCGCGTTGCATGTCGGCGATGAAGAGCGAGCCACCCACCAGCACGACCGCATCGAACAGCATCTGGGTCTTGCCCGTGCTCCAGCCGAAGCGCTCGTGCAGATACAGCACCAGCACGTTGAAGCCGCCGAGGCTGGCTCGGTGGCGGAACAGGACGAGCATGCCCATCCCCGCGAGGAGCCCACCCAACACGCTCGCCAGTACCGGTGACAGGTGATCGAACGCCAAGCCGAGCGGGATCAGGCGAACGAAGAGTGCGACCAGGCCCGCACAAGCGAGTGTCTTGACGGTGAACTCCAGGCCCATCCGAAAGCCGGCCAGCACGTAGAACGGCGCGTTCGCGAGAAGGATGGCGATGGACAGATCGATGTTCGTCGCATAGGTCAACAAGAGCGCCAGGCCGACGGTGCCGCCCGCGAGCAGCCCGGCGCGCTGGAACAACACCACGCCGACGGCGGCGAGCAGGGTGCCCGTGAGCATCGCCTGCGCGTCTTCCACAAGGCCACGACTGAGCGTGGCATGGCCAAGCATCGGGTGCGTTCTGCCGTTAGCGCGCGTACTGCGGCTTGCCGTGGGCCCGGTCTTGCGGCACGGACGACGGCACCCACGCGGCTTCCTCCTGCCGCACCAGGAGCGCAGGCACGGGGCTGCTGCGAACCACGGACTCCGCGTTGCTGCCCATGGTCAGCCGGCTGAAGCCGTGGCGGCCGTGCGTTCCCATGACGATCAGGTCGCACGATTGCGCAACGGCTTCGTCGACGACAACGCCCGCAATCCGGGCCAGCGAAACCTCGCGCAGGCACGTTTCCGCTTCCACGCCGCTCTCGGCCGCGGCCATCCGCGCCTTGTTGAGAATCTCCTGGCCGCGACAGCGCAGGCGGTCGAGAATCCGCTCGTACCCCGCGACAGAAGACGTTTCCAGCACCATCGAAAGATCGTCGAGCACGTGCAGCAGCACGAGCTTGGCCTTCAATGCGGACGCGAGCCCGATGGCTTCGCGCAGACCACTGTCGGCAGTGGCACTGCCGTCGAGCGGAACCAGAATCGACTTGTACATGACAACTCCTTCGTAACGGGCCCTGGCTAAGGGCGGGAATTCACCTGAACCCGTTTCCAATGTACGGAGTGCGCAGGCCTTGCGTTTTGACGGAGGTCAATGTTCGACGGCTATGTTGGTGCGCGCCGCAGCGCCATCTGTTGACGCACGTCAACTCGATAGGCGCCGTGGCGGCGCACCATGAACTCCTCATCGGCCATTCCCTCAGACGCCATGTTCAAACACATCCTTCTTGCCACCGACGGTTCCACCGCATCCGACAACGCGGCCCGCATCGCGGCCGATCTCGCGCGAACCCACGGCGCGACGCTCACCGCGCTGTACGTGATCGAGCCGTACCCCTACCTGCACGTCGGCGAAGCCAGCGCGGTGGGTTTTCAGGCGTACATGTCGGACGCTTCGCAAGCTGCCGTTCGCGCGCACACCAAGGTGGCGGCGCTGTGCGAGTCAGGTGCGCCGGTCACGCTGCGGACCCGGTCCGTCGAGGACCCGTCCGCCTGCAACGGCATCGTGAAGAGCGCGAAGGAACTGGGCGCCGACCTGGTGGTCGTGGGTTCGCATGGCCGCAGCGGGATACCGCGGCTCATGCTGGGGAGTGTGGCGGCGCAGGTGGTGGCGCAGTCGGCCGTGCCGGTGTTGGTGGCGCGGTGACTACCTCAAGCGGATCGCGGCGGTGAGAGCGTCCAGGCCGAGGGCCTGCAAAACGCCGTAATGGTCAGAAAGGTCCAATGCCCAGGAACTGATGTTTGCATCGCCGCTGCCCCACGTCTCTACGAAGTATTTGTTGAACGATGCGTCGCCCTTGGGGTTCCACAGACTGGCGAATTGATTGGATGCATCCCTGCTGTTCCACACCGCCGCGGCCGTTGCCTTGACGCCATCAGGACAAAAAGACTTTCCAATGACTTGTTGAACCGCTGCCTCGGTGGCGTAGCGCAACATCACTCCCCGGCCGCCGACGTAGTCGGCGGGGTCGAAATTGAAGCTCGAATCATAGGGCGCCTCACGCAGCACACCGTCCATCTTGCTGAACAAGAGATCCGCCGCACCGTTGCCGATGAACAAGCAGATCCGCTGAACCAGTTCAGGATCGAAGCCGGGCAGGCCAGCGAATTCGCCTCGCATCAGAAAGAGTTCGGCCATAGCCATCATGGTCAGTCCTTGATCACCTGACCAGACCCATCCCGTCCCCCAGTCTGGATAATTGACCTGCGTGTAACTCTTATTTGCCCGGGGCCGCTCGTGAATCAACAGGCAATCGGTCTTCCTGCTGTATGCCTTCATGTAGCGGCCGGCGTCCAGACTTTCGTACTTGATGTTGAACCACGTCGCGAACCACAGGTACTGCGCGAAGGCCATCGACAGGTACTTGGCCTCCTTCGTCACCGTGTAGAGCCGAAGCGACAAGAGCAGTAAATTGACGTTCGTCACCGTGTTTCTTGTGCCAAAGTAGCCGGGAGACTTGCGGTCTGGCGGAACATTGCCGCATCCGCTTCGGACCGGTGTGGCACTGTTGGTATCGTCATATCCCACATCGCGCATCCTCTGCCAACACTCCGTGGCGATGTCGAGGTAGCGTTTGCCGAGCGCCTGATCGTTGATGGAGAGGAGGTGATCTCTGGCCGCCAGGCACGAGATGCCGCACCACCCGTAGTCATCTGCCCAAATCGATTTTGGGTCGTGCATCTGCTCGGGAAAAAACGACAAATTGGTTGCAATCATGGCGGTGCGGAGGTTCTTCATCGGCACGAGCGCGGGATCATCCCCCCAGCGCTCGGCCGCCGCGTCGACAAAGCGCAAGAACCCATGAAAGGTGTTCGACCGCTTCCAGTAATCCGTGAAATCCCATACGGACTCGAACCTCGCCGCGCCTGCTACAGCCCAATTCTTGATATCCATGCTGTCCATCACTCGCTCCCTGCAACCCGCCCCAGTGTGGGAAAGCCCGGAACGCGACCGCCGCGGCGAAGCCGCTGCATTTGTTGTGCGTTCCTATCAAGCGATCCCAGGGGTAAGGTCGTCAGCGGCAAATTCTGTTTGGTTGTCGGTGATTGCGCATCCTTCAATTGGAGGAGTGTTGGAACTGAATATTCGGTCGGCTCTTCGATGAATTGCGCAATGGTGCTTCTGCATCCTCGTATTGGGTTGCCTCCACATTCGTGGTGCTCGCGTGCCTCGCGGTTTTCTGGCGGTTGCAGCGGCTTTGGCGGCCACAGTTCGGCAAGGTGCCAGCGCTGGTGCAATGCGCTGGTGCGCTGCTCACCTCGTCACAAAGCCTGCGAACATCAGGAGGGCAATTTCCAAGGCTTCGGTCGACTTTCGTTCGAGGCGATCCAGGTGCGGTTATCCCTTAGCGGCGGTCAATGTGAGCGGTAGAGTAGGGCGGTGCAACAGAAAACTACGGGACACGTGCACCCGCATGACCGGAGGCACCACAATGCGTTGCTGCTGGCCGCGACACCCGCGCCGCTCATTCATCCTTCTTCAGCACCAGGGTGAGGATGTCGTAGCTGGCCACCAGGTCCCCGTCCTGGTTCGTCACTTGAACGTCCCAAGCGACGACACCCTGCGGGGGTTGTCCCTTCTTCGCAGGGCGATCGATCTTCCGCTTGCAGGTCAGGCGAGCCTGGATGGTGTCGCCGATCGGCACGGGCTTGACGAAGCGCAGCGTGTCGAGGCCGTAGTTCGCCAGCACCGGGCCCTTCGCTGGCGAGACGAACAAGCCCGCAGCAGCGGACAACACGAAGTACCCGTGCGCGATCCGTTGGCCGAACGGGCTTTCCTTGGCGGCGATCTCGTCGAAGTGCATGTAGAAGTAGTCGCCCGAGATCCCGCCGAAGGCGACGATGTCCGCTTCGCCGACGGTGCGCCGATGCGTAAGCAGCGAATCACCGATGGCAAGTTCCTCGAAGTGCTTGCGGAAGGGATGAAGCGGCTCCTCTTGCACCTTCGCACCCCTGACGTACTCCCGGGTGACGGCGGTCAGCATGGTGGGCGAGCCCTGAACGGCCGCGCGCTGAAGGTAGTGCTTTACGCCACGCAAGCCACCCAACTCCTCGCCGCCGCCCGCTCGTCCGGGCCCGCCGTGCTTCAACAGTGGCAGCGGAGAGCCATGGCCCGTCGACTCCGCCGCGGATTCGTTGTCGAGAATGTGAACGCGGCCGTGATGGATGGCCAACGCCGGGACAACCCGCGCCGCAACCTGCGGATCGCGAGTGACCAGGGTCGTGACCAGGCTTCCCTTGCCGCGAGCCGCCAGCGCGACCGCTTCGTCCAGGTCGCTGTAGGGCATGAGCGTGCTCACCGGGCCGAAAGCCTCGACGTCGTGCGCGGCGCTGTCGAAGCCCGCATTGCGGCACACCAGGAGCGTGGGCGAGAAGAACGCGCCGTTCGCGACGCCGTCGCCCGTGGGCTTGAATGCACCCCCGTCGCCGAAAACCACTTCGTTGCCGCGCGCGAGCTGTGCGACTCGCTCGGCGACGTCGGCCTGCTGTGACTTCGAGGCCAAGGCTCCCATCTTCACGCCTTCGATAGCCGGGTCGCCCACGACGACTTTCGCGAGCCGCTGGGAGAGCCTCTCCGCCACCGCGTCCAGGTGCTTGCGTGGCACGAGCGCGCGACGGATCGCCGTGCATTTCTGGCCGGCCTTGACGGTCATCTCGCGGGCGACTTCCTTCACGAAGAGGTCGAACTCTTCATCGTCGGGCGTGATCTCGTCGGAGAGGATCGCGCAATTCAGGCTGTCGGCCTCGGCGTTGAACGGCACGGAACGGGCGATCAGGCCGGGGTGCGCGCGCAGCTTCGCGGCGGTATCGGCAGAGCCGGTGAAAGTGACGATGTCCTGGCCGTCCAGGCGATCCAGAAGATCGCCCGTGCCGCCGATCACCAGTTGGAGGCTGCCTTCAGGCAAGAGCCCGCTGCCGTGCATCAAGCGAACCGCCGCTTCAGTCAGGAAGCTGGTGGCCGTTGCGGGCTTGACGATGCAAGGCATGCCCGCCAGGAAGCAGGGCGCGAATTTCTCCAGCATCCCCCAGACGGGGAAATTGAATGCATTGATGTGGACGGCGACGCCGCCGCGCGGCACCAGGATATGCGTACCCGCGAACCGGCCCTGCTTGCCCAATGGTATGGCGGGCCCTTCGTGCAGCAGGTTGCCCGAAGGCAGCTCATTGGCGCCCAGGCTTGCGTAGGCCAGCAGGGTGCCGGCGCCGCCTTCGATGTCGATCCAGCTGTCGGCGCGCGTGGCGCCCGTGTGCCGCGAAATCTCGTACAGCTCCTCTTTCTTGTCGAGAAGCCAGGCACCCAGCGCTCTGAGCCGGGCGGCGCGCGACTGGAAGTCCAGCTTGAGAAGGTGCTGCACGCCGCTTCGCCGCGCATGGTCGACGGCCTCGGAAAAGTCGATGGCCTCCGAGTGGGTGTGATAGACGGCACGGCCGTCGAGCGCGCTGGCCAGGGCCGCGGACGGCGTGCTGCCGATCCAGCGGCCGCCGATGAAACTCTGCAGGGTGGGGTTTGCGGACATGGGAATGGTTCTTTCTTGGCTATCTTGAATAGGGTCGACGGGTTCACATGCCGAGATGGGCGCGCTTCACATCCTCGTTCTGCAGAAGCTGGGCACCGGTGCCGGTCAATGTCACCGTGCCGGTTTCGAGCACGTAGCCGACATCGGCAATGCCGAGCGCGGCCTGGGCGTTCTGTTCCACCAGCACAATCGTAATACCGCGTCGTTGAGCACCGTCTGCGCCAAGATTCCGTGGCCTCCTTTTGACGCCCGATTCGACTTGTATTAACATTAGTACATTGTCAGGAGGCCCGCTGTCATGGCTGCTCAACCCCAACCGCAACCCGTTGCCACCTTCTCGTCGCGCGAGTTCGCCCACGACCTGGCGAACGTCAAACGCGCCGCTCAGAAAGGGCCTGTGTTCATCACCGACCGCGGCCGGCCCACCTATGCGCTTATGAAAATCGAAGACTTCCGCCGTCTCTCAAACTCGGGCGCGCCCCCCCAATCGCTGCTCGATGTGATGGACAGCTTGCCGGCTACCGGTGGCATCGAATTCGAGCCGACGCGTCTGGAAGGCGTGGTCAATCCCGCCGACCTTGACGACTAAGAGGCCCAGCCAATGCACCTGCTGGATACGAACGTGATCTCCGAGCTGCGGCCGGGCAAACGCGAGCAATCGCCCGAGGTGCGCGCCTGGGCGGCCGCAGAGGCGTTTGAGGCGCTGTACCTGTCGAGCGTAACGGTTCTGGAGCTGCGAATCGGCGTGGGACGCAAGGCCCGTGTGGACGCGGCCCAGGGCGGGGTGCTCAAGGCCTGGCTCGTTGCGCTGGAGCAGCGGTTCGACGGGCGCATCTTGCCGTTTACGCTGCGCGGCGCGCGCCTGTGCGCCCCATGGCACGTGCCCGATCCGAGGTCCTGGCGCGACTCGCTGATCGCCGCGACCGCCAAGGAGCACGGCTTCAGCCTGGTCACGCGCAACACGGCAGACTTCCAAGGGATCGACGTGCACCTGATCAACCCGTGGGTGCCTGCCATCCCATGAAGGAAACGGGACTGGCAAAGGCGTTGACGTTTCACAGGCGTCTCTCCGCCTCGGCTGAAGGCAATTGTGGATAGCGTCAACGGGTTTGTGTGAGCGTATTGGCAGCCAGCGCATTGACGTCCCTGGGGATTACCCGGAATTCGGCGACGTTCTTGCGCCTTTTCCTTGAAATCTCGGCCAGCTGAGCTAGAGATAACGGTTTCGTCAAAGGAGACGCTACCCCCACAAGTCACCAAAAGCAAAACGGCCCGCTGCAACGGGCCGTTTTCCTATTTCCAATGTCGCACCTTGATCGCTCGACGCTTGAAATATAGCGCCGTGGGAAGGTGTTTTCAAGAGGAAAGTGGTTCGTGGGCCGCGAAAGGCCATGGATGCATCCGTAGTCAAGAACGCCCGAGCAAGGCAACCCCTAAAGGCCGCCAAGGCTGTCCGGAAGGCCGCACAAGACCGCGGAAAGGCGAATGGCAACATCTCATTCATCTACGGGGAAAAGGTCCGCAAGGAGTTGGTTGTCACGAGCGACATAGAGCTCGCCAACCTCCTTGACCTGGAGGCCGACCAAACCGTCGTCCGATACGACATCGACCCAGAGAGGATCATCGCAGACATCGGCGGCGAGCTTTTCAGCACCAAACCCGACGCCGTCGTCCACTATCGAGACTTCCGCCGCGAAATCCGGGAGGTGAAGTACAGCGACGAGATCGGTACCGACGCGCGTGCCATCGCCCAGCAGAAGGTCCTGGAAGCAAGACGTGAGAAGGCGGGAATCTCCTGGAGATTCTTCACCGACGAGGACGCGTTTGCGAAACGTCTCGTCCTCTTGAATTGGCTGGACGTCGAAGCGGTCCTGAGGGAAGCGCGCGCCGTTCCAACCGTGGAACTGGAAAAACGTGTGGCCGCCGCAGTCTACGACGCGGGCAAAACAAGCTTGGCGGGAATTCACGACGCGTTGCACCTGGAGTGGCGCTTGGTCTTCGCGGCGATTTTCCGGGCTCATCAGAAGGGGACGATCACGGTCAATCTGTCCCGAAAGCTTTCTTGGGCCACGGCGGTGACGCCGTGCGACCTGGCATGACGTTCCCACGCTCCATTCCCGCGCAGAAGCTGGATCGCAAGAATTGGGCGGGTGTTGAGCCGTCGATGATGTCCGAGGAGCAGCGGGAGCGGTTCAACACACTCAAAGGCGCGGTCGACATGTACCTCGATGGAAAGCCGCCACGTTTGGTCTTTGCAACCCATGGCGTTAGCCGCGCCTGGCTCAACAAGAAGCTGCACGACTGCGTCAAACCAGGGCCCGACGGAAAAGTCCAAGGCTATCGAGGATTGCTGCCGCACGCCACGCGCAAGCCCTATGTCCGGAAGGCGACGGTCCATGGCACTTCCGACGGCTTTGGCAGCGCGGGCGGGTGGGGCAAGCTCATGCGCGAACAGACCTGGATCAACAAGTTGATCCGCGACGCCACCAGGGGGAAATCTGGCTCCGGCGTCAAAGAGGCCGGCATCAACGTGAAGTCCATCCATCGCGACATGATGGAGGGGCTGGAAAAGAGGGGCTTCACGCCCAAGGACTATCCCCTCCACACGGGCAACAAGGGCTACTCCGCCCTTTGTCGGCATATCAACAAGCTGCTCGTCCAGGGCGACGCCGACTTGCGCCGGGCAAAGTACGGGACCGCCAATGAAGCAAGGCTGGACAGCCGGTCAGGAAAGACCGGCTGGCTCACGGCCCACAGGGCCCTCAGCATTGTGTGCTACGACGAGCAGCAGTTGCCGCTGATCGGGACTTTGGTCATCGAAATTGGGGACCGGGAGATTCATGTCCCCATGCAGCGTTGCAGCCTCTGCCTCATGGTCGACGAGTTCACCGGAGCAGTCCTCGCGTATTTCATCTCCATGCGCCGGCGAGTCTCTGCCAGCGACGTTCTGAAGGTACTGGAACACCTGCTCACTCCGTGGAAGCCGATGGCCCTGACCATCCCGGGGCTGCGCTATCCGGTGGGCGCGGCTTTGCCGGCTGGGGTTGTGGAGGGCGTGTTGGGAGCGCGCATCTCCATGATGCGTGTGGACAACGACCTGGTCCACTACGCGAACTCCATCTTGGAGTACGCAGTGGACAGAACCGGCATTGCTTTGCAGTACGGAGAGCTGGCCCGACCGATCACCCGTCAACCCGTCGAGCACGTGTTCGCCATGCTGCAGACCCGCTTTCTGAGCCGCATCCCCTCCACCACCGGCAGCGGTCCGGACGATCCTGCGGTGGATGATCCGGTGGGAAAGGCCGTGAAGTTGAAGATCAAGATGTCGGACGTGCAGCAGGTCGTCGACATCGCCTTGGCCCAGATCAACAACACACGTCAAGTGTCGTTGATCAATGCGACACCTCTCGAGGAACTGGCGAGGGAGTTCTCGGGATCTCGCGGAAGCGTTATCCCGCGATGGCCCGCTGGGTTGGTGGATTCGCCGAAGTTCCCCAACGAAATCCTCGAAGTAACGGTCGCGGGCAACATCGCGGAGAAGCGACAACCGTACGTCGAACATATCGATGGAATCTATACCAACGACCTTCTGCGGGACGCTTGGACCATGATCGGGAAACCACTCACCATCCACATCCATGACGACTTCAGGACGCTTCAGGCCTATCACCCAGGAGGCGCGGAGTTCGGGCCGCTCTGGGTCACCGGCCACTGGGCACATTCGTATCACACGAAGGAAACTCGGCGGGAAATAATCCACGCCAAGGGCAAGGACGACTTCGACTATGGGCGGGACGACGATCCCGTCGCGCTGTACGGTGACCATCTAGCCAGAATCGCGGCGGAAAAGGGGCTCCGCAAAAGCCCGAAGGTGAGTGTCGAGGCCAACAAGATCGCCCGGATGATGGGCCCGGGCAACCTGGGGCCGCACAAGACGACCCTCGAGGCGATGTTGCATCGGGGTTCGCCGTTGTCCAAGCCCGCGCCGATTCGGCCCGCGGCCGGTGCTCGATGGCGCCGGGGCGCGACGGGGGGCGGGTCATGAGACCGCCGCAGCCGCCCACCGGCGCTGGGCTGGATTTTTCGCGTCTGCACGACCTTGACTATCGGAAGTCAATCATGCAGGGCCACGCGATGCGCAGCGAGTTCTACCGCGCCCAGACCCCCGTCACCGACGAAGTCTATGACGCCGTGTACTCCGATGTCATCCGAGGAAGCGGCGGGTGCATGTTCTCTGGAACCCAGCGCATCGGAAAGACTCATTGTTCATACGTTGTATTCGACCGCTTGGCGCAGGACATTCCTGGGATCGCCTTGGAGTATGTCGTTGCCAAGGATGAAATGGGCCGGAAGTATTCCGACTTCTGCATGCACATGTTGGGGGCATTCGGGCACGCCACGGAGGTTCGCCGCAAATTCACCAACTGGGAGCGGCTGATCATTGATCACGTTCGCACTGCTTGCCTCAACTCGGAGTGCAAGATCTTCTTTATGGTCGTCGATGAAGCCCAGCGGTTGCGCATTGAGCAGTACCGCCATCTGTTCAATCTCTCCAACGCACTGGCAGCCGCCGGACACAGGCTCGCGACCATCCTCTTTGCCCAGAAGCGCAGCATGTCGCACCTGATGATGCAGGGCTTTGAGAGGGACCAGATTGAGATCAGCGGAAGATTCTTCGTCCGCCCGCTCGTCTTCCGCGGCATCAGGACCGAAAAGGAACTCGAATCGCTCCTCGATCAGTACGACGCGCACCTCTTCTACCCGATCAATGCGCAAGGATGGTGCTATACCCGCTTCTATGCCTGTGACAGGTTCGACGAGGGGTGGCGGCTATCGCACGAGGCCAGCGCATTCTGGACGGCACTGGAAGGCGCGGCAGGCGTCATTGGTGAGCTCTCCGAAGATTCCGTGGGGTTTGGTATGAACTGGATCGTGAGAGCCATTCACTACTACCTGACGGACGAGCTCATGAGCGGGGAAGCCACCTATGACGACGAGGAGCGCTGGAAAACGGCCATCAAGGAAACGGCGAACGTCGCCCTGCTGGCAGCGTAGCATCATGACGGTCTGGCTCCAGCCTGTAGATGAAAGGCACTCCCTGGAGAGCCCCTGGATGCGGGTGAACAAGTTCGCCTACCTCAACGGCCTGGGCGGCCAGGAACTGGCCAAGGCCCTTCGACACCCGGAGCACGTCACCCGAGAGGAACGCAAGCTGATCGGTCTCATCGGCGGGGACATGGCCTGGCTCAGGGGCAGACCACACGCAGACGTTGTGCACGGTCTGCGGTCCGGTGCACCATTTGGTGACGGGTATGACCACATCGTTCTCCGCGACGCAGTCAGGTACTGCCCGCATTGCCTGGGCCAGGGCTTCCACTCCTTGATCTTCCAAGCGGCGGGGATAGTCCGGTGCCCTTTCCATCACGTGCCGCTCGCGTCAAGCTGCCCAGCGTGCGGATCGTCGATGCCCTCGATGGATTCTGTTCGCCGAACCGACTTCGTGCCCCTCCATTGCTCGACCTGCCGTCGTCCATTTTGCGACTTGTCGGATTTCGACTTGATGTTCAAGGCGGTGCCGTCCTTGGCGCCGATACTGGCCTGTTTTCGTGAGCTGACCTCCAGGCTGGAGGAATGCTTCCGTCTTGACCTGTTGCAGGTCAGCATCGAGACGAGCCCCGTGCAGAAACGCAGTCGGGCATCCATGCTGTCGATCCTATGGGCGTTGCAGTTCAGTACCGATCTGCCCGACTATTTGGAGCCATTCCCGGCTCTATGCTGGGGCCCAACCGTCAGAGATGTAAGGGTTGCAGACCGTTTGGATCGTTGGCGAGACACCTACCGCGGCCCGGCCCGGCTGCTGAGGGTGGCCGCGGCAGATTCGCGCAGTCTCGACACGGCGATTTCTAGGACGCTCAGATCCATAGGCGGACACGAGGCGCGGCACTCGCCCACCATTGGCTATGTGCTGTGGGACGAGGGAGAGAAGTTTGTCCTGATCGTTCGGCCATCCACCTGCACGTGCTGCGAGACGCTCGTCCACTGGAGGGCGACAAAGCAGGGGCTGCTCACAGCCATCGACAAGCTTCCCCGGTTGGGTGCGGGCTTCATCTGCTCGTTGTCCGCCGGTTTGCGGGCGGCGCAGCGCGACTTGGACATGGTCGCCTTCGGACGGACTGCGGTGCAGCGGGCAATTCGACTCCTTTGGCGTACCACCGAAGCGGATGAACTTTTGGTGGGCTACCAGCGCATGGATATCAGCGAGTTGATGCGAAGCATCGACAGCGCCACCATTGGTCTCCTGGGCAGCGCGCATGAAATGCTCCGAGCCGAATCCCTGCATGGTATGTTCACGGTGCGTCTGGATGGCATGGTCATCGACCGAGCTCTGCGCGCCACGGCCGAGTCGATGCCGGCGAAGCTGGCCGAGGGCACGCACGTTGCCATCGGCCGTCGCAGCGCCTGGTTCTTTGAAACCGGGTCCATCGCGAGCCGCAGGTCGGGCGTCGACCCTTGGGTCATGGGCTTGGAGGTCACCGAGAAGCCGGCGCGCGAGCGCGCGGAGCGCGCCAGGGCCACCGTCATTGAACCGAAGATCTTGCAGGCTCCTGCAACGCACTGGGACGCGCTGCTCAACAAAGCGTAGGACAGCGAACGTATGCGTCCGACGAAACCGTCCCGACGACGGCCGCAGCGCGAACATGAAGCTCTCTAGAATGGCCACGCTGCTATCCCCATCTTGCGTGACTTCTAATCGGAGAGAGCCATGACGATGCCGCACGAGCGCACACGTAGTCTGCGATGGGGCCATGAACTCCTGAATCTCGTCGCGGAGGACGCCGCCTTGGATGCAGCTGTTCGCGAGCAGGCGCGCCGCCTCCTATCAACTTACCCGCCTCCGTCCGAAATCGCGCGCTGGCTTGCGGAGGACTTGCCTTCGCTTCCGGCATCAGCAGCCGTGGCACTGGGCGCCGCAGCGGACCATTTCTCCAAAGCTGACCTCGCCAACAGCGCCTCCGCGGAAACTGCAAGCGTGCTGCTTTACACCCGACGACACTATCCGCTATCGGGCGATTTCCAAGTTTGGGCCAACGGGAATGGTCGCAGAAGCCCGCGCGAATGGTTACTCCCGGAAGATTGGTACGACTCGCGCCTGTCGGCACCCTCAGCGCAAGTCACAATCGCGGTGCCAAGCGACAGTCGATAGAGTCATTTTTCGTCACGTGCGGCTCATGTGGGCGCACAAGCCGTGCGCCAGAGATACCGCGTTGGCTTCTTCTCCGGTGGACCAAAGCTGGGTGATGGTCAGTCCACGTAAGACAACGGAAGGGCGGTGGTGAACTTGAGTTCTTCCATCGCGAAGCTGGACGACACGTCGAACAGCTGCGTGCCGGCGATGAGCCGCTGGTAGACCTTGTCGTAAGCAGCGATGTCAGGGACGACGACGCGCAGGAGATAGTCCACGTCGCCGCTCATGCGATAGAACTCCACGACTTCGGGTATCGCTTCCACCGCGGCCCGAAAGCGGTGGAACCATTCCTGGCTGTGGGTGCTGGTGCGCACCGACACGAAAACGGTGGCGCCGACATTCACCTTGTCGCGGTCGACCAGCATGACGTTGCGGGCTATCACGCCAGCTTCCTTGAGTCGCTGCACCCTGCGCCAACAAGGCGTTGGCGAGAGACCCACCTGGGCCGCCAGTTCGGCAACCTGCGTCTCGCCATCGCGCTGCAGAATCTCGAGCAATTTGCAGTCGATGGAATCCAATTTCATTGTTTTCATGATTCTGAGAATATGTTTTCCGATTTTGCCGTAGTGGGGATGAAATTCGCACTCCATTTCCAGGTGCGTGTCCAGATAATTTCTGCATGGAAATCTATCTGGACGCAAATGCCACCACCCCTGTTTTGCCTCAGGCGCGGGCCGCCGCACTATCGGCAATGGCCGAACAGTTCGGCAACCCAAGCAGCACCCACGCGAGCGGCCTCAAGGCGCGCGCGCTGCTCGATCGGGTGCGAGCGACAGCGCGGCGTGTGCTTGGCGCACCGAGCGGCCAGCTCCTGTTCACCAGCGGCGCGACGGAGGGTATCCAGACTGCGGTGCTGTCCGCGCTGAGTACCTTGCGCCGGCGCCGCGATGGTGGCGAGCCCCTGCGGCTGGAGTTGCTGTACGGCGCCACGGAACACAAGGCGGTGCCCGAGGCGTTGAAGCACTGGAACGCGCTGCTGGGTCTGCAGCTGCCGATCCGCGCGATCCCTGTCGATGCGCATGGCCGCCATGACCTGGCCTGGCTTCGAGATCGGGCGCCGACAGCGGGCCTGGTTTGCACCATGGCGGCCAACAACGAAACCGGCGTGATCAGCGATCTGGAAGGCATCGCCGCGGCATTGGCCGGCAGCCCCGCACTGTGGCTGGTCGATAGCGTGCAAGCCCTGGGCAAGCTGACGCTGAAGCTGACCGAGAGCCGCATCGATTACGCGCCGTTCTCCGGCCACAAGCTCTATGCGCCCAAAGGTATCGGCCTGCTCTATGTCCGCGACGGAGCGCCCTTCACGCCGCTGCTGGCCGGTGGCGGGCAGGAAAGCGCGCTGCGCGCCGGCACCGAGAACATGGCGGGCATCGCAGCGCTCGGGGCGGTGCTCGATGCGCTGGAAGACGGTGAGATCTTTCACGATCAGACGACGCTCGCTGTCCATCGCCTGCGCCTGGCCACGGCATTGAGCGAGGCCTTCTCCGGATTGGTGTTCAACGCACCCGCTGCGCTGAGCCTGCCGACCACGTTGAACTTCACGGTGCCCGGCGTGAGTTCCAAACTGCTGCTGGACCTGTTCGACGCGGCCGGCCTGCGCGTCAGCGGCGGTTCGGCCTGCAGCGCCTCCAAGGCCCAGCCCAGCTATGTGCTGGAGGCCATGGGCCTTCCCGCGTGGCAGAGCGCGGCCGCTGTGCGCCTCTCGTTCGGTGCGGCGGACGGAACCGGCCTCATCGACGAGGCGTGCTCCCGCATCCGCGCCTGCGGGGCCGCGCTGCGCGCGAACTGCCTGAGCCCGATGCCGCGTGCGCAGGAGGCAGCACCCGAGTTGCTGACGCGCTTCGTGGTGGACGGCGCATGCTGCTACCTGGTGGCCGATGCGACGAGCCGGCAATGCGTCGTGATCGACCCACTGCCCGAGCTGACCGACGGCATCGTCCAGTGGCTGCGTTGCCGCGGCCTTGCCCTGGCTGCCGTCCTGGACACGCACAGCCATGGAGACCACGCGTCCTCGGCCGGCGAATTGCGCGCAGCGGCTTGTGCACTCCTGAAGGAACAGAGCACCACCGACGCCTTGGGCTGGCCGCAGGGAGACGACGAGATCGTGCTGGGCGGCTTGCGACTGACTCGCCTCGCGATTCCAGGGCACACCGCCGACTCGACCGCCTATCTCTTGCATGAGGCGCACACCCTGCGCCTCGCGTTCGTCGGCGACACGGTGATGCCGGGCGCGCTCGGGCGCAGCGACTTCCCCCAGAGCGAACCGCTCGCCTATGCGAGCTCGCTCAAGACGCTGGAGCGCATCGTCGGCCCGCACACGTTGCTGCTGCCGGGCCACGACTATGACAACCGCTTCGCCTGCACCTTGAGTGCCGAGTGCGAGATGCAGCCCCTGCTGGCTGGCGTGTTGCAAGGGCGCCTGGATGCCGCTGCCTTCGCAAAGGCAAAGGCAGCGCTGGAAGATCACCTGCCGCTGACCGAGTACCAGACCCTGGCCTGCGGCGCCCGCGTGGACGGTTGTACCCAGGGTACCAGGGTCGAAATGGGCGCCGCGCAGTTGACCGCCTTGATGCGCGGCACTCCGCGGCCGATGCTGGTGGACGTGCGCGAGCCTTACGAGCAACAGGTGGCCGCCGATTCGACTCCGGTCTGCGACACCGCCCCCGAGTACGTTTCGTCGTCGGGACTGCTCAATGCCTTGCCGCGCTGGCTGGCGCTCTCTGCTGACGTTCCGATCGTCTTCTATTGCCGCAGCGGCAACCGCAGCGCGCAGGCGGCACGCGCGCTGCGCCGCCTCGGCCATGCACAAGCGTGGAGCCTGGAAGGCGGGTTGGCGCTGTGGCCCGCCGCGCCATCGCCGGCTGAACCTTCCCTCGACAAATTCGAAACGACGATCCAACAATGAACCAACATCACCGACTGCTGATCCTCGGCTCCGGTCCGGCCGGCTACACAGCCGCCATCTATGCGGCGCGTGCCAACCTCAAGCCGACCCTGGTGACGGGCATGGCTCAAGGGGGCCAGCTGATGATCACCACCGATGTCGACAACTGGCCGGCCGATGCAATGGGCGTGCAGGGCCCGGAGCTGATGAAGCGCTTCCAGGAGCACGCGGAGCGCTTCGACACCCGGTTGCTCCAAGACCATATCGACGAGGTCGATCTGGCAGAGCGGCCCTTTGCCCTGAAAGGGGACAGCGGCACCTACACCTGCGATGCCCTGATCATCGCCACCGGCGCCTCGGCCAAGTACCTGGGCCTGCCTTCGGAAGAAGCGTTCATGGGACGTGGGGTGAGTGGCTGCGCCACCTGCGATGGGTTCTTCTACCGCGGCCAGGAAGTCTGCGTCGTCGGCGGCGGCAACACGGCTGTCGAAGAGGCGCTTTACCTGTCCAATATCGCCAGCAAGGTCCATGTAATCCACCGCCGCGACAAGTTCCGGGCCGAGCCCATCCTGGTCGACAGGATGATGGACAGGGTCCAGACGGGCAAGATGGAGTTGCATCTGTTCAACACCCTGGACGAGGTGCTGGGCGACCAGAGCGGCGTAACCGGCGTGCGCATCAAGAGCACGACCGACGGCAGCACGCGGAACCTGAAACTCCAGGGTTGCTTCATCGCCATCGGCCACCAGCCCAACACCGACATCTTCAAGGGCCAGCTGGAAATGAAAGATGGCTACATCCTCACCCGAAGCGGCCTGAACGGATTCGCCACGATGACCAGCGTGCGTGGCGTGTTCGCCGCCGGCGACGTGCAGGACCACATCTACCGGCAGGCCATCACCAGCGCCGGCACGGGCTGCATGGCCGCCCTCGATGCGCAACGATTTCTGGAGCAGGACGCTCCGTGAGCGCCCGCGCAGGCTTCAGGGCGACTCAAGCAGGTTGACGGGAGACAAGCCCGCCAGGTCCTGCGTCAAATTCCCGGCCGCCGCGGCCCTGCTGGGAGCCGCTTGCGCCAGCCAGGCCCGGGTGACCCGCTTGATGTCGTCGCCAGTGCAGGCCAACACGCGTTGACGGAACCGCGCGCGTGCGTCGACCGAGATGCCCCGCTCCATCAGTTGCCACGCGAGCAACGCCTCGACGTGTGGCGCCTGCGGCTTGTCGAGACGCTTGATCACGCAAACGATAGCCTCCTCGATCTGTATTGTCGAGAAGTCCGAGTGCGCGACTGTCTCGACCGCTGCGGCGAAGTCCGCATAGGTGGCGGCAAGCCGGGGATCACGGAAGGACGACATCATGAAGATCCCGGTGTCGCCGCTATAAGAGGCCGACGCGCCGTAAGCACCCCCTTGCTCCCGCAGCAAGCGATGCAGGATCTGGTTGCCAAGAAGCTCCGCCGTCACCGCCAACGCGGCGGCATCGACGTGGGTCATGCTTGGCACCGACCACGCCGCGACGCAATGGTTCACCTGGCCTGCTATGTCCAAGGCCGCCTGTGCGAGCACCGTATCCGGCCCCGAGGCGGCTGACTCGGCAGAGGCGGCCGCGCGAGGTGCCGGAATGGCGATCGCCAGGCTGTGTGCCAGCTTCGCTCCATCCGCGTCACTGCCCGCGCAAAGAATGGTTCGGGGGCAGGCCAGCAAGCGCGCCTGGACAAACGCGAGTCGCTGACACACTTCGGCCAGTCCGTCCGCCGTTTCGATCATGCCCTGCAACAGGTTGCAGAAAGCGAACGATTCAGTGCCCCGCACCCGGTTCTCGAATCGGGTCTTGACTGACAGAGGCGCCGTGGCGGTCAGGGCGGCATATTGGGAGCCGAGTTGCCCCAGCCCGGAGATCTGGCTTCGCACTCGCGAAGTGACGAGGAAAGCGATTCGATCGGTCTCGTCGAAACGCGGTTGCGTCACCCAGCTCTGCATCACCGTGACGATGGCTTCCTGTTCCTCCCGCAGAGCGCTGGCAAACAAAGAGAGCTGAGGCTTCAATCCGCCGTCGGCCGTTGATAAGGCATCGAACGCCACGCGAAATGCGGGAACCATGCCCTGCCGCCAGGCACTCGCTTCGGCATAGCTTTGCGAGCCCACGCCCAGTTCCGGCAGCAGGTCGGCATAGAGCCTCAGCCAGGGCCAGTCGGCTTCTTCGAACGAACCCACGTCGTAGATGACATTCGCATAGGTGATTCCATTCGAGGCAACAGTGGCGGCGCAAGTACCGTCGGCCGAACAGGTCAGGCCAGGCAATGCGCGTGGCGCCGGCTTGAGCTCCTGCGGCAGGATACGCGGCAGCACTTCGGCGTCGGGAATGCGTTGCTGCCGTTCGGCGAGTGCGGCACTCTCGCTCAGGATGCGTGCCCGGTCTTCAGGCGTGAGCTGTGCTTGGCGCTGGTGCAACAACGCTTGCTCGGCGGCGACTCGCTTGCCGAAGAAATCGGAGTCGGGAGTTGCATGGGTGACCAGGCAGGTCGGATTGTCCAGAAGTGCCTGAACGAGCCCTTTGAAGAACCCCGGATCGTTGGCTTGCTCATCGAGCTCGACCAGCAGCGGTTCGACGTCGAGCGCGGTCATGGCATCGCCGCCGAGCATCACCATGGGCACGGCATTGAGCAGACGAACCAGGCCGGCCGGCATGCTGCCGCTTGGGACTTCCCGCTGATCGACCCGGAGGTTGCGAAGTGCGGCCTTTATCACCTCGGCGGGCACACCGTCCCGAGCGGCCCGGCGCAGCGCGTCGCGAATGCACTCCTCAGCCGGTTCGACCTGTGACTGCGTCAGACCTTCCATCCCCAAGTGCAGCACCATCTGGCGTGCACTTTGGTCGAGTCCTGTCATGCGGGACGGGCGGCCAAAGCCTGCGGATTGCATGGCCTGCATGACAGGCGCCGACGCGCTTCCCAGCAGGCCGAAAGTGAGAATCTGCGCGAGATGAGTCGCAAGGGGATCGGTTGCCTCGCCCAGAAGCCAGGCGATCTGCACGCCCTGCTCGTTGTTGCCTGTGCCTTGCGGGGGCAAGGCCACCGCGATACGACGCGGCGCCGTCCACGGCACGGCGAGCGTGGGCATATGGCGTGGCACCACACCCGTCAGCGGCACCAGCACGCGCTCACTGATTCGGGCTTGCACTTGCGCGGCTGCGACGCGCCCAGCCGTCATGAACACGGCTTGAGAAGGGTGGTAGTGGCTGGCGTGAAAGGCCTTGAGAATGGCGTGCGAGATGGACGGAATCTCCGCAGGGTCCCCGCCGGAATCGACGGCGTAGGTCGTGCCCTGAAACAGTTCGCGCCGCATGGCCACACTGAGCACGTGCAGGGGATCGTTGTAGACGCCCTTCATCTCGTTGAACACCACACCCTGGAGCCCCAGCTGGCCGTTGTCCAGCGTGTAGCGCCAACCTTCCTGGAGAAATCCCAGAGGGTCGAGCTCGGGAAAGAAGGTGGCGTCGAGATACACATCGAGCAGGTTGAAGAAGTCCTTCTCGTCGGTGCTGGCGAAGGGATACACCGTGCGGTCCGAATAGGTCATCGCATTCATGAAGGTCGCGGTTGAGCGGCGCATCATGGAGAAGAACGGATTCGCTATCGGATAGCGCTGCGAGCCACTCAATGCCAAGTGCTCGAGGATATGAGCGCGGCCGTCGCTGCGGTCGGGAACGGTCGGGAAGGCCACGAGGAAAGCAAGTTCCTCGTCTTGCGTGGCCAGGTGGAGGTGTTGGGCACCGGACCGGTGATCGACGTAGTGCTCCAGCGTGGCTTGCAACGCGGTAACGGGGCGGCGGCTGACGAGGCTGAATTCAGGCATGGGAAGGGGTCGGAACTGCGATAGGGTTTTGCGTCACACCACCATGGCCATTGAAGACCACCTCATGGGTATGGAACACGTTCAACGTGGATCGGTGAGCGACGCTGATGAGCGTCAAGCGCGGCAAGCGCTCCAACAGCAGCTTCATGAGATGGCTCTCGGTAGAGATGTCCAGGGCGCTTGTGGCCTCATCGGCAAACAGGTAGTCAGGGGCACTCAACAGCACCCGCGCAAAAGCCACTCGTTGCTGCTCCCCCGGTGAAAGCTGCTGCCCCCATCGCGAGGCCTCGTGGAGCCTGGGCGCGAGGTGTCCCAGCAAACAGTCGTCGAGTGCCTTCCGGCACTCGACGTCGGAATACTGCTCGGCCGGTCCGGGATAGGCCAGGGCATCTTTCAGCGTTCCCGTGGGGACGTAACATTTCTGCGGCATGAACTGAAGTTTGGCTCCTGCGGGAATCGAAATACGACCATCGCCGAAGGGCCACAGCCCGGCGATGGAGCGCAGAAACGTGCTTTTTCCAGCGCCGGACGGGCCCCTGACAAGCCAGCGCTCGCCTTTCGCAAACTCGAAGTGATCCAGGGTGACGAGTGGCTTGGCATCGGGCAGCGTGAGCCTCAGCGAGCGCCCGTTCAGGTCGCGCACAGGCTCCGTGTGGATCTCAACCCCGGGCTTGGAGGAAGCGTCGAGCGCCGCGTTCAGCACGAGCAATCGCCTCGTGACTGCGACCCACGCCACGATCTGCGCGTAGAAAAGCCCAAACCATCCGACCGCCATGCAGAACATGAGGAAAGCGGCCTGGCTCTGGAGGACGGCACCCAGGTTCATCTCTCCGGTGAATAGCTTGGGGGAAACAGCAAAGATGGGGATCAACGATTGAATGATCAGCGTGCCGTTGGAGACAAAGTTCAGGTATTTGGTTTTCCCCATGATCTGGCGAAAGTTCAACCTGAGCTGCACAAAGAGCCGCTGCAACCGCGAGTATTCGACCGCGCCCGCGTCATAGAAGGCGATCTGCTCCGCGTACTCCCGCTGCTGGACCATGGTGTTGCGGAAGTCCGCCTCGGCCTTCTGCTGCTGAACGGTCAACGAGATCAGTTTGTGGCCCGCAAAATGGCTGAGCCACGTTTGAAGAAGCGCGTAACCGATCGCCACCCAGAACAGGTATCCGGGGATCGTCAAGCTCAAATCGCGGGAAACGGCGACGGTATAGGGTCCGGCCAAACTCCAAAGCAAGGGACCAAAGACCAATAGCGTGCCGAGGTTGGACAGAAACGCGAAGGAAAGCCGGAGCGTGTCGTGGACAAATAACTTGACGTCCTCCGAAATCCGCTGATCCGGGTTGTCGGTCGACTGGTCCCGTTCAAGATGGAAGAACTTCTGGTCCTTGAACCAGCGTTGGAGAAAATACTCCGTCAAGCTTTGACGCCAGCGTATCTCCAGAAACTGGTTCGTGTACTCTCGCGCGGCGACCAGCACGGCGTAGCCCATGAGCACCCCGATGGAGATGAGCGACAAAGAGCGAAACTCCGCCGCATCGCGCTTGTCGATGGCGTTGTACAAGTCCTTGATGAAGTCAGCCTGCCAGGCCTGAAACTTGACGCCGACGCCCAGCATCAACAACAACACAGTCAGGAGCCCCAAAGCAACCCAACGGTCTTTCGAGAACCAGTAAGGGCGAATGAGGCGCCAGACCATGGCGAGATTCTTCTTCATAGCAGTTCTCTCGATCCAAGCTTGGCCTGTGTGAGCCTAAGCACCATTCGATTGGGCATTCCCGATGCACTCCACCAGGCCCGCCAGCATGCGGCCGCCGACCAGAGGCGTCGTCTGCAGCTGCTGGTTCGCCAGGACTTGCTGGAACTCGAAACTCCAGTAGGCCGTCAGTTCCTTCGATTGTTTGAAGAACGCTTGAGCGTCGAACTTCGGGTCTTTCTGTGCTAGCGCCACGTACTCGCCCATGGCTCGTCCTTGCCCCGCAATGACTTCCAGATCCTTTGCGGACGACAGCCGCGTGGCGAGCGCCTGGGTGATCGGGCCGGCAAGCGAACGAAGGCTCTGCAACGGCTCGGCGTAGTCACCCGCCCAAGGCCAACACACAGATTCGAGAAACTCGGTGATGGGTTTCACAAACGCCGGCTGCCCGGCATCGACTGCCAGGGCGTCGGTCATCTCGACGCAGGTCTTGCGAACGGCTGCCCATTGCTGCGCGGGGACGACTTGCCCAGCCGCCTCGGCCTCGAACAGCTGCGCAACCGCTGAAACCCGCGCCTGGACGCCGGGCGGCAAAGGTGCAACCGGATGATCCGCGCTCGCCAGATCGCGCAATATCCAGGCCGTCACGTGCGCAAAAAGATCGGGCAGCCGGCTTCCCGGCTTGATGCCTTCGAGCCATGCTGTCCAGTGCCCGGCGATGGCGTCTGGCAGAAGGAACACGGGCGGCGCGCTGGAGAAAGCGCCATCTCCGGATCCCTCATGGGGAATGGAAACAACGCTCACGCCCAGCAATGCTTGATAGAGCATAGCCAGTTGCAAGGGGAGCCCAGTGGCGGGCTCGAATTTGTCGACGTCGGCACTTTCCAGTAGCGCGCCCAAGGGCGTACACATCGAATGCTCGGGCATCCATGCGACGTTGATGAACGGATTGAGCGAGCCGGCATCACGATACTTTTCGATTCGCTCGATGCATTGTTTCTTAAGTGCCGAACTGCCGTGGAATGCAATCAAATCAGACATCTGCGATCTTTATGGACGGGGGGAAATGAACTTCAAGCCGAACCCAGGAGGATCTCGTCGAACTCCATGGCGAGGCGTGTTCGTGTGTGCTGCTTGATCTGGCGCGGCGCCTTCCCTTGTTCGACGACCACCAGATAGGGAATGCCACGAACTCCGAACGGCTCGAAGAGCGCCTTGTTTTCGTCGACATTGATCTTGACCACCTTGATCTTGCCCTTGTACATGCTGGCGACGGCTTCAACGGTCGGCATGAGGGCCAGGCAGGGGCCGCACCATGGCGCCCAGAAATCGATAACGACCGGAATGGTCGATTGCTCAACCTCGGACTCGTAGTTCGATTCATCTACCGCAATAATCGATTCGCTCATTGACTTCAACTCTCTCTGGTTTGGGTTTTGTCGCCACAGGCGCTCTTGCATGGACTCCGCGACGGCGCGGCGTGGAAGCCGGGCCGTCGCGGATCAATGCCGAAGGTCAGAAGTTGTATTGGCCGCTCAGATAGAACGAGCGCCCCTTGTCCACACGCGCCGATCCCCCGCTTCCATTCAGGATCTGCTGGGCGTCGGTTACGTTCTTGATGCCCAACGTCAGCGACCGGTTCTTGTCTCGGTAGCCCGCGGCCAGGTCTACGCGCAGCTTCCCTGGAAGTACCTCTTTCTGGTAGTCGGTCTGTGGAATGCCGAACCAGTTGATGGAGCCCACGAAGATGGAGCTTTGCCATTGCGCGCCCGCGCCTGCCCACCATCCATCCTGGCCGTTGCCATTGAACGAATATGAACCCCAGAACGTGGCCTTCTTCTTCGGCGGCAGAAAGCCGCTCAGGATGTTCCGGTCTGTCAGACCGAGGAACGCGCCCAGAGCGGGGTCAAGCTCCAGCGTCAGGTTCGTCTGGGAGTATGACGTTCGAATGTTCAGGTGCCTGCTCAGGTTTCCGGAGAGCTCAACCTCGAATCCGCGGCTCTTCTGGCCCGGAATGGTGGTGAGAAAGAAGCCTTCGTTCATGTGAGCGACATCGAGGAAATTGACGTTCCTCTGGTTGATGTCGAAGACCGCCGCGGTCAGCGCCAACTGCTTGTCCGCGAAAAGGGCCTTGAATCCGAGCTCCTTTTGTTTTGCGTACTCGGCCGGAGGTGGCGCGCCGTTGCCGTACATGACGCCGCCGCCCTGGTACGGAGTCAAGCCCTTGTTGAAGCTTCCGTAAACGGAAAGATCCGGCGTGACTTCGTAAAGGACGCCGAGCGAGGGGAGCCATTCGTTGGTGGTGGAGTCTCCAGGCTGGCCGGCAAAGGCCTGCTTGTACTTCACATGGCGCACGCCAGCCAGGGCAACCCAAGATCCCCACTTGATGTGATCAGTGGCCAGGAAACCTTCCTGCACGTCGCTTCGGTCGTAGACGATCGTCGCCGTGTACGGGTTGACTCCCGGAAAGCTTGCCACGGCGCCCGTCTGGACGTTGATTCCCTCCACTGCCGAGCCGTAGTTTCGATCGGCGACTTCCCTGCCGCGCGTCTTGTCGTAGGCGAAGAGCAACTTGTGCGAGACCGGCCCGGTCTTCACTTCTCCGGTGAGATCGACTTTGAGCGTTGATCGAATGAGTGTGTCGTTTTCTTGAAGTTCCGTCTTCAAGAGGTTGGGAAAGGTGAAAGTCGAAATGTCGAAGGGGGCGACAAAGCCCACGGTAATCTGTGGCGCCGAGTTGTCCTGGAGGGATCGTTCACGGGAGAGATTGACAGAGACATCCCAATCGTCCGAAATTTTTTGCCGAACTTTGGCCGATACGATGGTGTTCTTCCGGTGGTAGCCGGAGTCCGGATTCGAGGTCGGCGTAAAGCCGTGCTTGTCGCCCAGCTTCTCGTTCGGCCCATAGAACACGCCAAGGAACGGGGTGGTGCGCTGCTGGTTGTATTCAAGGCTGAGCGATGCCTCTGTCCCCGTATCCCAGTTGCTGTAACTGACGGCGGGGGCGATGTAGTGGTGGTAGGCCCCGTTAACGCCTTCCTCGTTTTTTCCCTCTGTCATCTCGGAGGCGATGAGGCGGTACTTCCACCGCTTGTCTTGGTCGAGGGCGCCGGCGAGGTCCAGCCCCAACTCCGCCCTGTCGTGCGATCCGAGCTGGAGGGAGACCTCCCGCACCGTTTGCGCTTGCGGCGCCTTGCCGATGACGTTGATCACGCCACCGTATCCGACCCCTACGCCGTTCAGGATGGCGGCGGGGCCCTTCAGCACTTCGATGCTTTGGATCGTGCCGACGGGCGGACCGAATTTGGCGTCACTCACCACGCCGTTGCGCATCACGGAGCCTGAGAAGCCACGAATCTGAAACGTATGATCGGCCGCGTTGCCGGTAACGCCTGGCAGGTAGTTGATCGCGTCTGCGAGACTCTGGCTCGATTGCTCGCTCAACAGTTTTGCACCGACGGTTTCGATCGTCATCGGCAGCGACATCGGATCGACTTCGGCGCGCGTGCCACTGACGTTCCGGTCGGCCAGGTGCGACGCGGAGCCGCGGATGACCACCTGGTCCAGCAGGGCGATGGGGCGAATGGTGTACTGGCCGCTGCTGTCGGTGTGAACCGCGAGATTTGTTCCCTGCAACAGTTCCTTCAACATCTGCTCTGGTGCCTGCCGCCCTTTGGCGCCCGGGCTGGTGCGACCCTTGAGATCATCGGCAGAGTATTGAACTTTCTGGCCAGATTGCGT
Source organism: Ramlibacter sp. WS9 (assembly GCF_003797765.1). Lineage (GTDB taxonomy): Bacteria > Pseudomonadota > Gammaproteobacteria > Burkholderiales > Burkholderiaceae_C > Ramlibacter. Next base: position 158,476 of record NZ_RKMB01000003.1, on the reverse strand, counting down.
GATGTAGGCATCCAGCGCTGCCTTCAGATCACCACCCGGTATGTCCATTACCTGACTTTGCGCCTGCGCATGGAAGGCGAAGAGCAGATGCGCTGCGAGGGCCGTAACGCGCAATGAAGATTTGATTCCCACGGTTTTCACTATGACCTCGTTAAGGATGTTTTAAGTTCGAAAGCACTCACGTCAGTCGTCCCTCTGCATTTATTTGTAGCCTCGGATCTCCTTGTGGAAGTCCGACCTGTCGCAACACGCGGCGTAGCTGTTTGGATGCGTACCAAGTGACGGAAGAATAGCGATCGATTTCATGTCAAATCAGTACACATCTGACAATTTTCTGGCAAACTGGCCTGAACGTTTTGACCTGACACATTTGAGGGATTCCCCTTGGAAAGAGATGGTGCCGTACCTCTAAGGTGGGCCTCAGATGGCAAGTCCGTGCCCTAATTGCGAGACCGATATGTTCAATACAACCCACCTTCAGGCAGCAGCAGCAATTTCAGGCGCCACGTCGCTGGTTGACCAGATCTTTCAGATGGTGGTCAAGGCCGTGCAGGCCGGTCAGCTGACTGCTGGACGGCGCCTGCCGTCAGTGCGGCAATTGGCCGACGACTGCAATGTCAGCCGCGACACCGTTGCCCGGGCCTATGACAAGCTGGTCGCTCATGGTTTCGTGGAAGCGCGCCGTGGATCCGGCTGCTATGTGAAGCTGGCGCGCAGGACACCTCGTCAGGTCGAGCGGCATCCCCCTTGGTCTGACCAGGCGCTCTCTCATCCATACCTATGGCACAGGCAACTCGTCAGGCCGCTGGTTGACCACGTAACTCACATGGGCAGTGGCGTGATGCCTGCCGCGTGGATCAATGAGTCAGAGATTGCCCAGGCCATGCGAAATGTTGCCCGGTCGAACCACCGGTTGCTGGCGTCGCACACCGATCCGCAGGGCTATTTGCCACTGCGGGAAATCATTCAGTCAAAGCTGTTGGAGCTAGGGATCAATGCGGAACCGAAGTCCTTGATGACCACTGTTGGGGCTTCTGAAGCACTGCATTTGGTGATCCAGGCGTTTTATTTTCGGGTCCAAAGCGAAATCGTGCTTGGCGAGTCACCGGGGCCATTCATGCTCTTGCAGCACCTTGCCGCGACGGGGCTCGATATCGCTTTTGTCCCACGCGAGGCCGATGGTCCGAACCTCGAAGTGTTAAGGGCGCTATGCGAACAGCACAAGCCCAGGTTCTTCTTCTGCAGTTCGGTACTGCAGAACCCCACATCAAGCTACATGACGCCACACAAAGCGTTTCAACTCCTGCGTCTGGCAGAGGAGTTCGATCTGACGATCGTTGAAGACGACTCGTACAGCGATCTGGCGCCTTCCAGCATGGCCGGACAACTAACGCGGTTAGCGACCCTGGATCAACTTAAGCGCGTGATTTATATCGGCAGCTTCTCCATGACATTGGCGGTGGGACTGAGAGTTGGCTTTATTGCCGCAAGCCCTGAGAGAGTTCAATGGCTCACCCAGTTCCGTTCTGCAAACATCATTTCCAACTCGACCCTTGGAGAGCGAACGGTGCTCGGCGTCCTGTCGGAAGGCAACTACAGGCGCATCTGTGACCAATTGATATCGAAGCTGGACGAGCAACGCGAATCAGTCATTGAACAGCTTGAGGCCATCGGAATCGCGTTTGACCATAAGCCCGAATCGGGGTTGTTTCTCTGGGGCCGTTTGGGCGAAAAAGTGGACGCCCTCTCACTCGCACGCACAATGCTGGAAAGCGGCCATCTGACCGCGCCTGGGAGCGCGTTCTCATCGGACTCGCGATACGAGGGCTACATGCGATTCAACATTGGAATGACGCATAGCAGCCCCGCAATTACTGCGTTGGCGAAGTTGCTGGGCCGGCCGTAGCGTCCAACATCGTTGAATCTGCTGTTGCAGATGTACGTGGTGTTTGTGATCGATGTGTATGCCCGGCGCATCGTGGGCTGGCGGGCGAGCAGCTCGATGCGGACGGACTTCGTGCTGGACGCCCTGGAGCAAGCCCTGAATGCCCGGCAACCCGAGAGAGACGGCAGCCTCTTGTGCCACTCCGATCGCGGCTCGCAAAACGTCAGCATCCGCTACACCGAGCGCTTGGCCCAGACCGGCATCGAACCGTCTATAGGCAGCAAAGGCGACTCCTATGACAACGCACTGGCCGAGACCATCGGCGGGGTGTACAAGGCCGAGTTGATCCATCGCCGCGCACAGGGGAAAACCAATGAATCGATGGAACTGGCCACGCTCGAATGGGTGCCCTGTTTTAACCACCGCAGGCCACTCGAATCGATCGGGTACATCCCGCCTGCAGAAGCTGAAGCAAACTACTACCGGCAATTCACCAGTCAAGCCACCGCGGTGGTAGCCTGACTTAAACCAACTGGCCTCCACGGAACCCGGTGCGATTCAGTTCGCGCGCTGAACCGGGACTTGGTCAAGTTGGATGACTACTGAGGGTCGCTGATTGCGCATCTTCACCAGTCAACGCCAAAAAGTTGGTGACGGTGGCCGGCACGCTTTCCTTCTTCCACGCCAGTAGAAGTTCACTCGTGGTCCGGGCTCCCGCCAGCCGGCGGTACACGACGTTGCGAATCCTGAGGCGACTCATGGATTGAGGAACAACGGCGATACCGGCACCCGAGGCCACCAGGCCGATCACGGTGGACAGAGGATTGGCCTCCATCACGATCTGCGGAGAGAATCCAGCCTCGCCGCAGATGCGCAGCAGGAGCTCGAAAAAGCCCGGGCCATCCTGACGCGTGAAAGAGATGAACTTGTCGCGTGACAGGTCGGGGAGGTTGATCGTGCGTTGCGCCGCCAGTGGGTGATCCCGGGGCAGGACAACGATCGAAGGCTCGAGAAAGAGCAGCCTGGAGCTCAGTTGCTCGTGGATCAGCTGATGGCGAAGGAACCCCAGGTCCAAGTCGCCGGCGACCAGCATCTCGACCTGCTTAGACACCGTCAACTGGTGCAGCACGATTTCCACATCCGGGTAGGTACGCCTGAATCTCCCGATCAGCGTCGGAATCGAGGTGTAGATCATGGACCCCACGAATCCGACCCGCAGCGTTCCAGTCTCGCCGCGTTCAGCGCGCCTTGCCACTTCCGGCGCCCGTGTCGCCAGTTCCAACAGGCGACGCGCCTCAGGCAGGAGCGCCTTGCCGGCGGCCGTCAGTGCTACCGACTGGCGTGAGCGTTCCAGCAGCCGCATGCCGAGTTGGTCTTCCAGCCGTGCGATTTGCCGACTCAGCGGCGGCTGCGAAATGTGCATTCGCAAGGCCGCACGGGTGAAACTCAATTCTTCGGCCACGGCCACAAACAATGCGACCTGACGCAGGTCCAAGGTTCGCGACGAGTCCGCCATGATGAATGGGCCTTGCCCCGGGAGATGTCGAATGCTGCAGATCATATGCGAGGCATGCAGCATGGCGCACCTGAAAGTAGGGCGGGACCGGGCCTACGCAAACAGCGCGTCAACCGTATGACTCATCGCAAGACCTTCGGTGCGTACGCTGCCCGGTCGTAGCCGTGTCCAGCTGGCGCAACAAGGGCATCCACCACGATGTTGGAGAGTGTGCAAACGCCCTCGATGGACATCTCGATTTCATCGCCTGCCTTCAGCCACTTCGGAGGCGTCATGCCTGCAGCCACGCCAGATGGCGTGCCGGTGGCGATGAGATCGCCTGGACGCAATCCCACCGTATGGGAGACCAGCGAGACCAGCATCGGCACGTCGAAGACCAGGTCGGCCGTGTTCGAGTCCTGCGCCGTGCTGCCGTTGATGCGGGTGGAGATGCGCAGCCCGTGCGCTCCCGGCGGCACGTCGTCAGCCGTCACCATCTCGGGGCCTAGCGCGCTGCTGGCCGGAAAATTCTTTCCGAGCGTGATGTTGCTGTAGCGCTCCTGAAAGTCGCGCACCGAGCCGTCGTTCATCAATGTGTAGCCGGCCACGAAGTCAAGCGCCCGCTCGATCGGCACATGGCGGCCGGCGCGCCCGACAACGATGACCAGCTCCGCCTCGTAGTCGAACTGTTCTGAATTTCCCGGTCGTTCGAGTGGTTGCCGGTGGGCGACGAAAGCCGGCAGGCCTTTCAAGAAGCAGCTGGGTTCCTTTGGAAACGGCTTCGCCCGCTCTCGAATGTGCGCCGCATAGTTGCTGCCGACGCAAGTGACGCAATGCGGTTCATTGAGGCGCAGGTAAGTGACGGCCGCGGGATCGACCAGCGAGGAGCCATCGGCGCTCGCAACGGCGGATCGCGCTGCAGCCAGCCCATCAGGCCCCAAGGCCAGGAGGTCGGTGAGTCCTTTGTTCCAGCGCAGCGGCGAGCGGGACAGATCGACAAAGTTGGCGCCCTTGCGAACAGCCACGAAGCGGCGGCCATCCGTTTCGACGTAGGCGAGTTTCATTGCCAGCGTTTCAAAACCGGTATGTGGGGTCGACTGCGTCGAGGCGCCGCAGCCAGGCCGGCCAATCCGCTCCAGCTCGGCCCGTGTTGTGAGACGAAAGCTGCTTGCGGGCGGACTCGCAGGCACCCTGCGAAATCTCAACAGCCTCGCCGCCCGCGCCTTCGATCTGCAACTGGATCTTGCAGGCGCTGACCAGATAGCGCATCAAGGAGAACGCACCCCACGCGGTTTCTGATACCGTGACGGCTCCGTGATTGCGCAGCAGCAGTGCCACGCCGTTCCTGCCCAGGGCCTTCATCATCCGCGGGCCTTCTTCAAGAGACTCGGTGAGGCCTTCGTAGGGGTGATAGCCGAGCTGCTCGTAGAACCGCAGTGCTGCCTGGCAATACATGCGCAGGCCCCGCCGCAGCGCGCCCACCGCCACAACTTCAGGCACATGGACGTGCAGTGCACAGTTCACGTCGGACCTGGCTTTCAGGATCGTGCTGTGCAGCACGAACCCGGGACGGTTCACGCCGGAGCGCTCGTCAAGGTCATCATCCATGGAGACGCGAACGAGGTTGGAAGCCGTGACTTCCGCGTAACCGAGCTCGTGCGGCTTGATGAGGAACTCGCGAGGGGAGCCCGGCACCCGCATGGAGATGTGGTTGAAGATCCCTTCGCCCCAGCCGCTTTGCTCGACGAGACGGTACATCGCGGCGAGATTGACTCGAGCCAATTTTTCGTGCTGGGCAGTATCCGCGGTTGCGGCTTCGACCGGTGCGGCGTGCAATTCCAATTCATCCTCCGTTTGTCGCAAGCCCGCACTATGGAAGGGCCGACGCATGCAGTCCAATACTCTTTGGGGCACACGTAATACCGCATTGGTATGAACAGACTGGGGTCGCTTTCAAGCAGGTACCGGATTGTTTGCCGCTTCCTCCATCAGCCATTGCCGAAAATGCAACAACGGCGCCCACTCGCTCTTGGCCGCCGGCCTTGCAAGAAAGTACCCTTGCTCTGCGCTGCCAACGCAGGGGCCGAATGGAATCACAAGCTGGCGGGACGCAAGTTCATCGAGCACCAGGAAGCGCGGGAGCACCGCGACGCCCAGGCCGGCCGCCGCCGCCTGCGACACCATGCTGAACAGCTCGAACTTTGCCCCCCTGGTCGAAGGGATGCTGCCAACGCCGGCACGCGACAACCAGTCCGTCCAGGCATGTTCGCGCGAGCTCAGGTGCAGTAGCGCCGCATCGGCCAAATCCTCGGGGCGGCGCAACTGCGGTCTCACCGAGGGGCTGCAGACCACCACCAATTCTTCCCCCATCAGCCGATCGCACAGGACGCGGTCCTCTTGCAGTGGCGAGCCGAAATAAACCGCGGCATCCCACCGGTTGGTTGTCAGGTCAGGTCCGCCCACGCTGCTCACCAGGTTGACCGCGACGCCCGGCCACTGCGTCGCAAACCGCGGCAGCCGCGGAATCAGCCACTTGGCGGCAAAGGTCGGCGGGACGCCGATGTTGAGGCTGCTGCCGCTGCGCTGGCTGGTAATTGTTTCGAGGATCGCTCCTTCCAGGTTATTGAGCGCGGGGGTGATGCGGCTTTGGAAGAGGCGGCCCGCATCGGTGAACTGCAGACGCTGCCGCGCCCGCACAAACAGCGCAATCCCGAGGAAATCTTCGAGCCCCTGAATCTGCTGGCTGATGGCGCTCTGGCTCAGTGACAGTTCTTTTCCTGCCTGCGTGAAGCTCAGGGCTCTGGCTGCCGCCTCGAACGCCAGAAGCATAGTGGTCGACGGGAGTCTGCGACGCATTTCATTGACTTTGCTAATGATCTCATGCGCATTATGCGTTTGCGCTCCGCGTTCTCCGAAGTGAAACTTCATGCCGATCCGACAAACTCACTTTGAAAGAGGGCGCTACTTCATGAGCAATATTGAGAAACTCCTGGTTGATCTTCAGGGCGCGGACTGGACGTGGAAAGCATTCGACCGCATCGCTGTAAAACCCCCGCTCTTGGGCCCGCAATCGGAATCGGTGACGCAGGCTGAGCTCGCGCAAGCGTTGAACATGCTGCTGTTTGCCGACCTGATCGAACGAGTGCCCGCGGGGCGTGCCTATGTGGAGGATGTCATTCACTCGGGTGGCAAGGTCCACTTCGACCACGGCGCGCTGCGTACCGTGCGATGGCCAACTGGCGCCCTTCCGCGTGGCGAGGAGGCGATCACGCGCGTGTTGAGGGCGCTGGGATACCGGCACAACGGAACTTACCCATTGGAGCGGCTCAAAATGACGGGACGCTCCTGGGCGCACGCGGAATTCCCCGAGGAGATTGCCCAGTTCTTCGTGTCCGAGCTTCATCCGGAACGGTTCTCCGCGTCTTTTCAGCTTGCGGTGAGCCGCGTCATCGGCGCTTCGCGAGATCCGCTGACTCCCCAGCATGCCGGGCTGCTCGAGCAGCTCGCGCGCGACCAATCGCTTTCTCATGCGGAGGCGCTGATACTCCTTCCCGCCATGCAAGCCTGTTTCGCGCGGCACCACGGCGTGTTTCCGCTGTGTGATTACGAGTTGCTTCTGGCCGAATCGGCCGAAATGGCGTGGATCGCCACGGAGGGCAACGCGTTCAATCACGCGACCGACCGTGTCGAGGACGTAGAGGCGGTCGCCGTGGCGCAGCGGCGACTGGGTCGCCCGATCAAGGACGTGGTGGAAGTTTCGAAGTCCGGCCGGGTGCGACAGACGGCCTTCCGGGCCGCGCTTGTCGATCGTGAGTTCACCGATGAGCAGGGCAGGGTGGTGCGCCGGAGCGTACCCGGTTCGTTCTACGAGTTCATTTCGCGCGGGCACGTGGATGAAGCGGGGGGCGAGAAGACCCTCGATCTGCAGTTCGACGCAGGCAATGCGACCGCGATCTTCGGGATGACCACCGCGAGCCCGGTGCTGGCATGACGGCCACGCCGCTTCGAGGCGGGGCCGCGGCACCGCCGACCGCGCGCAGGGCCATCGCGATCGCCCGGATTCCATTCGATGCGCCTGCTAGCGCATCAACCCAAGCTTTTCTGCGGGAGCTGACGGATGCGGGTTTCTCCGGGGAAGCTGGCGCGGGTGCCGGGGACCGGGTTGTCCTCGCCACGGACAACTCGATCTATCAGCGCCTGCCTCAGGCCGTGGTCTATCCGCGCCACGCCGACGACGTCGCATGCCTCGCGCGCCTCCTGGCGGAGCCTCGTCATCGGCGGATCAGCGTGGCACCGCGCGGCGGTGGCACCGGCACGAACGGCCAGGCGCTGACCGACGGGATCGTCGTCGATCTTTCGCGCCACATGAACCGCATCATCGAAATCGATCATGTCAACCGTCGCGCCCGCGTGCAGGCGGGGGTGGTGAAGGACCAGCTGAATGCGGCGTTGCGGCCGCACGGCCTGTTCTTCGCACCCGAACTCTCCACGTCCAATCGCGCCACGATTGGCGGCATGGTGGCGACGGACGCCAGCGGACAGGGCAGCTGCACATACGGCAAGACACGGGACCATGTCCTGGCGCTCGAGGTGGTGCTTCGCGGTGGCGAGCGGCTGCGCAGCGAGCCCGTCGACGCTCCCGCGCTGCGGACGCTATGCGAGCGGCAAGACCGCATCGGCGACGTCTACCGCACCGCGGAGCGCATTGCGCGCGAAGAGGCCGGCATGATCGCCGCTCGCTTCCCGCGCTTGAACCGCTGCCTGACCGGATATGACCTCGCGCACCTCGAGCGCCCCGATGGGCGCTTCGATCTGAACAGCGTCTTGTGCGGTTCGGAAGGAACCCTGGCGTTCACGGTGGAGGCTACCCTGAACCTCCTGCCGTTGCCGCGCCATTCCATGCTGGTGAACCTGCGCTACGCCAGCTTCATGGACGCATTGCGAGATGCGCAGGCGCTCATGGCGCATAGGCCCCTGTCCATCGAGACCGTGGACTCGAAGGTACTGACTCTGGCGCGGGGAGACATCGTCTGGCCCCCTATCGCGGAGTTCTTTCCCCGCGCCGACGCACAGGAAGCCATGGGCATCAACCTGGTGGAGTTCGCGGGCGAGGATGAGGCCTTGCTGCTGCGCCAGGTCGATGCGTTCTGCGCAGCCCTCGCGGCGGAGGGTTGCACTACGCGCCTGGGCCACACCATCGCGAAGTCTGCCGCCGCCGTGGAACAGATCTACGGCATGCGCAAACGGGCGGTGGGCCTGTTGGGCAACACGCTGGGCGAAGCGCGTCCCCAGCCGTTTGTCGAAGACACAGCCGTTCCGCCCGAGCACCTGGCCGAATACATCGCCGAGTTCCGAGCGCTGCTGGACAGCCACGGCGTGGCGTACGGAATGTTCGGCCACGTCGATGCAGGCGTGCTGCATGTGCGCCCCGCGCTAGACATGAAGGACCCGCAGCAGGCCGCCCTGGTGCGCCCCATTTCGGATAGCGTGGCCGCGCTCACACGCAAGTACGGCGGCCTCCTGTGGGGTGAGCACGGCAAGGGCGTTCGCTCCGAGTATGTGCCTGAAGTGTTCGGGCCGCTCTACCCGGCGTTGCAGGCGCTCAAGGCCGCGTTCGACCCGTACGACCAACTCAATCCGGGCAAGATCGCGGTCACCGCGGACTCGCGGGACAAGCAGCTATTGCGCATCGACGGCGTTCCCCTGAGAGGTGAGTACGATCGGCAGATTGAGGCCCGCATCTGGCAAAGCTTCGGCAATGCGATGCATTGCAACGGCAACGGCGCCTGCTACAACTTCGATCCGGATGACGCGATGTGCCCATCCTGGAAAGCCACCCGGCAACGCGAGCAGTCACCCAAGGGCCGGGCGACGCTGATGCGCGAGTGGCTGCGGCGACAGGGGCTGGCAGGTGTCAACGTACTGGACGCGACGCTTCGGCCGCCCCGATGGTGGCGCACATTCGCGTTGCGTTGCCAGGAACTCGTGCGTCCTGGGCCGGCGCGTGACGACTTCTCGCACGTTGTCTACGAAGCGATGTCGGGCTGTCTCGCTTGCAAGTCGTGTGCAGGGCAGTGTCCGGTCCGGGTCGACATACCGGACGTCCGAGCGCGCTTTCTGGAGCTCTACCACCAGCGCTACCGCCGTCCGATCAAAGACTATGCGGTGGGCATGCTGGAGCAGGCCGCGCCGTACATGGGGCGCATGGCCGGTGTCAGCAACGCGGTGATGGGCTCACGCGTGGGACGTTGGGCTCAGGCCCGCATCGGACTCGTGGACGCACCGACGCTGAGCGGCTTCAGCATCGGCCCCGTCCTTCGTCGATGGGGTGTCGAAACGGCGCAGCCCCAGGTGCTGGGCCGATTGAGCGAGGCGCAGCGCAAACAGTCCGTCATCCTCGTGCCCGATGCGTTCACGCGCTACTTCGACACGGAGGTGTTCGGTGCACTCGTTGAGCTGGCTGGCCTTTTGGGCATGCGAGTGTTCATGGCGCCGTACTTGCCGAATGGCAAGCCGCTCCAAGTGCACGGGTTCCGGCAACACTTCGAGCGCGTGGCGGGTCGCAACGCCGCCGCGCTTGGCGCGATAGCTTCGTTCGGAGTGCCGATGGTCGGGCTGGACCCCGCCGTGACACTGACCTACCGCCAGGAGTACCGAAAGCTCGGGGGAGCGGCATCGGATCTGCAGGTGATGCTGCCGCAAGAGTGGTTGGCCTCGGTGGCGCTTCCCGCGACGGTCAGGAAGGAGCCTGATGCGACTGGCTTGCGGGAGTTCGTGCTGCTGCCGCACTGCACGGAGAGGACCACCGCGCCGCAGGCCACCGCGCTCTGGACCGAAGTCTGCTCGCGCTTTGGAGTTGCCCTGGCCACAGGTGTCGCTGGCTGCTGCGGGATGGCGGGAACCTACGGCCATGAACGGCGGCACCGAGCCACCTCCGAGGCGATCTTCGGCTCTTCATGGGGGCGGCTGCTCGCGCAGCCCGGCAAGTCCGACAGTGCGCACCGGGAGGTGCTTGCCACCGGGTACTCCTGCCGCTGCCAGACGCGGCGGTTTGCCCAGCAAAGTCTGCGCCACCCCGTCCAATTGCTGGTCGAGGTGCTTCGCGATCAGAAGCTGTGACGCAAACCCACCTCGTACGCGGTAGTATCACCACCGGGCGAGGGCGCTCCGGATCCATTGGAGAATCTCGCTGCTCCCCGATTCGACACGCGCGCGTAGTGCACGTAGGCGGCAGACCGCTTGGAGAGGTTGTGCACGTAACCCAGACCCAACAGAGTCGCACCGTCATCTGTCGCACTGGTTGTGATCCGGGCGCGCGCAAACGAGGCCTTCAGTTCGCCCGCGCCTACCGGCACCACGAGCCCGACCTGGTAGTCGCGCTGCTTCAGCGGAACAGCGGACTTCACCGTCGACTGGTTCCACAGGGCAGATACCTTTGCGACCTTGAAGTCATACGCGCCGTAGAGGTTCGAGTTGCTGAAGTCGCCGGCGAGGTACTCAGTCCTGCTCGTGGCGATCGCCCCGTCGATCGGGCCTTTTGCGAATCCAACGCGTGCGCCAATATAAGTCCCGTCTTTCCTGTTGGTGACGTTCGAGGCGTTTTCCCCAAGCATGTAGTTCACTTGGCCGTAGAAGCCGCCCAGATCCGCTGGAAGATGGTATGCGACGGAGTTCGATGCCCGCACGAAAGTCACCGCATTGACCGCGCCAGTGCCAACGAGACTGCGAATGGAGGCGACACCCGTTGCGGAGAAGGGGTCAGAACGAGTGACGTTCCAGTATGAAGGCACGTAGTCCCGGCCCAAGCGCACCTCGCCCCAGGTGCCCATCAGGCTGACTGTCGCGCGGCGATCGAACGTCAATCCCTGTGTTCCGGCTGGAGCGGAACTGCCACCATTCGCTTGATTGTTGACGTTGGTTGCCGCGCCCTGTCCGTTGTCCACACTGAGCGTTGCCTCCAACCAGAAACCCGCACCCATTCCGCCGCCGAGGTCCTCCTGCCCGCGAAAGCCGATTCGACTGGTGTTGTTGCCACCGGACGCCACTCTCGTTGCGGAGCCGACGCCATCGGCCCGCAAGTTCTGGACAGAGACATCGGCCACGCCAAAGAGCGTTACGGTCGATTGCCCGAAGGCCACTGTTGCGACGCCATACGCGCCCGCCACTACCAATCCCTTGATCCCTCTTCTCATCGATGCTCCTTTGGTGTGCCGCAAGATCGCGGCCGGTGGCGATTCTCGGAACCAGGCCGCGACCGGTCCAATACCTTTGCCGGCGCGCGTGATACCCGTTCATGCATCGAGAGAGCGGAGGACTGTTATGACCGAACGGGTATCACGCGTTCCCGCAAAAGTATTGGCAGCAAGCTGACCGCGCTCCTAACATTTCCTCGCGCCATTGCATGAAGGACTACCCCTGCCGCGACGCGGCATGGAAATGAACGGAGACATTTGATTGAACAACCTGAACAACACCAGCGTCCATTCGGCAGCGCTGGATAACAGCCGGCGAGAACTGATGATCGGGATAGCGGCAACCTTGGTGGCAGGCGTCCCAGGGTTGGCGGCCGCGCAAGCCGACTGGCCAACAGGCCCTATCCGGATCATCGTTCCGCAGGGAACCGGCGGCGGGCTGGATTCCGTTGCCCGGATTTTGACAAAGGGTCTTGGCGAAGAGTTGAAGCAGCCCGTCATCGTCGACAACAAGCCGGGCGCCTCGGGCAACATCGGCGCGGAGTTGGTCGCCAAGGCCAAGCCGGACGGGCTGACGGTTCTGCTTGCAGTCAACCAGATGGTCACCATGGTTCCGCATCTCGTCACGACGCGAAGGTTCAACCCGGAAGCGGACCTGGTGCCAGTGACCCAGGTGTCGATGGGGGCCGGCTACATCCTCGCCGTCACGAACAGCCTGCCGGTGCGAAGCCTCAACGAACTGGTCCAGTACGGCCAGCGGAATCCAAACAAACTGTCCTTCGGAAGCTATGGTGTTGGGACCAGCCACCACATGTGCGCAGAGTTCCTGATGAGCCGTGCCGGTTTTCCGATGGTGCACGTTCCGTACTCGCGCTCACCCTCTCTCGACTTGATGTCCGGCCAGATCCACTTGCTGTTCGATTCGCATGTCGCGCTTCAGGAGTCGATCCGCGCCGGCAATGTCCGAGCCATCGCCGTGACCAGTCCGGGTCGCTCGCCAGTCTTTCCCCAGGTGCCCGCGATAAGCGAAACCTATCCAGGTTTCGAGGTGGTTGGCTGGCATGGGCTCTGGGCGCCGAAGGGCACGCCACAACCCATCGTCGATCGGCTGAGGGCCGCCGTGGTTCGTGTGCTGCAGACGGAGGAGGTGCGCAGGCCGCTCAAGGCCCTGAGCCTTACTCCCAAGGGAACATCGGGGCAGGAGATGGCGCGCCTTATTTCCGTCGAGTCCGCGATGTGGGGCGACACCATCCGCAAGGCGGGCATCAAGGCGCAGCTGTGACGGTGGCATCCGCAGCGAGCACACAGGCGACCGTGGCCGAGGCCGCCGCAGGTGACTTGCAGTCCGCCCTCGACCGCACCACGGTTGCGCGGGCATGGCTGGCTGGCGACTTTTCGCAGCGCTGGCAGCAGCGCGTGGACCGTGGCGGACCGTCGTTTGTGCTGCGCCTTGCAGCGCACAATCCGGCAGACGCGTTCGTAGTCCGCGAGGTGTTCACCCCCGCTTTCCGCGTCCTCCAGTCGATGTCGCACGGCCGCCTGTCGATCGAGCCGGTCTGGGGGGAGGGCAGCCACGTTCTGACCGATGGCTGGCGCATGGTGCGCGACGGCCTCATCGACATTACCGCCTGCTATTCGTCCAGGTCGCCCGAGCTGGGATTCAAGCTGTTCCAGGGGCTGTTCCTGCCGGGACTCTTTCCCGGTGCACATGTCGCCACCCTCGTGTCCGAGCTGCTCTATCGGCAGTGGCTAATGGCCGACTTCGACCGGCAAGGCGTCCGCATGGGCCGGCTGAAGGCGACCGCCGGCGACGTCGTCTTCTCGCGCCGCCCGATTCGAGCGCTCGACGACATGAGGGGATTGCGCATCAGCGCTTCTTCGGGCTGGCATGGAGAGATCTATCGCCAGCTCGGTGCGATCGTATGCATGAAGACCTCGCCGCAGGTGGCCGCGGCCATCGCTTCCGGCGAGATCGACGCCGCAGCGATGACGGATGGATCCGCGCAGGTGTTCGGAGTCGACAGAGTGACGCGGTACCGCCTCGAGACCGGTAGCCTGGGGCGGCTGAACCTCGAGTATTGCGTCTCCCCGCGTGCGTATTGCGCGCTGCCCTCTGACCTGCGCGCCGTGCTGGGCGCCTGGTTCAGTGGCCTGGCCCAAGCGGAGTGCCAGGTGTTCTACGGAGTGGGTGGCGCACAGGCGCGCATGCATTTCGCGCGGCAGGGCATGGAAACAACCCGGCTTGACAGGAACGAAACCCTGCGGCTGGCGTCATTCAACGCCATGGTGCAGGGCCGGTTCGTCGCCAACCTGGACGCCACCGGCTTGCCCGGCACCCGTTTCATGCGAGACCTGCTCGCCAACACCCGGCAGTTCGGCAAGGCCACAGAGAACGACCTGATGCAACTAGCGATCGACAGTCCCGTGGTAGGTATCAACGAGCCAGGATGACATCCATGAAAAAGACACTCGCGCAATTGACCCTTCTTGCGCTCGCTTGGTCACTTAACGCGCATGCGCAGCCACTCCCCGCCACCTACCGCTTCGTCAGCGGAAATCCGGCCGGCGGAACCAACGACATCATCACGCGCATCGTGGCATCCAAGGTTGCCGCCGATCTGAAAGCCACGACAGTGGTGGAAAACGTCGCCGGCGGTAGCGGGCTCATTGCGCAGGCGAAGCTGGTCACCAGTCCCGCCGACGGCGCAACGCTGATGGTGGCGGGTGCCAACCAGGTCTTGCTCGACGTGGTGAACGGGACCGACAAGATGCGTGAACTGGCCGGCCTGACGGGCGTTGCCGGCATTCCCCTGGTTCTGGTGGGGCGACGCACGCTGGAGCCGCGCTCCGTCGATGAGCTCGTGGCCTTCATGCGCAAGTCGGAGAACCGACTCACGGTGGGCGGAGGCGGTTCGGGGACCATGCCCCACATGGCAACTGCCCTGCTCCAGCAGCGCGCTGGTGTGACGCTGTCGTATGTGCCCTACCGGGGCGCCCCGAACATGTTGCCGGATCTGATGGGTGGCCATATCGATCTGGCTGTGTTGGTTCTGCCCGCCGCGTTGAGCAGCATCAGGGATGGCAGCGTGCGGGCGTACGGGCTGTTCTCGGGTGAGCGGGTGACAGTGGCGCCTGACATCCCGCTGCTGAGCGAGAGCCAGGCGCTCAACGCGATCAACCCGCTGGAAAGCTGGCTTGCCGTGTACGCGTCCGCCAGGACACCTCAGCCTTTGCGCGAAAAGCTGGGGGCGTCGCTCAGCGGCATTCTGCAGACGCCGGAAGTGCGAGCGGCCATCGCGAAAGTCGGCGCCACCCCGTTGGCGATGGATGCTTCGGCCGTAAGCCGAAAGATGGAAGCCGACGCCCACCTCTACCGCAAGCTCATCAAATCCAACAACCTGAAGTTCGAGCGCTAACTCGTTTCCCTATGATTATCGACCACCGCCTCTACACACTCAAGCCCGAGAAACTGAAGACATGGATGTCGGGCTGGGAGCATGTCGCACTGCCCTTGGAGAAGGAACTGCTGGGGACCTTCCTGGGGATGTTTACCACCGAGGTCGGCCCCAACCTGTCCGAGGTCATCCACATGTGGGCGTACGACAGCATGGGCGACCGGGAACTGCGACGCCAACGGCTGGCTGACGACCCGCGGTGGAAGGCATATCTGCTGACCACGACGGAGATGGCCCCGTTCGTTTCGCTCAGCTCGCGGATTATCCGGCCAACCTGTTTCTCGCCGATGCTGGAGCCGCGCTACGACGCCCCTCCAACGGCATAAGTGTTATGTCCCCGGCGCCCGGGCTCAGGGGTTTGCGCTGCCCATACTTGACCACGCAATGAGCGTTTTCAAGGAGACATGATGCTGCGCACTTTCATCACCAGCTTGACGGCTGTATTGGCCCTGGCGGCCTGGCCCGTCCACGCCGCCTACCCGGATCGCCCGATCACGCTCATCGTCCCGTTCGCACCGGGCGGTGGCGCGGACGCCACGGGACGCGCCATCGCTCACTATCTGGAGAAGCGGCTGAAGCAGCCGGTGGTGGTGATCAACCGCGGTGGCGCGGGCGGACAAATCGGGTTCACCGCCACAGCCAAGGCCAAGCCGGACGGCTACACGATCGGCATCGTCACGGCTCCCAACCTGGTCGTGTTTCCGGTGCAAAAGCCCACGCAATACAAGCTGTCCGAGTTCACGCTGATCGCGAACCTCGTAGAGGACGATGGCATGTTCTTCGTTCGCAAGGAAAGCCCGTTCAAGTCGATCGCCCATGTCGTGAGCTACGCCAAGGCGAATCCCGGAAAGGTCACTGTCGGAACGACAGGGGAGGGCAGCTTGCCGCACCTGGCCATGCTCGCCCTCGAACAGAAGGCCGGCATCAGGTTGACGGCAGTGCATTACAGCGGCGCGGCTCCAACGCGGATGGCCGTTCTCGCGGGTGACCTCGACATGGCCTATGTTACGGCGGTCGACGGGGCAGGAGACCTGCGGGCAGGATTGGTACGGCCCCTGGGCGTCACCGCCAGGAAACGAATCGAGTCGATGCCGGGCAACCCGACCCTGCTCGAACAGGGCTATGACGTGGTCACCAGCGCATCTCGCGGCCTGGCGGCACCGGCCGGGACCCCAGAGGACGTGCTCAAGCTGCTGCGCGGCGTGGTTGCCGACGCGGCAAAAGATCCAGCATTCCTCGACGTGGCCCAGAAGCAGGGCATGCCCATCCGCTACATGGACCACGAGGCATTTGCGAAAGACCTGCTGCGCCAGCAACAGGAGTACACCCTGATATGGAACGAGCGGGCATCCAAGTGACTATGACACATCAGACCACACCCCTGAACATCGTATTCCTGGACCGCGGCACCATCTCGCCGCAGACCTACCTGAGGGCGCCAGCTTTTCCCCACAACCTTCAGGTGTACGAACGCACCCGGCCCGATCAACTGGCCTCACGCCTGGCCGAAGCCGATATCGTCATCGTCAACAAGGTGAGGCTCGATGAGCGGGCGATTTCAGCCGCGGGGCAGTTGAAGATGATCGCAGTCGCCGCCACCGGTACGGACAACATCGACCTGGCGGCCTGCGGCAAGCGCGGAATTGCCGTCAGCAATATCCGCAATTACGCTTTACACACGGTTCCGGAGCACACATTCGCGCTGATCTTTGCGTTGCGCCGGAGCATCTGCGCATACCGCGATTCGGTACGCGCGGGGCGATGGCAGCAGGCGCAGCAATTCTGTTTTTTCGATCACCCGATTCGCGACCTTGCCGGATCGACCCTGGGAATCGTGGGCGATGGCGTACTGGGCCAGGCAGTCGCCGCAATGGGGCGAGCTTTGGGGATGAAGGTTCTGTTCGCCTCATACAAGGGGCATGCGGACATGGGGCCGCTCTACACGCCGTTCGAACAGGTGCTAGAACGTGCTGACATCATCACGCTGCACTGCCCGCTGACACCCGCGACCCGCAACATGATCGGTACTGACGAGTTCACACGCATGTCGCGCAGGCCGCTGCTGATCAACACCGCACGTGGCGGCCTGGTGGACGAACATGCCGTGGGCCCCGCCTTGGCGAATGGACAGATCAGCGGCGCTGCCTTTGACGTCGTCAGCGTGGAACCGCCTGCGTCCGATCACCCCTTCATGCGGCTGCTGGATCGTTCCGACTTTATGCTGACGCCGCACGTCGCGTGGGCGAGCGATGAAGCGGTCCAGGGGCTCGCCGACCAGCTGGTCGACAACATCGAGGCCTTCGTCCGGAATGTGCCCGCCAACCTGGTCAGGCAGTAGCCTGCCTTCGCAGGCGACCATAGAGGCCCTGCTCGTAACGCTCGACGATCGCCAGCACGTCGGGGTCGAGAAAGGGCAGGGCTTGCGCGAATACCACTGCCGCAACGGACATATCGAAGTCGATCCAAAAGAACGTGTTGGCAACGCCGGCCCATGAGACGCTGCCGGCGGACCTGCCAGCCGGCTCGGCCTCTTGGTGAAGCAGGCCCAGGTAGCTCCACTTCTTTTTCCTGCCGGGAAAGAGCGCTAGATCGTGGCTGCGCTCGGGTATGCAAGTGGGCAGGTCGCGCACGCTCAGCAGGTCGATCTGGTTGCAGCGCGCCTGCGCAACGGTTTCGGGGAGGAGGACTTCAGAGGTGCTGCCCCGGTCGGCGCGCAAGATGGACTGAAGGAGGCGCAGCACGTCGCGCGGAGTGGAGTAGAGGCCGGCACCACCGGAATCGAATTCGCGGTACGGATTCGGATCCATCGGAGTCCTGTCCAGCACGCGATCGGCCTGCCGCGTATGCAGCACCGCACGAATGACTGCGGGCACCGGCGCAAACCCGGTCGAACGCATCCCCAACGGCTTGAAGACGTTGGCCTCCAGATAGTCGGACAGGGTGCCGCAGCTGACCTGCTCCACCAGCAGCCCCGCCCAGTCCATGCCTATGCCGTAGTTCCAGCACGCGCCCGGCTGGAACAGAAGTGGTCGCTCCAGCGACCTGCGCGATCCGGTCCGTGCAGCGGGCAGCCCGTTCTGCGCGACATACTCGGAGAGAGTCGGGCTCCACGCCTCGTAGCCGAAGCCGGCGGTGTGGGTGAGCAGATGGCGCACCCTTACTCGCGCTCGAGCAGGGGTGCGGCCGAAGCTCGCCAAGACTTCCGGGTCTTCAAAGAAAGGCAGGTAATCCGCTACCTCGTCGTTGAGGCCGAGGCTTCGGCGTTCGACCAGCTGAAGCACGGCGACTGCGGTGGCCAGTTTCGTGATGGAGGCGATCCAGAAGGTCGTGTCCAGCGTCATTGCCTGCGCGGATCCGAACTCCACTTGCCCCAGCGCGGTGACATCGATCAACTCCGCCTGGCTGGCCGCGGCACAGACCACACCCGGGATACCGGCGTGGCGCACTACCGCGCGCAGTCGTTCGTCAAGGTTGCTCATAGGCTCTCCTCGCTGCCCGTCGCCAATGACCGGCAGACACCTTCCATTCCTGCCGCCGTCCACAGCATCTGCTCGGGTGAGATGGGGTAGGGTCTCTCGCGGTCTATGGCCTGGGCGAATGCGTCCAGTTCCAGCCTGAGCGCGGCAACCTTGGCCAGGCGCTGGCGTAGGGGCGCTTGGCCGGCCCGGTACAGCACCATCTCGTCGTCGTTCAGGATCTCCAGCGACCCGTCGCTGCCGAAAAGGTGCATGCGCCAGAAGCGTGGCGTCGTCTGCACCATCGAAAGCGTGGCGGATACGCCATTGGTGAAGGTGAAAAATACGTTGCACGTGTCCTCTGGCGGCGCCGTGTGCCCATGGGCGGACACTCTCGCAAAGACGCGTTCCGGCTTGCCCAACAGGGAGACCGCCAGGTCCAGCAGGTGGATGCCCGTTCCTGTCATGCCCGCGGCGGGCGACTCTGCCGACTCGGCGCGCCATGCCGAGAAACTCGTGCGGGCGCTTTCGTTGCTCGAGTTCGCCTCCAGGTGCAGCACCTGGCCCAGCAGGCCGCGGCTGAGCGCGTCCTGGAGGTACGCGATCGCCGGCATGAAGCGGCGGTTGTGTCCCACCGCCAGCACCACACCGGCAGCGGCGCAGGCGTCCACGCATCGCTGCGCTCCGCCGCGCGTGAGCGAGAGCGGCTTCTCGCAGAACACGGCCTTGCCTGCTCGGGCAGTAGCGACGACCTGCTCCACGTGGAGGGAGTGGGGCGTGGCCACCACCACCGCCCCGATCGAGGGATCTTCGAGGACTTCCTGGAAGCTCGTGGAAAGTCCAACGCCCAACTCGGCTGCGACGGCGGCACGCTTCGCGACGTCGGGCACGACCGCTTTGACGAAGCGCAGTCTCTCGCTCTTCCCCTGCACGGAGGCAACGAGCGCCTGACCCCACCAGCCGAGGCCCAGAATGGCGGCATCAATCATGACGAGGCTCCTCGTTGTCCATGCGCGCCACGATGCCTTCTAGCGCGCAGGCGCAGTTCACCAAATGGTCGGCGGTGACCGGGTAGTCGGCCAGGCCCAGACAGCTCTCGGCGAATGTTTCGAGTTCACGGCGGAGCGTGTCGGTCGGCGGCAACTGCATGACTTCGGGCGGAACACCGCGGCGGTAAACACGAAGCTCCGTATCCCCGCGTGCCTCGACAGATCCATCGAGCCCGAACACGTGGATGCGCCAGAAGCGCGGCGTCGGCCGTATCGTGGCCAGGAGGCCCGATACGCCGCCCTCGAACTCCAGGAGCACGCTCAGTGCATCGCGCACGCTCTCCCCCGGCGCCGAATGCGAGCTGTGATGAACCCTCACCACGTCGGCCTTGCCGAACAACGCCGTCATGATGTCCAGCGCGTGAATGCCCGTTCCGGTCATTCCGGCGCCGGGGCTTTCCAATGGCGACGCCCGCCAGGCCCCGAAGTCGGAACGGGTCGTGTTCTCGTTGCTCCAGTGACCTTCGATGTGCAGGAGCTTTCCGAGCTCGCCGCTGCGAACGATGTCGAACAGCGACGCAACGTTGGCCGCGAACCGCCGGTTATGGCCAACCGCCAGTTGCACCCCGTGCGCCGCGCACGCGGCAATCGCCCGCTGGGCATCGTCCGCGGTGAGGGCCAGCGGCTTTTCGCAAAACACGTGCTTGCCGGCGGCGGCCGCGAGTTCCACTTGCTCGCGATGGAGCGAATGCGGCGTGGCGATGACGATCCCGTCCAGGCGCGGATCGCGGACCAGGGATTCCACTGAAGAGGTCAGTTCGAGACCCAGCTCCGCGGCGATGCCCGTACGCTTCGCAGGCTCGGCCACGGCTGCGGCGACGAACCGGACCTGGTCGCTTATCCCCTGAACGGACCTTACCAGGCGCTGGCCCCACCAGCCCAACCCGGCGATCCCTAGCTGCACTTGCTTCAATGGATATGGCCCTCCTTGAGGACGCGGCGCATCAGGGCCGGCGAAAAGTCCGGCGCGTCGCAGAGGTCCAGCGTCCGGCGCTCCTTGGCGGCAATCCTTTCGATTGCGTGGGGCAGACGCCGCACGCAATCGCGCGGGATGACCACGGCCCCATGGTGGTCGGCGTGCACGATGTCATCGTGTCCGACGTCCATGCCCAGCACCGACACGCGCGCGCCAAAGCCCGCCAGGTGCACGTGTGCATGGCTGGGGCTCAAGCAGCCGCCCAGCATCTTGAAGCCGGGCGCCCAAGCGTCCGTGTCCCGAAAGGAGCCATTCGTGACGCAGCCGCGTGCCCCAAGCTTGAGGTGTACCTTGGAGTGCACCTCACCCCAGAAAGCGCCGGCGCCGGGGCGCTCGTCAAGATCCTGCAATATGACAATCGTCGGCAAGTCCCGGGCTTGGACATAGTCGTACCAGTCGAAGCGGTCGGCTGCTGGCTGGGTGGGTTTGTTCCGGGCGCGGATGCTGCCCACGCGTGCGGCACCGATCATGGGTTTGAACGGCCCGTCCAGCGCAACTCCGGGGTGGGTCGTGTAAGAGGTGAGCGGCAGGCCTGGCACCAGCAGCTCAAGGGCATTGCAGATCGTTGGGGTGTCCCAAAAAGCAAGCAGGTCGAGGTCAGCGTGAGTCAGCGGAGAGGTTGTATCGTCCATAGGATTTCCTGATGAGTCAAGTTGCAAGGGCCTTCTGTTCGGCCACCACATCGGCATGCCAAAGCAAGGGGCCGCCAGCGTCATTGCCCGTCACGATGGTCAGCATCAACGCCTGGCCATCCGAGTCGTTGCGAAAGCCGCGCATCACGCCACCTTCCATAGAGACGCAGTCCCTGGGGTGGGCAGCAAGCGTGTGTTCTTCGCCATCCTCGGCGATCCAGTAGATGGTCATGTCGCCTTCCACAGGGATGAAGACTTCCTGCGTGGGGTGTGAGTGCATCCGCGATCCACCACCCGGCGGGATCCTGACCCAGTTCATCACATACCTGTGGTCCCCGGAAATCGCCGGCGGGAATGGGTTCTCGGAGGAGCCCCGGCCAATCAGCTTGAGGTTTTCCTTAGCGCCACCCGGCAGCCGGGTGTCGAGGAAGCCGGCCCTGTTGCCCGAGAGGCTCGAATAGCGGGCGATCTGAACTCTCGTCATTTTTCTGCTCCTTCCGAGACACGCTGCGCCAATTTTCCGCTGGCATCGAGGTACAGGCCGGTCTGGGCCGCTCGCTCCAGGACTGATTGATGCCAGCGCACGCTGCCGCCGCCGGCGGCGCCGCCGTCGACGATGGCGAGCATCAGTACGGGCTTGTCACCGTCGTTGCGAAAGCCCCGCATCAGGCCCTCCGGGATCGAGACGCAGTCGAACTTCTGCAGTGTCGTCTGCTGCTCGCCATCGTCTCCCCAATAGATCGTCAGTGGACCGTCTACTGGAATGAAAAGTTCGGCACCGGAGCCGGGATGGTCGTGCAGATTCGATCCGCCGCCGGGCGGGATCAGGACCCAGCTCATGTTGATGTTGTGCGGAACAGGGATCGCCGGGCGCATGTCGGGGTTTTCGAAGATACCCTTGCCCGCGGCGACCAACTTGAAGTTCTGCTTTTGGCCGCCGGGTAGCCGCGAATCGATGAAAGCACTCGTTGTACCCGGAAGCTCGCCATAGCGCGCTATCCGTCGTTCAATCTGTTCCTTGCTGGTTGAGGTGGATTGCTGCATGAAATTGCCCTGTGCTGGTGAAACGGTTCTTTGCGTTCCAGAGAGCATTTCACGGATTCCTCGCACAAGTCATGCGCCAAAATCATAAGTCTCATGCGCTTGAACGGGTGCGAGCGCAGTGCGACCAGGCCAGAATAGTGGAAAGCGTTTGCATCAACCGCTCAATACAGCGAAGGAGATTCAGCGATGAACAGACTGATCCACCACCTGCTCGCATTCGCGATCGCCGCCACGGCCACTGCGCAAGCACATGCAGCGTTTCCGGAGCAACCGATCACGATGATCGTGCCGTTCCCAGCCGGAGGAGGCGCGGATTCAGCTGGCCGCCTGCTTGCACGACACCTGGAGCGCAAGCTTGGCCAACCAGTCGTCGTGATGAATCGCCCAGGGGCGGGCGGTGAAATAGGTTTTGCCGCGATTGCCCGAGCGAAGCCCGACGGCTACACGATCGGTATCGTTACGGCTCCTAACGTAGTGGTGCTTCCTATCCAGCGCGCCGCGCAATACAAGCTTGGCGACCTCGCACCCATCGCCAATCTGGTGGAGGATGTGGGCATCTTCTTTGTCCGCAAGGAACACCGGTTCCAGTCCATGAAGGACTTGCTGGCCGAAGCCAAGGCCAAGCCTGGCGGCGTCAACTTGGCCACGACGGGCAATGGTGGATTGCCGCATTTCGCGCTCCTGTCCCTGCAGAAGAGTACCGGCGCAAAGCTCATGGCGGTACCTTACTCCGGTACCGTTCCCATCCGTCAGGCGGTGCTGGCCGGCGACGTGGATGTCGGGTTCATCACCATCGCGGATGCTTCTTCCGATCTTCAGGGCGGTCTGGTCCGCGCACTGGGCCAGGCCGCGGAACAGCGTTCCGCAACGGCGGCGCAGATGCCGACACTGCGCGAGCAGGGTGTCGACGTGGTGATCAGCGCCTTGCGGGGAGTTGCAGCGCCCGCACGAACACCCGCACCGGTACTGGGTATCCTGTCGGATGCCATCGCGGCCGTTGTGCGCAGCCCCGAATTCCAGCGGGAGGCTGCTACCCAAAAGATGCCGGTCCGGTACATGGCGCCTGGGGAATTTCAGGGAGAACTGGAGCGCCAGGACCGGGACTACCGCGCCCTGTGGCGGGCGTCGCCTTGGGAAAACTAGAGATCGGTGGCCGTCGCACTATGATCGCGCTCACAAGGACTCGCAACGGCAATGGGCAACGATTCCGGTGAACGCAAGTTGAAGCAGCAGCGCGCAGTGACGGACCGCGTGCAGCTGATCGCGGGCGTGGAGCTGGTTCTCGCTATCGAACGATGCGGCTCGATCAGCGACGCGGCAGCCAGCCTCGGCTTGTCGCAGCCCGCGGCCTCAAGGCAACTGCTCGCCATGGAACAAATGCTGGGCGTCCCTTTGTTCAAGCGCACCACGCGAACCATCTCGCCCAGCGATGCCGGGCATCTGCTCGTGAATTCCGGCAAGGAGATGCTGCGATCGGCGGACCAGTTGCTGGAACTGCTGCGGCAATCGAATTCCAGCCCGCGCGTGCTGAAGGTGACTACCGGACCGATGTTCGGCAAGAAGCACATCCTTCCCTACCTACAATCTTTTCGCGACGCAAATCCGGGTGTGGAAATCCGGCTGACGCTGACCGACGAGAAAGTGGACCTCGTCCGCGACGAAGTGGATCTCCTGCTTCACATCGGGCATCTTCCGGACCGCCGTCTTGTCGCGGCGAAAATCGGCAAACAGCGCAGAATTCTCTGCGCATCGCCGAGCTATGAGTCTAGGCGCGGCAGGATAGCAAGCCCGGAAGACCTCGCGCGGCACCCTTGCCTCATCCATACCCGGCTGGCACCGACGGGGGTGTGGCACTTCTGGTCCGGCGGCACCATGCGCACTCTGCACGTGGCGGGGCCTATGGCCGCGAACAGCTCGGACATTCTCGCGGAAGCCGCATGCAACGGCATGGGTGTGACGCTGCTGGCAAGCTGGGCCGTGCATGAGGACTTGCGCAAGGGAAAGCTGGTGCAGCTGCTGCCGCAGTGCCGCTTTGACAGCGACGCCGAGCCCCGCGATATCAGCTTCGTCTGGCTCCCCGAACTTTCCAAGTCCAAGCAGTTGCGCAGCTTCGTGACCTATTTCAGCCAGAAATTCGGAAAGCCGCCGTACTGGGAGGTTTGATCTCCGTAGCCAGCCGGGTGGCGACGCGGCCAAAGACCCGTACTTCAGCGCAACTGGCGCGCCCGTCGCAGCGTTTGCGATGGAAGTTCGCCGAACTGGCGGTTGTAGTCTGCTGAAAACTCGCCGAGGTGCCAAAAACCCCAGCGTGCGGCAAGGTCGTAAACGCCGACACCGTCGTTCGTGTTGCGCTTGAGGTCGCGCCTCACGCCGTTCAAGCGCACCGTGCGCAGGTACTTCGCCGGGCTCGTGCCCAGCACGTCGCGAAAGCAGTACTCCAGCTTGCGCGGGCTGGCGCCCACCTGTTTGCAGAGTTGAAGGCCCGACATCGGCTGGTCGGGCTGCGACAGCATCACCTCGCAGGCCCGGTTCACCACGCGCCTGCGCGCCTCCACGCTCTTGAGCCCGCTGGTATCGACCTGTGCCGGAATCGCCTCGATCCACTCGATCAGGATCGCGTCGCGCATCTGCATCACAGCGACGGGGTCATTGAGCACTGCGGGCGCGGTGGCGACGCGGTCCAGTATTGCCAGGTGGGTTGTTCGCAGTTCTTCGGCGAGGATGGCACGCGTCTGCACCGTGACCTGCTTGTCCAGCCAGGATGCAAGTTGCTTTTGGTACAAGGCCTCCCAAAGGGAACTCAGCAGAGCGCCATCGGCCACGGCACCGATCATGCTGAAAGAAGCTGGACTCGAGAGGTCCAGTTCTTCCCCCCGGCCGATCATCATGGTTTCGTGGTCCAGCCGTTGCCCGCTGAAGAAGGCGTCGCCAGCCTGCTGCGTCAGCATCGCGAAACCGTAGTGCCCCTCGCCAATGCTCCCGCGCTGCCGTACCGCCCGGTTCGCGCTCTCGAACACCAGCCGCAGACCGGGCAACTGCAGATGCGTGAACCTGCCCATGAAGGCGCCACTGGACAGCTGGTCGTAGTGCAGCGACCAGTGTGGCTGCGCCGCCGCGTGCTCGTCGATGTCCGTCGATTCAACTTGGCGCAGCCATGCCGTGGACTCGCCGGTCGGCGGTTGCGGGGTGTCTTCGAGGGCGGGCATTGATCGGCGGGTCAGAGGGCAAGTCGGCAAGTTGCGTACCGGCGCGCTGGACGTCGTTGTCGAAATGAATTCTAGGGTTTTCCCTGGGTGTTGAATTGCGGGAATGCGATCACGCCTGGAGCCACCTCCGGGCTACCTTCGCAGCATGAAGTATCCCATCCTTGCATTGCATATCGGCGGCCAATGGCTGACGCAAACCTCGGGCGGTGAGCGTCCTGTGCTGAACCCAGCCGACGAATCGACGCTGGGCATGCTGCCGTTGGCCGGCGAACCGGAGCTGCGCGCGGCGGCCGAATCCGCGCGGCGCGGTTTCGCGCAGTGGCGCAAGCTGTCCGCGCTGGAGCGCTTCACGGTGTTGCGGCGCGCGACCGACCTGATGCGCGAGCGTGCCGCCGACATCGCGCACGTCCTGACCCTGGAGCAGGGCAAACCACTGGCCGAGGCACTGCGCGAAGTCACGCTGTCGGCCGACATCATCGAATTCCAGGCCGAGGAGGCCAAGAGGCTGTACGGGCGCACCGTTCCGCCGCGCGTGGCCGGCATCCTGAGCCAGACCGTCATGCGCCAGCCAGTGGGCCCGGTGGCGGCTTTCACGGCCTGGAACTTCCCCGTCAACCTGCCGGCCCGCAAGATCGGCAGCGCATTGGCCGCCGGTTGCAGCGTGGTCGTGAAACCGGCTGAAGAGACACCGGGGAGCTGCATGGCGCTGGTGCGCTGTTTCCTGGATGCCGGCGTGCCGCCCGATGCGTTGAACATGGTATGCGGCGAGCCGGCACAGGTTTCGTCGCTGCTGATCGCACACCCGGCCATCGCCAAGGTTTCGTTCACGGGGTCGGTGGCAGTGGGCAAGTTGTTGGGCGAGATGTGCGCGCGCGGCGTCAAGCGCTACACGCCGGAACTCGGCGGCCACGCGCCGGTGATCGTTTGCGAGGATGCCGACTTCGACTTCTCGCTCAAGACCTCCGTGGTGGCCAAGTACCGCAACGCCGGCCAGGTGTGCGCTTCGCCGATCCGCTTCTATGTGCACCGCAAGCATTACGAGGCCTGGAGTGCCGGCTTCGCCAAGGCGGCCGGCGCGTTGCGCCTGGGTCCCGGCCTGGATGCGCAAACGCAGATGGGGCCGCTGGCCCATGCGCGCCGCATCGACGATATGGAAACGCTGGTTGGTGAGGCGATCGACCAGGGCGCGCGGTTGTTGTGCGGCGGCAAGCGCGCGGCTCGGCCGGGCTACTTCTTCGAGGCCACCGTGTTGACGGACGTGCCGCCGGCCTGCCGGCTCGCGAACACCGAACCGTTCGGTCCCATCGCCACCATCGAACCCTTCGACGAACTCGTTAACGCCATCGCGAAGGCGAACGACTCACCCTACGGTCTGGGCGCCTACGCCTTCACGCGCGACCTGGTCACGGCACATCGCCTCGCCGAGGAGATCGAGGCAGGCATGGTCGGCATCAACCACTTCGGAGTCTCGCAGCCCGAGATGCCCTTCGGCGGCTGGAAGGAAAGCGGCCACGGCCACGAGATGGGGGCCGAAGGCCTGCTCGGCTACACCGAGCTGAAGACGGTGATTGTCGGGGTGCCGCGATGAGGACCACCGCGACCGGCATCGCAACAGAAGTTCAAAGGAAGTTTCCATGAAAACCGGCATCGACCAACTCAAGCAAGACAACGCCCAGTACCTGTTCCATCCCATGGCCCACCCGCAGGCCATGCAGAAGACCAAGCCCGACATCATCGCCCGGGGCGAGGGCTGCTGGATCTGGGACATCGACGGCCACAAGATGATCGACGGCGTCGCCGGCCTGTGGAGCAGCAACCTCGGCCACAGCAACAAGCGCGTGCGTGACGCCATCGTCGCGCAACTCGACGAACTGCCGTTCTACAACACCTTCCGCGGCACCACGCACCCGCGCGCCATCGAGCTGTCGGCGCGCGTGGTGAAGATGATGCAACCCGACGGCGTGGGTGCGGTGATGTTCGGCAACAGCGGCTCCGACGCCGTGGAGGGCGCGCTGAAGATCGCGCGCCAGTACTGGAAGGTGCTGGGCCAGCCCGAGCGTACCAAGTTCATCAGCTTGAAGCAGGGCTACCACGGCGTGCACTTCGGCGGCATGAGCGTCAACGGCCTGGCCAACATCCGGCGCGCCTACGAGCCGCTGATGCCCGGCTGCTTCCATGTCGACTCCCCCTGGTTGTACCGCAATGCCTACACACAGGATCCCGAAGAGCTGGGCCGCATCTGCGCCGGCCTGCTGGAACGCGAGATCCAGTTCCAGGGCGCGGACACCGTGGCCGCGTTCATTGCCGAACCCGTCCAGGGCTCGGCGGGGGTGATCGTGCCGCCGCCGAACTTCTGGCCGCTGGTGCGCGAGGTGTGCGAACGCCACAAGGTGCTGTTGATCGCGGACGAAGTCGTCACCGGCTTCGGCCGCAGCGGCGCCATGTTCGGCACCCGCCTGTGGGGCACGACGGCGGACATCTGGTGCCTGGCCAAGGGCATCTCCTCGGGCTACGTGCCGCTGGGCGCCACTGCGCTCAGCAAGAAGGTGGCCGACGCCTTCCTGGCCGACACCGCGGGCCTGGGCACCGTGGCCCATGGCTACACCTACAGCGGGCACCCGGTGGCGGCGGCGGCCGCGCTGGCCACGCTGGACGAACTCGAAGAGAAGGACGTGGTCGGCAACGTGGCGCGCGTGGGCGCGCATTTCCAGGAGCGCATGGCGCAGTTCGAGCGCAAGTTCAGCTTCGTCGGCAATGTGCGCGGTGTGGGCCTGATGACCGGCATCGAAATGGTGACCGACAAGGCCAAACGCACTCCACAGCCGCGCAGCAGCGACATCCCGGCACGTGTCGCGCGCGAGGCCTACCAGCGCGGCGCGATGGTGCGTATCTCCGGTCCCAACATGATCCTGTCGCCGCCTCTGGTGATCACGCGCGAGGAGGTTGACCATCTGGTGGACATCCTCGAAGCGTCCTACGCCGCCGTGGACAAGGCACTTTGAGATGAACACGACACCGACAATCCTGTTGATCGGCACCGCCGACACCAAGAGCGACGAGATCGCGTTCATGCGCGAGCGTGTCGAAAGCGCGGGCGGCCGCGTGATGGTGATGGACGTGGGCGTGCTCGGGCGCGGCGGCGTCACGCCCGACGTGACCAACGACGAAGTGGCGCAAGCCGCCGGCTTGAGCTTGCAGCAGGTCGCCGACTCGGGCGACGAAAACAGCGCCATGGTGCTGATGGCCCAGGGCGCGACCGCGCTGGCCGCGCGGTTGCATGCGCAGGGCCGCATCGATGGGCTGCTGGCGCTGGGCGGCACCATGGGCACCGACCTGGCGCTGGACGTGGCCAATGCCCTGCCGCTCGGGTTTCCCAAGGTCCTGGTGTCCACCGTCGCTCACTCCCACATGCTGCCGCCCGAGCGCATTCCGCCCGACCTGATCATGGTGCTGTGGGCGGGCGGCCTGTATGGCCTGAACAGCCTCTGCCGCTCCGCGCTGGCGCAGGCCGCCGGCGCCGTGATGGGCGCATGCCGCTGTGCCGTGGCGCCGGCTTTCGAGCGTCCCATGGTTGGCATGACCTCGCTCGGATCCAGCGCGCTGAGCTACATGAAGACCCTCAGGCCCGAGCTCGAGCGGCGCGGCTACGAGTTAGCCGTGTTTCACTCCACCGGCATGGGCGGCCGCGCCTTCGAGGAACTGGCGAGCCAGGGCCGCTTCGTGGCGGTGATGGACTTTTGCCAGCAGGAACTGGTGAATCACCTGGGCGGCTCGTGCGTGACGGCCGGGCCGGACCGCTTGCGCGGCGCGGGCCGCGCCGGAGTGCCGCAGCTGGTGGCGCCTGGCGCGACCGACATGCTGGACTACCCGGCCTGGGGTCCGCGCCCGGCGCGCTTCACCGGCCGCCCGGAACATGCGCACAATCGCTTGCTGGCTTCCGTCTGCATCGATTCCGCGATGCGCCGTGAAGCGGCGCGCGCCATCTGCGAGCGCCTGGGCGAGGCCACCGCACCGGTCGCGCTGCTCGTTCCCAAGCAAGGCATCGAGGGCTGGGACCGCCCGGGCGAGCCCCTGCACGATCCCGAGGGCCTGGCCGCGCTGGTCGACGAGCTGCGCCTGGCCGTGCGACCGAACACACAGCTGGTCGAGCTGGACGCGCACATTAACGATGCCGCCTTCGCCCAGGCGGCGCTCGACATCTTCGACACCTGGGTGCGTGACGGCATCGTCTTGCCTGGTGCGGTGCAATCGCATGAATGACTTCCCTCAAGCCCTGGTGCTCGACTTCGGCGGGGTCATCAGCCGCACGCCGTTCGAGACGCACGACCTGACGGAACAGGCCCTCGGGCTGGCCTCCGGCACGCTGGACTGGCGCGGCCCGTTCGATCCGGGTGGCGACGCGCTGTGGCGCGACATGCAGGCCGACAAGATCAGCGAGCGTGACTACTGGATGGCACGCACCCGCGAGGTGGGCCGCCTGCTGGGCGAGGACTGGGACCGGATGGAGACGTTCGTGCAGCGCGCGCGTGGTGCGGACGTGCAGGCCGTGCTCCGGCCCGAGGCGGTGGCGGCGATTCACACGGCCAAGGCCGCCGGCTGCCGGCTCGCCGTCCTGTCCAACGAACTGGACCTGTTCTATGGCGCCGGCTTTCGCGAGCGGCTGCCGCTGCTGCAGCTGTTCGATGTGGTCATCGACGCCACCTACACACAGATCCTCAAGCCCGACGCGCGCGCCTACGCGCAGTGCACGCAGCAGCTGGGCCTGCCCGCAGACGCCTGTGTGTTCGTGGACGACCAGTTCCGCAACGTCGAAGGTGGCCGGCGTGCCGGCATGCGGGTGGTTCATTTCGACGTCACGCAGCCGGCGCAGTCGTACCGGCAAGCGCTGACCCTGCTTGGGTGCTGATGGGCACCCGGTTCCTAGTCCCCATTTCACAACCCGAGACCATGACCGTTCCCTTTCCCAATCCCACCCGCGTGGCCGAACTGATGGCAGCGGAGCAGGCCCGCTACGCGGCCACCCATACCCGTTCCGGCGAGGCCTACGCCCAAGGCAAATCCAGCTGGCTGTACGGCGCCCCCTCGCACTGGATGCGGCGCTGGATCGGCGGCTGGCCGATCTACATCCGCGACGAGGCGCGCCCCTACGGCGTCCGCTTCGGCGACGTGGACGGCAACGACTACGTCGACTTCTGCCTGGGCGACACCGGCGGCATGTGCGGGCACGGCCACCCGGCAGTGGTTGCCGCGATGGCGCACCAGGCGCGCATCGGCACCTCATTGATGCTGCCCACGGGCGACGCGGAATGGGTGGGCCAGGAACTCACCCGGCGTTTCGGCGTGCCGTACTGGACGCTCACCACGTCGGCGAGCGACGCCAACCGCGCTTGCATCCGGCTGGCGCGCATGGTCACCGAGCGGCCGCGGGTGCTGGTCTTTTCCGGCGCCTACCACGGCAGTGTGGAAGAAGCCCATGTGGAACTGCGCGAGGGCGCGGTCCAGATGCGCAACAACATCCACCACAACTTCTTTCCTCACGACGAGCTTTCGCGCGTGGTCGAATTCAACGACGTTCCGGCGCTCGAAGCCGCGCTCCGCCAGGGCGACGTGGCCTGCGTGCTGGCCGAGCCGGCGATGACCAACTACGGGATGATCGCGCCGCAGCCGGGCTTTCACGAGGCGCTGCGGCGGCTGACGCGCGAAACGGGAACACTGCTCGTCATCGACGAGACGCACACTATCTCCAGCGGCGCCGGCGGCTACACGCGGCTGCATGGCCTGGCGCCCGACATGTTCGTCCTGGGCAAGGCGATCGCCGGCGGCATTCCCGCGGCGGCCTTTGGCCTGAGCCAGGCCACGGCCGAGCGCGTCTGGCAGGCGCTGCCTCCCGTGCCGCCAACGGTGCGCCAGAGTGCGCACGCCGGCTTCGGCGGCACGCTGGCCGGCAACGCGCTGACCGTGGCCGTGATGCGCGCGGTGCTGTCCGACGTGCTGACCGAAGACGCCTTCGAGCGCATGCTGGCGCTGGCCGAGCGGCTGCAGCGCGGCGTCAACGACAGCATTGCGCGCTGCGGCCTGCCCTGGCACGCGACGCGGGTGGGGGCACGGGTAGAGACGCTGTTCGCGCCCGACGAGCCGCGCAACGCCACCGAAGTCCGGCAGCACCGCGATGCCGGCATGGAGGCGCTGCTTCACCTGTTCCTGATGAACCGCGGAGTGCTGATCACGCCGTTCCACAACATGATGCTGTGCTGCCCCGGCACCACGGCCGACGACGTGGACAGGCACAACGCGATGTTCGATGAACTGATCGAGGAGCTGGTCAAGTGACGCCCGCCGTGTTCGGGCTCGACGGCAAGGTCGCCCTCGTCACCGGCGGCGGCCGGGGCATCGGCGCGGCCATCGCCACGCTTTTCGCCCAAGCCGGCGCGCGGGTCCTGATCGCCAACCGCACGGAAGCGGCGGGCGAGGGCATCGCCGAGACGATTCGTTCTTCAGGCGGCAGCGCGCGGGCCATCGGCTGCGACATCGGCCGGCACGACGAAGCCACGCGGGCGGTCGCCGAGACGGTGCGTGCTTTCGGCGAGCTCGACATCGTGGTGCACAACGCAGCCGTCAACCCCTGGGCGCGCATCGAAGCGATGAGCGATGCCGACCTGGACACGACGCTGGCGGTCAACCTGAAGGCCTGCTTCTGGCTGGTCCAGGCCGCGCTGCCGCACTGGCGCGCGCGCGGTGGCGGGCGCATGCTGGTGACTTCTTCCGTCACCGGACCGCGCGTGGCCATGCCGGGCAGCGCGCACTACGCCGCCAGCAAGGCCGGTGTCAACGGCTTCATCCGCAGCGCGGCGCTGGAACTGGCCGCCGACCGCATCACGGTCAACGGCGTCGAGCCGGGCTACATCGCCAAGCAGGGCGGATCGCTGCTCTCCAACCCGGAACGTGCCGCCCGCATCGCGCGACACATCCCGGCCGGCGAACTGGGCCGGCCCGAGGACATCGCTTGCGCGATGTGCTTCCTGGCCAGCGGCGCTGCGCGCTACGTCACCGGCCAGACCCTGGTGGTCGATGGCGGCTCGACCCTGCCGGAGAGCCCTTTCTTCAACGAATCCGAAAGCACCCCATGACCCCTGCAGAACGCACCCATGCGCACCTCGTACGCGGCGTTGTCGGATTCCCGACCGCGCTGGCCACCTCTGTCGGCGTTGTGATGGCCAGCCCCGCCATCCTGACGGCCACCACCGGTTTTTCGATCGGCGGCTGGGCTTTCGTCGCCGCGATGCTCATCGCCTTCGTGCTGATGCTGGCGCAGGCCTCGACCTTTGCCGAGGCGGCGACCATGCTGCCCACGGCCGGCTCCGTCTACGACTACATCGCTTGTGGCTGCGGGCGCTTCTTCGCCATCACCGGAACCATCTCGGCCTACATGCTGGTGCATGTGTTCGCTGGCACCGCCGAGACCATCCTCTCCGGTGTGATGGCCACAGTCAACTTCCCGGGCCTGCATGGCGTGCTCGTGGCGCACGATGCCACCTGGACCGTGGGCGTGGGCATGGTTGTGCTGTTCGCGGGGCTCAACTATTTCGGCATCGCCGCATTCGGGCGGGTGGAAGTGGTCCTGACCTTCTGTATGTGGGTCACGCTGATGGTTTTTGGCGTGCTGGGGCTGTCGATGGCGGCGCAGGTCAACCTGGAGGGCTGGTTCGGCGCATCGGCGGTGGGCACCGACCTGTTCGCGGTGTTGTCGCTGGTGGGCCTGGCAATGTTCATGTTCCTGGGCGTCGAGTTCGTCACGCCGCTGGCGCCGGACCTGCGCAATGCCCAACGCTCGATCCCGCGGTCGATGTTCATGGGTTTGTGCCTGGTGTCGCTGTGCATGCTGATGTGGGGCGCCGCGATGCAACGCCAGGTGCCCAACACGCCGGTGGATCCCAAGGGGCTCGTGCATCTGCTGGAGACACCCGAGGCGATCCCCGCCTTCGCCGAGCAGGTGCTCGGACCTTTCGGACGCATCTGGCTCGGGATTGCCTTCCTCCTGGCCGGCGCCGCGACGATCAATACCTTGATGGCTGCATTGCCGCGCATCCTGTACGGCATGGCGGTGGACGGCGCGTTGCCAAAGGCGTTCGCCTACCTCCATCCCAAGTACCGCAGCCCGGTTGTCGGCATCGTGGTCTCGGCCATCATCCCGATCGCGCACGTGATCTGGATCAACGGTAACCTCGATCGCATCCTGCCGTTGGTGCTCGCGGCGGTGTGTGCATGGGGAACGGCCTACCTGATGGTCAACGTGTCGGTGGTGCTGCTGCGTATCCGGCGCCCCGAACTGCCGCGGGCCTACCGCTCGCCGTTCTTTCCGTTGCCGCAGATCGTGTCCTCGATCGGCATCCTGATTGCCATCTGGTACATCACGCCGCCGAACATGAACCCGCGCGACATCTATGTGCCCTTCGGTGTGATGCTGGGACTGACGGCGTTGTATGCGCTGCTATGGACTGCCTTCGTCCAGCGCCGGCCGCTGTTCACCCCGGCCGAGGTCGAGCAGGTGCTCGAGGCCGAGTTTCGGCGCATCGAGCCGCAGGCGAGCAAGCCTACCGAGAGGGCAGGGCAGTGGCAGCATTGAAGGGCAAGGTGGCGTTGGTGTGCGGCGCGAGCAGCGGCATCGGCGCCGCGGTGGTCTGGCGCTTCGCGCAGGAGGCCGCCACAGTGCTGGCGTGCGGTATGCCGCTGCCGCCATTCCCGGGCGCCCTGACCTGCGACGTGACCGACGAGGCCCAGGTGCGCGCCGCCGTGGCGGCTGCGCTCGAACGGCATGGCCGCATCGACGTGCTGGTCAATGCCGCAGGCGTGATCGTCAACGACGATGCAGCCGACATCGAAGATTCGGTCTGGTCGCGCCAGCACGAGATCAACCTCGCCGGCACGATGCGCACGATGCGGGCAGTGTTGCCGCACATGCTTTCGCGCGGCACCGGATCGGTAGTCAACATTGCCTCGGTGGCGGCCTTCAACGCAGGCGCCGGCTCGGCGAGCTACGGGGCCAGCAAGGCGGGTGTGGTCGCCCTCACACGATCGGCGGCGCAGGCCTACGGCGCGCAGGGCGTGCGCGTCAATGCGCTGTGCCCGGGGTGGGTCGACACGCCGATGGCCGCCAAGGAGATGCAGGACATAGCGCGCGAGCTGGGCATCACCGAGGCGCAGGCCAGGGAGCGCACAGTCGCCCGCATTGCACTGGCCCGCATGGCGCGGCCCGAGGAGATGGCCGCCGTGTGCCTGTTCCTTGCCTGCGACGAAAGCTCTTTCATCACAGGCGCGGCGCTGGTGGCCGATGGCGGCGCCCGAATGCCTGCCGCGGCGCGTGGAATCTGAATTCGAAAGTGCGGAGCAATGGAAATGGTTTTACAAGGAAATGTCATGAAATCGGATCGAACAACGCAGCGTTTGACGCTGCACGTGGCGCTCGCGTTGGGCCTGGCCATGCCCACGGCGCTGGTGCGCGCCCAGGCCGCTACCCCTGCCGAATTGGTGGTGCGCAGCGGCGCCATCTACACGGTGCAGGGGGCCAAGCCTTGGGCTCAAGCGTTCGCGGTGCGCAATGGCCGATACATTGCCGTCGGTTCCGACTCCGACATGGCGCGCCACATCGGACCCAAGACCCAGGTGATCGACCTGAAAGGGGCAATGGCCATGCCCGGCATCAACGACGTGCACGCACACCCCTTGAGCGGCGCGTACGAAGACTTGTTCGCTTGCAACATGGCGCAATCCGACGACCTCGAGAAGGTGCTCGAACGCGTGGCAGCGTGCGCAAAGCGTGCCGCCCCCGGAGGGTGGATTGTCGGCGGGGGTTGGAGCAGCCGCCTGCTCGGACAGATCGCGTCGAGCACGTCGCTGGAGGCATTGGACAAGGCGAGCGCGGGCCATCCCACAGTGCTGCGCGACGAGACTTACCACAATCGCTGGGTCAGTAGCGACGTGTTGCAACGCGCGAACATCAGCGCGCAGAGCGCGGATCCACCCAATGGGAGCTACGTCAAGGACGCGGTGACGGGACAGCCCGTGGGCCTGCTCAAGGAGTTTCCGGCCTTCGCCGAAGTCCAGAAGTTGATCCCGCCACGCACCGCCGATCAAATGCGTCAGACAGTCGAGGCGGCCAGCCGCACGCTGAACGGCTATGGCATCACCGGCGTGCAAGACGCCGCCAGCTCAGAGCAAAGCCTGCGCCTCTGGTCGCAGGCGGATCGCAGCAAGGCGCTTTCGCTGCGCGTTGTCGCGTCTGTGTCGATGCTGGAGCCGGAGCAGACGGGGGACCGAAATGGCATGGCCCTGGTCGGCGCGCGCGGCAGCTATCGAACGGCGAACGTCAGGCCGGACTTTGCCAAACTGTTTCTCGATGGTGTGCCGCCCGCGCGCACGTCAAGCTTCATCGAGCCCTACCTGCCGGATCATGAGCATGGATCGGACTTCCGCGGCAGGACAACCTACACCTTCGCTCAACTGGTAGAGATGCTGGCCGTGCTGGACAAGCAGGGTGTGGCAGCCAAGATGCACGCCACCGGCGACGCCTCGTTGCATCAGGCGCTGGACGCAGTCGAAGCCGTCCGCAAGCGCAACGGACCGAAAGGACCACGCCACCAGATCGCCCATGCCAGCTTCATCGCCGACAGTGATCTGCCGCGTTTCAGGAAGCTCAATGTCACAGCGGACCTGTCACCCATGCTGTGGTTTCCGACGGGCCTGAACATCGCGACGGCGATGGCCATCGGCGAAATTCGTGCCAAGCGCATCTTTCCCATCAAGTCGCTGGTGACGGCCGGGGCCCTGGTGGCCGGCGGCTCGGACTGGCCGGCTGGCCAGCCGACAGCCAATCCGTGGATAGGAATCGAAGGCATGGTGACGCGAAAGAATCCGCTCGGCGAGATTCCCGGCGTGCTTGGGCCGGATCAGGCGGTCGACCTAGCAACGGCCGTGCGCATCTATACCATCAACAGCGCGCAGGCCATGGGCTTGGCGCGCGAAACCGGCTCCATCGAACCGGGCAAGTCTGCGGACTTCATCGTGTTGGATCGCGATGTGTTCAAGGTGCCGGTCGAGCAGATCCATCTCACGCAGGTGCAGCGAACCTTCTTCCAGGGAAGGTTGGT
The DNA here is from genome assembly GCF_003797765.1 of Ramlibacter sp. WS9. Taxonomy (GTDB): domain Bacteria; phylum Pseudomonadota; class Gammaproteobacteria; order Burkholderiales; family Burkholderiaceae_C; genus Ramlibacter. The sequence goes on along the minus strand of NZ_RKMB01000003.1, from coordinate 121,943 downwards.
GCATTCCGCGCCTTGAATCCTGCGCGGGATGGAGCGTGATTCCACGCGCGTCAGCGCATCTCGAAGCTGATCCACTTCGAATGCGCCACGCGCCACTGGCCGTCCTTCAACTGCATCGGAATCCCGCTGTTGTTCGGATTGTGTGACCGGCCGGGCCCGACGACGAACGGCGAAGCGGTCAAGGCGTTCGACACCGGCGCCATCTCGCGCAGCGCCTTGGCCACGGTTTCGCGTGTGATGGGGCCGCTAATTCCGCGTACCGCCTTACCGAACATCTGGGCCGCCAAGTAGCCGCCTTGCGAGAGCGAACTCAACGGTACCTTGTTGGCGGTCATCAACGCGCGCCAGTCATTAAGCTGCAGCGACCGGCTTGTCCAGGGTTCGAATTCCGCGATGGCATAGATGCCTTCGCCGGAGGCACCCAGCGCCTGGGTCACGACAGTGGTGTACGCCGGCGTCAGGAATATCTGTTCCACACCCGGCAGCAGTGGCCGCGAACTGCGCGCCCACTCGACCACGTTCGGTCCGGTGAACACGAGCGATTGGCAGGCTCGCGCCGCCACCCGTTTCACGACAGGCTCCATCGGATCGCCCAGCTGGAAGATTTCCATCGGTGGACTGGGCACGCGTTGGGTCTTGGCCCACTGGTCGATCGCTTGCTGGAATGCCTCCACCATGCCAGGCAGCGCCGGCGAGACCACGCACAGGCGTTCATGCCGCAGCACGGTTCGCGCGAATGTCAGTCCATTGGCCAGCGAGACGTAGGGTCCGGCGTTGACAGGCGCGATGTTGGGGGAGCCGAAGCACAGGGGATCGATCCCCCCGCCCGGGAGGGACATCAGCCCGGCTTCCTCATAGAGCTTGTGGTTCACTGCGCACTCGAGCACGCTGGAGCCGCCGACCATCGCCACGATGTCCTTGTCGGCAACCAGCCGGTTAGCGGCGGCCGCGGCCGATTGCGGTTCGGCCCGGTCGTCCTCCGAAACCAGCACGATGCGTTTGCCGCGGATTCCCCCGGCCGCATTGAGCGCGTCGAAATACGCTTTGGCGCCTCGGACCGCCTCCGTGGAGATCCCCGTCCCTGTCAGCGTGCTGATGGCGCCGACCTTGATGGTGCCTGCGTCCTTGGCTGCGCACGCGGCGGGACAAGCCAGGGCCAGGACAATGGCGGCAACGTGAGCCACGTGGCGGACGCGCGTGGGCGTGTTGGAAAAACCGGGCATTCGAAGGCTCCTTGACATGTGTTTCACTCCACCGCAGCGGGCGGTCGCCGTGTGACGGACCAACCGCGCCAGCCCCAGCGGCGCTGTGCCAGGCCCCAGATGCCGCGCGGTGCAACCAGGCTCACCACCATGGCGACCGCACCCATGCCGATCAGGTACCAGCCGCCGGGCAGCCCCAGCCAGGTGGCGAGCAGCTCGCGCAGCGCGAACCAGACCAGCACGCCGATGACCGGTCCCTCGATGCTGCCGACACCACCGATCAGCGTGGCGAACATCATCATCACCACCCAGTTGATGTCGAAAGCCGCGTTGGGCGAGACGAACATGCCGCCCATGTAATAGGCGGCGCCCGCCAGCGCGCAGCCGAAGCCCGAAGCGACGAAGGCCGGCAGCCGCACCCGCCAGACGTCGACGCCGATGCTGCGTGCCGCCAGTTCGTTGTCCCGCACGGTCATCAATGCGAGGCCCAGGCGCGAGCGCATGAGGGCATAGACTCCGGCCAACGCGCATGCGCCGATGGCGCAGGCCACCCAGAACGAGATCGCCTGGAACTTCTCCGGGTCGTCGATGGCCGACAGGTCGAGCGTGCGCCCTGCCGACGAGCCGAGAAACGGTGCCTTCGAAACGGCCAGGTAGGCGATCTCGGCGAACACCCACAGCCCGATCGAGAAGTAGGCCTCGCGCAGCCGGAACAGCGCCGGCGCCATCAGCGCGGCGGCCAATCCGCCCGCCAACCCGGCCGCGGGCAGCAACCAGTACGGCGCCACCCCGAGGCGTTGCGAGCCTTCGAACAGGACATACGCGCCAATGCCGACGAAAATCTGGTGGCCCAGTGACAACAGGCCGGTGTAGCCCGCGAGCAGGTTCCACATCTGGGCCATGCAGATCGCCAGCAGGATCTCCGCGCACAGGCGCAAGACGCCGGCGTCGGCAAAACGCGGCGCCATGGCCGCCAGGGCGGCGGCAGCCACCGCCGCGGCCAGCAGGCTCGCCATCCGTTGCTTGTTCACTTGCGCTCCCCGGCGAGGCCTTTGGGCAGCAGCACCAGCGTCGCCACGAACAGCAGGTGCGCGTACAAGGGCCCGGCGTTCGGATCGAACTTCTGCCCCACCAGCTGGGCGATGCCCAGCACCACGCCGCCGATCAGCGCGCCCCAGAAAGAGCCGAGCCCACCGATGATGACGACCTCGAACGCCACCAGCATGCGCTCGGCGCCGGAGAACGGCGTGAACGAGGTGCGCTGCGCGAGCAGGAAACCCGCGACCAGCGCGAAGGCCAGCGACAGACCCATCACGCGGTTGAACACGCGGCCCGGCGCCACGCCCATCAGGCGGGCCACAGGTGGCGCGTCGGCCGTCGCGCGCACCACGCGGCCGAACTCGGTGCGGTTCAACAGCCACTGGAGGCTGCCGAACAACACGATGGCCAGCCCCAGCACCAGCAGCGGATAGACGCCCAGGCGCAGCCCGAACAGGTCGAAGCCGGCGCTGGTGAGGGCGCCGCCGTCGATGGCACGGGAGTCGGCGCCGAAGAGTTCGACCATGCCGTTGCGAAGGATGACGGACAGGCCGAAGGTGAGCATCAACGGTGTCAGCGGGTCGCCGGTGCGTTGCGCGAGGTTGACCACGCTGTGCTGCAGTCCCCAGCCCAGTGCGTAGCCGGCCAGCGCAACCGGCACGATCATGAGCCACGGCGGGACCTGCGGCATCGAGGCGACCAGGAAGACGCCCAGGTAGGCGCCCATCACGATGAACTCTCCGTGGGCGAGGTTGACCACGCGCATGACGCCGAACACCAGCGCGAGCCCGAGGCCGAACAGTCCGTAGAGGCCACCCAGCAGGGCGCCGTTGATGATGGTGGCGATCCAGTCCATGGTGGCCTCATTCCCCGAAGTAGGCCGCTGCGATGCGGCTGTGTGAAAACTGCGAGACCGGGCCGGCCAGGGTGACACGCCCTTTCAACAGGCAAAGCAGTTGCTCGGACACCTTGCAGGCGCGCGCCACGTCCTGTTCGACCAGGATGACGGACAGGCCTTCTGCGCGGATGCGCTCGAACGCGCGGTAGATCTCCTCGATCACCAGCGGCGCCAGGCCGAGCGACAACTCGTCGCACAACAGCAGTCGTGGGTTGGACATCAGCGCGCGCCCGATCGCGACCATCTGCTGCTGCCCGCCCGACAGCCGCGTTGCGGGCCGATTGCGCATCTCGTGCAGCATCGAGAACAGGCTGTACACCGCGTCCAGGTTCCAGGGACCGGCGCGCCGCGTCAGCGTGCCCATCAACAGGTTCTCCTCGACGCTGAGCGAGGGGAATAGCAACCGCCCCTCGGGCACCATCGCGATGCCCAGCGCCGCGATTTTCTCCGCCGGCAATCCGGCGATCGACTCGCCATCGAACCGAACGACGCCCGCGCGCGCCGGAACGAGGCCGGTGATGGCGTTGAGCAAGGTCGACTTGCCCGCGCCGTTGGCGCCGATCAAAGCCAGGGCTTCGCCCTGCGCCAACGACAGCGACACGCCGAACACTGCCTGCAGATCGCCGTAAAAAACTTCCACGGATTCGAGTTCAAGCAGCGGCATCGGCCGGTATCCCCATGTAGATTTCGCGCACGATGGCGCTGTCCATCACCGCCTGCGGCGTGTCCTCCAGCAGCTTGCGGCCGAAGTGCAGCACCATCACCCGATCGGCCACGGCCTTCAGGGCGTGCGGGATGTGTTCGATCCAGATCACCGCGTAAGACTGCTTCAGTTCGCGCACCAGTTCCACCATCGCTTGCACCTCGCGCTCCGTCAGTCCGCCGGCCACTTCGTCGAGCAGCAGCAGCTTGGGCGCGGCGGCAATTCCCTTGGCAACCTCGAGCCGCTTGCGGTCCAGCAGCGGCAATGCGCCTGCCAGCATCGAGCGCCGATCGTGCAATCCGGTACGTTCCAGGGCGGCCACCGCCGCGTCGGCCGCGGCGCGCCCGCGCAGGCCGGCACCGAACGAAGCCGCGGCCAGCACGTTCTCGTAGACGGTCAGATGCGCGAACGGCTGTGGGATCTGGAAAGCCCGCGCAACGCCCATGCGGGCACGCCGGTGCGCCGGCAGCCCCACGAGCTCGTTACCGTTCAGGCGGATGCTGCCGCGCTCGGGGGTCACCGCGCCGGCTAGCAGGTGGAACAGCGTGCTCTTGCCGGCGCCATTGGGCCCGATCACGCCCAGGCATTCCCCGTGGGCCAGCGAGAAGCTCACGTCATCGGCCACCACCACTTCGCCATAGGCCTTGCATAGGCCGTCGACCACGAGGACCATGGCGTTCGCGTCAGGCCAACTGCGACAGCAGCTTGAACTCGGCGCCGACGGGGATGTGCCGTGCGGTCGGGTTGCTCACCACCTGCAGCTCGAACGGGAAGCGCGCTCCCGCAGCCGAGCGCCGCCACTGCCCGCCGGCGAGCGAGGTCTTCGCCACGCTCTTGATGGGGCTGTTTTTGAAGTCCACCTTGCCGACGATGGTGTCGAGCACCATGTCGCGGATTGCGTCCCTGACTGCCTTGCGGTCGAGCGGATCGGCCGCCGTCTTGAGGGCGGCGATGCCGGTTTCCCACAGCGCATGGGCGTAGCCGAGGGGTTGCGTCCATTGGTTGCCGGTGGACTTTTCCCAATCGGCCGCGAGCGCCTGCGCCGATTGGCCGGTGAGCGACGACTTGAACGGATAGTTCGGCGTCCACCACACTTCGGTGGACATGCCATTGCCGGCGTTGCCAAGGGCCTTCAGCGCGCTCGGGAACAGGAAGGCACCGGCGATGGTGCAGACTTCGGGCCGATAGCCGGCCTGCTGCGCCTGCTTCCAGAAAGTGGCGAAGTGGCTTTCGAACATGAAGCCCGACGCGATCTGGGCCTCCTTGGCCTTGAAGGTTGCGACCTGGTTCGAGAAGTCGTCGGTGGCGACCTTGAAGAAGCTGGACGAGACCTGGTTGTAGCCGGCGTCGCGCAGCGCCGGCGGCATGCCGCGCAGGGGATCGGCGAAAGCCTGCCCCGGCGGGTTGTCGACATACAACGTGCCCACGGCCTTGTTGGTCTTGACGCCGTCCCACATCGCGACGAAGTTCTTCACCACGTCGTCGGCGCCCCAGAAGAAGTTGAAGGAGAACGGGAAGCCTTTGCCGATCGTGCCGCCGCGAGCGAACAGGAACGCCTGCCAGGGCGTCATCGTGCTGATCATGGGGATGCCATGCACGTCGCACAGCTGGCCCGCAGGGGTGGCCGCGTCGCCGTCCTGGACCAGCATCAGGTCGACCTTGTCGCGCAGTACCAGGTCGCTGGCCACTTGCTGCGAGCGGTTGGCGTCGGACTGGTTGTCCTTCAGCACGATCTCGACTGCATGGCGCTTGCCGCTCACCTCGATGCCGTTCTTGAGCATCTCGCGCATCCTCGCCAGCTGCCATTCGTCGGCCACGCCGAACGCGGCCCGCACACCCGACAGGGCGGTGATGTAGCCGATCTTGATCGGACGCGACTGGGCCAGCGCGAGCTGCGGAAACGCGAGGGCGGCGCCCGTCAGCGCGATGGAGCGGCGCCGCCCGAGATCGACGGCGGGGGTAGTGTGTTTCTTCGAGATGGACTTTGCGTTCATGGGGGTGAGTCTCCGTGTCATGCAGGATGCGGGGAGCCGGCGGTGCGCAAGCCGGCGAACTGGGACAGCGTGCGTTCGATGTCCGCGCGATCGAGGCCGTCGGTGATGAAGACAAGACGAGTGCGGTGGTCCGTCGACGGCCATGCGGGCAGGTAGCGCGGCGGATGGAAGACGTGCTGCGCACCGTGCACCACCAGGGGTTGCTCGGGACGCTCGGCCAAGTGCACAAGTCCTTTGACGCGAAGCAGCTTCTCGCCGCGCATCGCGGCCATCAGTTCGAGCCAGTGGGTGAATGCTGCTTCGCGCACCGGCTCGTCCGAGATGAAGCAGTGCGCCCGAATGCGGTCGCCATGGCGGCCGGCGTGGTCATGCCGGTGCGGCGCATGGCCATGACTGTGTTCGCGCTGGTGGCCGTGATGCGCCTCGCGCGCCAGCCAGTAGCGCACGTCGGACGACTTGTCCAGGGGGTCGTACCAGCCGATCTGCAAGACGTCCCGGGGCGCGATCGCTCCGCCGACCACGTGCTGCAAGCGGGCCGCGGGGTTGGCGGCTTGCAGCCGTGCGGCCAGGACCTGTATCTGCGGCGTGCCGGCCAGGTCGGTCTTGGTTAACAGGAGCCGGTCGGCCACCGCCGCCTGCTTCACGGCTTCCGGATGGTGTTGCAGCGTCGCCAAGCCGTTGACCGCATCGACTGTGGTCACGACGCCTTCGAGCCGATAGCCCGGCGTCACCGCGGGATCGGCCATCAGTGTGTGCAGGACGGGCGCGGGATCGGCCAGCCCGGTGGTCTCGACAATGACGCGGGAGAACGGGGCGACGTCTCCGCGCGTGCGCCGCGCTTCCAGCTCCCGCAGGGTGTCGACCAGGTCGCCGCGGACGGTGCAGCACAGGCAGCCGCTATTGAGCACACGCAGGTTCTCGCTGACTTGCTCGACCAGGAGGTGGTCGAGGCCCACCTCGCCGAATTCATTGATGATGACGGCGCTGTCGCCCAGTTCTGGGTGGCCCAGCAAGTGGTTCAGCACCGTCGTCTTGCCGCTGCCCAGGAAGCCCGTGAGCACGGTGACCGGAAGGCGCACGTCGGCGGCGGCGCTCACGAGCCGGCCTCATGCACCACGCGGCCTTCGAAGTAGGTGCTGAGCACACGAGTGGCGGCGAGTTCTTCGGGCGGGACTTCGAAAAGGTGCCGATCGAGCACGATTAGGTCGGCCGATTTGCCGACTTCGAGCGAGCCGGTCTCGTCCGCCAGGCCCATCGCCCGTGCCGGGTTGATGGTGTAGGCACGCAGCACCGACGCCAGGTCCAGCGCCTGCTCGGGCCACAGCGCGCCGGGGAACCGGCCGGTCGGGTCACGTCGCGTGACCATGCCCTGGATGCCGGCCCAGGGGCTGGGGTCGTGCACCACCGGCCAGTCGGAACCTGCCGCGATCAGCGCGCCGGCCTCCATCAGATCCCGGTTGGGCCAGAAACGCTCGACGCGCTCGGACGGCACGGCGGCCCGGATGGCTTCGACGATGACACCGGGGAACCACAGCATCGGCGACAGGTCGGCCACGACGTTGAGCGCGGCAAAGCGCGGCACGTCGTCGTCGGCGATGAAACTCGCGTGCGCGATCTGGTGCGCGAGCCCGGGCCCGTTGAAACTGCGCAGGACTTCCACCGCGTCGAGCGCGCTGCGCACGGCGCCGTCGCCCGCGCAGTGAATCTTGACGGCGATGCCGCGTGCCTCGCAGTCGGCCAGCGCCCGCGCGAGTTGTGGCACCGTGAGTGTGGTGCCGCCGCGGAAACAGCAGCCATGTGCCGCATCGGGCAGGTAGGGCTCGAGCATCGCCGCGGTGCGCGAGGTCGGAACGCCATCGAGGAAGATCTTGCCGGCGTCGGGCCGGAAGTGGCGGCTGCGGTAGTGGTCGCGCAGCGCGAACAGGGTCTCGCCCCATTCGCCGGGCGCCAGGGGCGCCTCGACCACCGGCAGGCTGCCCACGACCCAGGCGGTGAGCTGGCCCGCGCCTTCCAGGGACTTGATGGCTTCCAGTACGGCCCGAGTGGTCAACGCTTCCTGCGTGGCGGTAACGCCGCAGGCATTGAAGCGCCGGATGGCATGCGCGGCGGCATTGAAGTCCAGTTGTGGCGAGGCCGCCAATGCCTTGGCGACCGCCGCTTCCACCAGCGCTGAGGCCGACTCGAGCAGCAGGCCGGTGGCCTCACCGCTCGCGTCGCGCACGATCTCGCCGTTGCGTGGGTTGGGGGTGGATGCGTCGATGCCGGCCTGCTGCAATGCGGCCGTGCTGGCCCAGCGGTTGTGGTGCGAGTCGTCGCGCAGCATCACGGGGCGTCCGCCCGCGGCTTCGTCGAGTGCCAGGCGCGCTTGCGCGGTCAGCTCGCCGATCAGCCCGCTGCCCCAGATGCCGCCGACCACCCATGCGCCGGGCGGCTGCTTGGCCGCTGTCTGGCGCACTTGGTCGAGCACTTGCTCGAGGGTGAGGATAGGGGGGAACGTGGTTTCATACAGCTCGGCGCGCCCGGCCCACACGAAGTGGCTGTGCACATCGACGATGCCGGGCATGGCCATGCGCCCGTGCAGGTCCACCACGCGGGCATCCGGCGCGGCCGCCGCGCGCACTTGCGCCTCCGGACCCAGCGCCAACAAGCGGCCGTCGCGAATGGCCAGCGCCTCGACCCAGGGGCGGGCGGCGTCCATGGTGTAGATCGCGCCGTTGCGCAACACAAGATCGGCCGAGCCGGTGGACTGTCTGGGCATGGGTGCTTGCTCCTCGTTCGCGATCGGGTCAGAACGTCCAGGCGGCCCGGACCGTGAGCTGCGAGCCCTGGCTGCGGTTGCGGGCGCCGAATTCCTTGTACGCGTGGACCCACACCAGAGGCAGGCCCGAACCGAGTTCGAAGAAGCTGACCACAGGCCCCAGTGCCGCGACGCGCGAGCGGTTGCCGTTCGGCAGGCCGGGTGCCTTGTCGTCGGTCAGCTGCTGGTAGTAGTAGCCGCCCAGCCCGAAGGTCCACGGGCCCCGGTGCTGGCCCAGCGCGAACTCGTGCTGGTATTCGACGCCCGAGCGGTAGTCCGTGTCCTTGTTGCGGCCGTTGAAATTGAGCTGGAAGTTCGAGGAGACCTCGAAGCCGCCCGAAGTGATGTAGGTGAACGCGTAGGTCGGCACCACCGTCCAGTGGTTGGTTCCGGCGTTGATCGCACGGCTCTTGTCGTAGGAGCCCGTGGGCAGTTGCAGCTGCAGGCTCGCGTTGGTGAAGAGGCCAGGGGAGGGCGTCCATTGCACCATCAGCGGAATGAGCTGGATGTCGCCGACGGCCGTGTTGCGGCCGGACACGTTGACGGTGCCGACCGGGGTGGGGATGGCCAGATCCAGGCCCATGTTGAGCACCGGGATCACGGCGCCCCAACCGTACTTGCCGCCCATGAAGCTGTGGTCGGTCATCTTGATGATGGCTGCGCCGACGCTGTCGACTCTGACCTTCGCTCCCACCGGCGATACGTTGCCCGCGTTGTCGCGCAGCTCGCTGGCACGATAGACTGCCGCCCGCACTCCCACGGTGGCGATCTCGGAAGGAGGCGGCAACTGGCCGGCGCCGAAGTCGAACACGCCGAAGGGCGTGATCGGGGCACCGTTCTCGACGGCGTGCGCCGGTGCGGCAGCGGCGGCCAGCAGGGACAGCGCGAAGGCGTGGCCCGAAAGCCGGCGGTATTTGAACGTGGGGGTCATCTCTCTCTCCTCGTGGTCTTTGAAGTGGACTCATCGTAGGGAAGGCGAGCTTTCGTTTCACCCCTCATTTGGGAGGGGAGCGATCAAAGACTGAGGCGCGCGGACCAGGCTTGTCCTGTTAGCATCGTTCGATCATGAGCATGGCCAGAGACCCCGCCCCCAGGAAGACCGTTGCCGCGAAGAAGAAGCCACGCGCCCCGGCGGCCAAGCGCGTCACCGTGAAGCGCCCCAACCTGGGACCGATGGGCAAGCTCGAGGACTTCATCCCCTACAAGCTGTCCGTCGTGGCCAATCGTGTCTCCCAGTCTATCGGCCGCCTGTTCGAAGCGCGGTTCGACCTGCAGATCCCAGAGTGGCGCATCCTGATGGCGCTCTATGCCTACGGTGACTTGGTGTTCAACGAGGTGGTGGACCGCACCAGCATGGACAAGGCCCGTGCGTCACGAGCGCATCGACGTCTGGTCGACTTGAAAATGATCGAGACTGTGGACGATCCCGCCGACGGCCGCAAGCTGATCCTGTCGCTGACGACCAAGGGCGAGAAGATGTGCGCCGACATCCTGCCTGCCGCCGCCGCCCGCGAAGCCTGGTACCTCGAGGCGCTGGACGACCACGAACACCGGCAACTGGACATCATCCTCGACAAGCTGATGAAGCGCAGTTTGGAGCTGTGAAGGGCTGGCCCCCACGCTCCCCCACTTCGTGTGGGTCGCTGCCCCCCGAGGGGGCCTTCGCGGCTTGGGGCGCCGCTCAACTAGAAGCCGACGACCTGCCCGTCGCGCCTGCCGTCCGAAGCGCCGAGATAGCCCGCACCCTCCAGCCGGTGGATCAACTGGGCCGCACCGAACTTCAGGTGACCGGTGGGCGATACCTCGAGGCGATGACCGCGTTCGCGAAGGCCATCGACGACGGCCGGCGGCATGTGCTGTTCGACGCTGAGGGAGCCGTCCTGCGGCCCCACCATGAAGCGCGGCGCGTCGCTCATGGCCTGCGGGTTCTGTGCAAAGTCCACCAGCCGGCTCATCATCTGCAAGTGGCCTTGCGCCTGCATGGCCCCACCCATCACCCCGAATGACATCACCGGTGCCCCATCCCGGGTGACGAAAGCGGGGATGATGGTGTGCAGCGGCTTCTTACCCGGTGCCACCTCATTCGGATGCCCCGGCTGCAGGACGAAGTTGGCCCCGCGGTTGTGCAACGAGATGCCGGTGCCGGGCACGACCAGCCCGGAGCCGAAGGCCCAGTAGTTGGACTGGATCAGCGACACCATCATGCCGCTGGCGTCCGCGGTGGTCAGGTAGACGGTGCCACGTTCGGCCGGTGCGCCGGCAACCGGCGCCGCGGCCCTGGCCATGTCGATTGTTCGCGCGCGTTGTGCGAGGTAGGTCGGCGACAGGAGCGCGCTGCTCGGAACACGCATGGTCCGTGGATCGCTCACGTGGGCGTAGAGGTCGGCGAACGCGAGCTTCGTGGCTTCGATCTGCACATGACACGCAGCCGCACTGTCCAGTCCCATCGCGGCCACGTCGAAATGCTCCAGGATGCCCAATGCCATCAAGGCGGCAATGCCCTGGCCGTTGGGCGGGATCTCGTGCAGCACGAAGTCCCGGTAGCTTTGCGCCAGCGGTTCGACCCATTCGACCTCATGCCCGGCCAAGTCGTCGAGGCTTATACAGCCCCCAGTTTGCGCGGAGAAAGCCACAATGGCTTCGGCCAGCGCGCCGCGGTAGAACACTTCGCCGCCGGATTCCGCGATGGCCTGCAGGGTGCGGCCCTGTTCGGGGAATCTCCAGAGTTCGCCCGGCCTTGGTGCCCGCCCCTGCGGGAGGAACGCCGGCGCAAAACCGGGCTGGTCGGCCACCAGGTCGGCCAGTTCCCGCCACACGCTCGCGATGAAAGGCGACACCGGAAATCCCTCGGTCGCGTACGCGACGGCGGGCTCGAACAAGTCGGCAAAGGGCAGTCGGCCGAAACGTTGCGACAGCGCTTTCCAACCGGCCACGCCGCCGGGCACCGTGACACTGTCCCAGCCTTTCATCGGCATCGCGTCGTAGTCCTGAAACTGCTGCGCATGCCATGCGGCCGGCGATGCGCCCGTCGCGTTCAGCCCGTGCAATTTCGTGCCGTCCCACACGAGTGCGTACAGGTCCCCGCCGATGCCGTTCATGGTCGGCTCCACGACGGTGAGCGCGGCCGCGGCCGCCACTGCGGCGTCCACGGCGTTGCCGCCTTTGAGCAGCATGCGAAGGCCCGCTTGCGCAGCCAGCGGCTGGGAGGTTGCCACGAGGTTGCGCGCCAGAACGGGCGCCTTTTGCGCCGCATAGGGAAATCGCCAGTCGAAGGAGGTAGCCATGGCTTGATGGTAACTAAGATTGTTGACAAAGAAACGATTTAACGCTTCAATGCAGTCGTCCGCCGGCCCCGGCGAATGCTGCAAGCCTACTCGCCCAATTACCTCCCGAAGGAGCGCGTTCATGTCGTCGGATGTCATGTTGTCCAATCGCCGCGCGGCGTGGCTGGTGTGTGCGGCGTTGGTGTTCACCGCCTGGGTGAATCCGGCGCGCGCGCAAACGGGTGAGGGCGGGCCGGTGAAGATAGTCGTCGGCTTCCCGCCGGGCGGCTCGCTGGACACCATTGCGCGGCTGCTCGGAGAGAAGTTGCAAACGCACCTCAAACGTCCCGTGCTGGTCGAGAACCGGCCAGGCGCCGGTGGGCGGCTGGCGGTGGATACTTTCAAGAACGCGCCCGCAGACGGCAGCGTCGTCATGATCGCGCCGGACACCATCTCCGTCAGTGCACCCATCGTGTTCAAGAAGCTCACCTACGACCCGGCGCGTGACTTTGTGCCGGTCTCGACGCTGGTCCAATTTCCCTTTGCCCTTGCGGTGGGCGAAGACCCGAAGGCCGCGGTTTTCGCCGACTACGTGCGCTGGGCCAAGGCCAACCCGGCGCGTGCCAGCTTCGGCTCGCCCGCACCGGGCAGCCCTCCGCACTTCTTCGGCCTCGTGGTGGGCCGCGCGATCGGCGTGGACATGGTTCACGTGCCTTTCCAGGGCACCGCGCCGATCGTCACCAACCTGGCGGGAGGGCAGGTTTCCGCGGGCATCAGCACCGTGGGGGACTTGATGGAGCATCACCGCGGCGGACGGATCCGCATCGTCGCGGTATCGGCAGCGAAGCGGATTCCGCAACTGCCCGACGTGCCGACCTTCACAGAGCTGGGCTACCCCGAAGTGGTGGGGCAGGGCTTCATCGGGCTGTATGTGCCTCCCAAGGCGAGCCCCGCCGTGATCCAGCAGTGGAACCAATCCATCCGCGGGGTATTGGCGTTGCCAGATGTCCAGGAGCGCCTGCGCAACCTGGGGCTCGAACCCACGCCATCGACGCCGCAGGAGCTGAGCCAGCTCACCAGCGCCGAAATCGGCAAGTGGCAGCCCATCATCCGGGCCTCGGGCTTCAGCCTCGACTGAACGGAGCAAGCCATGGCCGCGACTGCGATGGCCTCGGATTCGCTGCTGCTCGACCTGTACGCGTGCGCGGCCGAACCTGCGCGCTGGCCTCGCGTGCTGGATGGCATCTGCGCGGAAACTGGCGCCCACTCAGTGGTGGTACAGACCTTCAAGGCTGACGGCGTGCGACTGCGAACCTGCTGGTCGGTGCAGGATTCGCGCACGCACAGCGCCGAGGCGCTGCACCAATCTGCCGTTTCCGATGAGCGCAACCCGCGCCTGGACGCGAGGAGGGCGCTGCGCGGTCTGAACCGGATCGCCCGTGACGAGGACCTGTTCGAGTGGGAAGACAGCCAGCGGCACCAGTTGAAAGAGTCGCTGGCCCAGATGGGGTTAGGGCTTTTCGTCGGCTCCTTGCGCCCGCTGGGCTCCGACAGCTACCTGGGCGTGGCCTTGCATCGCGCGGCATCGGATACGAGGGACTTCTCCAAGGCGCAGATCCACCGGCTTTCGGCGTTGCTGCCCCATCTTGGCCAAGCCGTCGAACTTGGTGGGCGCCTGCAGGACGCTAGCGATTTCGGCGCAAGGCTGGGTCAGTATTTCGACCGGCTGCGCTGCGGTGTGCTCGTCTGCGGCGCAGATGCTCGTGTGGGCTGGATGAATCGCAGCGCGGAGGCCCTGCTGCACGGGGGGCAGGCCTTGCGGCTGCACGCAGGCAGCTTGCTGGCGCCTGCGCCGGCGGCCACTCGATCGCTCCACCAGGACATCGCCGACGTGGCCGGAGCCGGCGCATTGAGCGATGGGCGCTATCTGTCGCTCGCCTGTGGCGAGCAAGCCTTGCACGTGGCTATACAGCCGCTAGCGCCAACCGATGCCTGCGCGCGCGGCAAGGCTTCGGTGTTGGTCCTGTTGACGGGCGCGAGCACCGCAGACATACCGGTGCCTGCGTTGATGAGCCTGTTCGATCTGACACGCGCGGAATCGCTCCTGGTCCAGGCCATCGTCGCCGGTCACACTCTGGAGCAATATGCGCAGCAGCGCCACGTGACGGTGGGAACGGTGCGCTGGCAGCTCAAGCAGGTGCAGGCCAAGACTGGAGCGAGCCGGCAGGCCGATCTGGTGCGCCTTGTGCTGTCGTCGGCGGCCGCGCAGGTTGCAGCACCCGAAGGCCGTCAGCACCACTGACCTGTCCAGGCGCGACTTGATCCTCGCCATCGCCTTTGCGCGCCAAGCGGCAACTCGCCCGATCGCGGCCGGCCGAAGAACTCGTCGGGTGCTCCCAGTCTCCACGATGCGCCCAATCCGGCGGTAAGTCCTGGAGCGACTTAGGCCGAGTACAAGGGACTTCGCGCTTAGGTTTGTTCGCCCCTGTACGACCTAACACGTGCGTGTGACCGGCGACATGCGGCGACAAGCCGCAATTCGTCCGTGTCGACTGTTGATCCTCTCTAAAAACATGACGACCATTGCGCCACCCGCCCCGTGCGTTATGTCTTCAGGCTTGTTCCTGGAGAATATGGGCATGGTGCAAAAGCGATTGAGCAAAGCAGCGAGAAAGCGGTTGCGCACCGGGCGGATGCGGCAAAAAGGGCAAGGGCTGCGCCGAGGTGGCGCTGGCCGTGGGCGTGGCGCGCCAGACCGTGCACACATGGAACGCGTTGTTCGGTGAGGACAGCATCAACGCCTTGCGTGCCGTACCTGAGTCGGGTCGACCTGCCCAGCTTGACCAAGCGCAACTGGCACCCAATATTGCATCATCTACGCTGCGCTGCGCCGCCCGTCGCAGCGCGCGTGGGGATTCACCGCGGCGTCGACACAGGCGCGGCGGGCAGCGGCTGGCCACCGGGCCGCGATGCGAAGCTCGTCACTCCCCACGACGGCTGCGCGCCGACACCTGGTTTGTTGTAGTCGCAGACGCCATCGGGGAAACTTGCGCGCAGCCGATTGAGCTGGGTGGCGCTCAGCTCAACAGGCGCGTAGTCTGCGGCAGCGACCGGCTTGAGCCGGCACTTGAGGATGTCGTTCGCAAGGGGACCGCCGGCGGCCTCGCGCGGCGACATGCCGCGACGCAGCAGCGGGTCCGCATCACAGGCCGCTGGATCCGCGACCTTGGTGGATTGCATTGCATCGGTACTGAGCAGGCAGTGATCCGCTGCCGTGGCGGGACGGGAGGCAAGTACTCGGGATTCGAGCGTCCCGCGGTTCAAGGCGCTCAGATTGGCCAGCCATTGGTCCATCACGGCAAATCCCTCATCGGCCATCGCGTCGCTCGGGATGAAGCCCTTCGGGCTGATGCCGTAGCGCCACATCGCGTAGTTGCCCGCCGTTGCGGTGGCATACACGAGCCGCTCCCGGTTGGCAAAGCTCTTCCAGATCTGATGCAGCCCGGTGCGCCCAGTGTTCGCGACCGGTGGAGTCAAGCTGTCGTCGTACCCGCGAAAGTCAAGAATCGGTACCCTGGCGACCAGCTTGTAGTCGGGCATCAGCCCGCTGCGGTATGCGGTTTCCAGCGCGGAGGTGTCGGCCACCGCGCGCTCCGGCACGCTGAATCCATCTCGGTTCACACCGCCGATGATTTCATTGAGGGTGACGAATTCTTCGGGCTTGATCGTCCCGCTGACGAGCGCCTTCAGGCCGTACTGCACGCCGGTATTGTCCCGCGTCGAGTTGGCCGCTCCGTCCGTGCGTCTGCCGAAGACAGAGACCGCATGGTCCCACTGCGAACAGCGCAGGCCGCTCGGATTCTTGATCGGGTCGAAGACCTGGCTCACCGGCAACTGGCACAGGTTGGTCGGCTCCGGGAGCGAGCGCTCGGTGATCACGCCGCTCTCCCTGTTGGCGGGGATGACTTCGCGAACGGTCTCAAAGTTGCCCGCGAGCTTGTTGGGGCCGAAGCTGTTGTACCAGCCGATGCAGGCCGTGTGATCGGCGTGGCCGTTGATGGCGGCCTTCTTGCGGTTGGCATCGGCCAGGCTGTAGCCGCCCGAGGCCATCAGCTCGCGCCAGCGCGGCTTGTCGTAGGCCTCGACCAGCAGGCCGCAGTCGACGCTTTCCTGGTTGGACGACTCGGGGTCGTTCAGGGCACACGAAATCAGCAGGCCGTCCAGGAGGCCGGGAAAGGTGGATGTAATGGTCAGGGCCGTCATGGAACCGGCGGAGCAGCCGTTGCCCACCGTGTACTTCAGAGGCCCGTAGCGTTCGATGACATCTTCTTTCATCATCATCACGGTATCGGTCATCACCGCGCGATTGGAATTGCGTGAAGCGTCGATCAGGCTGTTGGTGGCGACGAGCCAGCCCTTGGCCAGCGCCGCGTCATGGTTCCACAGGCTCGCGGGCCGGAACTGCCGGCGGGCCTGGCCGCTAGACCCGCCGAAAACGAATTCAAGTTTGCCGTTCCAGGTGCTTTGCGGTGCGAGGCCACTGCTCCACGGTTTCGCGGGATCGAACAGAACTGCCATTTCGTAGATACCGCGATTGATCACGCCGCGCTCGAGCCGCACAATGTAGGGCACCTGCAGTCCCTTGTCCGTGGTGATGGTTGCCAGGTCAACCGGCACGGCAGCTCCCACGGCGTAGGGCTTGAAGCACGCGTTGGCGGGCGCGGTGGCCGGCGGGCTCGGGTTCGGGCTCGCCATCGAACAACCGGCTTGCGTGCTGCGATAGAAGAACGACATTTCGGTGGCGATATTGCATTGCGCGTCCACCGCTTCAGTGCTGAAGCCGCTGGCGTTTGTCGCGGCCGTGGTGGCCGTTGCGGCGCGGGCTGCCCGCGTGGCGCACACATAGGGCGTCACTTGAGGCCCGGCCAGCACAGGGCCGCCGCGAGGCGCATTCGTGACGACCAGCTCTGCCGCTCTGGCTCCTTTGGCCCGAGCGACGATGACGTTGCGGCCGATCGCAAGCTGGTCCAGCAGACCTCGCCGATGCGTTTTGTCTCCAGCGACAAACGCGGCTGTGACATCTTTTCCGTTGAGTCGAACTCTCAACGAGCGAGGATCGGCCTTCGCCGGCAGCCGGACCTCGACCAACGCATTGCCACCGCTGAGCAGATCAGCCCGGTTGCTGAGGCTCGAAATCTCGAGTGGCAACGCCCGATTCTCCGTGCCGGATGCACCCAGTGTCATCGTTGCCGTGGCTACGGCAAGCACGTACTGCAAGAAATTCATCGCGCAATGTCTCCTTCGTTTTGCTGATGCCCCGAGTGGTGTGCGGGCTCCGCAAGTATCCCGACGCGCGCGTGCCGGGCACAATGGCTGAAAGACTCAGCGGGGATGGCAAAATGTGTCAGCTTGGGGCGGCAATGTGTTGGCCGGTGTGGTTGGCTGACAGAGTAGGCGCGCTCGCGACCATGTACTTTTGCACCGCTTTCCCAAACACACAGAATGCCTGACCATCCACGAGTTCCCCTACTGACGGTCGACGACCTCCTCGCGCTGGGCCAAAGCGCCCAAGGTGGGCCGCCATGCGACGATTGCAACGCACTCGTCTGTGCTGGCTGGGAGTCTCTGCCCGGCGGCTTCGACCGGGCACTGCTGCGGTGCGTTGGCACTCTGAAGAACTCCGAGAACGAAGAACCCACAGTCGCGGAGTATCACCCGGCCGGAACCCACGGATGGTCAGCCGATGCGCCCATCGCGCCGGCCTGGTTTCCCTACAACCGCTGCGACGTCTGGGCGTGCGCGGCGTGTGGGCGCCCCTTCCTGCGATACACGGAGTACGGCGGTTACTACACGGACGAGCGCATCCGGGCGCTGAATCCTGACTTGGTTGCGACTGGCGATCGCTGAGCGTTTTCAGGCGAAACTAGATCCCCGCGCCTGGCGCAATCTTGGAAGTTTGAAGCATGCGCGTGAAGTCACAGCACTCCTGGGCCATCAGGATGATTGAAGAGACGAGCGTACTTCGTTGCCCTCCTTTGTGTAGGGCAACATAGGTCACAGCAGGCGGGGCGGGGGTAGTCTTGATCACGTCGAGCATGCCTGCGGCAACCAGCGGGTCGAGACACTGCCGGGGAAGGTAGCTAACGCCCAACCCCGAAACCGTCATGCCGATGAGTGCAACCAGATTGCTACTGGTGATGACACTCGCGGGCTGGAACCCGAGCGCCTTGAACCAGCGTGCGTAAAGAAGCCCGGTGCCTGACTTTTCCCCCTGCACCAGTAGTCGATGGGTCGCCAGTTCGTGAACCCGCAAGCGCTTGCTTGAGTCGAGCATGCCGGGCTTGCACATCCACGCGTATTCCACGCTGCCGAGTACTTTCGAAGAGAAGCGCGTGTCCTCAAACGCGTCAGGCAGGACGATAAGGTCAACCTCGTCGGCTAGCAGCTTGTCCCTCAGACTGATGGCGTTGTCTACATCGGGCTCGATGACGACCTTGGGGTAGTAGCGCTGAATCAGATTCACCAGCTGCGGCAACCAGGTCAACGCGGTCATTTCAGTGACGCTGATCCGTACGCGCCGTTCGATCACCTCGGGCCGGCTGAATTGCTCAATGGCCGCGTCACGCTGTTCGAGCAGCTTCTTGGCCAGCACGAACATTTCCTCCCCCTTTTCCGTGAGACGCGCGCTGCGCTGACTGCGGTCGAACAACTCCGTATCGAACAGCAGTTCCAACTCCTGCACCCTTTTCGATACGGCTGACTGTGTGGTGTGAAGTTTGAGGGCGGCGGCGGAAAACCCCCCCAACTGCGCAATCCAGTACAGAGCCTCGAGCTGCTTGAACGTCATGGTGGATTCACCTTATTCACGTTAACCCTGACGGCATCGCTTTTTTCGATGGATTTTTATGCCCAAATATCGCTTTTTTTAATTTTACTGCTCGCCCAGAATTTGGACATCACGCACCCCCACCCCGGCCACCGAACTCTGAAAGACCACCATGAACGCCAGAATCGCCTTCGTTACTTGCGCCTTGACCCTTGCAGCCGGCTCAGCTTGTGCTGACCAGCTTGCCGACATCAAGGCGAAGGGTGTCTTGACCTGCGGCACGCTCGGCACCTCGGAGCCCTTCAGCTTCCCGGATCCGCAGACTCGCGAGATCCAGGGCTATGACGTTGATTTCTGCAAGGCTGTGGCCAAGTCGCTCGGCGTGAAGCTCGATCTCAAGCCGATCGCCGTCGCCGCACGCATTCCCGAGCTGCAGCAGGGGCGAGTCGATGTCGTCATCGCCAATCTCGGCTGGTCGCCCGAGCGCGCCGAGCAGATCGCCTTCAGCGATCAATATTTCGCCAGTCAGCAAAAGATTGCCGCCCGAAAAGAAAGCGGCTTCACCAGCGTCAAGGATCTGGCCGGCAAGCGCGTGAGCGCCACCAAGGGATCCAGCTCGGAGTTGGCGGTACGCAAGGCATTGCCGACCGCAACCACGGTCACCTTCCAGGACCCGCCAAGCGGTTTCTTGGCGATGCAACAAGGCAAGGTCGAAGGCTTCGTGTTGTCCGAGCTCGCTCTCGTCAAGTTTAAGCAGCAGTCCGAGGCGTCGTCGCCGGTCGTGATCCTCGAACCGTCGCTGCTGTTGGAACCGTGGGGCGTTGGCATGCGAAAGGGCGAGACGGCGCTGATCAAGCACGTCAATGGCATGTTGGAATCCATGGAGAAGTCGGGTGAGGCGGCGCAGATCTATGACAAGTGGATGGGCATGAGCACCATCTTCAAAATGCCGCGCAGCTTCAAGATCGAGCCGATCAAAGGCTGACGGGCAGCGCAGCGCCCCATTTGCCGCGATCACTCAACCGATCACAGCTTCATGAACGCCAGACTGGACTTCTCGGTCCTGATGCGCCCCGAGTATCTGAAGATGATCTTGGACGGCATGGTGACCATGTTCGAACTCACGTTGCTCGCGTGGATTCTGGCGATGGTCGTCGGCATCGTGCTCGCGGTGGTGCGAATGACCAGCAGTCGCGTCGCTCAGGGCTTCGTCGCCGCTTACGTCGAATACCACCAGAACGTACCGATGCTGGTTCAGATCTTCCTCTGGTACTTTGGCGTGGCAACGCTGCTTCCAGGCGCGTGGCAGCAGTGGCTCAACGCCCACCACAGCGAATTCGTCTTCGCTTTCATCGCGGTCGGCCTGGCCATGGGGGCCTACATATCGGAAGACCTTCGCGGGGGCATCCGCTCGATCCCCAAGTCGCAGATCGAAGCGGCCCGAGCCCTCGGGCTGTCATACCTGAAGGCCAGCCGGCTGGTGGTGCTTCCACAGGCGATCCGAACTGCCATGCCGACCCTGGTCAGCCACACGGTATTGCTCTTCAAGAACACCAGCCTCGCCATGACGATCGGCGTTGCGGAACTGACCTACGCGACTCGCGAGATCGAGAGTCAGTCGTTTCGCACCGTCGAGGTGTACCTGATGGCGACCGCTGCGTACTTAGGCATCTCGCTGCTGATCATGACCGCCGGCGAAATGGTGGAACGTCGCTTGCGCATTCAGGCGAGGTAAGCCATGAGCGATATCCTGAACATTCTGCGTGACAACTGGACGTTGCTGCTGATCGGGCAATATCCAAACGGCCCGTTGGGCGGGCTCGCGATCACGCTGCTGCTGTCCGTCCTCGGCTTGGCGCTGGCCTTCCCCCTTGGGGTGGTTCTGGCCCTGGCCCGGGTCAGCCCGATCGGCTGGTTGCGGGCCCCGGCCACGGCGGTGGTCTACGTGGTGCGTGGCGTGCCGCTCATCATGTTCATCTTCTGGGTCTACTTCTTCCTGCCCGCGTTGACCGGACACACGGTAAGTGGCTTCACGACGATGGTCGTCACACTGGTCATCTATCAGGCGGCATACCTCGCGGAAGTGATCCGCGCTGGCATCGAGGGGCTTTCACGGGGGCAGACGGAAGCTTCACGCGCACTGGGCCTGAGTTACATGCAGACGACCTTCAAGGTGGTGTTGCCCCAGGCGCTCTACAACATGGTGCCGGCCATGGTCAGCCAGTTCGTCTCGACCATCAAGGAAACCTCGTTGGGTTACGTCATCAGCGTCAACGAACTGACATTCGCCGCGAACCAGGTCAACAACACCTTGCTCACAAAGCCGTTCCAGGTGTTCATCCTCCTTGCGGGTATCTATTTCCTCGTCTGCTTCTCCTTGACCCAATTGGCTCGCCACCTCGAGCGCCGCATCGCCAGAAAACGAGCGGGCCATCAAGATGTTGCGCCGCGAACCCCGGCATCCGCGACAGCGGTGCTCCAGCCGGTCGAGTAACGCTCCTTCGCTTTCACAAAGGTTCATCATGGAAAAGACCTCTCCTCCCGAGGGCGGCAAGAAGATGATCGTCTTCAATGCCGTCAACAAGTGGTATGGCTCCACCTTCCAGGCGCTGACCGATATCACCGCGGATGTCGCCAAGGGGGAGGTCGTCGTGGTTTGCGGGCCCTCGGGCTCCGGCAAGTCCACGCTGATCCGAACTGTGAATCGACTGGAGGAAATTCAGGGCGGCAGGATCGAGTTCAACGGACAAGACGTTCATGCTCCAAAGCTCGACTTGAACAAGTTTCGCAGCCACGTCGGCTTTGTGTTCCAGAGCTTCAACCTGTTCCCGCACCTGTCGGTGGCCGAGAACATCATGCTGGCCCCCACGAACGTGCTTGGGAAGAGCAAGACGCAGG
The DNA here is from genome assembly GCF_003797765.1 of Ramlibacter sp. WS9. GTDB lineage: Bacteria > Pseudomonadota > Gammaproteobacteria > Burkholderiales > Burkholderiaceae_C > Ramlibacter. The sequence continues at coordinate 100,324 of NZ_RKMB01000003.1, read as the reverse complement.
CGCGACAGCGGGCAAGCGAGTTGCTCGAGCGCGTCGGCCTTGCCGCCAAGGCGGGCTCGTACCCGGGCCAGCTCTCCGGCGGCCAGCAGCAGCGCGTGGCCATCGCGCGGGCCTTGGCCATGGACCCGCCGGCCATGCTCTTCGACGAACCGACCAGTGCGCTCGACCCGGAGATGGTGGGCGAAGTGTTGCAAGTGATGAAGAGCCTGGCGCGCGAGGGCATGACCATGATGTGCGTCACCCACGAGATGAACTTCGCACGGGAAGTGGCCGACAAGGTGTGGTTCATGGACGCAGGCCGTTTGGTCGAGACCGACACTCCCGAAAATTTTTTCAGCCGGCCGAAGAGCGAGCGGGCGCAGAAGTTCTTGTCAGATCTGCGCTCCCACTGAATCAATACAAACCCCAGAAACCATTGTGATGAACAACGATCAAGGCATTCTCTTTCCCGAAGCGTTGACCCGCGAGATCAAGGACCGCTTCCACTATGTCGATCGCGACATGAACGGTCGCGAGCGTCTGTTTTTCGACAACGCGGGCGGGTCGTTCCGGCTCAAGTCGGCCGTCGAACGCTTCGCCCAGATCGACGCGTTGCCCGACTGCCCCGAACGCATTCACGAAATGTCGCGATTGCTCCAGAAGGTCCAGGCCGATGGAACGGCTGACGTGCGCACAATCCTCAATGCTCAGGGCGGCAGCGTGTACGCATCGCTGACAGCCTCGGGTGGCATGTTTGACATGGTGCGGGCGGTGGCCGAGAACATTCCCGGCACGAACATGGTGACCACGACGCTCGAACATCCTTCGTCGTTCGATGCGTTGACACTTTACGCCCAGCGGCTTGACAAAGAACTGCGCGTCGCCAAGTCCAACCCTGTGACCGGTGGCGTCGATGTGGCCGACATCGTCGGCTTGATCGATCAGGACACGACGCTCCTGAGTGTGATCTATGCATCCAACATCTCGGGTGCCAAGCTCGACATTCAAGAAATCGTCAAGCAGGCACGGGCCATCAAGCCCGACATCTACATCGTTGTGGACGCGGTGCAGCATGCGCCACACGGTTTGATTGACCTGCAGAAAACGCCGGTGGACGGCATCAACATCGCGCCCTACAAGTTCTTCGGTTGCCGAGGATCTGGCATGTCTTGGTTGTCGGACCGCGCTGCGCGGCTCCCTCATCACAAGCTGGCAGCCAAAAATGTTGATTTCTGGGACCTGGGCAGCTCGGCACCGGCGCAGTTCGGCGTGGTGACCGAGATCGTGAATTACGTGTGCTGGATCGGCAGCCAGTTCACCGGCAGCGCCGATCGGCGCGAACTCTTCGTCTGCGGCATCGAGAGGATCGAGTTGCACGAGCGGGCACTTCTGGCGCGCATGTTGAACGGCAGCGACGGCCGCTCGGGGCTGCGGCACCTCGATGGCATCAAAGTCTTCCTCGACTACGAGGATTTGACCAAGCGAGATCTGATCCTCGCCATCGGCATCGACAACCTGGAGCATGCCCAAGCCGTTCGCGAGTATGAAAAGCGCGGCGTCATCGTCTACGAACGAGTGTCCTCAAGTCTGTATTCGAAGCGGATGCTCGAATCGTTCGATCTGGAAGGTGCCATCCGGGTTTCGCCTTTGCACTGCAATTCCGTGGCCGATGTCGACCGCTTCCTTCACATCACGCGCCAGATCAGTCTGGCCATGTCGGTCGAGGCGAGCTAGCGTCATGCGCATCCTTGTACTGGGCGCAGGCGTCGTCGGCGTGACCAGCGCCTACTATCTAGCCCGAAGCGGCCACGACGTGACGGTCATCGGGGCATCGATCTTCGGTTGAATCCACGCCGTCGTGCGACGCTGGAAATGGTGGTGAGCGACTTGTTTCCACAAGGTGGGGACGTATCCAAGGCCACCTGTCGTCAGCGGCCGCGCAGGTTGCAGCGCCCGACATCCCCCAAAGTCACTGACCGCCCTTCCCGGCGCCTTGAAGCGCCACGATCTGGATCTGGACCCGCGCATCCGGCGACCTGATGACGGCTTGAACGACGGTTCGCGGGATGGGATTCGATCCGAAGTAATCGTCGTAGGCCTTGTTGAACCCGGCGTAATCTCCCCGGATGTCGCGCAGGTAGACCGTCGTGTAGACGGCCTGCGAAAGGCTTGAGCCTGCTGCTTGCAGGGCCATTTGCAGGTTGTCGAGCACCCGGCGGGTCTGGGTTTCGATATCGCCGGCGATCACGCCGCCCTTTTGGGGATCGATCGCCGTGATGCCGTACGTGTAGACAAGCCCGTTGGCTGCCGCCGCTGGAACGCTGGTGGTTCCGCGCTTGTTCACGTCAAGCGCGTTGCCCACTTGGATTTTCTCGATGCTCATGAGCGTTCCATTCAGCTCGCCTTGATCTTGGCTTCCTTGATGATTACGCCGATGCGCTGGTGGTCGCGCAACAGGAGGCTCTGGCACTGTTCGGGTGTCTGCCGCAAGGCTGGCGTGACAAACGCGGTCGCGAGATTTTTCCGGACATCGGCCGCGGCAACGGACTTGTTGACTGCCGCGTTGATCCGATCGATCACCAGCCTTGGCGTCGCGGCGGGCACACAGACCATGAACCATCCGGGGATGTACGAGGTTGCGAAGCCCTGTTCATCCAGGGTCATCACCTCCGGCAAGTCCGGTTGCCGCACAGGCGTCGAGATGGCGATCGCACGCAGGCGCCCGGCAGTGATCAACGGTAGGGCGACCTGCAGGCTGACAAAGCCGAAGTCGAGGCGGCCTGCGGCGAGGTCCTGCACGCCAGGGGGTAGCCCTTTGTAGAGGACGGCTTGCATCGAGATTTTGGCGTGGAGCTTGAACAGCTCGGTGCTCATGTGGGCCACGCTGCCATTTCCCGCATTGAGGTAATTGAGCTCGCCCGGGCGAGCCTTGGCTAGCCGTATCAAGTCCGCCATCGTGCGGGCGGAGGATGTCGCGGGCACGACGGCCACCGCCCGGCCGCTGCCGACCACCGCCGCCGCCTTGAAGTCCCGAACCGGGTCGTACGGGGTGGGCTGCAAGTAGGGCGTCGCGATGTGACTAGGCGTGGCCATAAGCCAGGTATGGCCGTCGGCGTCCGACTTCGCCACGACCTGCGTGCCGATCGAGCCGCCGGCGCCGGGCAGCGCTTCGGCGACAACCGGCTGGCGCAGTTCCGCGGCCAGGCTGTCACTCAAGGCGCGTGACACCTGATCGACGGCGCCGCCTGCCGGATACGGCGATATGAGACGGATGTGCTTGGTGGGGAAGGCCCTGGCCGTCGCGATGAGCGGGGACGCGTAAACGAAGGAGGACGCGCCGAGCTGGAGAATCCGTCGCCGCCCGAATGTCCTTGATGGGTGATTCATGACCGGCATCTGGGTCAGGCCGAGATGTATTCTTGATAGAGTTCACCGAGTTGCCGCGTCACGGCGCCCGCGCCTTCGGTCAGTAGCTTGCGGCCGTCGATGGCCGAGACCGGGGTGATGCCGCCCAGCGTCCCGGTGACGAAGGCCTCCTGCGCCGTGTAGGTCTCGGCCAGCGTGTAGTCGCCCTCGAACGCGGGAATGCCGGCTTGCCTTGCCAGGCGAAGCACCGTGGCGCGGGTGATCCCGTTGAAGCAGTAGCGGCCTGAAGAAGTCCAGAGCGCTCCGTCTCGCACGATGAAGAAGTTGGTCGAGTTGCAGCTCGAAACGAACCCGTGCGGATCGAGCATGATCGCCTCGTCCGCGCCCGCGTTGATCGCCTGGATCAGCGCCTGGATGAAGTTGAGTCGGCTGTGCGAGTTCAAGCGCAGGTCAAACACGTCGGGAGAACTGCATCGGATCGCCGACGTATGTAGCTTCAAGCCACGCTGCTTCGACTCGGCCGTGACTACCTTGTGTTCGGCGATGCAGACCACCGTCGCACTGCCGATCACGAACCGTGGATCCTGGTTCGGCGTTTTCTTCACGCCTCGGGTCACCATCAGACGGGCGTGCGCGCCATCGACCATCCCGTTGGCAGCAAACGTTTCCATGATCACGCCCTTGACCCGCTCCCTGGACATGCCGATGTCCATCGCGATGGTCGCGGCGCCCTCGAAAAGCCGTTCGATATGGGCGTCGAAAGAGACGACCTTCCCCTTTACGAGGCGGACCCCCTCCCAGACGCCATCGCCGCACACATAGCCGGCGTCGAAAACAGAGACCTTGGCGTCGGCGCGCGGCACGAAGGCGCCGTTCACGTAGACCAGCACCTCATCGTTTCGTTCATCGGGCCGATAGGCCTGCGAACTCGTTTTGGATGCTTGCGGGGAGAGCGTCATGGAATTCCGTCAGAACGTGTGGCGAACACCGAATTCGTATCCGGTGGACGCGCCGCCGGGCGTTGTCACCGCGCGGCCATTGTTGAAGGACGTTCCAGTGCCCTTGTTGTCCACGCGGGCCCACGTGGCGTACGCGAGTGTTCTCTTGGAGAACGGATAGGCATAGCCCAGCGCCACCGAGTCCGCATCGTTGGAAGTGCCGGCTACATTGACGCGAACATATTGCGCGCGGATTTCGCCGTGGCCCGCCGGAACGATGGCTCCAACGCTCCAGTGGGTCTGGCGCGTGTTAGCGGGCGATTTCAGCTCCTCGCGTCCCACCAGGAAGCTCAGCTTCACCACGGCAAAGTCGTAGGAGACGCCGGTGTTGCTTTGGTGGTAATCGCCGGACGCGTACTGGGTGCGGCCGTAGCCCGCGCCCGCGACCAGCTTTCCCTCGGTGTACGCGATCCGCCCGCCGGCATACCGTCCGTCGTCGCTCGTTGCACCCGAATTGGACGAGTTCTCCCCGAGCGCGTACATCACATGCCCGGTGAAGCCCGAGAAGCTCGGGGTGAAGTAGCTGATCGTGTTGGACGCGCGGGTCGCGGCGACCGGTGCCTGCCCCGTCCCAAGTCCCGCCGCTTCCGTCATGTTGAGCGCACCCCCGCTGCCCACGTTGTTGAAAACGTCGAAGGCGGACAGGTTGATATAGGAGGGCACATAGTCCCGGCCCAGGCGCAGCTCACCCCATCCACCGCCGAGCGAAACGGTGGATTTGCGGTTGAAGGTCATCCCTTGTCCGCCGCCGGGCGCCGGACTACCGCCGGACGCCTGATTGTTTGTGTTCGTAGCCTGGCCGACGCCACTGTCGGTCAGAAAGCCGGTTTCCACGTGAAAGCCTGCCCACATGCCGCCCCCCAGGTCCTCCTGCCCGCGAAAGCCCAGGCGGGTCGCGTTGAACGCGCCGCTGAGAACACGCGTTACGGACCCGTTGCCGTCGGCGGAGATTTTGCCAACGCCCGCATCGACAATGCCAAAGATGGCCACTGACGATTGGGCGTAGGCTGCGGGCGCTGCGATGAAGGCCGCCAGGGCGGCTGTTCTGAGTTTCATTCTCGACATTCCTCGTTGTTGTCCGGTTAGTTGACTGCCTTGACTTGAGCTCGCTTCACGATCTCCGCCACGCGCTTCGCGTCCGTGGCGAGCAGGCTCTGCACCTCGTGCCACGGCATCGGGTCCGCGGGAGAGAGGTGGATCGTTCGCAGCCGCTGCATCACCTCAGGGTCCTGCAGGGCCTTGTTGAACATCGCATTGACTTGCTCGACGATCTGCTTCGGCGTCTTTGCCGGCAGCAGCACCATGCTCCAGGAGATCATCTGAGAGGACCCGAAGCCCTGCTCCTGAAAGGTAAGCACGTCGGCGACGGCGGGATTGCGCCGCACGGCCATGATGCCGATCCCGCGCATCTTTCCCGCCTGGATGAACGGGATCGGCAAGGGAAGAGATGCCAGGGCGAAGTCGATCCGGCCTGCCGCCAGGTCCTGCAGACCCTGGGGCAGGCCCTTGTAGGCGACGGCCTGCAGCTTGGCGCCCGTGTTCATCTGGAGCAATTCGGCTGCCAGGTGCGAGAAGGAGCCGTTGCCGGGGTTCAGGTAGTTCAACGCCCCCGGCTTCGCTTTGGCGAGTTGCACGAAATCGGCGAGGTTGTGCGCTTTGGAAGCCGCTGGCACCAGGGCCACGTGCTGGCCGCGACCGAGGTAGCTCACGGCGACGAAATCGTCCACCGGGTCGTAACTGGAGGCCTGGAGCAAGGGCGTGGCGACGTGGCCGGAGGTGGCCAACAGCCAAGTATGTCCATCCGGCTGTGCTCGCGCGACAGCCATTGTGCCGATCATGCCGCCAGCACCAGGCATCGGTTCCACCACCACAGGTTGGCCCAGCGCCGACGACGCGAAGTCGCTCACGGCCCGCGCAACCTGGTCCACGATGCCGCCGGCCTGGAATGGCACGATGATGCGGATGGCCTTGCGCGGAAAGTCGCTCGCCAAAGCGGGGAAGCCGATGGCGCCTGCAACGGCGACCCCAGAGGCTGCGGTCAGCATCTGCCTGCGGGAGATGCGGTCGGGTCGAACCATGGCTTTTGCTCCGTCGCCGCGCTAGCGGCTGCGTCTCCAACCCAGGTAGTTCTCGCCGAGGGACTTGGGCTCCTCAACCTTGTCGGGCCCCACCTCGGAGAGCGTGTCCTTGATCCGGCGACCGCCCTTCATGATGAATGCCATGTGTTTGCCCTGGTCCTGGAGGCACTGGAAGTCTCTTAGCGGGTTGCCTTCGACGGCGATCAGGTCTGCCAGGTAGCCCTCGCGAATGCGCCCGATCCGGTCGTCCAGTCGCAGCAACTCGGCCGACACGATGGTCGCGCTCCTGATCACTTCCGCGTGGCTGAGCACTTCCGCGCGCACCAGGAATTCTTCGGACTGGAATTCCTTCGGCGCCTTGAAAAGGTCCGAGCCGAATGCCATCTTGACGCCCGCCCGTTTTGCGATCTCGAGAGAGCGGGTGCCCATCTCCAGCACTTGCCTGGACTTCTGTACATGCAACTCGCTGGCCCCCACCTGTTTGGCATGGCTCACAAGGCGGCGGTACACGATCAGCGTAGGAACCAGGAATGTCCCGCGCTCCGCCATCTGCCGAGCTACCTGTTCGTCGAGGAAATTGCCGTGCTCGATGCTGCGCACGCCTGCTTCGACGGCGCGCCGGATTGCATCGGCCATATAGGCGTGCGCCATCACGTATTTATTGGCCCGCGTGGCCTCATCGACCGCCGCCAGCAGTTCATCCATTGAATACTGGATGTAGTCGATCGGGTCCGCTGGCGACGCGACGCCGCCGGAGGCCATGATCTTGATCTGGTCCGCGCCGCGGCGAATCTCCTCGCGCACGCCTTTCCTGACTTCGTCCACACCATCGGCGATCAGGCGGAACGTGGCTCCTTTGGGACAGACTTCGCAGAAGTCGCTCGTGGCGCGGGAGTCACCGTGTCCGCCTGTTTGGCTGATCGGCCTTCCGCTCACGAGCAACCGCGGGCCGAGGAACAGGCCACGCTCGACTGCTTGCCGATAGCCGGCATCCGCGCCGCCGGCGTCCCTGATTGTCGTGAAGCCGCGCATAAGGGTGTCGTGCAATAGGTGCCCGGCCTTCGCCACGCCCATGGCCGCGAGCATCGGCGGATTGCTCGACATCGCGTCGGCGCAAACGTGCACATGGCAGTCGATGAGACCCGGCATCAAGGTGCGCCCGCCGAGATCGATGTGCACCGCCTCCGGATCGTCGATGCGGCCCTTCTTCAGGGCACTGATCTGTTCGCCCTTCACCTGGAGCGAACAGCCGCTTTGGAGTTCGCCGGCGTCGACATCGAGCAGCTCGAAGTTCGTCAGAACGACATTGCGGGGGACGGTGGTATTCACTTCAGGGGCGGGCGATTGCATTCACGAATTCTCTTGATTGCTGCGTCTCCGGGAAACTGACAGAATCAGCACGAGGTATGCAAGAAGGTCATAGCACATGCGCATGGATTCGCCGTCTCTCGTTGAGCTTCATGCGTTCGTCGCCGTGGCGCGTGCCGGCAGCGTGCTGGCGGCCGCGGAGTCGCTGAACGTCACGCAGGGAGCCGTGACACGGGCCTTGCAGCGCCTGGAGTCGCACCTTGGCCAAGTGCTTTTCGAGCGCAACCGCCGGGGGACAGTGCTAAACAGCGCCGGCAAGGCCTACCTCGAGGCCATTGGGCCCGCGCTGGACGTCCTGGAGGAATCGAGCCGGCGGACGCGGCGGCGCCAGGACGCAGAGCGTCTTCGCATCTCGGTCATCCCGACACTCGCGAGCCACTGGCTCATTCGCCGCCTGCCGGACTTCCATCGCCAACATCCCGGAATCCAGCTGGAGTTTGTGCAGTACAAGAAGGAGTCGCCGCTCGACGAGGTCGATGCCACAATTCGGAGTACAGACGGCAGCAGCCCGCCCGACGTCGTTTCGGACTACATCGTTGGCAGGGAAATCGTTCCGGTATGCCGCCCGGGGTTCATCCCGCTAGCGATAACAAAGCCGGAAGAGATCGCGAACTTCCCGCTCCTGTTCAATACGGCGCAGCCCGATGTTTGGCCCTGGTGGTTCAAATCCGTCTGCGAGAGTGTCCCGGCCCTTGATCTTCGTATTGGTCTGGACCAGGCAAGCCAGATGATGGAAGCCGCATCGTCCGGCCTGGGCATTGCGGTGGTGCAACGATGCCTGCTGGATGACTATCTCGAAACAGGCAAGCTCGAGATACCGTGGATTGCCGAGGTGATGAACACTCGCGGATACCACCTTGTGTATTCGTCCGCGAAGCGTCACATGATTTCGCTACGGCTCTTTCGAGAGTGGCTGTTGACCAAGGCAGCGTCATCGGCGGCTGCCTGTATCGGCGTTTCCAGTCCCGGATGGGTTCAGTGAATCGCGCAGAAAATCGATGAGCAGCCTGACTCGGGTAGGTATGCGGTCCCGGCTCGGAAACACGGCTGAGATCGGGCGATCATTCGCTTCGTTCCAGGCCGGCAGAATGCGGATCAGGTCGCCCTTGGACAGGTCACCGTGCACCGCGTAGTCAGGCAGCAGGCCCACCCCGGTTCCGCAACGAACGAACTCCCGCGCAGCGATGCCGGAATGAGTCTTGACAGCGCCATGAATGCCAACCGTCAGGCGCTGTGCCGTCTTCTGATGTACGAGATGAAGCTTCTCCGGGTGAGGCAGCTGGGTAATGGTGACCCAAGGCACCTTGGCCAGTTCTTCAGGCTTGGTGATCTTCCCGTGGCGCCGCACGAACGACGGCGCTGCACACAGCAGCATTGAGCAGTTGCCAAGCTGGGAGGCAAAGAGACCCGTGTCCGGGAGGCGCCCCACGCGCACCGCGAGGTCAAACCTTTCCTCGATGACATGCGATATGGAGTCCTCCAGGACCAGGTCAAATGACACGTCCGGGTACGCGTCCTTGAATCGCGCCAGCGCCGCGATCAGGAAGCTCACGCCGACGTTGTACGAAGAGGTGAGGCGAATCGTTCCGCTGACGCTGACACGCCTTGATTCCACCGTCGTGAACGCATCTTCGCCGGCGGCCACCATGCGCCTGCAGTTCTCGTAGAACGCAACCCCCTCCTGAGTAAGCGAAAGCGCACGCGTGCTGCGCGTGAGCAACTGCGCGCCGATGCGCTTTTCGAGCGCGGCCACATGCGCGCTCACGATCGATTTCCCAAGACCCAAGGTGGTCGCCGCCTTGGAAAAGGAGCCGTGCTCCACGACCTCGGCGAACACGGCCATCCGGTAAAGCTCCTTGATCATTTCGCCATCTCCTGCATTGCTTTGACTGTCCACTTTAACCGTACTTTGAATCCTCAAATTTTGGTCTAGTACGTTTTTCATGGCCAACCTACTATTCGATCCAGCCAAACGAAACAAGTCATCCCCACCCGCGAAATTCGCGAGGGGCGACGTAAATGGAGACAAGAATGAGTGGACCTTTAGCCGGCATTCGCATCATCGACATGACGACGATGCTGTCGGGCCCCTGGGCGGCGATGATCCTGGCGGATCAGGGCGCCGACGTGATCAAGGTCGAGGTTCCCGAAGCCGGCGATCATGTGCGCTCGCTCGGCAACCAACGCGCCGGCATGTCGGCGATGTTCCTGAACATCAACCGCAACAAGCGCTCGGTCAGCGTGGACGTGAAGAACCCGCAAGGCCGCCAGATCGTGCTGGACCTGGCCAAAGGAGCGGACGTCTTCATGCAGAACTTCCGCCCGGGCGTCGTGGACCGGCTCGGTGTGGGCGAGGCCGACATCCGCGCCGTCGCCCCCAACATCATCTATGCATCCATCAGCGGCTTTGGCGATGTCGGCCCCTGGGTCGGCAAGCCGGTGTACGACCCTGTCATTCAGGCAATCTCGGGACTGACGACAGTGCAGGCCGGCTCCGACGGCGAGCGGCCGCGCCTGATCCGCACTGTGCTGCCCGACAAGCTCGCGGCCGTGACGGTGGCGCAGTCGCTGTCGGCCGCGCTGGTCTCGCGGCACCGCACGGGCGAAGGGCAGCACGTTCGGATCTCGATGCTCGATTCCGTGCTCTATTTCCTGTGGGCTTCGGACATGGGCGCGCAGACATACCCTGACAAGACCATGAGCAACCAGGAAGCCGCCAGCTTCATCGACCTGATTTACGAAACCAAGGACGGGCACATGACCGTGGCCGTGATGAGCAACAAGGAATGGGTCGGACTCACCAAGGCCTTGGACAAGCCCGAATGGCTTGCCGACGCCCGTTTCGCCACCCCGAAGGCACGCGACAGCCACGTGAACGAGCGTCTCCTCATGACGCAAGAGGTGCTCAAAACGCGCACCACGGGCGAATGGATGGAGTGCCTGGAAGCGCACGACGTGCCGTGTGCGCCGGCACTCACGCGCAGCGAAGTGATCCGCCATCCGCAGGTGCTGGCGTCGGAAACGATTGTCGAGGTCGATCACCCCGCCGCGGGTCGCCTGCGCCAAGCCCGTTCGCCAGCGCGATTCGAGCGCACGCCGTCCGAACTGCGGCGCGGCGCGCCGTTGCTCGGGCAGCACAACGACGAGATACTGGCAGAGCTGGGCTATTCCGAATCCATGCGCAACGAACTGCGTTCGGCCCGCATCATCGGCAGCGAGTCTCTGCGCAACAAAACTTGAAAGGAAGTCTGATGAACAACATTCTGGTGGTTGGTGCCGACCGTGGAATCGCCAACGCGATCTGCCGGCAGCTCGAGGCGCGAGGTGAGCATGTTATTGCCGCGTGCATGGGTGCGGGCGAAGGCTTCACCGAAGGTGGCGTCGACACGATCGGCGGCATCGACGTGACATCCCCGCCGGCGGTGGCCAAGCTGGCCGAGGGCCTGCGCTCGCGGGGCGTCCGCCTGGACTGGATTCTGCATGTGGCTGGCGTGCTCGGCCTGGACGAGCTCGGCAAGATCGACTATGACGACATGCGTCGCCAATTCGAGATCAACACATTGGGGCCGCTGCGCGTGGTCGAAGCTTGCTTCCCGTTCCTCGGCCCCAACGCAAAGGTTGGCATCGTGACCAGCCGCGTCGGCTCATTGGGCGACAACAGTTCGGGGGGCATGTACGCCTACCGGGTTTCAAAGGCGGGCGCCAACATGGTCGCCTTGAACCTGCACCACGACCTGATCAAGAAGGGCATCTCGGTGGTCGCGCTGCACCCGGGCATGGTGGCTACGGACCTCACGAAAGACTACCCGGGCAACTACAACTACATCCAGCCGGAAGATGCGGCACGCGGGTTGATCGCCCGCATGGACGAGTTGAGCCCGGCCGCATCCGGACAGTTTCGCCACGCCAACGGGGACAAGCTGCTCTGGTAGCCCCCGGTCATCCACGCCATCGCATCACAACGACAGGAGACAACCATGATCACGCTTTACCAATACCTTCCCGCCTGGACCGTGCCCTGCATCAGCCCGTATGTCACCAAGGTGGCGTACTACATGAAGATGACGGGGCTGACGTACGACACGAAGCCGCAGGACCTGACGCGCCTGGACAAGGACACCCCTGCGGGCAAGCTGCCCTGCATCGTGGACACCGATGGCACGGCGGTGAACGACTCCACCCACATCATCGAGTACCTGAAGGACAAGTACGGCGACAAGCTGGGCGAGGGAGTCACCGCGCAAGACCAGGCGACGATGATGGCTTTCAACCGAATGATCGACGAACACACCTATTGGGTGGCGGTGATTCAGCCGCGGTGGCGCGAGACGGAAAACTGGGAGAAGTACCTGCGGATCATCGCCGGAACCGACGACGTTCCTGCGGGCCTGCGCTCTTTCGCCGACGACTTCCGCTTCCGCATCCTCAACGAGTTCATGAACGGTGGATGGGGCCGCATGCCCGCTGATGTGATCTACCGGCGTGCCCGCACCGACATTGACACGCTGTCCAACTTTCTCGGCGACAAGAAGTTCTTCATGGGTGACCAGCCTCGCTGGGTCGACGCCCCGGTGCTTTCCATCTTGCGCCATATCGTCGACACGCCCTTCAACTTCGACACCAAGGACTACGCGGGGTCGAAGAAGAACCTGGTCGGCTACATGGGCCGCATGAAGGACAAGTTCGGAATCTGATCGGGGTTGCCATGCTCGAGCTCTACTACTACACGTCGCCCAACGCCCGCAAGGCGTTGATGATGCTCGAGGAAATCGGGTTGCCTTACGAGGTTCGGTGGACCGACATCAGCGCAGGCGATCAGCATACCGACGAGTACGAGAGGATCAACCCAAACCGGAAGATACCGGCCCTGGTTGATCACCACGGACCCGGAGGTCGGCCGCTCAAGGTGTTCGAATCGGGCGCCATCCTGCTGTACTTGGCCGAGAAGACCGGCAAGCTCGTGCCGACCGATCCGATCCGCCGCTGGAACGTCATTCAATGGCTGTTCTGGCAGACATCGAGCCAAGGTCCGCTGCTCGGACAAGCCGCGCACTTCGTGAGCCATGCAGCGAACCGCGGGATCGGCGTCGAATACGCGGTCGATCGGTACCGAAGGGAAGCCGCCCGGCTCTACGGCGTGCTGGAGCGGCAGCTTGCGGGACGCGACTACATCGATGGGGAGTTTTCCATCGCCGACATCGCGGTCTTTCCCTGGGTGCGTGTGGCGAAGGGACAGGGGGTGAACCTGGACGACTTTCCCAACGTCAAGCGTTGGTGCGACGCAGTTGGCGGGCGGCCCTCGGCATTGAAGAAGCTTGACCGCGATGAGGCCACCAAGCAGGCGGCCAAGACCAGTTACTACACCGACGAAACCTGGAACGTGCTATTTGGCGGCAAGTCGCCAGCCCCCGCAACCGCCGCCTGACACCTGACACCTGACACCTGAAACCTGACACCTATTCAAGCAGTACAGCCATGACCGCAGCCCAACTCTCATTGCACCGCATGTCCATCGACGGCGAGCTCGTCACCGCGTCCGCCACGCTGGAAGTCATCGACCCAGCGACTGCCGCCCCCTTCGCCACAGTGCCTGACTGCAGCCGCGAGCAGCTCGAGTCGGCCGTCAAGGCGGCGCAGCGCGCTTTCACCAAATGGGGTGCAGAGCCTTTCGAAGAGCGGCGGCGCCTCGTGAATGCCTTCATCGAAGCGGTGGTGGCTGACGTGGAGACGCTGGCCTCGCTGATCACCCACGAGCAGGGCAAGCCGCTGGCAAAGGCCAAGAGCGAAATCAACTCCGCGGTGTTCTTCTCGCGCGGCTATGCCGCGCTGGACTTGGCGCCGCAGGTGCTGCGCGACACGGCCACGCAACGCGTCGAGCTGCGCCGCCGCCCCCTCGGCGTCGTCGGGGCCATCACCGCCTGGAACTACCCGGTGCTGCTGGCAATGTGGAAGATCGTGCCTGCCGTACTCGCCGGCAACACGGTGGTGCTCAAGCCATCGCCCTACACGCCGCTGGCGACCTTGCGCCTGGGTGAATTGGCGCAGAAGGTATTCCCTCGCGGCGTCGTCAATGTGGTTTCGGGCGGCAACGCACTCGGCGCCTGGATGACCGAGCACCCTGGCATCCGCAAGATCGCTTTCACCGGCTCCGGGCCGACCGGCAAGCGCATCATGGCCAGCGCAGCCGGCAACCTCAAGCGCCTGACACTCGAATTGGGCGGCAACGACGCGGGCATCGTACTGGCAGATGCGGACCCGGCCAAGGTCGCTGCAGACCTGTTCTGGGCCAAGTTCTCGAACTGCGGCCAGGTGTGCGCTGCGCTCAAGCGCATGTACGTGCATCGCAGCGTCTACGCAAAAGTCTGCGAAGAGCTGGTGAAATTCGCGGCCACCGTGAAGATCGGCAACGGCATGGAAGAGGGCATGGACATCGGCCCGATCCAGAACAAGGCGCAGTACGACCTGGTCCACGCGATGGTGGACGAAGCCTTGGAAGCTGGCGCCGAGGTGCTCTACCGCAGCCCGGTCCCGGCGGGCCCTGGCCTCTTCCTGCCGATCACCATCCTCACCAACGTCACACCCGCAATGCGCGTGGTGAAGGAAGAAGTCTTCGGCCCGGTGCTGACGATCACACCCTACGACGACGAGGAAGATGCACTGCGCTGGGCCAACGAGACCGAATACGGCCTGGGTGGCTCGGTGTGGGGCAGCGACATCGAGCACGCCGCTGGTCTGGCCGCGCGCCTGGACTCGGGCGGTGCCTGGGTCAACCAGCATCCGGCCATGGGCCCGGACATCCCCTTCGGTGGCGTCAAGGGTTCGGGCCTCGGCGTCGAACTCGGCCAGCTGGGACTGGAGGAATACACCTCTGTCCAGGTGCTGAACGTGAAGCTCGGTGGCTGAAACCCGAATCCCAATAACAGGAGACAGACAAATGGCATTGCTCAGCAGAGACGATTGGTACGACATCGGCCGTGACGTCGAATGGACGCTCTCGTACGTCGACGAGAAGGAAGCCTTTCCCGAGGCCTGGACCGGCGGCGGCAACGTGCCCAAGGCCGCATGGGACGAGTGGGATGAGCCCTTTCGCGTGACCTTCCGCGACTATGTGCGGGTGCAGCGCGAGAAGGAGGCCGGCGCCTATGCGGTGCGCGAAGCCTTGAAGCGCGCCAATGTCTACGACAAGCTCGACCCGGGCCATACCGCGTCGTCGCAGCTGCACATGGGAACGACCTGCATGGTCGAGCAGATGGCCGTGACCATGCAAAGCCGCTTCTGCCGTTTTGCCCCCACGCCGCGTTGGCGCAACCTGGGCGTGTTCGGCATGCTCGACGAGATCCGCCACGCGCAGCTCGATCTCGCTTTTTCGCACGATTTGCTGAAACACGACGAGCGCTTCGACTGGTGCAACAAGGCCTTCCACACCAACGAGTGGGGCGTGCTGGCCGTCAAGAACTTCTTCGACGACTGGATGCTCAATGCGAACTGCATTGAAGCGGCGATGGCCACCAGCCTGGTGGTGGAGCACGGCTTCACCAACATCCAGTTCGTGGCCCTCGCAGCCGATGCCATGGAAGCGGGGGACATCGACTTCTCCAACCTTCTCTCCAGCATCCAGACCGACGAGGCGCGCCACGCGCAGCTGGGGTTTCCCACGCTCGAAGTGCTGATGAAGCACGACCCCAAGCGTGCGCAGTACATCTTCGACGTGTCGTTCTGGCGTTCGTTCCGCCTGTTCCAGACGCTCACCGGCACGGCCATGGACTACTACACGCCCGTGGCCAAGCGCAAGATGTCGTTCAAGGAATTCATGATGGAGTGGGTGGTGCACCACCATGAGCGCACCATGAAAGACTTCGGCCTGGCCAAGCCCTGGTACTGGGAGACCTTCCTGCAATGCCTGGACCACGGCCACCACGCGATGCACATCGGCACCTGGTTCTGGCGGCCCACCCTGTTCTGGAAACCCAACGCCGGCGTCTCCAAGGCCGAGCGCAAATGGCTCAATGAAAAGTACCCCAACTGGGAAGACAGCTGGGGCGGCCTGTGGGACGAAATCATCGCCAACGTCAACAACGGCGAGATGGCGCAGACCTATCCCGAGACGCTGCCGGCACTGTGCAACATCACGCAGCTGCCGCTGGGCTCGGCCTGGGACCGGCATCATTTGAAGATGTACACCAGCGAGTACAAGGGGCGCCTGTACAACTTCGACTCCGACGTGTCCAAGTGGATCTTCGACACGGAGCCCGAGCGCTACGCCGGCCACACCAACGTGATCGACCGCTTCCTGCTCGGCCAGATCCAGCCGATGAATCTGGCGGGCGGCCTGCAGTGGATGGGCATCACGC
This sequence comes from Ramlibacter sp. WS9, assembly GCF_003797765.1. Classification (GTDB taxonomy): domain Bacteria; phylum Pseudomonadota; class Gammaproteobacteria; order Burkholderiales; family Burkholderiaceae_C; genus Ramlibacter. The sequence goes on along the minus strand of NZ_RKMB01000003.1, from coordinate 84,184 downwards.
CCGAGGTGATGGGCGATGACGCGTTCGCCTACAAGTGGGCTGCCGACTACGCGGCGCCTCAACGCAAAGCCGCGTGAAGCACGCAACCCCAAGGAGAAGCACATGGCTTTATTTCCCGTTTACGGCGTGTTCGCCGGCGACTTCGTGCCGCACCTGGTGGCGGTGGATACCGAGGACACCATGGACCAGGTGGCCGCGAAGATCGCGGTTCACAGCGTCGGCCGGCGCGTGCCGCGTCCGCCAGGCAACGCCGGCTACCGGGTTCAGATCGGCGGCAAGACGGTCGCCAATGAGCAGTCCCTGCTGCAGGTGCTGGCCGAGACAGGCCTCAAGCCCCTGGAGTGGGTCACCGTCAGCTGGAACAAGTAGGTGCAGGCAGTGAGCAGCACTACCAAGCAGGCGTTCGTCGAAGTCTGTGCCGTCGAGGACTTGTGGATGGGCGAGATGGAGAGCTTCGAGGTCGCCTCGCATGAGGTCCTCATCCTCAACGTCGACGGCGAGCTGCAGGCCTTCGACGGCATCTGCCCGCACCAGAGCGTGTCGCTGGTCGAGGGCCGGTTCGACGGCAAGGTGTTGACCTGCCGCGCCCACGAATGGAGCTTCGATGCCTGCACGGGCGAGGGCATCAACCCCAAAGCCGAATGCCTGAGACGCTTCGCGCTGCGCATCGAGGGCGGAAAAGTGTTCGTGTCCACCGACCCGAGCGAAGAACAAGGAGAGACTGCATGACGACAGAACGAGTGTTCATGACCGACGCGGTGGAGTACGACGCCGTCGGCCCCATCATGCGCAGCGGCGACATCGCCGACGCGGTGATCGATGCCGTGGCCGAGGACAACCCCGGGCGCGACGTGTACGTGACAGACCGGGGCGACTACCTGCACATCCACACACTGATGGATTGCCGGCTCACCCGCGCCAGCCTTGAGCGAAATCTGGGCCGCAGCTACGACCTGTCGATGCTGGAGATCGAAATGCCGTCTTTCGCGGGGCGCATGCAGACCAGCGACAAGGAATACCGCTGGTACCTCAAGTCCTGAACACGCCAGCCGCCAGCAAACAAAGACCGGAGACAAACCATGACCGCCACCCCTTCTGTGCCCCAGCTGCGCACACGCCGCACCAAGACCTGGTCGAGCTTCGGCCAGCTCGGCCGCAAGCCGAACGAGTACGAGATCGTCACCCACAACATGAACCACACGGTGGGCGCGACGCCATTGGAGATGGGTCCGGGCGTGCACGGCAACCAGTGGCTGCTGAAGCACCGCGACGGCAATGCGCTGAAGGTCGCCAAGCTGGATGCTTTCCGCGATCCAGACCAGATGACGTATCGCAAGTACACCCAGGCGATGGACGAGCAGGAAACCTACATCGACGGCTTGCTGCAGCATTACAGCCAGGTCCAGGCCAGTGACGCCGCACTCACGCCCGCGGCGCTCGACCTGCTGTCAGCGGCCATGGCGCCGACGCGCTATCTTGGCCATGGGTTGCAGATGGTCACCGCCTATGTGCAGCAACTGGCGCATTCCAGCTATGTGGCCAACTGCGCGGCCTTCCAGACGGCGGACCAATTGCGTCGCGTGCAGCGCGTGGCGTATCGCACGCGCCAGCTCGCCAACGCCCATCCCCAGCGCCGGTTTGGCGCCGCCGAGCGCCAACTGTGGGAAGCCGATTCCGATTGGCAACCCACCCGGAAGGCCATCGAGAGTCTCTTGCTGGCTTTCGATTGGGACCAGGCTTTCGTCGGGCTCAATCTTGTCGTCAAGCCGGTGGCGGATGAACTGTTCCTCAAGTCTTTCGCCGACGTCGCCCGCGAGCAGGGCGACGAACTGGACGCGATGATCGCCGAGAACCTCTACCTCGACGCGCAGCGCAGCCGCCGCTGGACGGCTGATGCCACCCGGGCCATGGTGCAAGCCGATTCAGGCAATGCAGCGGTACTGCGCGGGCACTTGGCGCAATGGCGCCCGCACGGGCAGGCCATGCTCGAATCCGGCAGCCGCCTGCTCGCGCGCCACGCGCCGGGCACGCAGGCAGGCGCCATCGCCGACCGCGCCGGGACGCAATGGCTGGCGTTCCTCGCCGACGCCGGCCTCGGCCCGCAAGACTAGCCCCGCCACACCGGAGACCGCCATGATGAACTCGGCCCACGAGGGCCCGGGGGCTCGCGTTCGCGTGGAGCCTGACGGGCGAAGCTTTGCCTGCGCACCCGGGCAAACGCTTCTTGCGGCAGCCCTCGCCGCCGGGATCGACCTGCCGTACGAGTGCGCAAGCGGCAGCTGCGGCACTTGCCGCGGCCAGTTGGCCGCCGGTGAAGTCGGGTCGCTTTGGCCCGATGCGCCAGGACTGAGTGAGCGCGACCGGCGCAAGGGCGACCGCATCCTGTGCTGCCAAAGCATCCCACAGGGCGACTGCGTCATCAAGCTGCGGGCGGGCGACGAGCGTGTGCACACGCCGCCCGCGCCCTTGGGCGCCACTGTGCGCAGCGTCCGAACGCTCAATCCCGACGTCATCCACCTGGTGCTGGAGGCGCAGCAGCCGGTGGATTTTCTGCCAGGGCAGTTCATGCTGTTCGCACTGGGTGCTGGTATTGGCCGCCGCGCCTATTCCATGGCCAACGTTGCGCAAGGCACTGGCCAGCTGGAGTTCCTCATCAAGCGCAAGCCCGGCGGGGCGGCCAGCCGCTTCTTCTTCGAGCAAATCAAGCCGGGCGACTGGCTTGATCTCGAGGGACCGTACGGCCGCGCCTGGCTGCGCCACGAGAGTCAGCGCGATGTCGTATTGCTGGCGGGCGGTTCCGGCCTTGCGCCAATCTGGTCCATTGCCCAGGGAGCGCTGGCGCGCTCACCGCAAGGCCCACTGCGGCTGTACTTCGGTGTCAACCGCGCGCAAGACCTGTTCTGGCTGGCCGAGATGGAACAGGCGCAACAGCGGCATTCAAACCTTCAGATTGATTTGGTGCTAATGAACCCGGCGCCTGGTGACCCGGTGGTGTGCCGGGCAGGCACGGCAGGCTCAGCCCTCGCCGCGGACATCGACGACCTGCAGTCCTGTGATCTGTACATGGCGGGCCCGCCCGGGCTCATCGACAACGCGATGCGCGAGCTGGTGGCCACCGGCCGCGCCCGCGCCGACCGGGTTTTCTATGACCGCTTTTGCTGACGTACGAAGCGGCAACCACCCCCTGACCACAACGAGGAAACATGAGATGAAATTGACCATAAGAAACGCCGCGCTGGCTGGCTTGCTGATGCTGCCGGGCCTGGCCCTGGCGCAGAGCCCTAACCCTTGGTGGGTCCACGTAGGCCCGGTGAACGTGACGTTCCACACCAGCGCCGACGTCAGCCTGGGCGGAGCCGCTGTTCCGGGCGCGGGCCTGGCCGCAAGCAGCAACACTACGCTTGGCCTGGAAGTCGGGTATGACCTGACTCCCAATCTGGCCGCGCGCGTGACGGTGGGCGTGCCGCCGACGACGCGGATCACCGGCACCGGTCCGCTGGCCGGCGCGGGAGAGCTGGGGCGCCTGAAGTACGGGCCGGCCGTGGCCTCGCTGACGTGGGCGTTCGACGGCATGGGCGCGGTACGGCCATACCTGGGCGCGGGTATCAACTACACCATCGTGCTTGCGTCTAAAGACGGCGTGATCACATCGCTGGATGCGAAAAACGCGTTCGGCGGCGTGCTGCAGGCCGGCGTCGATCTGCCTCTCGACAAGCGTTGGGGAGTTTTCCTGGACGTGAAGAAAATCTTTCTCAAGACCACGGCGACGGGCATGGTGGGTCCGGCCCCCGCGAACGCATCGGTGCGGCTCAACCCCCTGCTGGTGCACGCCGGTGTGAGCTACCGCTTCTGAGTCCGCCCATGGCACCGCAGCAGGCTGCCGCGGCTGGAACCGGCACCGGACGTGCCCACGTCGTGGTCGCGGTCTGGCTGGCCGCTACGTTGGTGCTGTCGTGGTTGCTCAACCCCGTGACCATTGTTGACATCTTGCCGTATTGCACCACGGCCCGTTGATCGATCCAAGCAAGGAGTACACAGCATGGCATCACCCCGCCCAAACAAGGAGCTGGCGTTCTACCAGCGAGCGCATGGCTTCGCGCTCGGGTCCGCGCTGGCGCACCTTCTCGTGTGCGTCGCATTCGCGCCCTTCACCAACACGTGGCTGCTCGCCCTCCTCATCGGTGCCCCAGCGCTGGCTGTGCCCTGGTACGTGAGCAGCTTGCACCCCACGCGGCTGATTTCACGCATGGTGATGGCTGTTGCATTCATGATCTTCACGGGCTTGATCATCCTGCAGACACGTGGTGACCTGGAAGCGCACTTCAGCTTCTTCGTCATGCTGGCGGTTCTGGTGGCCTACTGCGACTGGCGGCCGATCGTGCTGGCCTACGGGGCCATCGCGCTGCACCACCTGGTGTTCGTGCTGCTGCAACCCAGCGGCATGGGCTTGTGGGTGTTCAACGACGGCCGTGGTCTGTGGGGGCACTTCTGGGTTCATGCGGCGGTCGGCGGCGCCGAGACGCTGGTTCTGTCATACGTTGCGATGGCACTGCGCAAGCTGGTGTTTTCGTCGTTCGAGGTGGCGGACATGGCCGAGCGCATCGCCCAGGGCAAGATCCAGACGACCGCCGGCGTGTCGGCCTCGCCGCGCTCTGAGATGGAGGTGGCCATGATCGGCATGCAGCGCCGCCTGGGCGGCGCGATCGGCCAAATCGATGTTTCGGCCAAGGCCCTTGCCGAGACGGTTGCCAGCATCGCTTCGGGCACGGCGGATCTATCGACGCGCACCGAACGCAGCGCCACCCACATCCACACAGCAACTGGCGAGCTCCAGCGGTTCGCCAGCGGTGCGCAAAAGACCGTTGAGCAGACGATGCAGGCAGACGACTTCGGTCGCAGAGTGCAGAGCGCGGCGCAGGAGATCGGCCTTATAGTGCGCGAGGCAATCGAAACCATGAACGGCCTGAAACAGAAGTCGCGGCACATGGGAGAGGCTGTCGCGGTCGTCGAGACCATCGCGCGAAAAACAGGTGTACTGGCCGTTGACGCCGGAGTCAAGGCTAGCCGCGGTGGCGAACACAAGACAGGGTTTTCCGAGACGGCTATCGAAGTTCGCCGCCTGGCCGAACAAGCCGGCCGCTCCGCAGTCGAAGTGCGGACCTTGCTTGCGCAGGCAAGCGATCAGATCGCGCATGGTGCCGAGCGGATGGCCGAAGCGGGCCGGTCGCTGGAAGAGCTGCTCGCTTCTGCCCCACGAGCCTCTGGCCTGATGAGCCAGTTGTCGCAACAGGCCCGGCAGGACCTGGTTCGCCTGGGCGGGATCAGCACTACGCTGCAGGCCGTTGATAGCTCGATCCAGCAGAACGCGTCGTTCGCCGCCGAAGTGGCCAGGGCCTTGAAAGCATTGCAGAAGCACCAGACGGCGCTGGACCAATCGCTGCTGGCCTTCACGGTCGAGGACCATACGCCAACGCAGACTGCTCTGGCTGCTGCATGAGCGGTCGCTACCATTACGATCTGCTCACCATCGGCGCCGGATCCGGCGGCGTGGCTGCATCGCGCCGGGCGGCGAGCCACGGCGCGCGCGTGGCCATCTGCGAACAAGACCGGGTCGGTGGCACCTGTGTGATCCGGGGCTGCGTGCCCAAGAAGATCCTCATGTATGCGTCCGAGTTCGCCGATGCGTTGCACGACGGGCCCGGCTACGGCTGGAAGATGGAGGGCCGCTTTGACTGGGCGGTGTTGCAGGCCCAGCAGGCAGGCGAAGTGGCGCGCCTGGAGCGGCTCTACCAAAGCATGCTGCGGGATGCCGGAGTGGAGTTGGTGCGCGGCGCTGCGCGCCTGGTGGACGCACACACGGTGCAGGTTGGCGGCAGCACGCTCACCGCCGAGCACATTCTCATTGCGACTGGCGCGCGGCCGGTCGTGCCGGATGTTGCGGGATCGGATCTGTTCCAGACCTCCGACGATCTTTTTGCTTGGCCCGAGCTTCCCGATGAAGTGGTGATTGTGGGCGGCGGTTACATCGCCTCGGAATTCGCCGGCATCCTCAATGGACTCGGGTCGGGTACCACGGTATTGGCGCGCGGCCCCAGCCTGTTGAGCGGCTTCGATGCCGACGTGCAGGCTGCTTTGTACGAGCAGATGAAGGCGCGCGGCATCCGCATCGTGTTGAATCAGCCGGTGCGTTCCGTGAAGCGCTCGGACGGCAATCGCCTTCTGGTCGCTACTGCGGTTTCGACCCTTGCGTGCGACGCGGTCGTGGCGGCGACCGGGCGTCAACCGAACACGGCCTCGCTTGGGCTCGAAGACATTGGCGTCGTGCTCGGCCCCTCCGGCGCCATTCCGATCGATGAGGCCTGCCGCACGCGGGTGTCCAGCGTGTACGCCGTCGGCGACGTCACGGACCAGGTCAACCTCACGCCAGTGGCGATCGCGCAAGGGCGCTCCTTGGCCGACTCCCTGTTTGCCGGCGTGCCGTTCTGGTATCGCGCCGACGATGTGCCCAGCGCTGTCTTTAGTCAGCCGCCAGTCGCTTGTGTCGGCGTCACGGAACAGGACGCGGCGCGCGACGGCTTGGCATTCGACGTGTACCAGACTGCTTTCAAACCCTTGAAGAACACGGTGTCCGGCCGGTCCGAGCGCACGATGATGAAGTTGATCGTGGAGCGCGAGTCGCAGCGCGTCGTGGGCTGTCACATGGTGGGTCGCGATGCGCCCGAGATCATGCAGGGCGTAGCCATCGCCATGAAGAGTGGGGCGCGCAAGATCGATTTCGACCGCACGGTTGGCATCCATCCCACCGCGGCAGAAGAGATGGTGACTCTTCGCACGCCTAGGGCGGGCACCGACTCGAACTGATCGGATTGTGGCGGGGCAGGGCCATACGCAGACTCTTCGTGCCTTGACGGCGGGCCGAGCCTGGCTACGTCGTCGTGGCTGGTCTAAGTGCGGCGCAAAGTAGCGTTGTGACTGTCACAATGCGCCGACGCTCCGTTTGACCGGAGATGGGCCACTTGCGTTCCAAGTTCGCGGATCAGCTGCACGGTGCGCATAGAAGCGCCCAAAGCTGCATGCACCACGCAAACTACCTGGCGGTATTAGCAGCTTTCCCCAATTCAGCCAAGAGACTGAAGGCTTGCGAGTCCGCGGCGCGGTGCATCATGGACGGATACCCGCTTTCAGCCATGAGATTCGCCGCTCACCCCGTCTGGAAGATCCGGCCGAAGTCGCACTGTTCTTGCGCAAGCGTCGCGATGGACAACACAAGACTGCTCGGCCGGTCGCCCTTGCAGACAGCAGCGTAGGGCGCCACCGGTAAGGCAGGCGTCACGGAGAGAACCTCGAGCGCGCCCGTGTCGACCATCGGAGCGAGGCACTTGCGTGGCAGGTAGCTGATGCCCATGCCGGAGATCGTGAGGCCGATCATGGCCACGAGGCTGGTGCTGAACACCGTGTGCTCCGGCTTGATGCCGATCGAGAGCATCCACCGGTTGTAGAGCTGGCCCGTGCCGGACCGCTCATCCTGGGTCAGGAGCCGGTGTTCCGCGAGTTCCTGCATGCGAATCCGGTGCCGCCGACGCACCATGCCGGGCTTGCACATCCACGTGTGCTCGACCACGCCGACCCGTTTGGAAAGGAACCGTTGATCGTCGAAAACGTCCGGAACGATCATGAGGTCCACTTCGTCGGCAAGCAGTTTGTCACGCAGCATGACGCTTGCGTCGACATGGGGTTCGATGATGACGCGCGGATACCTGGCTTGGATCGCACTGACGAGGCGGGGCAGCCAAGTCATCGCGGTGAGCTCGGTAACGCCGATGCGGACGTGTCGCTCCAGCACCTCGGCGCGCTGAAATCGTTCCACCGTGACATCGCGCAGGTCGAGCAACTGCTTGGCGAGCAGGAACATCTCCTCGCCTTTTTCGGTGAGCTTCGCCCTGTGCGCGGAGCGATCGAACAAGGGGGTCTCAAACACCGACTCCAGCTCCTGCACCCGCTTCGACACGGCCGACTGCGTGGTGTGCAGCTTGCTGGCGCCTTGCGCAAAGCCGCCCGCCTGCACAACCCAGAAGAACGCTTCGAGTTGCTTGAACGTCATCATGGTCTTGCTCCGCCGTACCGCCAAGTTGATCTCGAAGTGGAATATAGCCTCATTCCGATTTATCGCTTTTGCTAATCGAGATGGCGGACCAGAATTCACCCATCGAAGGGCGCCTCGCGAGAGATGCGCAACAAGGAGACAAGCAAATGGTTTTGACTGAAGAAGAAGCGGCAATGCTCGACGGCGGCAAGGGAGCTGCCGTGCAGAAGGCGATGCAGATCCTGGTGGCCTTGGGCGAAAGCTTCGGCGCCGAACGGCTCGTGCCGGTGAACAACGTCCACATGGCTGGATCGTCGGTGCTGGTCGCCGAAGAGGCCGGCACTCGATTCGTCGAGGACATCCGGAATCAGGGCGGAAAGTTCGTGACCCGCGTCACGACCAACCCCACTGCCGTCGATCCCACGCAATGGCGGGAGATCGGCATTCCCGAATCGGACAGCGTCCTGCAGACCCGCCTGACCAATGCGTATGCGGGCATGGGCGCGAACAGCTGCAACACCTGCATTCCCTACCTAGTGGGCAACATGCCGCGCTTCGGCGAGCATATGGCATGGGGCGAGTCGTCCGCGGTCGTGTTTGCCAATTCCGTTTGCGGCGCCCGCACGAACAGGGAAGGAGGGCCAAGCGGACTGGCCTCGGCCCTGACAGGCCGCACGCCGGAATATGGCTACCACTTGAAGCAGAACCGCTACGGCAAGTTCCTGGTGAAGGTGGAGGCAAAGCTGCGTGACATGACCGACTACGGAACACTCGGCTACTTCACAGGCAAGATCGCCGGGCAGGACACGCCGGTCTTCACCGGCATGCCGACCGACCCGACCCTGGAGCAGTTGAAGGCGCTGAGTGCCGCGCTGGCTTCTTCCGGATCGGTGAGCATGTTCCATGCGGTCGGGGTCACTCCCGAAGCTTCGACGCTGCAGGAGGCTTTCGGCGGAGGGGCTCCGCAGAAGGTGCTTGTCTTTGGTGACGCCGAAAGGGAGCAGGCGGAGGCAGCCTTAAATAGAGAACCGTCCGACCACGTGGATTGGATTCTCGTCGGGTGTCCTAACGCCTCGGTGCAGGAGATTCGCGAGGTCGCTGAAGCCCTCCAAGGCAAGAAGGTCCACAAGGATGTCGCGCTCTGGGTGACCACGGCAGGCGCGATGCATGCCATGGCCGAACGCAACGGCTACATCCGGACGATCGAGGAAGCGGGCGGCATCGTGGTGCGCGAAACCTGTCCCTTCCTCGCTCGCAGTCGCGTGATCGCGCCGAACAAAGGCTACAAAACGCTGACCACCAACTCGGCCAAGATGGCGTTCTATGCGCCGGGCCAGTTCGGCCTTCCCACGCACTACGGGAATCTGGACAGGGTCATGCAAGCCGCCATCAACGGCGTCTGGAGGTAGGCGCCATGATGACTGACAAGCTCATCTTGAAGGGCCGCAAGATCGTCACGGGCAAAGCCAGCGGCGAGGCTGTTGTGACCCGGGAGGCCATCAGCTTCAATGGCGGCGTCGACAACATGACGGGAATCGTCACCGAACCCGGGCACGAGATCGAAGGCGTGAACATCGCCGGCAAGATTCTTGTGTTCCTTACCGGAAAGGGGTCCACCGGCGGCTCGTACAAGATTTACGACATGGTGTCGCGCGGCACAGCCCCGGTTGCTTTCGTCCAAGTGAGCCCCGAAGGCGTGACTACCATCGGCGCCATTATCGGAAACATTCCGGTCGTGGCGGGTCTGGACCAGGATCCGACGCACGTTATTTCCAACGGAGATTTCGTCGAGGTCGACGCTGATGCCGGCACCGTCTCCGTGACCATTCGAGACGCTTCAGGCAGTTCTTAGCCTTTCCGCAATCCCGCAACGAGCCCCTCTGTTGATTCAAGGGCCGGCCGCGCCATGCGGCAGCCCGAAACACACCCAGGAGACATTCATGACCCGACGCCCGTTCTTTCGCCTCACACTCGCCGCCTGCCTGGCTGCCACTGGCTTGGCATCCCATGCCCAGGAGTGGCCGTCGAGGAAGCCCATCACCCTGGTCGTGCCATTCGCCGCAGGCGGCAGCACCGATTCCACGGCGCGCCTGCTGGCCGAGAGGTTGAGCAAGGAGCTGGGCCAGCAGGTCATCGTCGACAACAAGGCGGGTGCCGGCAGCAACATAGGTTCAGCCTACGTGGCCAAGTCGGCGGCCGACGGCTACACGCTCCTTTTCGCCACGAGCACGATCGCCACGAATGTCACCCTGTACAAGAGCATGGGCTTCGATCTGCGCAAGGACCTCGTGCCGGTTTCACAAGTTGCCCTGATCCCCAACGTGCTGACTGTCAACAATGACTTGCCTGCGAAGTCCCTTCAAGAGTTCGTCGACCACGTGCAGAAGAAGAAGGGCCCCGTCAACTACGGCTCGGCGGGCAGCGGCTCGGCCTCGCACCTGTCGGGGGCCCTGTTCAACAGCATGGCCAAGGGCGACATGCAGCACGTCGCCTACAAGGGTGGTGCGCCCGCCAACACCGACCTCATCGGCGGGCAGATTCAGGCGGTCTTTTCGCCGTTGGTCGAGGTAATGCCGTTCATCGAGGGCGGCAAACTGCGCGCCCTCGGCGTGACGACGAAGGCCCGCTCGCAGCGACTGCCCAATGTGCCGGCGATAGCGGAGTCACTTCCGGGCTTCGAGGTGTCGCTTTGGAACGGCGTTCTGACGCCTGCAGCCACCCCGCCTGCCGTCGTGGCCAGACTTGCCACCGCCATCCAGAAGGTGACGCAAGAGCCGGCGTTCCGCAAGGCCCTTTCCGACCAGGGGTCCACGCCCGTCGGCAACGGGCCAGTCGAGTTCAAGAAGATCCTCGACCAGGAGATCGACAAGTGGGGCAATCTGGTGAAGATCTCCGGCGCCACGGTCGAGTGACGAAATGGCAATGTTGCAACGAACTCTGTTGATTCTGCGGCGCGCGCTCGCAGTGGTCACCGTCGCCGTCCTCGCGGGATGTGCCGGCATGACGGAGGCTCTCGATACGCCTTCGTACTTCCTCTCCGTCCAGGACGGGCGCGCCGGCCTGGTGGATGGACGATCGGTAGTGCGCGGAGCGGCGGACTCGCTTGCCGTGGTCGAGGTCGCGGCGGGCCGCCTGCGCGTGGCACAACAGATCGCCATGCCGACATCGCTGGTCGGGCCGCCGAGCTCAATCGCCATTGCATCCGGCGGCCGGCTGGCACTGGTTAGCGCGGCCACCCGCCGTGATCCGTTGGATGCCACCAAGGTGGCTGCATTCGACCTCGTGTCGGTGGTGGCGCTCGACCCGTCCGGGAACGCGCCACCGCGCGTCGTATCGAGCGTGCGTGCTGGTGCGGGTGCGTCCGGCATCTCCATCAACCGTGCGGGCACGCTGGCCCTGGTAGCCAATCGCGTCGAAGGCTCGGTCTCCGTCCTCGCCATCGAGGGTGAACAGGTCCAGGCCGTGGGGAAAGTGGCGCTCGGCGACAAGTCCGGGCCCGCGCACGTAGCGTTCACCGCCGATGGCCGGCGCGCCCTCGTCAGCCGTGACGGTGACAACCGCATCAGCCTCCTGGCCATCGAAGGTCGCTCGGTCACGCTCGAGGCGCGCGAGATCTATGCGGGCCTGCGTCCCTATGGTCTCGATGTCTCACCGGACGGTGCGTGGGCCGCCGTCGGCAACCTCGGAGCAGGCCAGGGCGACGCCGACACGATCAGCCTGATCGACCTCAGGGCCCAGCCGCCCCGCGTTGTCGACACAGTCTCTGCCGGCCAAACGCCTGAAGGCATTTTCTTCTCGCCCGATGGGCGCTTTCTGGGCGTGACCGTCATCGACGGCAGCAACAAGCCGAAGGGGTCAGCCTTTCACGGCACGGCGCGCTATCGCTTGTTCGGCATCACCGATGGCCGCCTTCACGCGGTCGCGCAGGTCGTCGGGGGCCAATGGCTGCAAGGCCACGCCTTCACGCCCGATGGGCGTTCGGTGCTGGTGCAGGACGCCGCAAACCGGCAGATCCGCCTGTACCGAAACGTTGCCGGCGACCTAACCGACACCGGCGAGCGGCTGCAGCTCGACGCCGCGCCTTCCGCGCTCAAGCTCTGGCGCTGAGGCTGAGGCTGGCCAGCGGCATGCCATCTATCTGGCTGGTGGTGCGCCTCTTTCATCCCTCTATCCAGCGCGCTTCGAGCCAAGCTCCCCGGTGCACGGCATCCTTGACACATTGAGCCAGCAGATCGGCCGTGCGCCGCACGTGCTGGCCGACCGCCCGGTTCGCCGAAAGCGCGAGAACGATGGTCCGCGTGATATCGGGCTTGCACAGGGGCGCGGCCGTGACCTGCTTGCGGGCGAGCTCGTCTGCGAAAGCGATCGGCGGAAGGATTGTGAGGCCGTGGCCGCCCAGGACAAGGCTCTTCTGGATGCTCATTGCATTCGTCTCGGCAGCCACCGTCAGCGTCACGTTCGAAACCGCGCAGGCATGGTCCACGAGCATGCGAATACCATGCGGCCCGCTAGGAAGGATCAGCGGCCGCCCCGCCAGACTGGCCAGGGACACAGGCTTTTGCCGGCGCAGTTTGGCCGACGCCGGTCCGACCACCCAGAGTGCCTCGTCGAGCAACGGCCTGGCTTGGATGTTGGGCGCTCGCTCGACGCCGTAGAGGAGGGCAATGTCGATCTCACCGCTTTCCAGCCACTGGTGCAAGGTACCTGCATAGCCCATGGCGATCCTCATGCGGATGCCCGGATAGGCCGCCGCCACGGAACTCACCAGCGCGTTTGAGAGAAGCTCAGTCGTACTGGGCAGCAACCCCACGGTCACCAGCCCACCGATGCCGTTGACCGCACCGCCGACCTCGGCCCTTGCCCTGTCGAGTTCCAGCATGGCGCGGCGCGCGTAGACCAGCAGCGCCTTGCCCGAATCGGTGAGCACCATGCCATGGCGCTCCCGCTCGAACAACTCGGCGCCGATGTCCTCCTCCAGGAGCCGAAGCTGGCGCGACACGGCGGGTTGCACCAGGTTGAGCAACTCCGCCGCGCGGGTGACGTTGCCCGTGTCCGCGACTGTGAGGAATGCGCGCAACTGTTTGAAGTCCATGAAGGTTTCGCAATGACGGCGTGTGATGGAGGTATTCCAAAATTCTATTTCAACATCGAACACATCAGATTCTATGATTCCTCATCGTCATTTCACCGCCACCGCTGATTGCAATGGATCACTCCGCCGACACCACCCCTGCCTGGCAGCAGGACATCTTCAAGGTCTTGAAGGAGGGCGGCGTGCGCCAGATCGCGTACGTCCCCGACGCCGGCCACTCGCACGTGATCCGCAGCGCCATCGCGGACCCGGACATCGAGGACATTGTCCTGACCACCGAAGAGGAGGGCGTCGCAGTTGTCAGCGGGGCCTGGCTCGGTGGCCAGCGCGCCGTGCTGCTGATGCAAAGCAGCGGCGTCGGCAACTGCGTCAACATGTTTTCGCTGCTGGCCTGCGCGAATTTTCCCTTCTTCACGCTGGTGACGATGCGCGGCGAGTACGCGGACTTCAACCCCTGGCAAGGACCGATGGGCCGCGCGACCCAAGGCGCGCTCGAGCTCATGGGCATCACGGTGCTTCGCGCGTCGGACCCGGACCAGGTCGAGGAGATCGTCAGGGCCGGCTTCGACGCCGCCTTCGAGGCGGGTGACCGGGTTGCGGTGCTGCTGGGGCAGAACCTGATCGGACGCAAGAAGTGGGAGCGCAAGTGATGAACAACGGCATCAGCAAGACGGCCGACCGCCGCGAATTCGTCTCCAGGCTTCTGGGCGCGTTGCCGGAAGCTCTGGTCGTCACAGGCCTCGGCTCCGCCTCTTATGACGTCTTCGCAGCCGGCGATCGCGACAAGAACTACTACCTCTGGGGCGCGATGGGCGGTTCCACCTCGTTGGCCCTGGGGCTCGCCCTCGCGCAGCCGGACAAGTCCGTGGTCGTGGTCACCGGAGACGGCGAACAGCTGATGGGAATCGGCAGCCTGGCCACCATCGCGGCAAAGCAGCCCCGCAACCTCACGATCGTGGTGCTCGACAACGGTCACTTCGGCGAAACCGGCATGCAGCGCAGCCACACGAGCCTGGGCACCGACCTGGTCGCCGTGGCGAAGGGCTGCGGTATCGCGAGTGCCTTTGCCGTCGACAGCATTGAGCGTTGCGGCGAGATAGCGGACCGGGCCGCGGCTCGGCAGGGAACAACGTTCGTGCAGGTGCGCATCGCCGCGAACGAACCGCCCCGGGCCCTGCCGCCGCGCGACGGCGTCCATATCAAGAACCGCTTTCGCGCCGCGCTCGGCTTCGAGCCCTTCTGATTCCATCCAAGGAGACAACGCGATGACGTCAGTTGTGTGGAAGACCTTGGGCCTTCTCTTCGCGCTCACGCTGGCGCCGCTGCCCGCGCTCGCGCAGGCCTACCCGGCCAAGCCGATCAAACTGGTCGTGACCTGGCCGCCGGGCGGCTCGGCCGACGCGATCGGCCGGCTGGTCGCCGGCGCCCTGGCCGTGGAGTTGGGCCAGAGCGTCTTTGTGGAGAACGCCGCGGGTGCCTCCGGCAACATCGGCACACAGCAGTTCGTGCGTTCGCAGCCCGATGGCTACACGCTGCTGCTGGCGACGAGCACGACCAACGCGGCAAGCCCCGCGCTGTTCACCAAGATCGGCTTCCACCCGATCACTGACTTCGTGCCGGTCGCGCCCATCGCACTGTCCCCGAGCATCCTCATCGTGCCCGCGGCCTCACCCTACAAGTCGCCGAAAGACATCGTCGCTGCGGCGAAGGCGAACCCTGGCAAGCTGGCCTACGGGTCCGGCGGCAACGGCAACTCCGGCCACCTCAGCGCGGAGTTGTTCAAGTCCGTCGCCAAAGTCGACGCCCAGCACGTCCCGTACAAGGGCAACGCGCCGGCGATGGTGGACCTGATCGGTGGACAGATCGATTTCATGTTCGACAACGGGGCCGTCGCGATGATCCAGGGCGGGAAGGTGCGAGGCCTTGCCGTTGCTTCCGAGCGGCGCCTGGCGGCTGTTCCCGACATTCCGACATTTGCCGAACTGGGGTGGCCGGGCGTGCAGCTGAGCACCTGGTTCGGCATGGCGGCGCCCAAGGGCACGCCGGCCGCGGTGGTCGAGAGGCTGAACAACGCCATGACCGCGGCACTGCAAAAGCCCGAGATCGCCAAACGGCTCCAGGACATGGGCGCCGAACCCAAGACATCCACCCCCGCCGCATTCGCGTCCTTCTGGACGTCGGAGCTTGATCGCTACCGCGACCTCGTCAAGCTCAGTGGCGCCAAGATCGAGTAGCGCCATGAAGCGATACCAGTTGCGAATCGACGGCCAGTCGGTGGACCCCGAAGGCGGGACCTGGTTCGAAACCCAGAACCCCTACACCGGCCAGGCCTGGGCGGAAATTCCACGCGCCGACGCGCGTGACGTGGACCTCGCCGTGCAGGCCGCCCATCGCGCAGTCACCCAAGGCCCATGGGCGGAGATGTCGGCCAGCCAACGCGGCATGCTGCTGCATCGGCTAGGCGACCTCATCGCGCGCGACGCGGCCAAGCTGGCGGCCATCGAAGTCCGCGACAACGGCAAGCTGCTGGCGGAGATGCTGGGCCAGCTGAACTACATCCCCCAGTGGTACTACTACTACGGCGGCCTCGCCGACAAGATCCAGGGCGCGACCTTGCCGCTGGACAAGAAGGGCTACTTCAGCTTCACGCGCCATGAGCCGCTGGGCGTGGTGGCCGCCATCACGCCGTGGAACTCGCCGCTGATGCTGGCGAGCTGGAAGATTGCCCCGGCCCTCGCCGCCGGCTGCACCATCGTCGTCAAGCCTTCAGAGTTCACATCGGCTTCGACGCTCGAGTTTGCCGAACTGTTCGACGAGGCTGGATTTCCGCCGGGCGTGTTCAACGTGGTCACGGGCTTCGGCTCAGAAGTCGGCACGCCGCTGGTCGAGCACCCGTTGGTGCGCAAGATCAGCTTCACCGGCTCGGACACCACCGGACGCATCATCAACGAGAAAGCGGCGCGACACTTCAAGCACACGGCCATGGAACTGGGCGGAAAGTCGCCCAACATCGTGTTTGCAGACGCGGACCTCGACCAAGCGGTGTTTGGTGCCATCTCGGGCATCTTCGCGGCCACCGGCCAGACCTGCATCGCCGGCTCGCGCCTGCTGGTGCAAGACAGCATCTACGACGACTTCGTGGCGAAGCTGCTGGCGGTGGCAAAAACAGCGCGCATGGGCGACCCGATGGATGCGAGCACGCAGGTGGGCCCGGTCACCACGCCGCCGCAGTTCAAGAAGGTGCTCGAGTACATCACCGTGGCCCGCCAGGAGGGCGCCACCCTCCTGCTGGGCGGCGAGCGCGGCAACGCGCCGGAATGCGGCGACGGCTGGTTCGTGCAGCCGACGATCTTCGGCGGCGTGCGCAACGACATGCGCATCGCGCAGGAGGAGGTGTTCGGCCCGGTGCTCTCCATCCTGCGCTTCAAGGACGAGGCCGAGGCCGTGGCGATCGCGAACGACGTGCGCTTCGGCCTGGCCGCCGCGGTGTGGACGAGCGACATCGGCCGGGCCCTTCGCATGTCCGAGAAGCTGCAGGCCGGAACGGTGTGGATCAACACCTACCGCGCGATCAGCTACCTGGCGCCCTTCGGCGGCTACAAGGATTCCGGCCTCGGCCGCGAGAACGGAATCGACGCGATCCGCGAGTACCTGCAGGTGAAAAGCGTGTGGATCAACAGCGGCGCGGTCGCGGGCAATCCATTCGTGATGCGTTGAGCAGACCTGACACGTTGGGGAAAAAACGAAATGAAAACTTTGAACATGATGCGGCGCGCGGCAGCTGTCGCTGGAGCGATGCTGGCATGCCTCGCCCTGCCGCTTGCGGCTTCCGCGCAAACGTATCCGAGCAAGGCCATCACCTTGGTCGTGCCATTCGCCGCCGGTGGGCCGACCGACGTGGTGGCCCGCACCTTGGGTGCGGTGATGACGAAGTCCCTCAACCAGACGGTGGTGATCGAGAACAAGGTGGGTGCCGGCGGAACCATTGCCGCAGCCACCGTGGCGCGCGCCGCGCCCGACGGCTACACCTTCCTCATCCACCACAACGGCATGGCGACGGCACCGGCGTTGTACCGCAAGTTGCCCTACAACCCGCTCGCGGATTTCGAGTACGTGAGCCAGGTCATCGACGTGCCGATGACGGTGATCGGGCGCAAGGATCTGCCCGCCAGGGACTTCAAGGAACTGCTTGCGTACCTGAAGACCAGCGGGGACAAGGTCAACCTGGCGCATGCCGGCCTGGGCGCCGTTTCCCATTTGTGCGGCATGCTCTTTCGCCAGGCCGTCGGAGTCGACCTGACGACCGTGCCCTACCAAGGGACCGGCCCGGCGATGAATGCCTTGCTGGCCGGGCAGGTCGACCTGTTGTGCGACCAGACGACGTCCACCACGGCCCACATCAAGGCGGGGTCGGTGAAGCTTTTCGGCGTGACGACTCCGAGCCGGCTCAAGACCTTGCCCGACACGCCCACGCTCGCCGAACAGGGTTTGAAGGGCTTCGAGGTCGTCGTGTGGCACGGCATCTACGCGCCAAAGGGCACGCCCAAGGAAGCGGTAGACAAGTTTGGCGCCGCGCTCAGGGCCGCGCTGAAGGATCCGGCGGTGGCGGTGCGGCTCGCCGAACTGGGCGCCGTGATCCCCACGGACGACAAACTCACCCCTCTTGGCCTGCAGAGCTGGCTGCAGCAGGAGACGCAGCGCTATGGGCCGGTGATCAAGGCGGCTGGCCAGTTCGCCGATTGACCCATGTTTGACCTGCGCGAAAGCGGTCCGCAATTGCTGGACGGGCCTGTCGGCCCGATGGAGGTCCTCATCGATCTCCCGAAGGGCCCCGCAGCCGGCATTGCCGTCGTCGCGCACCCGCAGCCACTGCTTGGAGGGCATGCGACGCACAAGGTGCCGCACATGCTTGCGCGCGGACTCGCGGAGGCTGGTTGGCTGGTGGCGCGTCCGAACTTTCGCGGGGTCGGGCGCAGCGCAGGAGCGCATGACGCTGGCCTGGGCGAGACGGAGGACGTTCTTGCGCTCTGCGCAGTGCTGCGTGAAATCCGCCCGGACCTGCGGTTGGCATTGATCGGCTTTTCCTTCGGGGCCTTCGTCCTGGCACGCGTGGCGCGGTCGATGGCCGAGCGCGCCACGCCGCCCTGGCGTGTCTGCCTGGCCGGAATGCCGACCGGCGATGTCGATGGCCAACGCCGCTACGACACGCCAGGCGGCATCCCGGACGCGCTCGTCGTTCATGGCGAGCTCGACGAGCGCGTGCCGCTGAAGGCCGTGCTGGACTGGGCAAGGCCGCACGCCCAACCGGTCACCGTCGTTCCGGGCGCGGACCATTTCTTCACGGGCCGGCTTCACGTGCTGCGCTCACTCGTTCTATCCCATATGGAGACTTCATGAAACTGAAACTTGCCCTTGCCGCCGCGGCCGTTCTTGCTCTGCAAACCGTGACCGCTCACGCCCAGCCGAAGGACACGCTGCAGAAGATCAAGGAGACCGGTGTCATCCAGCTTGGCGGCCGGGACGCCTCGTTCCCCTTCTCGTACAAGACCAGTGCAGACGCCAATCCGATCGGCTTCTCGGCCGACTTGTGCATGAAAGTTGTGGAGGCGGTGAAGGCGAAGCTCGACATGCCGAAACTCAGGGTCCAGTACACGATCGTGACGCCGGCCAACCGCATCCCGCTGGTGCAAAACGGAACTGTCGACCTCGAATGCAGCACCACCACGAACACCGTTGCGCGCGGCCAGCAAGTGGATTTCGCGCCGACGCACTTCGTGGGGAGCGTGGCCGCTGCGGTCAAGAAGACTTCGGGCGTCGACAGCATGGCGCACCTCGACGGCAAGCGAGTGGCGACCGTGACCGGCAGCACGGCGATTCAATTGCTGCGTGCCTACCGCCGCAGCGAGAAGGTGGACATCGCGGAGGTGTCCGGCAAGGACATTTCCGAAGCGTTCCTGATGCTCTCGTCGGACCGTGCTGTCGCGATGATCCTGGAAGACGTGCAGCTCGCCGGGCTGATCGCGCAAGTCCGCAATCCGGGCGAATACAAGATACTGGACGAACGCCTGCGCGACGAGCCCTACGGCTTCATGTACCGCAAGGACGACATCCAGTTCAAGACGCTGGTCGACAGGACGGTGGCCGCCGTGATGAAGAGCGGGGAAATCAACGAGCTCTACGCCAAGTGGTTCACCCGCCCTGTGCCGCCGGCCAACATCAACCTGAACTTCCCCATGTCGCCCGCAGTGCGCGAGGCCTACAAGAATCCGAACAATCGGGGAATCTGAAGCTTCATCCTGCTGGGCGCTCGTGCGGCACCTGCTCGCGCAGCTTGGCCAGAAGAGCGTCGGCCAACGGATGAACCAGGCCGCTCTTTCGAACGGCAAGGACCTTGCTATGGACTTCCAGGTCGGCAATGGGCACGAAGCGAATGTCGGTCCGGTTGTTGGCCGCGACGCTTCGGCCCACCACCGTCGTCCCCAGGCCCGCGGCCACCAGCGCCAGCGCCGTGTGGATCTCCTTGGCCTCGTGACCGACCTGGACCTTGGCGCCGGCCAGCTCCAGGATGTTGAGCACCTGCCGGGAGAAATGCGCGTTGGCCACCTTCGGGTAGCTGATGTAGGGCAGCGCCTCCAGGTCCGCGGCATTCAACGAGTCACGCGCAATCAGCGGATGCTGGAGCGGCAGGGCGGCGACGAGAGGATCGTCGAACAGCTCTGTGTAGTGCAGGTCCGGCTCACGGATGAACGCTCCAAGGGTCCGCGCAATGGCAAGGTGAATGACGCCGCTGCGCAATGCTGCCGGCTGCTCCTCGGTGAGGATCTCCAGCAGGTCGATGCGCACGTTCGGATAGGCGGCCTGCATCGCGCGCACCGCCTCGGGCAGGATCGAAAAGATCGTGGATCGCGTGAAGCCGATACCGAGCCAGCCGAGATTGCCGGCCGCGATGCCTTGGGCCTCCAGCTCGAGCCGCCTGGCGGCCGACAGCAACTCCTTCGCTTTCGCGTAGACGAATTCGCCGAGCGGCGTCAGCGTCATGGGCCGGCTGCTGCGGTCGAACAAAGGCCCGCCGAGCAATTCTTCGAACTGGCTGATCTGCATGCTGATGGCCGTTGCCGCCACGAACAACTTGCCTGCGGCCGTCCGGGCATTGCCGGAGTCCACGACCTCGCAAAAGTACCGAAGCTGCTTCAGGTTCAGCATTTCTGAATATTAGTTCAGAAATCGGAAGTTGAATTCATTTATTCACTGTTCCATCATTCGCTCCATGAACAACGACATCACCCAAACCGACTGGTTCGCGCAAGCGCGAACCCTCACCACTGCGGAAATCTCCGACGCACTCGACGCGCTGAAGCTGCCGGGCAGCGCCCTGGGCATTCGCCCGGTGGCCGGGCCCGCCAAGCTGTTCGGCTTCGCGTACACCGTGCGCTTCGCGCCGATCGACCGTTCCTCGCCGGGAACGGTGGGGGACTTTCTCGACAAGCTGGGACCCGATACCGTGGCCGTGCTCGACAACGGCGGGCGCCTCGACTGCACCGTGTGGGGCGGCATCATGAGCCGCCTGGCTGCGCACAAGGGCCTGGCGGGCACGGTGATCCACGGCGTGTGCCGCGACACCGCCGAAGCCGACGAGGCAGGCTACCCGCTGTATGCCAACGGCCGCTTCATGCGCACCGGCAAGGACCGCGTGCAAGTGGAGGCATACGAGCAGCCGGTGTCGCTCGGCGACGTGCGCGTGTGCCCGGGGGACCTCGTCGTTGGCGACGCCGACGGCATCGTGGTGGTGCTGCGAGCCCGAATTCAAGACGTGCTCACGAAGGCCCTCGAAACCCGGACGATCGAGGAGAAAATTCTCGCTGCGGCCCTGGGCGGTATGCCCCTGGTTGAAGCCCGCAAGCAGTTCAAGTACCACACGCTGCAACGCGCCGTGGATTCTCCTCTGGCGGCGTCATGAAGACCGCATCCGTCCTGTCCGCCATTGCCTTCGGCGTGGCCCTGCTGTCGATTCCGGCGGGAGCCTTCGCGCAATCGGCCTATCCCTGTGCTACCGTCAAGCTCGTATCGCCTTATCCGCCGGGCGGCACCACCGACCTGCTGGCGCGGCTGGTCCAGCCGGGTTTGGCGAAAGAACTTGCAACCACCGTGATCGTCGAGAACAAGGCCGGCGCGAGCGGCAACATCGGCACCGAGTTCGTCGCCACGGCCGCCCCCGATGGCTGCACGCTGCTCCTGGGCAACAACACCGGCGTGGCGATCAACCGCAATCTCTACAAGTTGCGGGTGGACCCAGTGAAGGGCCTGGCCGCGATCGGGCCGGTCGCCTCGGTTCCCCTGGTGCTGTACGTCCATTCGGGCGTACCGGCTGCCAACCTCAGCCAGCTGGTCGACCTGGCGAAGAAGAACCCGGGCAAGCTCAGCTACGCGTCCGCCGGCAGCGGCAGCCCGCAACACCTGATGGGTGAACTGCTCAAGCTGGAGCAGAAGATCTCGCTCGTCCACATTCCATACAAGGGCTCGGGGCCGGCGATCCAGGACGTGGTGGCGGGACAGGTGCAAGTCTCGTTCGAGGCCATGAGCGTGATCGGTCCCCAGCTCACGTCGGGCCGCGTCCGTGCCCTCGCCACAACGGGCAGTGCGCGCTCCGCAAGCCTGCCCAACGTGCCCACCATGAAGGAGCTGGGCATGCCCGACTTCGTGACCGAGAACTGGTACGGCGTGTTCGCGCCGGCCAACACACCGCCCGCTCTCGTGCAACGCCTGAACACGGCGCTCAACGCCGTGCTGGAAACAAAGGAAGTCCGTGCGAGCCTGGACAAGATGGGCTCCGCGGATGTCAAGACAACGCCTGAGGCGTTCACCAAGTTCATCGCGAGGGAACTGCCCTTGTGGGAATCCGTGGTCAAGCGCTCCGGCGCAAAGGTAGATTGAAATATGTCGGTGTTCAACGGAATCGAAATCAACGCTCGTGTGAAAGAAGACGCCGCCGCCGTGGAGGCCCTGCGGGGCCTGCCGACCTCGGTGATCGGAGACGTGATGGGTGGCCGGCTCATCGGAACGACCGCGTTGCGGCTGGTGAACCGGTCCTCGGCCAGCACCTGCGGCAACGCCTTCACCGTGCGAGTGCGAGCCGGTGACAATCTGCTCATCCACAAGGCGCTGGGCCTCCTGGAGCCCGGCGATGTTCTGGTGGTAGACGGCGAGGGCGACGTTTCTCGCGCGCTCGTGGGCGAGATCATGATGACGATGGCGCGCGTGCGCGGTGCGGTCTCGTTCGTGATGGACGGCGCGATCCGCGATGTCGATGCTTTCGAGGAGCATCGCTTCCCGTGCTGGGCGCGCGGCGTCAGCCTGCGTG
The DNA here is from genome assembly GCF_003797765.1 of Ramlibacter sp. WS9. Classification (GTDB taxonomy): domain Bacteria; phylum Pseudomonadota; class Gammaproteobacteria; order Burkholderiales; family Burkholderiaceae_C; genus Ramlibacter. The sequence goes on along the minus strand of NZ_RKMB01000003.1, from coordinate 61,651 downwards.
GCCCTTACAAGGAAGGTCCCGGCAGCATCAATGTGCCGGTCATCATCGGCGGCATGCTTGTCCAGCCTGGGGACGTCATCGTCGGGGACCCTGATGGCATCGTTGCTGTGCCGGCGGCGCTTGCACGGGAAGTCGCGAACAAGGCCCGCGAAAAGGTGGGTCAGGAGCAGGAAACGATCGCTGCGATCCGTGCCGGCACCTACTCGGCCGCCTGGGTCGAAGCCACCCTCAGTCAGAAAGGCGCATGAAAGCCATTGTGTGAGCGGACCCGCCCAGCGGCATGACAGGGGCGGCCAACTTCAACCTGGACCGGCCCGATCTGGTGTCGCCGCGGCTTGCGGTGGCATGCGCGTCGCACGGTCCCCTTTCTGTTGCAGCGGCCCACTGTCATCTTTTAGTTTCCGGAGCGAGAGGGATCAGCTCCGGCCGTGTCGGGCAAAAATCCATGGGCATGACAGTAATTCGTTGGCACGCGAGTTTTTTTCCACGGAGCATCCAATCGTGGGTTCCGCATGGTGAAGGTGGGGCTTCAGGTTCTGACATTCAGGCTGCCGCTGCTGCCTGCCTGGGCAGTGCTGGACGGGTCGGCGCTTGTATGGTTGCCTACGCTCCTGTCGCAGGCACTTGGCCTGCGACGTGCACACCAAGGTGGCGGAACTGATCGGAGAGGCCAAACGCCACGTATGGATCTAGGCGCACCATCTCGAGCTCGAATCGCATTTCGAAGCGCTGGCCAACTTCTTCCTCTCGGCCAGGAGGAACTCCCTGAACTTCTCCGGCGTGCTGCCCGCTGGATCCAAGCCGTCCTGAATTAGCCGGCTTGAGATTGCCGGCGTGGCGAGTACCTTGGCAATCTCTCGCTGCTGCAACCGGGAGACGACCGCAGGAGGTGTGTTCTTTGGCGTGTGCGCCGTGCCGTGCACGGTTCCAATTTTGGTTCCCCGCAGCAATGCGCTTGCGACGGCTTCGTCCGATTCCTGGAGCGTACCGGCAGACTCGCCAATCAAACGCCAACATCATCTGCAGACGCTCCTTAGCCTTCAATAGGCGGGGCATATCAATCCATTCCGCGATTCGAATTATGCAAAGCCCGTCGCTACGCCTACTGTCGTGTTTGGCACCTGGGCAACGGCTTTGGCCGCTCGCTGTGATGCGCGTGCAGAGCCTCTTCGTTTCCTCATTAACTCAACAATGCTCAAGAAAATGAAACAACAACCCTCTGTGTTGGATGCCCACAGGCGTACCCTGATTCGAGGGGCGGGAGGTGTGGCACTCCTCTCTGCTGTCGGTCATCCGGTCGCTCAGACCAAGCTCTCGCCGTTGAAGATAGTCTGCGGTTACGCTGCAGGCGGCACGGTTGACCAACTCAGCCGCCAGGTCGCCAGCAAGATGCAGCTCGAATATACGCATTCGGTGATTGTGGACAACAAACCTGGGGCCCTCGGTCAGCTAGCGATCAGCCAAGTCAAGATGCAGCCCACCGATGGCAACACAATTTTGGCGTCACCGATGCCTTTGCTGTCTCTGTTCCCCCATGTATACAAAAGCCTGCCGTACGATCCAGTGGCGGACTTCGTCATCTTGACTGCAGCGACCAGGGCGCCGTATGCATACGCGGTGGGGCGGATGGTGCCCGTTTCGGTTCGTTCGGTAAAGGACTATTGGGCGTGGGTCAAGACAGATTCGAAGCATGCCACTGTTGCTGTTGCTGGCGTACTTCCTCAACTGATCTGCCTGATGATGTCCAAAATCTCCGGAGTCGAGATGGTGCCGGCGATGTATCGAGGTGGTCAGTTGGCAGCGCTGGATGCTCTTGCGGGCAACGTTCCGGCGATGGTGGCTTCGCTCGGGGACATTAAGCCCCACCTCGGTGAAGGGAAACTCAGGTTACTAGCCCTTGCCAGCGACAACCGGAACCCGTCAGTTCCCGAAGTGCCAACCTTTGCGGAGCAGGGCATCTCTGACATGGATGTCAGTGCGTATACCTCGTTTTTCGTTCGAGCGGGAACGTCTTCGGAAATCGTCGAGCGTCATAGCACGGCACTGCGCGCAGCGCTCGCGCAGAAGGACGTTATTGACGCGCTTGGCCGCCTGGCGATGGAGGTTGTTCCAGCAGATCCGAAGGAGTCGACGGAGATCCTGAAAAAGGATAGCGAAAAATGGGCTGCTTTTGTGAAGCGCATTGGTTACGCGCCGACCTGAACGCTCAGGACGCCGCGATCTCTCCTCACTCGAACTGTAGTAAACGCAAAAATTATGGTTAGACAGCTTTTTGACGAAATGCCACCCGGCACGCGCATGCAGGGCGACATTCCAGTGGGCACGATGAGTTCGGGCGCCAATATCGCCTTGCCCGTGACTCTGATCAAAGGCACGACCCCCGGCCCTTGCTTATGGATTAATGGGCAGGTGCATGGCGCGGAGGTCAACGGCGTGGTGGCAGCAGTCGAGTTCGGCCGCCGCATCGATCCTGAGTCGGTCACTGGCTCGATCATTATCACCCCCACTGCCAACCCCCTGGCGCTCGACAATCACTCCAAGACGGCACCGCAAGATCTGCTGGATCTAGACCAGAACTTTCCCGGCGAAACCAGCGGTACCGTGACAGGCCATCTGGCCAATGCGCTGTTTGACCAGGTACGCACGATGGCATCGTGCCTTGTAAACCTGCACACGATGGGTCCAATTTATTCCAGTGAGCCGTATTGCATATACAAGATTTGGCCCGGCGGTAAGGTCACCGAGGCTCAACTGCTGCGCATGACTTCATACTTCTGGCCGTCGATGGCGTGCCGCCGCATAGACGTGGGTGGAACGGGCGAGTTGCCAGGCAACGTCGACGGTGCGCTGGATTACCAGTGCCTGGCGCGCGGTATCCCCGCCTTCATGGTCGAACTGGGCCAGGGAAGCTGGTATACGCCGCAGAACGTTGAGCTGGCAGTCCGGGGTCTCATGAGCCTCGGGCGACATCTGGGAATCCTCAGCGGCGAGCCTGTAGCACCAGCCAAAATTCTGCGCGCCACGCGACGTCAGTGGATCATGGTCCGGAAAGGCGGTTTGTTCCTATCCACTTGCGATGCCAAAGAGATCGTTCCCGCGGGGCAGCTGATCGGACGAGTCGTGACACTAAAGGGCGAGGTGGTGGAGGAGGTTCGATTGCAAGTCGACTCGTTCGTCATAGGTATCCGTCGCGACCCCGTGGTACATACCGGTGACCGCATTGGCCTGTTCGCCACTGAGTGGGACAGCGTCGGCTTCGAATGACCGTGCCGTTTTATGCGTCGCCAGCGACTCGCAACGACGAGTAGATTGACCTTGCCCCCGAAAACGTATCCCTCGCTGAAGTGCAATTTGGCGAGGAGAACACAGTTAAAGGTCAGCGCCAGCGGCTTTCACCGCAACCGGGCGCACACCGTGCATAAATTCAAAGCGACGTCGGACGCGGGATGACCTGCCGGTGGCGCCGACTCTGATTGCGCGCGCCTTCGCACCTGCGGTGCCGAACTCGGTGTGGACCTCCGACATCACCTACATCGTCACGGACGAAGGCTGGCCGTACGACCCCGCGGGATGTATCGCTGCGCCGGCAGGAGGCGAGCGGGTTGATCAGACGAACGCCCGTGCGGGGCGCCAGCTGGTGCCGCGCCTCATCGCGTCAGGATGTGCGCCTGATCAGGAGACCGCGTGCAGCGCCCCGTTGCCCGACGCGCTGCGGAACTTACCGTTGCCGGTGGCGAGCTTGCGCCACACGTACTCGGCGAAAGAGCCGGGCGCTATCCGGTCCTCGTTCAACGGTCGGGCACCCCTGTCCACCGCGAGGCGCTCGAACCAGCTGCCGCATCCGGTCGCGAACGGCTCACGCAGCAGGAAGGCACGGGACTCCAGGGACAGCGACTGCCACTGCCCCAGCGAAAGGCAAAGCTGGCAGACGTCCAGCTTGTATCGGACGGCCAGCGGCATCCAGTGCAATGACCTGCATTCCTGCGATTCGAAGGGCAGGCAGGCGAGGGGGGCCAGGCCGGACGGAATGCGGTGCTTCACTGAGTCGTGCGTTTGCCGAAGGTGCGGATTGACTCGCACGCCCTGCGCAGCGAATCCTCGTCCATCGCATAGGCGATGCGCAGATACGGCGAAAGACCGAAGGCGCCTCCGTGCACCGTACCGACGTTCGCCTCCTGCAGCAAGGCGATGGCGACGGCTTCGTCGGAATCCAGGAGGACGCCGGCCGGCGTCGTGCGGCCGATGAGACCCGCGCACGATGCGAACACGTAGAAGGCACCACCCGGCATCTCGCAGTGGAATCCCGGCGCCTGGTTTACCAGTTGCACGACGAGGTTCCTGCGGCGTTCGAACTGCGCCTTCGACTGCGCGATGAAGTCTTTGCGGCCGTTGAGCGCCGCGAGGGCCGCGTGCTGCGAGATCGAACTCGCGCCGGAGGTCTGCTGTCCCTGCAGCTTCTCCATCGCGTCGATCAACCACCGCGGGCCCGTGCCGAAGCCGATACGCCAACCGGTCATCGCATACGCCTTCGACACGCCGTTCATGGTCAGCGTCCGCTCGCGCAAGCGGGGTTCGACCTGGGCGATGGTGTGGAATGGCGCGCCGTCAAAAATCAGGTGTTCGTAGATGTCGTCGGAGAGCACGTAGACGTGCGGGTGCTCGAGCAGGACTCGCGCGAGCGCCGCAAGTTCTTCGCGCGCGTACACCGCGCCCGTGGGATTCGACGGCGAATTGAGGATCAGCCAGCGCGTGTGCGGGGTGATCGCGGCCTCGAGCACGGCAGGCGTGAGCTTGAAGCCGGCGGCCGCCGTACAGGGCGCGGTGACACTGCGCCCGCCGCAGATCTGCACCATCTCGGGGTAGCTCACCCAGTAGGGCGATGGCACGATCACTTCGTCGCCTTCGTTGAGCGTGGCCGCGAGGGCGTTGTAGATCACCTGCTTGCCGCCGGAGCAGACGATGGTGTCCTTCCAGTCCACCTCCAGCCCGTTCTCGCGCTGGAACTTCGCGGCTACGGCTTCACGAAGCGCGCGCAGCCCTGCGACCGGCGTGTACCGCGTGTGACCCATCCGGATGGCATCGACCGCTGCATCGCACACATGGACGGGCGTGTCGAAATCCGGCTCCCCCGCGGTCAGCGAGATCACCGGGCGCCCTGCCGCCTTGCAGGCCGCGGCCCGCTCCATCATCCGGTAGGTCGCGGAGGGTTCGGCCGCGGCAAGGCGCGTGTTGAGCGGCAGGTCGGTCATGTTCATTTCGCTTCCTCTACCGCGATCGCCTCAAACTCCTTGTCGTGCATGACGTCCGCCACCGATCGGCCGGCCCGCACGGCCGCGACCATGCCGTCCTGGCGGTGGGCAATGCGCTCGGCCAGATCGAGCACCTGGACGATTCGCGCCTGCTGCACGAACACTGTGCCGCAGCGGTCGGCGATGACGTAGTCGTTCTCCTCGACGGTCACACCCGCCATGCGAACCGGTTTGCCGGAGTCAACCTGGACGATGCGATTGCGGGCACTGATCATCGTGAGGCCCTTTCCGTAAACGGGGTAGTCGATCGACTCGCTGCCCTCGATGTCGCGGCTGCACCCGTCGATGATCGTGGCCCGGATACGCTTGGCCGTGGCGGCATTGGCAAGGATGTCGCCCCAGCACGAGATGCCTTCGGGGCCGCCGGCGATGACGAGAACCCGGTCGTCCGACGCGATGGCGTCGATGACAGGGGAGATGAGGTGGACGGTCGGCTTAGCTTCCGTCTTCGGGCCGAGTTGCACGGTGCTGGCGCGGCCGACGATCTTGGGACAGTCCCACAAGGGCCGCAGGCCGAAAGTTGCGCCCGGCAGGCCGAGGAAGTCCAGGGCGTCCGAAATGGTGTTGGTGTCGAGGCCGGCAAGGCGCTTCAAGTTACGTTCAGGCATGTGGCGGATAGGGTGAATGTGCAAGTGCCACTGTCTCGCGTCGCCGCGCGGGTGTAAATTCCGAAGAACGAAACCAGGCGATACGCCAAACCTATCTCCAATGATCAACTTCAGGCTGATGCGCCACCTGTGGCTGTTCCTCGTCGTCGCGGAGGAGCAGCATTTTGGGCGCGCCGCTAAACGACTGGGCATGTCGCAGCCCCCGGTGACCGAGCAGATCCAGATTCTGGAAGCGTCACTCAAGGTGAAATTGTTCGAACGGTCCAGCCGCGGCACGCAACTCACTGCTGCCGGCGCGGCCATCCTGCCGGTCGTGCGCAAGCTGGTCGAGCACATGCAGCAACTGGAGTTGGCGGTCCGCGAAGCCGCTGCCGGCCAGATCGGCGTGCTGACGATCGGTGCCATCAGTTCGAGTATGCTGGACGTCCTTCCGCCTGTGATCGACGGCTTCCGCAAGTCGCATCCGGGCGTGACGGTGGCGGTCAAGGAAATCGACAGCGTCGATGCCGTCTCGAGCCTGCGAACCGGCGAGATTGACCTGGCGCTCGCGCGGCTGCAGGTCATAGGGGACGACGAGATCGCGACCGAACCCCTGAAGGAAGACCGACTCGCGGTCGCGATGCCCAAGGATCATCCCTCGGCGGGCTTGCCGCGCATCCGCTTGGCGACGCTCGCGGCAGAGAATTTCATCATGTTCGCCCGCGAGGTGAGCCCGGACTACTTCGACAGCCTGACCGCGGCATGCCGCGCTAACGACTTCACGCCGCGCATCGTGCACCTGGTGCGTTCGGTCGCTTCGCAAGTGGCCTTTGTCGGTTGCGGCCAGGGCGTGGCGCTGGTGCCCGCATCCATGCGCAAGCTGGCCGCGGAGAACGTCGTCATCAAGCCCCTGAAAGAAAACGTGAAGGTCATCACTGCGGCCGTGGCGTGGAACAGGAAGCGGCCCAACGTGCTTGTCGATGAGTTCAAGGAAGCCCTGCTTGGGCGATCGGCTGTCGCGCGCAAGGCGGCGCGCGCAGCCGAAGCCTGACTCAGCGCACCGCTTCGCGAAAGCGGGAAAGGCCCAGCAGGTCGAGGGAATTTTCGCTGCGTTCCAGTTTCGTCATCATGACGGTCTCTTTTGCGGCGCGTTCCTCGGATGCCGCGAAGATGCGTGCGCACTCCCCGGCGGGGAGGACGATCACACCGTCGTCGTCCGCGACGACGAAGTCGCTGTCGGCCACGCGCACGCCTGTGAAGCGCACCGGCTGCCCGACCGAAGGTGCGCTGGCCTTGATCGGGGCGCGCGCCGCTTCGGCCACTCGCGGGCGCGCGCCCTCGGCACGATGACGACGCCATTCGCATCCGCGACCACGATGTCGCCCGGGCAGACCCGCACGGTGCCTATCGCCACGGGCACATTCACGGCTTCCACCTGCACGCGGTCCTTCCCCATGCGCATGTAGCGTCCGCGGATGAACAGCGGATTGCCGTCGCCGAGCGCCTTCGCCACGTCGCGGCAGACGCCGTCGATCGCGGTGCCGGCAATCTTCCGGGCGCCCGCGTACTCGGTCATGTTGTCGCCCCAAACGGTGCAGTCCGTGCGGCCGTCGTTGTCGAGCACCACGAATTGCCCGGGCTCCACTTCGTCGATGAAGTCGCCCACGGTCCCGGGCGGGCTCGCGGCCGGAACATATTTCACGGTGAACGCCGTGCCCACGACCGCCTTGCGGTAATTGTCGAGCGGTGCGAGACCGTGACACTGGCCCGCGATTCCCAATTTGTCCAGGGCGTCCGAAACGCCCGGGGTGTCCAGGCCCTCGAAGAGGACGGCCAGCTCGCGATCTTCCTGGTTCAGGATGTACCTTGTTAATGACATTGGAACTGTGGTCGAGGTCACTGGCGCTGTAAATTTCCAATCACGGAAGGAGTCGATACGCCGCGCCTATAAATGCGACGCGTACCCGATCCCCGATAGCTTGCGCGTATGGCGTTGTTCCCCGATTCGGATTGGACGCGCAGGGCGTGCGACGCGACAGTGCGAGCCCAGACCTCATGAAAATCAATCCCAAATTCCATTTGAGCGGCACGGCGGCGTTGCTGATGGACGTCGCGCACGGCTCGTTCGAACTGGGCACCCAACAGAAGCTGTGGGCACTCTGCGGCGAAGACGGCGCGCTGCGCCGGTTGCCCGGCGTCGCGAGCGTGTTGCTGGGTGTGAACAACGTTGCCGTCACGTTCGATCCATTGGGGGTTCGCTTTGAGGCCCTGCGGGACGCGATGGCCCAGGCCTGGGCGGAGTCCACGCCGTTCCTCGGGCAGGGGCGCTTGGTGGAAGTCCCCGTCGATTACGAGGCGACCGTCGATTCCGATCTCGAAGCCGTCGCGGCGAACGCGGAACTCAGCATCGAGGAGACGATTGCGCTGCACGCCTCCGCCGATTACCGCGTCGCCTGCATCGGCTGGGTCCCCGGGTTCGCGTTCCTGGTCGGCCTGCCACCGCAGCTCACGACGCCTCGCCGCGCCAACCCGCGCCTGCGCGTCCCCAAGGGGTCCGTCGGCATCGGGGGCGCGCAGACCGGCGTGATCCCCATCGACGTTCCGTCGGGGTGGAACCTGTTGGGCCGGACCACGATCGAACTCTTCTCACCCGGACGCGCGAATCCGTGCCTGCTGGCCCCCGGCGATCGCGTCCGGTTCATCGCGAACAGTACGGCACCATGATCGAAGTCCTCAGCAATGGCGCCCTGAACCTGGTGCAGGATACTGGTCGACCGGCCCACCTGGGCATCGGTGTGAGCAACAGTGGCGCGATGGACGCGCCCGCGCTGCAGATCGCGAACCTGCTGGTCGGCAACGACGAAGGAGCCGCCGGGATCGAGATCTGCATCTTTCCGTTCCGGGTGAAGCTTCACCAGGATGCCTGGTTCGCGTGTACGGGGGCTGTGACGACCGTGACTCTGCCGCTGCGCAGCTACCCCAGCTGGTGGGCCGCGCACGCTCGCGCCGGCGACACGATCACCGTCACCCCGCCGCAGCACGGCTCGCGCGCTTTCCTGGCCTTTCGCGGTGGCATCGAGGTGCCGCGGGTGCTGGGTTCGCGCGCGACCGACATTAAGAGCGGATTTGGCGGCGTGGACGGCCGGGGACTGCGAAAGGGCGATCAACTCACGCTCGGGCCGAGCGCCGATGATGTGGGGCTGCGATCGTTCGGCGTCGCGCCCGTCTCGCGCACGCGATTCATCGAGGAACTCGCGTCGGGCAGCGTGAAGGTCCGGGCGATTGCCGCGGCGGAATACGACGAGTTCACCGATGAGGCCAGGGCAGCCTTCGATGGCACCGAATACCAACTGACGCCGGACTGCAACCGCCAGGGCTACCGCCTCGAAGGCAAGGTCCTCAAGACCTCGCGTCCGCTGGAGTTGCTGTCCCATGGTGTGGTGCCGGGCGTAGTCCAGGTGCCGCCTTCCGGCCAGCCCATCGTCCAGATGGCGGAGGCCAACACGATCGGCGGCTACCCGAAGATCGCCACCGTGATCGAGGCCGACATCTGGCGCCTGGCTCAGCTTCGGCCCGGCCAGCGCATCCGCTTCGAGCTCGTGGACCACCCGAGCGGCGTGGCCGCGTCGCGCGAGAACCTGGCCGAGCAGCAACGGCTGCGTGACGGCCTGTCACTGATGGCGCGCCGCCCCTGAATTTTTTTGAGGACCCCACATGAATAAGACAAATTCGTTGCGATCGGTCGACCTGAACTCGGATCTCGGCGAGGGGTTCGGCGCCTGGGAGATGGGCGACGACGATGCCATCCTGCAGGTGGTGAGCTCGGCCAACGTGGCGTGCGGCATGCACGCGGGTGATCCGCACATCATGGCGCGCACGTTCGCGCGGGCAAGAGAACTGGGTGTCGCCGTCGGCGCGCACCCGGGCTATCCCGACCTCTGGGGCTTCGGCCGCCGCGAGATGGCGTTCTCCGCCACCGAGATCGAACAGTTCGTCGCCTACCAGGTCGGCGCGGCGATGGGCGTCTCCGCCTATGCGGGCCACCCGATCACCTTCGTGAAGCCCCACGGCGCGCTCGCCAACCTCTCCCAGGTGAACGAGACGGTCGCGGGCGCGATCGTGCGCGCCATCGCCGCCGTGGACTCCAGCTTGGTGCTGCTCACCTACCCGGACGGCCATGCCACACGCATCGCGAAGGAAATGGGATTGCGCACATGCGCCGAGATCTTCGCGGACCGCGCTTACCTGCCAACGGGTCAACTCGTTCCCCGGAAACAACCGGGCGCCGTGCTGCACGATGCCGAGGAAGTCGCGGCCCGCGTGCTGCGCATGGTCCAGGCGGGCGCCGTCGAAACTATCGATGGCGGCCTGCTGCCGATGGATATCGCCTCGATCTGCGTGCATGGCGATAGCCCCGGCGCGATCCAGATGGCGGCCGCCGTGCGCAAGCGCTTGGTCGATGCCGGCATCGAAGTCAAACCTTTCTCCTGAGGCGCTCATGATCCCTGAACTCGTCGAGGCGCTGCTTCGCAGCGTCGAGGGCACCGCCGTCGCTGAAATTGACTATGAGGCCGATGGCCACCGGTTGCGGATCGTGCGCCAGGCGCAAGGTATCGCGGTCGCGCCATCGGCGCCCGCAACGGCATTTCCACCGGCCACTGCCACTGCCGCCGCTGCCACCCGCGGGGCCGACGCGCGCCGCCACATTGTGTGTGCGCCGATGCATGGCACCTTCTACCGGTCGTCCGCACCTGGGGATCCGCCCCTCGTGGAAGAGGGCGCCGAGGTCGGAGCCGGCCAGCAGATCGCGTTGCTGGAGGCCATGAAGATGCTGCACGCCATTGAGGCCGAGCACGCCGGGCGCATCGTGAAGGTGCTCGCGGTCAACGCGCTCGCGGTCGAACCGGGCACGCCCCTGTTCGAGATGGAGCTTGTGGAGGGCGCCCGCGATGTTTGACACCGTTCTCATCGCCAACCGCGGCGAAATCGCATTGCGCATCCTGCGCGCCTGCCGGGTTCTAGGGCTCAAGACGGTAGCCGTCCACTCCGAAGCCGACGCCACCCTGCGTCACGTCAGGATGGCGGACCAGGCGCTGTGCATCGGCCCGGCAGCGGCGAGGGAGAGTTACCTCGACACCGCGCGGTTGCTGCTGGCCGCCAGGCTCACGGGCGCCCAGGCGGTGCATCCCGGATATGGCTTTCTCTCGGAAAACGCGCAGTTCGCGCAAGCAGTGGCGGACGCGGGTCTCGTGTTCATCGGGCCACCGGCCGAAGCGATCCGGCGGATGGGCGACAAGATCAGCGCGAAGCGCGCGATGGCGGCCGCGGGCGTACCGTGTGTTCCCGGCTCCGAGGGCGCGCTGCCGCAGGACGCCCAGGCCGTGGCCGCGATGGCGCGTGACGTTCGCTACCCGCTGATCATCAAGGCCACCGCCGGCGGCGGTGGACGCGGCATGCGCGTCGTGAAGTCGGAATCGGAACTGGCGAATGCCGTCGCGACGACCCGCGAAGAGGCCGGCCGCGCCTTCGGCTGCGCCGACGTGTACATGGAGCGATTCCTGGAACACCCGCGCCACGTGGAGATCCAGGTGCTGGCCGACAGCCACGGCAACGCCGTGTGGCTGGGCGAGCGTGACTGCTCGATGCAGCGGCGTCACCAGAAACTGGTCGAAGAGTCGCCGGCGCCCGGGATCGCGCGGGACCTCGTCGCAAAGGTGGGCGAGCTGTGCACGCGTGCGTGCCGGGAGATCGGCTACGTCGGCGCGGGCACGTTCGAATTCCTTTACGAGGACGGTGAGTTCTTCTTCATCGAGATGAACACGCGGGTGCAGGTGGAGCATCCGGTCACCGAGCTGGCCACGGGCATCGACATCGTCGTGGAGCAGTTGCGCATCGCGCAGGGCGAACGACTTTCCTTCCGGCAGGAAGATGTGCAGCCGCACGGCCACGCCATCGAGTGCCGCATCAATGCCGAGCATCCCTGGCGCTTCACGCCGTCGCCCGGCAAGGTGGTGAAGTGGATGCCGCCGGGCGGGCCGGGGGTGCGCGTCGAGTCGCATCTGTACGACGGCTACGTCGTTCCGCCGAACTACGACTCCTTGGTGGCGAAAGTCCTCGTGCACGGGCGCGATCGTCCCGAAGCCCTGGCCCGGATGCGCACGGCACTGCGGGAACTGGTCGTCGAGGGCATCGACACGACGACGCCTCTTCACGAGGCATTGATGGATGAGCCGGAGTTTGTGCGGGGCGGCGCGGACATCCACCACCTCGAACGATGGTTGGCGGCTGGCACGCATGGGAGCACGAAACAATGATCAAACCGGATGAAGTCCAGGCGCTGGTGCGGCGGCTGCAAGCGGGCGGCGTGACGATGTTCGAGTACCAGGCCCCGCAGGGTCTGCTGCGCCTGCACATCACCCAACCAGGGCCACTGCCGACGAACGCCGCGCCTCCTGCGCAGGCCAGTACCGATGTCGCGGTGCAGCCGGCGACCGCGAGCAGTGTCCTGCGCTCGCCCGGCATGGGCCGCCTCCTGCTGCGGCATCCCCTCGCAGGCGACGCAATGGTACGCGTAGGCGACTGGCTGTCTAAGGGCCACATTGTGGCGGTGCTCCAGGCAGGCGAGTTGCTCGCGCCGGTGGAGGCCGATCGCGACGGGAAGGTCGCGCGTCTCCTGGCGGCGGAAGGTGAACTCGTGGGGTACGGCGCGCCTGTCCTGGAATGGGCTTGATCAGCGTGTCGTGAACTCCGGCAGCTCGAAGGCGCGGTGCGCGGGGGCGTCACCGGCGAACCGCTCGACCTCCACAAGGCACGACTGCGCACTGCAACCCTGGGACATCCGGGACGAACCGACATCCTGCGTGAGCACGTTCGGGTTGCCGTGGAGATCCAGCGCGTCGGCCCGGTCCCACGAGGGATCCCACCAGGCGCCCGTGGCGAGCTGAACCACGCCCGGCAGCAGCCCCGCATCGAGACGAGCACCGGCGAGGCACGCGCCGCGATCGTTGAAGATCCGTAGGAGATCTCCGTCCGAGATGCCTCGGCTGCGCGCATCGTTCGGGTGGATTCGAAGCGGTTCGCGCCCGGACACCTTATTAGCCAGGCTGAGGGCGTTGTGATCGAGCTGGCTGTGCAACTTCGTGTGCGGCTGGTCCGAGAGCATGTGAAGCGGGAAGCGCATCGCCGCCGCGCCGCCGAGCCACTCGTTCGGCGCCAGCCACACCGGATGTCCCGGGCAATCTTCATAGCCGTACCCGGCAATGGTTGCAGAGTGAAGTTCGATGCGGCCGGTCGACGTTTTCAACGGATGGGCATCCGGATCACGGCGGTAATCCCCGAGCATGACGACAGGCTCCGCGCACGCACTTTCGATCCGGGCAAATCCGGCCTCCCAGAACTCGTCGAAGGAGGGCAGTTCCACGCCTGCCCGCGTGGCGCTGTCGGCGCTGCGCTCGTACATCGCGCGCAGCCACTCGGCCGGCGTGCGACCCTCGGTGAATTGCGCGACCGTGCCAAGGCGCGCGGACAACGCCGCGAAAATCGCGAAGTCATCGCGTGCTTCTCCCGGTGGCTTCAGCACGGCCTTCATGGCCACCATGAGCGGCTCGCGGGACGCGAAGCCGATGTCATCGCGCTCCAGCGTGGACGTGGCGGGCAGGACGATGTCGGCCATTCTGGCGTGCGCGTTCCAGAACTGCTCGTGGACCACGACCGTCGCCGGCTTGCGCCACGCGACCGCCAGCCGGTTCAGGTCCTGGTGATGGTGGAACGGGTTGCCGCCCGCCCAATAGACCAGCTCAATGTCCGCGTACGTGCGGCGCTCGCCGTCGTAGTCATACGCCCCACCGGGATGGAGCAGCATGTCCGCGATCCGCGCACAGGGTATCGGTGGGCCAATGGGATTGCGGCCCTGGGGAAACGTCGGGCCCCCGAACTTGGGGTGGGCGCTTCCTGGGCGGTTGATCGGGCCGTAGCCCATTGCCACGCCGCCGCCGGGCAAACCGATCTGTCCCACGACCGATGCGAGCGCGACCGCGGCCCAGAAGGGCTGCTCGCCATGCTCGGCACGCTGCAGCGACCACGCCACGTTGATCAGCGAGCGCGTGTCCACCAGCTCGGCGGCGAGCTTGCGCAGCCGGGCGGGATCCAGACCGGTGATAGGCGCCGCCCACTCCGCATCTTTCACGATGCCGTCAGTGCACCCCAGGAGGTAGTCGGCCCAATGATCGAAGCCGACGCAGTATCGCTGCAGGAAAGCAGCGTCGTGGCGCCCCGAGCGCACGATCTCGCAGGCGAGCGCGATCATCGCCGCGGCATCGGTGTTCGGGCGGACGGGGAGCCACTCGACGCTGCCTTCCGGTCCGTCGAAGTCGTGGCGCACCGGGCTGATGTGCACGAACCGGCACCCTTCGCCGGCCAGGCGTGCGAGGCCAGAGCGCACGCGGTGTTCCGGGCTGCCGCCCGGCGTGACCTGCGCGTTCTTGGCAGGCACGCCGCCGAAGGCGACGATGAGGCGCGTGTGCTGCGCCATGACGTTCCAGTCGTGGTGGATGTCCAGCAACTCGTCGAGTTGGTGCATCACATTACGCATGATGACCTTGCCCGCGCCGAGGCTGTACGTGTCCGTGTGGCCGACATAGCCTCCCACCAGATTGAGGAACCGGTGGATCTGGCTCTGCGCATGGTGGAAGCGGCCCGCGCTGGACCATCCGTACGAGCCGCCGAAGATCGCTGAGTTGCCGTGATCGCGGCGCACGCGGCCGACTTCACTGGCGACCAGGTCGAGCGCCTCGTCCCAGTCCACCTCCACGAAGGGCTCGCGCCCCCTTAGCTCGGGTGCGCTTCCGGGTCCTCCACGCAGCCAGCTGCGCCGCACCGCTGGCCGCCTGATGCGCAGCGGCGACTGGTAGGCGTCCCACATGGCGACACCGATCGGGGACGGGTCGGGATCTTCCGCCAGGGGGCGCAGGCCGCAGGCTTCGCCGTCCCAGCGCACCACTTCATACACGCCCCAATGGGATGAGGTCAGCTCTCGAGAGGTCATGGACGGACTGTCTGCCACCGGGGTCACCCCGTAAAGTTCGAATTGGCGAATGCGCCGATAGCCCGAACGTATGGTGCGCGCCGCCCCGGTGATATGCGCGGCGTATCGAGTCGTTCGTCGAATCGAAATTTACAGCGTCCCGCATCTTCCGCACAGTCGGACGCTCCATGCAAGGAGCAATTCATCCATGAGTGAGCAACTCTCCCGGTTTTCCCCGACCCGCCGCGAACTGCTGGGCACCGCCGGTGGTCTCGCGCTGCTTTCGGCGGTCGGCCGCGCCGCGGCCCAGTCGAAACCCTCAACGATCAGAATCGTGTGCGGCTATGCGGCCGGCGGGACTTCGGACCTGCTGTCGCGCAAGGTGGCGTCGAACATGCCCGCCGGGTATGCCAACTCGGTCATTGTCGAGAACAAGCCGGGTGCGCTCGCCCAACTGGCGGTGAGCTACGTGAAGCAGCAGCCGCCCGATGGCAGCAACATCCTGTCGGTGTCTTCGGTGCTGTTCACGCTGTTCCCGTTCATCTACAAGTCCCTTCCGTACGACGCCATGAACGATTTCGCGACGCTGACGGCGGGCTGCGAGGTGGAGTACGGCTACGCAGTCGGCCCCATGGTGCCGGCCTCGGTGCGCACGATCCCCGAATACATCGCCTGGGCCAAGCGCGACGCGAAGAATGCGACATTCGCCACGGCGGGCGTGCTGCCGTCAATGGTCGGCACCTTGCTGGCCAAGATCGGCAACATGGAGCTGGTGCCCGTCACCTACAAGGGCGGCGCACCGGCTGTCCTGGACACCGTGGCGGGCAATGTGCCGGCCACGGTGACGACACTCGGGGACCTCGCTCCGCACCTCGGCGACGGGAAACTGCGGGTCCTGGCCATCACCAGCGACAAACGCAATCCCCTCTTGCCCACGGTGCCGACATTCGCGGAGCAGGGTATCGCCGACATGGTGATCAAGACTTACTTCGGGTTCTTCGCCCATGCGAAGACACCGGCCGAACTGATGGCGAGTCATAGTGCGGCCATCCGTTCCGCGCTGACGAAGAAGGAGATCGTCGACTCCCTGGCCCAGGTCGGGATGACCGTGGTGCCCACCGACCTAAAGCAGTCCGGCGAGCTCATCGCCCAGGACCGCGCGCGATGGGCTTCTGTCGTCAAGCGCATCAACTATCAGCCGACGTGATCGCCCGGTCCACCACATGCCTGCTGTCGTAATCGTCGGTGGCGGGGCCGCGGGAGTGGCAACCGCCGCGAGCTTGCTGGCCAGGAAGCCCGGGCTCGACATCACCGTCATCGAGCCGGCGCAGACCCACTACTACCAGCCGGGGTGGACGCTTGTCGGTGCCGGTGTGTTCGACGCCGCGCGGACCGCCCGTCGCATGGACGCAGTGATGCCGCATGGCGTGCGCTGGCTGAACACGGCGGTGGCCGCGTTCGAGCCCGAACGCAGCGCCGTCGTGCTGGCCGACGGCCGCACCGTCGGCTACGAGCAGCTGGTGGTTTGTCCCGGCCTGATGCTGGATTGGGCGGCCGTGCCCGGCTTGACGGAAACGCTGGGGCGCAACGGCGTCACCTCCAACTACCGTTACGACCTGGCTCCCTACACATGGAGGCTTGCGCAGTTCCTGCGCGGCGGCACGGCCATCTTCACCCAGCCGCCGCTGCCCATCAAATGCGCGGGCGCGCCCCAGAAGGCGATGTACCTGTGCGCGGACCATTGGCGCCGCAGCGGCATGCTCGCCGCCATCGACATCCAGTTCTGCAGCGCGGCCAAGGCGCTCTTCAGCGTGCCCGATTACATCCCGGCGCTAGAGCGCTACATCGACGCGTACGACATTCATGTGGACTTCGAGCAGAACCTGGTGTCCGTGGATGGAGAGGCGCGCACCGCCACCTTCGCGGGCAAGCAGGGGACCGAGACGCGCGAGTTCGACATGCTTCATGTCGTGCCACCTCAGAGGGCGCCGGACTTCGTTCGTGCGAGTCCGCTGGCGGACGCGGCAGGCTGGGTGGACGTGGATCCGGCCACACTGCGTCACAAGCGTTATGACAACGTGTTCGGGCTGGGCGACGCCGCGGGGACGCCGAATTCGAAGACGGCGGCCGCGGTGCGCTTGCAGGCGCCGGTGGTGGCGCAGAACCTGTTGCATGCGCGGGGCGACTCTGCCGCGAAGGCCGGGTACGACGGCTACTCGTCCTGCCCGATCACCGTTGAGCGCGGGAAGATCGTGCTGGCGGAGTTCACCTACGGGGGCAAACTCGCACCCACATTTCCAGGCTGGTTCATCGATGGGACGCGGCCATCTTCGCTCGCGTGGCACTTGAAGGAGCGGGTTCTTCCTGCGCTATATTGGGACGCGATGCTGCGCGGACGCGAGTGGCTGGCGAAACCGCTGCCGCAGGTTTCCTCATGAACCGGCGAGCCGCTCGAGGATCGCCACCCGCCTCGACGCACTGGCCGCCCAGGCCGAAGGATTGACGAGGAATTGCGGCGCTTCGCCGCGCAGCAGTTGCATCACCTGGCGGGCCGCGACTGCGCTGGTGCGCATGTCGCTCTCGCAGGTGCGGGCGGCCAGGTGCGGAGTCAGGATCAGGCGCTCGGAGGCAAAGAAGGGATGTTGCGGCGGCAGCGGTTCCTGATCGAACACGTCCAGCGCCGCGCCCGCGATGCCACCACTGTCCAGCGCTGCGAGCAGGGCATCGGTATCGATGAGCTCGCCACGCGCGAGATTGACGAGGAAAGCCGATGGCTTCATAGCGCGCAACCGGGGCTGTGACACCATGCGGCGCGTTTCAGGGGTCAAGGGGCACGCCAGCACGACGAAGTCGCTGCGTTCGAATATCTCTTCGAGAGTCACCGGGCGTACGAACTCCGCCAGGGCATTGGGACGCCGCTGGTGGCCCAGCACCTGCATCCCGAAACCCATGTGGCAGATGCGGGCCAGGCGGGAGCCGACTTCGCCCAGGCCCACGATGCCCACCGATTTTCCGGACAGGTCGTGGGCCCGCCCGACGCGCGCCTTCGCGGTATTCCAGCCGTGTTGGCGCAGCGTCGCATCGGCGATGTGCAGGCGCCGCGACAGCATCCCCATGACCATCATCCCGTACTCGGCCACGGACTGCGCGTTGCTGCCGGGCGTGTTGGCCACGGGGACGGCGAGCCGCTTGGCCGCATCCATCGGCACGACGTCCAGGCCCACCCCGTGCCGGACGAGACCCAGGAGGTTCGGTGAGTCGTCCAGGATGTCGCGCGGAACCGGGGCTCCGCTTCGCACGACGAAGACGTGCGCGCGGCGCATCAAGGGACGGTACGTCTCGGAGCGCAGGTCGGGCAGGATGTGCAGCTGCGTCCCCGCCAGCTCCGGCAGCGCTGTGTCGTCGAAAGGGTCCGTCGCCAGGACGAAGGCTTTCTCTTTCACCCTCACGAAAGCTTGACGCTGGTCTTCTCCATGCGGCGCTCGGCCTCCGGCCGCATGGTCATGCCAAGTCCGGGACCTGTCGGTACCGTAAACTTCCCGGAGACGGGCTGGAGGTCCTCTTCGAACAGATCCCGGTTGCACGCCTTGAGCGCGTAGGTGTGGTGTTCGTGGATCTCAAAGTTCGGGATGGCCGCTTCGAACTGCAGCCCGATCGCGGTGGCCAGCGGCGAGCCGCAAATGTGCGCCTGCACGCCGACATCGAAGGTGTGCGCGAGCTGTGCGATCTTGACCGCCTCCGTGATGCCACCCACGAGGCCGACATCGGGCTGGATCATGTCGATCGAATCGGCCTGCAGGTATTCCAGGAAGCCCCAGCGCGTGTAGAGCCGCTCGCCCGTGGCGACGCGAATCGGCGAACGGCGCGCGAACTTCACGTGCGCATGCGCGCTGTTGTAGTGCGTCGGTTCCTCGATGAACAGGATGTCGAGGTCCTCGGCGAGTTCCGCGACCTGCATGGCGCTGCCCGCGGAGCAGTAAGAGTGCAGCTCGATGATGATGTCGGCGTCGGGGCCGACGCCCTCACGCACGGCTTCGAGGCGGCGCCGGATCATGCGGCGCTGCGAGGGCGTGAACAGTGTGCGAAGACCGTAAGCGCGATTGCCCTCGCTGTCGGCCATGATCGGATCGACCTTCACGCAGTCATACCCTTGCTCTCGGGCCAGCTCGGCTGCGGCGCGGTAGCGTGCGGGATCGGCTTCGAGCTTGACCGTGTCTCCCCACCCGAATTGAAGCTGGCTCGCATAGGTGCGCAGCGGCTGCGGACGCTCGGCACCGAGCAGACGGTGCACAGGCTGTCCGAGCGCGCGTCCCTTGATGTCCCACAGCGCCGCATCGACGGCGCTCATCGCGCCGAACACCACGGGGCCGCCCCCTTCGGCCCAGAACGAGCGGCGCAGCATCGTCTCCCAGATCGTTTCGTTGCAGAAAGGATCCTTGCCGAGAACGAACCGCTCGCCCAGCGCGAGCACCATCTGGGCGCCCGCGCGGGCGCCCGTCCCATAAGCCATGCCGACTTCGCCGAGTCCCGTAATGCCCTCGTCCGTGTGGACGCGCGCGAACACGTGGTGCCAGGAGGCGATGCCGTTGGCGCCGGAGAGTTCGGCTTCGAGGACGTCAATCTGGGTGACTTTCATCGTGTACGTCAGGTGAGGAAGTCGACCAGCTCGCCGATGTCGGAGACATTGTCGAGGTCCAGGCACAGCTCGACGACCCGGTCAATCGACTGCTTGCTCATCTTATTGATGGAGTACCCGGCGCAGTCGCGGAACTTCGCGACCAGTTGCTCCTGCGACATGGGGTTCTCCGGGGCGCCCAGGCCGTGATCCACCCTCTCGGTGTACGACTTGCCGTCGGTCGTGTGGATGGTGACGATCGCAGGCTCGACGCCCACCGAGCGGCTGATCCGCTCGTCGAACACCCACTCCACCTTGCCGACCATCGCTAGCACCTGCGGGTTGGCGAGGTTTTCGGTGAGGAAACTCGCGAGGTCGATGTTGCCGTACACGAGGCAGGCCGCAACGGGGTAGGGCACGCTGAACTTCGCGTCGGAAGTAAGGGTGGGGCGTTTACGCGACTGCTCGGGCAGGCACAGGTGCTTGCCCAGCGTGCCGACTTTCAGCTCGACCTTGGCCACGCGCTGGGGCGTGATGTCGTGCTTCGCGATCAGGGCCCGCGTCGCGTCGATGTAAGGATGCGTCTGGCGGCACGACGGATAGGGCTTGATCGAGATGCTCGTGCCCTCGTAGCGGTCGCCCATCTTCACGTCCACGTACTTGGGGTCGTACTTGCCGCGGAAGAACAGGTCGTAGAAGCCGTATTCGCCCTCGAGCGCGTTCCTGCCGCCGCCGTTGACGCCCTTCTCGGTGAGCAGCGCGGAGAGGACACCGGCTTTGTTGTTGAACGATTGGTAGATGAGGCGCACGTCGGAGCCGCCTTCGACGAAGTGCTGCCCGCTGCCGGAGACCTGCGTGTAGGCCAAGCCCATGCAGCCGACCATCTGGTCCTTGGACAGGCCCAGGATCTTGCCCGCGGCGACCGCCGAGCCGAAGTAGCCGAAGGTCATCGGCGCAAGCAGGCCCGCCTCGGAGATGCCCGTCGGCGCGGCGGATCCCATCCGGCTCACGAGGTCGTTGCCGACTGCGATGGCGGTGATGAGGTCCCTGCCGGTCTTGCCGCCGAGCTTCTCCATGACGGCCAATGCGGCCGGGAGGCACGAAGCCGTCGGGTGCAGGGTGCTCGGATCGTGCGTGTCGTCGAAGTCCAGCGAATGGACCGTGGCGCCGTTCGCGTACGCAGCCATCATGGCGGGCACCTTGCCGCCGAATCCCAGGATGGTCGCTTCTTCCCGCCCGCCGCTTTCCTTGACGAACTCGACGATTTCCCTGACCTTGGGGCCGAGCGTGGTGCCGGCGAGCAGCACGCCGAAAGTGTCAAGGATGCCGTGCTTCGTCGCGAGGACTTCCTGTTGAGTCAGGTCCTCGTAGCGTGTCTCGACGGCACGGTGGGCGAGCTTGACGGCGGCATCGACTTTTTCCATAGCGCGAATCTCCAGTGTTGGCTGGCGAGACTTTCGCCGCGGGCGTGGGGCGCGTCCATTCTTTATCCCGGAACGGTTCGATATGGCGCGCCTATCGCGCTGCCATAGGCGCGGCGTATCGACCCGTTCGGTTATTCGAAATTTACAGGTCTCCCGCGAAGAATCACAGTTGGCTCGAGGCCTGCGGTTGCAGCGTCACTTTCCATCCGAGGAGCTTTCTTCCATGATCCAGCGTCGTCAACTGATCGGCACCGCCGGTGGCCTCGCGTTGTTATCCGCCGTGGGACAGGCGGCCGCTCAACCAAAGCCCGGCAACATCAAGATCATCTGCGGGTATGCCCCCGGTGGAACGACCGACCAGCTGTGCCGCCAGGTGGCCGCGAAGCTGTCGCCCGGCTACGTGCCTTCTGTGATCGTCGAGAACAAGACCGGCGCCCAGGCAGTGATCTCGGTTGCGTACGTGAAGCAGCAGCCCGCCGACGGGTCGCACATCCTGCAGGCGACCTTCACCATGTTCTCGCTGTTCCCGCAGGTCTACAAGAACCTGCAGTACGAAGCCGCCGACTTCGTGCCGCTCACGGCCGGCTGCCAGGTGGAATACGCTTTCGCCGTCGGCCCCATGGTGCCGCCGTCCATCCGCACGGTGCAGGAGTACGTGGCCTGGACGAAGCGCGACCCGAGGAACGCCACTTTTGCCGCCATCGGACAGCTCCCCACCATCGTGGGCCTGCTGCTGGGCAAGGCGTCGAATGTCGAGCTGGTGCAGGTGCAGTACAAGGGTGGCGCGCCGGCGGTGCAGGACACCATGGCTGGCAACATCCCGGGCGTGGTGACGACGATCGGTGACATCGTTCCTTTCTTGGGTGACAAATTGCGGCTGCTCGCAACGACCGGCGACAAGCGCAATACCTTGACGCCCAACGTGCCGACTTTCGTGGAACAGGGCGTTGCGGATGTGGTGGTCAAGAACTATTTCGCGTTCTTCGCCCATGCCAAGACTCCTGCCGAGCTGGTGGCGAGCCACAGCGCCGCCATCCGCGCGGCGCTCGCGCAGAAGGATGTGGTCGACGCGCTGGCCCGCGTCGCCCTGGACCCGTTGCCGACGGATCCGAACCAGACCGCGGAACTCCTTGCGAAGGACCGCGTGCAGTGGGCCGCATACATCAAGCGCGTCAACTACCAGCCTCCCGCGGCCTGACCGACCTCCCCAAATCATTCATCGCCATCACCGAACCGAAGGACACCATGAGCAACCTCAACGAATACCTGGAACAGAAACGGCTTGCGATGGAAGCACGCGATGCCAAGCATGCGCGCGGCGAACTGCTTCCGATGACGCTCAATGCCAAAGTGACGGCCGAAGGCCGCAGCGGCATCCGGCATATCCGCATCCGTGACCACCACATCATCAACGACAGCCCGTATGACTTCGCCGGCTACGACCTGGGCCCGAGCTCGCCGGAGACGATGATGGGCGTGCTGGGCGCGTGCGTCGTCCACATCTGTGAGATGCAGGCCTCCGTGCGCCGCATCCCGCTGGAATCCATCGAAGTGGAAGTGAACGGCACGTACGACCCGCGCGCGGGCAAGCCGGGGTTCGAGAACCTGCCGGTGCACCCGACCGACATCAACTACGTGGTGAATGTGTCGTCGCCGGCATCGAACGAACAGATCAAGGAACTGTTCGAGGCGGTGGAGCAGACCTGCCCCGTCCTGAGCCTGGTCAAGAACCCGCAGCATGTGCGCGCGACGATCAACCACACCCGCACGGGCGCCGCGAAAGCAGCGAAGCCTGTCGCGGCCTGAAGGTACACGTCATGGGCTTGAAAAACTGGATCGAGGAACTGAAGGCCAGCCGACTCGCCGGCAGTGCGTTGATGAAGGCATCGCCGAAGCTGATGGAGGCTTTCCAGCACCTGGGCGCGGCGCAGAACGGCGCCGGCGCCATCGATCGCAAGACGCGCGAGCTGATCGCGCTGGCGGTGGCGGTGACGACGCGCTGCGAGACGTGCATCGCCGGGCACGTGAAGGCCGCCGTGGCGGCCGGCGTGACGCGAGCGGAACTGGCCGATGCCATGGGCACCGCGATCGCCATGAATGCCGGTGCCGCTTACGCCTATTCCGTGCGCGCGTTCGACGCCTACGAGCAGTTCAGCGAGGAAGCGAAGGCCAAGGCAGCCCTGCAATGATGACTCCCGCCACTGTCGAGCAGCTCGCCGCGTCGATCCCAGATGGCTCGATGGTCGCCCTGCCGTCGGACATGTCGGGCGTGTCGATGAGCCTCACACGCGCTCTCGTGCGGCGCGGGGTGCGCGGTCTTCACCTGGTGTGCCTGCCGACATCGGGCATGCAGGCCGACCTCCTGATCGGCGCCGGTTGCGTGGGCACGGTGGAAACGTCCGGCATCACCCTGGGCGAGTTCGGCTCAGCCCGCAGGTTCCAGGCCGCGCTCAAGTCCGGAGAGGTCCGCGTGCTGGACGCGACGTGTCCCGCGGTGCACGCGGGCTTTCGCGCCGCGGCGGCGGGCCTTCCTTTCATGGCCATGCGCGGACTACTCGGGACCGACTTGCTCGCCAACCGGCCCGACTGGCAGGTGATCGACAACCCCTTCGCGCAAGAGAAGGACCCGCTCGTCCTGCTGCCCGCGATCCGGCCGGAATTCGCGATGTTCCATGCTCCTTACGCGGACCGCAACGGCAACGTGTTCATCGGCGCCCGACGCGAGTTTCTGGTCATGGCGCAGGCCGCGAACCGCACGCTCGTCACTGTCGAGGAAATCCGCGACATCGACCTGCTCGCGCGGGAAGAGACGGCGGCCGGCTGCCTGGCGGCCGCCTACGGCGCCGAAGTCGCGATCGCGAAGCGTGGTGCATGGCCGCTCGCGTTGTGGGACCTGTACGAAGCCGACGCCGCGCACCTGAAGCTCTATACGGAGATGTCGCGCAGCGAAGCCGACTTCCAGTCCTATCTCGACAAGCATGTCTTCAGCCCGGAGATGGGGCCGTCATGAGCGTGCTGCAGACAAACGCGCAGGAGCTCCTGATCGATGTCATCGCGAAGCTGCTGGAGGGTTGCCGCATCGTGGCGACCGGCGCTTCTTCGCCGATTCCCGCCGCGGGCGCACTGCTGGCGCGCGCGAAATCCAAGACGCCCATGTATCTCGGGATACTCGGGAGCAACCGTCACAATTTCATCCGAACCGGCGGCGAGCTGTTCGACCTGGCGGCGCAGGGACGCCTGGATGCGTTCTTCCTGAGCGGCGGGCAGATCGACGGCCAGGCCAACATCAACCTCGTTGGCGCCGGCGGCGAGTACCCGCGAACCGATGTGCGCTGGCCGGGCTCTTTCGGTTCAGGGCAGCTGTACTACCTGGTACCGCGGGTGATCCTCTTTCGCGAGGAGCACTCGCGGCGCGTATTCGTGCCCAGGGTGGATTTCATTTCGTCGTGCGGGCCGAAGAACGATGGCACGTACCGACCCGGCGGCCCCGTGGGGCTGCTCACGCCCCTGTGCTGGTTCTCGTTCGACCGCGCGCGGCTGCGCTTTCGCCTGGCGAGCATTCACCCGGGCCACACCATCGAGGAAGTGCGGGACAACACCGGCTTCGACTTCGAGTGCCCCGGCCAGGTGCCGCAGACGCCGGCGCCTGACGGCGAAACGCTGGCGCTGCTGCGCGGGCGCGTCGCCGCGGAGCTCGCTGAAACGTATCCGCAATTCGTCAACCGGGTCTTTGGAAAAACATCGTGAAAAGACTACCCCTTGCCGGCATTCGCGTGCTGGACCTCAGCCGCATCCTCGCGGCGCCGCTCGCGGCCCAGTCGTTGGGCGACCTTGGCGCCGAGGTCATCAAGGTGGAACGTCCGGGCAAGGGAGACGAATCCCGCCACTGGGGGCCGCCCTTCCTGAAGGACCGCGACGGCAACGACACGCGCGAGTCGCCGATGTACCTCAGCGCCAACCGCAACAAGCGGTCGCTGACCATCGACATCGCCAGGCCGGAAGGCCAGCGCCTCGTGCACCAGCTCGCCGCGCAGTGCGACGTGTTGATCGAGAACTACAAGGTGGGCGACCTCCAGCGCTACGGCCTGGACTACGAATCCATTCGCAAGACGAACCCGAAGATCGTATATTGCTCGGTGACCGGTTACGGACAGACCGGCCCGTATGCAAAGCGGCCGGGCTACGACACGGTGTTCCAGGCCATGGGCGGGTTGATGAGCGTGACCGGACTGCCCGACGGTGTGCCCGGCGGCGGGCCGATGAAGACGGGACCGAGCATCTCGGACTTTATCGCTGGCCAATACGCCACGACGGGAGTGATCGCGGCCCTGTACGAACGCGAGACGTTTTCGGGCGAGGGCCAGCACATCGACATCGCGTTGCTGGATTGCACGATCGCCGCGCAGGCGCACTATGTCGCGACGTACCTCACCACGGGCATCGTTCCGCAGCGCAGAGGCACCGAAGGCAATGGCGGCCTGCCGTCCCAGGCCTTCGAATGCGCGGACCGCAGCATCGTGGTGATCTGCGGCAGCGAGGCGCAGTACAAGAGTTTCTGCGAAGTTCTGCGCCACCCCGAGCTGGCCGGTGATCCGCGTTTCTCGACGAACGCGAAGCGCCTTGCGCATCGCGCCGACCTCGCGTCTGCATTCAACGCGCTCACGCGCACCTGGCAGTCGGACGAGCTGCTGGCGCAACTCGAGGCCGCCGGAGTTCCAGGCGGCCCGATCTACACCTATCCCGAGATGTTCGCGGATGCGCAGGTGGCGCAGCGTGAACTCACGTTCGAGGCCGAGCACGTCCAGGGCGGGGCGGTGAAGTTCCTGGGCAATCCCATCAAGTTCACGGGCATGGAAACCCGTCCTCCCGTTGCTCCGCCGACTCTCGGCCAGCACACGGACGAAGTGCTGCGAGACGTTCTTCAACTTGGGGAATCCGACATTGCAGCGTTGCGCGCTGCGGGAGTGATCTAAGCATGAGCGCTATCGACAAGACTTTCGGCTCGCGACGCCGGGACATCATTGCTGTCGCGGGCACCTTGCCCCTTCTCGCCGCGGCCGGTGCACTGCACGCGCAGCAGAAGTTTCCGTTGTTGAAGATCGTTTGCACGTTCGCACCTGGAGGCACTACCGACCTTCTCAGCCGAAAGGTGGCGCTGAACATGCCGGCGGGCTACGCGGGTTCCGTGATCGTCGAGAACAAGGCCGGGGCGGCAGGGCAGGTTGGCGTGAGCTATGTCAGGACACTGCCCACGGACGGCAGCGTCATCCTGCAAACTGCGATGACGATGTTCACGCTGTCGCAGCATGTGCAGAAGGATCCGTTGCCGTACGACCCCGTTGCGGACTTCATTCCGCTGACGGCAGGCTGCTGCATGGATTACGCCTACGCCGTCGGGCCGATGGTGCCTGCCTCGGTGCGCACGGTGCCCGAGTACCTTGCGTGGGTGAGGCGCGATGCAAAGCACGCGACGGTCGCCACGGCAGGTGTCGTGTCGCTCATCGTCGGCGCGGTGCTGGGCAAGGCCGCCGGGATCGATCTCGTGAATGTTTCCTATAAGGGTGGCGCTCTGGCGGTACAGGACACGATCGCGGGCAACGTGCCCGCGCTGGTGACGACGCTCGGAGATGTGCTGCCGCACCTGGGGGAAGGCAGGCTGCGCCTGATCGCGGTGACAAGCGACAAGCGCAGCCCGTTCGTGCCGAACGTTGCGACCTTCGCGGAGCAGGGTGTGGCGGACATGGTTCACAGGGTGTACTTCTCATTCTTCGCGCATGCGAAGATGCCTGCCGAAGTCATCGCGGCACACAGCGCGGCGCTGCGCGCTTCGCTGAAGCAGCAGGACGTGGTGGACTCGCTGGGCCGCGCCACGATGGAAGTGGTGGCGACGGACCTCAAGGAAACGTCCGAGCTGTTCTCCCGCGACCGTGCGAAGTGGGCGGCACTCATCGCAAAAGTCGGATACAAGCCGACCTGATGCACGGATCGCGTTTGTCCAGCAACAGGTACGAGGCGCTCATATCCCAATACCCTCAATCGCAATTCGGCGTGAGTTTGCGCGGGCCCTACAACGGCGGACCGGGCAGCATCAACGTGACGATCACCGTCGGCGGCATGCTCGTGAACCCGGGCGACGCGGTGGACGGAGACTCAGACGGCCTCGTGGCCTTTCTGGCGGGCAGCGCTGCAGAAGTCCCTGCTATGGCACGAGAAAAGGCTCGGCAGGAGCAGCAAACCATCGCGGCCATTTGCGCGGGCACTTGCGCGGCGCCATTGGCCGTTGCCACCATCAATCAAAAAACTTCAAGGACATGACTGTGAATCGCACAAACTTCTCTCGCCGCAATGCGGCGGCCGCATGCCTGTTGACTCTCTGCAGCACGTGGGCGCTTGCAGCGTGGCCATCCGACGATCGCCCCATCAAGATTTTGGTGCCGTGGCCGGCCGGAGGCGCCACCGACCAGGTAGGCCGCATGTTGGCGCAGCCGCTGTCGCAAGCGCTCGGCGTGCCGGTCGTGGTCGACAACAAAGGCGGCGCAGGCGGAGTGATCGGCACACAGCAGTTCGTTAAGGAAAAGGCTGACGGCCATGTCATCCTTCTCGCAACAAGCTCCACCAACGCCGCGGCGCCGCATTTGTATGCGAAGTTGGGCTACCAGCCCGTCAGCGACTTCACGCCGGTGGTGTCGCTGTGCGAGATCCCGAACATCATGGTGGTTCCCGCGAAGTCGCGCTGGAACTCGCTCAAGGACATCGTGAGCGCCGCGAAGAAGGAGCCTGGCAAGTACACGTATGGCTCGTCCGGCATTGGCGGATCGCAACACCTTGCCGGCGCGCAGTTCAAGACGGCCACCGGGCTCGACGTCCGCCATGTGCCCTACAAGGGCAGCGGCCCGGCGGCGCAAGACCTCATCGCCGGACATATCGACATGATGCTCGACACTGGCTCGCTGGGCAGCATCAAGGGCGGATTGCTCCGGCCGCTGGCAGTAGCTTCCCAGAAGCGCCTGCCAGCGTTGCCGGATGTGCCTACGTTCAAGGAGGCCGGGACGCCCATGCTGGCGTCGGCGTGGTACGGCCTGATGCTGCCCGCGAACGCTCCCGCTGAAGCGGTGGCGCGCCTCAACGCGGAAGTGAACAAGATCCTGCGCAATCCCGAGATTCAAGCCAAGCTGACCGGCATGGGCGCCATTGTCTTAGGCGGAACCGCACAAGAGTTCGGCAGGTTCGCCGCTTCGGAGGTGAAGCGGTACGAGACCATCGTGCGCGACTCTGGGGCGCCGAAGGAATAGGTGCGCTGTTCATGGACGATTCATTCCTTGCTGCGCGGCCGTTAACGCGTTCTGCAACGCGACGACCAAACCGTAACCGAGCCTACTCGGCGGGTTGCCGAAGGAAGAACTGGGCCGAGCTGAGCACGTTCTTCGCGACGTCGACGATCGTCGCAACACCGGCGTCCTGCTTCTCGACCAGATAGGAGATGTAGTAGGCGATAGGCGGCAGAGGCGGCTCCGCCTCAACCAGCTTCAGCGTTCCGAGCTTCAGCTTCTCGAAGACGACTGGAACGGGAAGGGCCGCGATAGCGTGCCCCTCCTGGACCAGACTCATGATCATCGCGAGGGAATTGCAGGTGTTCAGATGATGCAGATCCGTTCCCGCTTTGCTGAGCCAATCTCGCGCCACGAAATGCAGCACCGACGGCGGTGGATTGGTCACGACAGGCACGGAAGCGGCATCGCTCGGGGAAAGCGGAAGGTGCGCCAACTCCATGCCCGATGCCGCCACCCATGCCACTTGCACCCAGCCGAGCAGTTCGTCGGAAACATGGGGGCGCGCGACGGGGCTCGTCTGCAGCGCCACATCGAGTTCACGCCGATTGAGCTTCTCGTGGAGCACCTTGCTGCGCTCGATGCTCAGATCGACGCGAAGCGCCGGATAACGCACCCTCAGCTGACGAAGGATTTCGGACACAGCGACCGCCGCCGAGGATTCGTCGGCGCCGAGTCGCAGGACCCCGTCGAGAGGCGGCACCTCATGCTGTCCGCGCCGCTCCAATTCTTCGCCCAGTTTCAGGATTCGCTGCGC
Organism: Ramlibacter sp. WS9; assembly: GCF_003797765.1. Lineage (GTDB taxonomy): Bacteria > Pseudomonadota > Gammaproteobacteria > Burkholderiales > Burkholderiaceae_C > Ramlibacter. Next base: position 32,609 of record NZ_RKMB01000003.1, on the reverse strand, counting down.
GTCCTGGAGAACTTCCCGGCCCGCAGGCGTCAGCTGAACGCCTTGCTGGCTGCGACTGAGCAGCGCAATCCCGAGGATGTCTTCGAGCTCTTTGACCCGGGCCGTGATGGCGGGCTGGCTAACGAACAGATGCTTGGCGGCCGCATTGACCGTTCCGAGGGTCGCGGCCCAATAAAAAGCCTCCATCTGCCGAAAGGTGATTCGCAACATCAGTTTTGTTTATAGCCAGGGGGAGAAATATGTGTCTTTTCGGTTGGTCGCTGCACTCATAGAGTTGATTTCCAACGCAACTGTTTTGAAGGACCGCACCTTGTTCATTCTGAATGATCTTCCGCCGCAAGTCGATGCGGCACTGCTCGATCTTCTCGTCACCGCCGAGCCGGCAGTCATCGGCCACTTTCGGCACACCGGGTTCATGGCGCCCTCCATCCGCGCACATTTCCAGGATCGCCGCATCGCCGGCACGGCCGTCACCGTTCGCGTGCCGGGGATGGATGGTTCGATGGTTCACCACGCCGTCGGCAAGGCGCGCCGCGGCGACATCATCGTCATCGACCGCTGCGGGGACGAGATGATCGCCACCATGGGCGGCGCAGTGGCGTACGCGGCCAAGGTTGCCGGCGTTGCCGGCATCATCGTCGACGGGCTGGTCACCGACCTCGGCGAGCTGCGCCAGTACGGCGTGCCGGTGTGGTCTAAGGGGACCTCCGCGGTCACCGTCAAGAGCCTCGGCCTCGGCGGCGAATTCTGCGTCCCTGTGACCTGCGGGTCGGTGGCAGTCAACCCAGGCGACGCGATCCTCGCGGACGAGAACGGCGTCCTGGTCATACCGGCCGCCGACATCGAGGCGAGCGCGCGACGCGCGCTGAAGATGATGAGCGACGAGAAGCTCACGTTGAAGCGACTCGACGCGGGCGAGAAGTATCCTGACATCGTGGGGACGTCCGCATTGATCGCGAAGGCGATGGGAGCGCAGGCGTGAACCTGGCCACTCAAATCCTCGCCGCAGGGTTCCCCAGCCTCGTTTCCATGGGGGAAATGCTCCGCTCCGGCGCATGCACATCGGTCGACCTGACGCAGTACGCGCTCGCGCGCATTCGGAAGCTCGACGAACACCTACATGCCTTCGTTGGCGTCTACGCCGATGAAGCACTACGTGCGGCCGAGGCAGCAGACCGTCTGATCGGCGCCGGCTACTGGCTGGGACCGTTGCACGGCATCCCCGTTGCACTGAAGGACAACATCGATGTGAGCGGCCGTGCCAGTACGGCAGGGTCGTCGTTGCGAGTGGACGAAATTGCCGTTGCCGATGCATGGATCACAAGGCGTTTGCTGGAGTGCGGCGCGGTGATTGTCGGCAAGACGCACATGGTCGAGTTCGCCCTCGGCGCATGGGGCGCGAACGAATACATGGGCGCTCCGCGCAATCCGTGGGGCCACTCGGAGCACCTGTCCCCGGGCGGATCGAGCAGCGGGTCCGCGGTGGCAGTCGCTGCGGGCATGGTGCCGCTGTCTATCGGAACCGACACGGGGGCTTCGGTACGCGTGCCGGCCGCGCTGTGCGGCATCACCGGGCTCAAGCCAACGATAGGTCGCCTGCGCAGCGACGGTGTCGTGCCGCTGAGCACCACACTGGACAGCGTGGGCCTGCTCGCTCAGACCGCTGAGGACGCGGCGCTGATGTTTTCCGCTCTCACCGGGGACGAGCGCTCGTTTCCCGCAGCGGAACTGCAAGAAGGCACGACTGCGTCGCTCCATGGCCTGCGGGTCGGGTACTTGGCGGACAGCGACCTCGAAGGCCTTCAGCCGGAGATCAAAACGGCCTACGCGCGCGCGCTGTCGACCTTCCGAGAGCAGCGAGCTGATTTGCGCGAATTGGTTCTGCCCACGACCTTCGATGACTTCGCTGACGTCGCCAGTTCCATCATGCTGTCGGAAGCGGCGGCGAGCTGGGGACACCTGGCACTGGATGACTCGCTCAAGATGGACCCCTCCGTGCGGCCGAGGATCGTGGCGGGGTCGAAGTTCTCTTCCGTGAAGTACGTCAACGCCTGCAGACGGCGCGCGGAACTCAAGGCGCGATTTGCCGAGTCGTTCGGCGATTTGGACGTGTTCCTGACGCCGACGACGCAGTGGACAGCCCGCCCGCTCGCCACTGTTGATCACGCGGTGCCTCCGGTTCGATACGCCCGCATCGGAAACCTGCTGGATCTCTGCGGCATTTCCGTGCAGATGGGCGAGGACGACAAGGGCTTGCCGATTGGCCTGCAGATCGCTGGCCCCACCGACGCGGATGCCCGCATCCTCGGCGTCGCTCGCAGCTATCAATCCTGCACGTCATGGCACCAACGCAGATGGATATCAAGTCACCACTGAGCTTTGTACCCCGCCTTTCATTCACACATCAATTGCCAACTCCATGAACACACTCATTCGTACCCTTGCAACTGCCGCGGTCGCGACAGCCTCGATGCTCGCGGGTGCTGCCATCGCAGCCGACGAGTACCCTTCCAAACCCGTTCGCCTGGTCGTCCCATTCCCTCCCGGGGGGAGCATCGACATGGTGGCCCGGATGCTTGGCCAGAAGCTGTCCGAAGAGCTGCGGCAGCCGGTCATCGTCGACAACCGGCCGGGCGCAAGCGGAAACATCGGCATGGACCATGTGGCGAAGTCGCCGAAGGACGGCTACACGCTGGTGATGGCGCCGTTCAGCCTGGCTACCAACGCGCACCTGTTCCAGAAACTGTCTTTCGATCCGCTGAAGGATCTTGCGCCCATCATTCGGGTGGCGGACCAACCGAACGTACTGATCGTGAATCCGGCCAAGGTGCAGGCCAACACCGTAGGCGAACTGGTCGCGCATCTTCGTGCGAACCCGGGCAAGCTGAGCTTCGGCACCTCCGGCGTCGGCAACCCGCAGGACCTCTCGGCGCGAATCTTCATGGTTGCGACGCGCACCGAGATGGTCAATGTGGCCTACAAAGGCGGCGCACCGGCGCTTGCGGACCTGGTCGGCGGCCACATCGATCTCATGTTCGAGACGTCACCGACCGCTGTTCCCTACGTCAAGAGCGGGAAGTTGAAGGCGCTCGCGGTCACCAGCGACAAGCGTCTGCCGACACTGCCGGACGTTCCCACGGTGGCGGAAGCGGGCATTCCCAACTACAAGGCCGTGTACTGGATGGGGCTGCTCGCCCCTGGGGGCACTCCGGCGCCCATCGTTCAGCGACTGAATGCGGTCACGCAAAAAGTCCTGTCTGCTCCGGACGTCCAGAAGCAGCTTGGGGAGATCAGCCTCTATCCGGCCGGCGGATCGGCCGCCGACTTCGCCGAGTTCATCCGCGCCGAGTCCACGTTCTACGGGAAGTTGGTCAAGGACTTGAACATCCCGCAGCAGTAGTCACCAAATACGCGCGTCCCCCCAACTCCCTTCACACCGGCTAGCCGAAACGGATGAACTGCAAATGCACGAAGAAGATCACGATGAAATGTGAGTTCGCCAAGTCCAAGGCCGCTCTTCGTGTCGACGGCGTCGATCTGGAGGTCGCATCGATTCATCGCGCAGGGAAGCTCGAACCGATCGTGTTCCTTCACGGATTCGGTTCAACGAAGGAGGACTACGCCGACATCGTTCGTCACGACGTATTCACTGGGCATCCCTTCCTTGCCTATGACGCGCCTGGATGCGGCGAGACCGAGTGCAGTGATCTGTCCCGGGTATCGATCCCATTTTTGGTCGAAACGGTACTGGCAATGCTTGAGAAGCAGGGATACGAGCGATTTCACCTCGTCGGGCACTCGATGGGGGGACTCACCGCATTGATGCTGGCCAACAAGTACCCCCAACGGATACTGAGCTTGGTCAACATTGAGGGCAATCTCGATCCCCAGGACTGCTTCTTGAGTCGGCAGATCCTGGACTATCCACAGCCGGACGCCGCGCGCTTCTTTGACGATTTCATTGAACGAGTCCGCCACTCGCCAGCTTACGCAAGTGCGCTGTACGCGGCCAGCCTGCGCCACAAAGTTCGAGCTGCCGCAGTGCGAGGCATCTTCGAATCCATGGTGGAGCTATCCGACCACGGCGCCTTGACAGAGAAGTTTCTCGCGCTTCCCTGTCCCAAGATGTTCATGTACGGCGACCAAAACGCGACGCTGTCCTACTTGTCACACATTGAGGGCCGCGGAGTGCGTCTGTCGGAGATTCCGCACAGCGGGCACTTTCCGATGTATTCCAACCCAGCCCTGATGTGGCGGGAGATCGGACTGTTTCAGAAGATGGCAAACCGCTTGCCGTCCACGCGCGTCAAGTGAGCAGTTTTGAACGGGACGCTATCCACCGAGCTGGCAGAGGCGCTTGTCCCGTGCGCCACCTTCAATGCCGCGCTCATCAAACCCTAGTTGGAGGAGCTTTCCGATGAACTTTCGAATTCACGTCCTTGCTTTCGCCGTAGCAGTTGCTTCGGGCACGCTGTCGGCCCAGGAACTTGTCGTGAGAATCGGCCATGTGGGGCCCATCAGCGGCGCAATCTCGCATCTGGGAAAGGACAACGAGAACGGTGCGCGAATGGCAATTGACGAGCTCAATGCCAAGGGTGTCCAGATTGGCGGCAAGAAGGCCAGGTTCGAGCTACTGACTGAAGACGACGCCGGAGATCCGAAGCAGGGGACCGCGGCAGCCCAGAAGCTGGTGGATTCCAAGATCAACGGTGTGATCGGCCATCTGAATTCGGGAACCACAATCCCGGCGTCCAGGGTCTACAGCGATGCTGGAATCCCGCAGATATCTCCCTCATCGACCAATCCGAAGTACACGCGCCAGGGCTACAAGACGACCTTCCGCGTTGTTGCCGATGACGTGCAACTGGGACGCACGTTGGGCCGTTACGCCGTCAATGAGCTCAAGGGCAAGTCGATCGCGGTAATCGACGACCGCACGGCGTACGGCCAGGGGGTGGCCGACGAATTCGTCAAGGCTGTCAAGGCGGCTGGCGGCACCATCGCCGAGCAGCAGTACACGACAGACAAGGCCATGGACTTCACGGCCATCCTGACGGCCATCAAGGCGAAGAAGCCCGACATCGTCTTCTTCGGCGGTATGGATGCGGTGGGCGGTCCCATGCTGCGGCAGATGAAACAACTGGGTGTCGATGCAAAGTTCATGGGCGGTGATGGCATCTGCTCAGGTGAACTGCCCAAACTGGCTGGTGAATCCATTGGCGACGGTCAGGTTGTATGTGCCGAGGCTGGTGGCGTTGAAGGCTCCAGAAAGGTTGCGATCGACAGGTTCAAGGAAACCTACAAGAAGAAGTTCGGCACTGATGTGCAAATTTATTCGCCGTATTCGTATGACGCCGTCCAGGTGATGGTTGCGGCAATGGTGAAGGCCGGGTCAGCCACTCCTTCCAAGTACTTGCCTGAGCTCGCGAAGACACGGGAATTTAATGGAGTGACTGGCGCAATCTCGTTTGACGACAAAGGCGATATGAAGAACGGCGCTCTAACGCTGTTCACCTACAAAGCGGGCAAACGCGAACAGATCGCAGTCGTTCGTTGAGCGCCCATCCCCATAGATTCAGGAGCAAAAAATGACTTCACTTCTCCGGCGCGCAGTCGCCTTGGCACTCGTTGCGTTCATCCCAGTTGCGTTCGCTGCGGATTTCCCTTCCGGTCCCGTCCGCATCGTCGTGCCGTACTCGCCCGGCGGGTCCACGGATGCCATGGCACGGATGATTGGCCAGAAATTGACCGAACGCCTTGGCCAGCCCGTGGTGGTCGACAACAAGCCGGGCGCCTCCGAGCAGGTGGGCGCCGTCACCGTCGCGAGATCTCCCGCGGATGGCCACACCATCATGCTCGCCACGACGATCGGTCTTGCAATCAATGGCTCGCTCTATAGCAAACTGCAATACGACCCGGTGAAGGATTTCGCGGCCGTCCTGCCGGTGGCTCGCATTGCAAGCGTCCTGGTCGTCAACCCTCAGGTGCCGGCGAACAACATCGAGGAACTCACTGCGTACCTGAAGAAGAATACCGGCAAGCTGAGCTATGGATCTGCGGGCAGCGGCGCGCCGAGTCACCTGGCCATGGAGCTGTACAAGCGGGCCGCGGGGGTGTCCGTTACCCACATTCCGTACAAGGGTGGCGCTCCGGCACTTCAGGACTTGATGGCGGGCAACATCCAGATGATGATCGCCCTGGTTTCAGAGGCTATGCCCTTGGTCAAGGCAGGCAAGCTCAAGGCGCTCGCGATAACCTCTCCTGGCCGCTCCGCGCGCTATCCAGAGCTCGTGCCGGTCGCCGACACAAAAGGGATGAAAGATTTTGAAATCTATCTCTGGTACGCGATGGTTGTACCTGCGCGTACACCCAAGGACGTAGTCGAGAAACTGAACCAGTCCATTAACGCGGTGCTCAGTGAAAAGGAATTCAGAGACAAGCTCGCCGAGATGGACATCGAGCTGGTTGGCGGGCCGGCGGCGAAGGTTGCGGGCATCGTCAGCTCCGAAGGAGCCAAGTGGAAGAAGGTCATTGACGAAGCCGGCATCAGGGTCGATTGAACCTGTTCACCTGCCGACTGTGACCAAGCCACGTTTCTCTGCCTGCGGCGCGGGTGCCCTGTTGATGGATGTGTCCGAAGGATCATTCGACCTTCGGACGCAGCAGCACCTCTGGTTCCTGACCGCGAAGGGCGGTCCCGTGGAGAGGTTGCGTGGCGTGCGCAACGCAGTATTGGGCATCAACAACGTTCTCTTTGCGTTCGACCCCCTCATAGCGGACCTCCCGGAGCTCCAGAATTCGCTCGAGGATGCATGGAGCAGATCGGCACCGCACGAGGGAACCGGGCGGGTGCTGGAGGTGCCGGTCGCCTATGACACGTCACCAGGCTCCGAACTTGAGGGCATCGCCCGGCATGTGCGCTTGAGCATCGACGAAGTGATTCGGCTCCACACGTCAGAGGAATACCACGTCGCGTGCATCGGTAGCGTCCCCGGCTTCGCTTACCTCGTAGGACTGCCGCCCCGGCTCGCCGTTCCGCGGCGCCAAACGCCGCGCGCTCGAGTACCCAAAGGTTCGGTGGCGATCGGTGGTGCGCAGACGGGTGTCATTCCAACGGATATGCCCTCCGGATGGCACATGTTGGGCATGACGGAGCTAGACATGTTCGATTCCTTGCGCGCTGAGCCGTGTCTTCTCGCACCCGGCGATCGCATCCGCTTTTCTGCTCGAGGAGCAGCGTCTTGATCGAGATTCTCAGCAACGGCGCATCGAACCTCGTGGAAGACCTCGGGCGTCCTGCGCATGTGGGCATCGGCGTTAGCGCCGGCGGTGCGATGGACGCTTCCGCTCTTTCGTTGGCGAACTGCATGGTAGGCAACGATGAAACGTCTGCCGGCATCGAGATCAGCACTTTCCCATTCAGAATCAAGCTGCACCAGGACACCTATTTCGCATGCACGGGCGCAGCCACATCGGTGACGCTTCCGCATCGCAACCTGCCAAGCTGGTGGGCGGCTCAAGCTCGGGCGGGAGATGTGTTGAAGGTTGAGGCTCCCACGCACGGCGCCAGAGCCTATCTCGCGTTCACCGGCGGCGTCGACGTGCCGTTAGTTCTCGGTTCTCGCTCGACTGACCTGAAAGGCAGCTTCGGTGGGCTGGAGGGACGCGGCCTCCGCAAAGGTGATCATCTTTCCCTGGTTCAGGAGAACAGCTCGGGGGCGGCCCACACTGGTCCAGTGGGTATCGCGCCCGATTCGCGAATTCAGTTCGCCAGTCAACTGGCCTCCGGGACAGTGAGAATCCGCGTCATGTCGGGGGCGGAGTACAGGCATTTTACTGAGGATGCAGCAACTGCATTCGAGCTCTCGGAGTACAGAGTCACCCCAGACCGCAACCGCCAGGGATACCGTCTGGAAGGGGTTGCGCTGAAGACAAGGCGCACCCTCGATCTGCTGTCGCATGGAATTGTCCCCGGTACCGTGCACGTGCCGCCAGCCGGACAGCCGATCATCCAACTCGCGGAGGCGAACACCTGCGGGGGCTACCCCAAGATCGCCACCGTCATCGAAGCGGACCTGTGGCGGGTTGCGCAGCTGAGGGAGGGGCAGCGTATCCGATTCGAACTGGTCGACCGCGAGGCTGCGGTCAACGCATTGCGCGAACTCGCGCGAGAACACAGCCGCATCCAGCAGGGTCTCGAGCTGATGGGTCGACGACGCGAGGAGTCGCTTCAAGCAATTAACCCAACGAAGCATCGCGAAAAGGTCCTGACTGCAGTGCTGACGCCATCGCGATCGCGATCGCCATGATCTACGGCAAGTCGTCATTGAAGGAGCACTTGTTGGGTACGGCGAGATTCTGTTCGAACTCGGCTGAAATGCTGGCGCGTGCTGTTCCTGCGAGTGAGGGGGTGTCCCCTCCGGAGATCAATTTGGCACGGCTGGATCTTGTCTCCATGCGACTTCTGCTTGAATGTGCCGCTCGCGGCTCACTCTCGGCAGCTGCGTCCCACTGCCATTTATCTGTCGCAGGGGCAAGCCACCGCCTTGCTCGACTGGAGGATGCGCTCGGGACGCAGTTGTTCTATCGTCATCATCGTGGGCTGAAACTCACAGAAGCCGGCGCCGCGGCCACCGGAGCCGCGAAGGCGATGATGCTTGCGGTCGACCAACTTGTGCAAGGCGTTCGGGAAGCTGCGAGGTCGATGCCAACAGGATCGTCGAATACAGGCCGACGCAGAAAGGGCATTGACCAGATCTCATGTTCGGTTTCTGAATGACGCCCAGATCTGACAAGAACGTTTTGCAGGTGTATGCCGTCGAAGCGCTCAAATGAGGGGCGCTTTAAACCCCGTTCTCGCCCGACTCATCGCCGGCCACATCTTCCTGTATGCGTGCATGGCCGGCATGCGTATGGCTGCGCCCCTGCTGGCGCTGCGGCAGGGCCATGGCGAGGTTGCCGTTGGCGTGCTGATGGCGCTGTTTGCGCTAACGCAGGTGTTCTTCGCCCTACCTGCTGGGCGTTATGCCGACCGGCACGGCCTGAAGCGGCCCATGGGGTTAAGTGTGGTGGCTGCGACCTTCGGGGCGGGTTTGGCCGTGGCCTTTCCGGTCTTTTCAGTGCTTTGCCTGAGCGCACTGCTAACCGGAGGCGCGGCCGGCGTCGCGTCGATTGCCTTGCAGCGACATGTCGGCCGGGCAGCGGAGAACCCAACCGAACTCAAGCAGGTGTTCTCGTGGCTCGCTATAGGGCCGGCGATTTCGAACTTCCTGGGGCCGTTCAGCGCCGGCCTGATCATCGACAACGGAGGCTTTCGCGTTGCGTTTTTGCTGATGGCGGCCCTGCCACTGCTGTCTTGGTTCTGGGTGAAGTCGGTACCGGATTTGCCTTGCGTGCCGACGTTGGGCGAGCAGCCCGAAAAGAGGACCTGGGACTTGATACGTGAGCCGATGTTTCGCAGGCTGCTGCTGGTCAATTGGTTACTGTCGTCGTGCTGGGATGTTCACGCGTTTGTCGTGCCGGTACTGGGCCATGAGCGTGGCCTGTCGGCTTCGGTGATCGGTTCAATCCTCGGTGCCTTTGCCGTTGCCTCGGCGCTGGTGCGGGTGGTTCTACCGCTCGTCGCCGCACGCCTGCGCGAATGGGCGGTTATCTCGGCAGCGATGGCGGCAACGGCACTGTTGTTCGGCATCTATCCGCTCCTCCAGGCGCCGCTGGCCATGGGCACGTGTTCTATCCTGCTGGGCGTGGCCCTAGGAACCGTGCAACCGATGATGATGAGCATGCTCCACCAAATTACGCCAGGGCACCGTCACGGTGAGGCAGTCGCGCTGCGGGTCATGGCGGTCAATGTCTCGAGCTTCTCCATGCCGATGCTGTTCGGCCTGGCGGGCACTGCTATCGGCATCTCCGGCGTGTTCTGGATCACCGGTGCGATCGTCGCGGGCGGCATTCGGCTAGCCTTCAAGCTGCGCGACGACCGAACGCAAACGTGACTGCGCCGAAACCCACTCGACCGACCAAGTGGGGATAGCCGCACTGCGCGATCTCGCAGGCCGTGCAGGTCACTAGAAAAGGTATCACGCACGCTGCGGAGGGCTGCCTTCAAGACGTCGTTCTTCGCCGGAGCAGCGCCCCTAGTCTGGCAACAGCGCTTTTCGTAATGGTCGACGGTTTTTGGCCCGAGCCTCTACGCACGGATTCGGCCGGTCTTGTTGTGACTTATCTGAGTGCAGGGGGCGGGCCGTCGAGTCTCGCAATGCGAACCGGCCTGCCCAACCGCGGATTCCCCCCGAACGCATAGCCACACGGTGTTTTGGCCTTTGCAGTCGCAATAGCTGCTAGACCGCACGCGCCTCATTGCCGAAAGCGCTGCCGATTGGGCCAGGATACGGTCGCGAGCGTTGGCCAGTTCGAGCACGATCGGCCTGTTCAGCTTTTTCATATGTGCGATGTATGATCTATTACAAAATTCGATAACTAACCACGATAAATATCTCTTATCGATGGTGAAAAACCGTCCCGGAGACCACTATGCAACCGAAAAGTACGAGAGGCGTGCAGCAGGTCGATGTGAACTTCGCGGCCGATGCGCTATTAGCGGAGCAGCTGCGCCCGACGGTGGAACGGGTGCGTATGAAGCTGGGCCGCGGATCGCCCAACACCGTAGGGCCGCTGCTGGAGAACTGGTTCGCCGGCCTGGCGGCGCGGTTGGGGGTGCGGCCGGAGAACGCCGCCGAGGGCAAGGACACGCCACCGCCGGCATTGCGCCAGGCGCTGTTGGACCTCTGGACCCAAGCACTGACGATGGCGCGCACCGAGGCTGCGGCCGGCGAACAGGAGCGACAGGCCCAACTGGCCAAGGACAGACACGAGCTGGAACAGGCCCGCACCGAGTTGAAGCGCCAAGAGGGCGCCTTGGCCGAACGCAGCGCCACCCTCGAGCAAGCACTTGAGCTGGCCAGGACGCAGCTCAAGGACCAGGCCTCCCAATTGGAGGATGCGGGCAAGCAACTGGCACAGGCGCGCGCCAGCCTGGCACGGCTGGTCGAGGAGCGTGACGCCGACCGCCGGCGCTTCGACGTCCAGGCCGAAGCCGCCAGCCAGGAACGCGAACGGTTGCAGGCACGCGAACAGGCCACTGAACGCCGGTTCCTCGAAGAAGTGGACCGGGCCCGGCAGGAGGCCAAACAGGCACGCGCGGAACTAGGGGAGGCCAAGCGCCGGCACGAAACGGGCTTGGAGGAGGCGCAGCGCGGGAAGGAGGGCGCCATGGAAGCGCAGGCCCAGGGACGGCTGGAGATTGCCGCACTCCGAGAGCGGCTGGCGGCCGCGGAGCAGCGCACGCAGGACCTCCAGCAGCAACTCAGCGTCGTCCGGGCGCCCGCACCCACGGCCAAGGCTGCGAGGAAGTCGGTGGCCGCACGTCGCAAGCCGGCGCGCAGCTAATTGTTAGCTGTTTTTTGCCTGTTTAGCTGAGCAGCTAAACAGGCTGCTCCAAGGTTTCGAACTGCGCGAGAACTGAGATCACCCCCTTGATTGCACTGAAAACGAGCGGCCCCCCTGTCCCAGGACGAAGTCGTGCACCGCTTCGCAGACACCGGCCCGCACAAAGACGACTCACGCACTGGCCCACCGTGGCTCCGCGCCCGGGTGATAGCATGGTCCGCACAAGCAAGTAGGGACGGACAGGGCGGAAAGCCTGGGGGGAGCCATGGACTTCAAATTCATTCATGCCGCGGATCTGCACATCGACAGCCCGATGCGCGGGCTGAGCAACTATGACGGCGCGCCAGCCGAGCGACTTCGCAGCGCCACGCGCCAGGCCCTGACCGCCCTGGTTGACTTGGCAATCGCCGAGCAGGTGGCCTTTGTTCTGTATGTGGGGGACATCTTCGACGGCGACTGGGCCGACTTCCATACCGGCCAGTTTTTCCGGGAACAGAACGTGCGGCTGGTGCGTGCGGCCATCCGGGTCTTCATCGTAAAGGGCAACCACGACGCCGAGAGTCAGATCACCAAGGTGCTGCCCAAGGTCGAGGGCGTGCACGTCTTTGACCACAAGCGCTGCGAGACCCAGGAGATCGCCGAGCTCAAGGTCGCGCTGCACGGCCAGAGCTTCAAGCAGCGTGCGGTGACCGACGACCTCGCGCAAGACTACCCGGCAGCCCAGACCGGCTGGTTCAACATCGGACTGCTGCACACTTGTCTGACGCCGGAGACCGCCGGCACCCACTTGCCTTACGCCCCCACTTCCGTGGCAACGCTGGCCTCCAAGGGCTACGACTACTTTGCCCTGGGGCATGTGCATCAGCGGCAGGTGGTGCGCGAGACGGCGCCGCGGATCGTGTTCCCGGGCAATCTGCAAGGCCGGCACGCCAACGAGACCGGATCGAAGGGCTGCGAGCTGGTGACGGTTCGCGATGGCCAAATCGAGGCTGAGCACATTGCCCTGGATCGGGTCCGGTGGCACCGCCTGGGGATCGACGCGACGGGGTTAGCGGACGTGGACGCGCTGGCCGCTGCTTGCTCGGCGCAGTTGCGCACGCTGCTGGAGGACATGCCCGAGCCGCTTCATGCGGTCCGGGTGAGCGTGGCCGGGCAGTCCGAATTGGCCCGTCTCGAAGCCGCCCAGCGCGGCACCGTGGAGGCGGCGGTGCGTGCCGCGGCCGAGGACCTGCAGGGCCTTGACGTCTGGATCGAGAAAGTCGAGGCCGATCTCAGCGCCCCGATCGACCGCGCGGCGCTGGAAGGTCGGGACGACGCACTCAGCGAGGTGGTGCGCCTGGTCAACGAGCTGGCCGGCGATGACGATTCGGTGCTGGTTTGGGTGCGAGGCGAGCTTCAGGACCTCAAAGAATTGCCGTCTGATCTGGCCAGCCAAGCGCCGGGCAACCTGGACGCAGCCGCGCTGCGCGAGCTGCTGGCCGATGCCGAGGCAACCGTGCTGGCCAAGATGCCGGCCAGCGTGGCGAAGCCAGCGGGGCAGGGGAGGGCGCCGACATGAAGATCTCCTCCCTGCACCTCAAAGCTTTCGGCCCCTTCACTGATCGTGTCGTGGACTTCGGCGGGCCGGCCAAGAGCCTGGTGGTGGTCTATGGTCCGAACGAGGCCGGCAAGTCAGCGATGCTGCGGGCCATTGAAGCCCTGCGCTATCAGATTCACGGCCAGTCCCCGGACAACTTTCTGCACGAACACCCGGACATGTGCGTGGGCGCGATCTTGCTCAAATCCGACAGCACTACACCCATGGTGATGCGGATCAAGCGGCCCAAGGATTCCCTGTTCCTGGCCAACGCGCTTGGTGGCGGCTCGCTGGAGGCGACCAAGACGCAGGCGCCCTCCGGGCTTCAGGATGCGCTCACCGGTGGCCTGGGGCAGGACGAGTACCGGCGCATGTTCGGGTTGAACCACGAGGTGCTGCGCGCCGGCGGTCAGCGCCTGGCCCGAGGCGAAGTGGAAGTTGGGACGTCGCTGTTCGAAGCGAGCCTAGGTATTCGGGATGTGACGGCCATCGCGCAGGAGTTGGACGAACGTGCTCGCGAGCTCTTCATGCCCGGTGCGCGCGGCACCAAGGGCCGAATCAACGAGGCGCTCAAAAAGCACAAGGACCTGCAGCGCCAGGTCAAGGAAGCAATGGTCAAGCCGCGCGACTGGCAAGACAAGTTCAACGCAAGTGAGCGGGCGGGACAGGAAGTCCAGCGCCTGAATGCGGAGCAGGCGGCCCTCAACGCCCGGCAAAAGCTTCTGGCGACGTTGCGCGCTGCGGCGCCGGTAATCCAGGACCTGGACGCCGCCCAAGCTGCGCTGACCGAACTGGAGGCGGTGCCCGACCTGCCCGAAGGTGTTGGCCAGACTCGCACCGCAGCACAGGCCAGCTTGCTGGCTGCACAGGAAGCGCTTGCGGCAGCCACCCAGGCTGCGCGAGACGCACAACAGCAGCTGGACACGCTGACACCCGATCCGAATGCGATTGGGCAAAGTGCCGCGATCGGCAGGCTGATCGCCAAGGCCGAGGAAGTGGACAATCTGCGCCGATTGAACACTGAGCTCGAACAACAGGGCGCCGCGCAGTTAGCAGAGGCCAAGGAATTGGCTGCGGCGATTGAAACCGGCACCGACCCGAAGAAGATACTAGGCCAAGCGCCGGCCAAAGCGCGCGCCGCCGAGATCGAGCAGCGGGTGCAGGCTTTTGTCAGCGCCCAGCAGGCGCTTCAGAACCATAACCAGTCGGCACCCCAGGACCAGGACGATGACACTGACGGGGTGGCGAGCCTACCTGCGGAAGCAGTTATACGGCAGCTTCGCCATGCGCTGGCCGACCTCGAACGTGAGCGCAACACGCTCGCGCGGCTGCGGGCTTTGCCGGCTGACATTGCTGCGGCCGAGCAGGCAATGGAGCACCAAGTGCTTGATTTGGGACTGGAGGGGGAGGCCGACCTTGACGCGGTACGTCCCCTTCTGGACGCCGACATCGACGAGGCAGCCCAAGCCCTTCAAGACAACATCTCGAACCAGCAGCGGCTGCGCGATCGCATCGGCCAGATCGAGCCGGAGCTTCGCGCGGCGCGTGAGCAGCGCGACCGCATGCGAGAGGACCAGGCGGTAGTGACCTCGGACGACGTGCTGCTGGCGCGTGCCCGCCGTGACCAGGGATGGCAGTTTGTGCGCGCAACCTATGTGGACCAAGGCGCGGCCGTTGATCCGCAGGCGCTGTCCGACTTCACGGGCAATGGCGTGCTGCCCGAGGCTTACGAGGAAGCGGTGCGACTGGCCGATGGTAAGGCTGATGGGTATGCCCGTGACACCAAGGCCGCGGCCGAACTCAAGGCCAAGCACGACGAGATCGCTCGGTACGAGCGCGATGTGCAAACCCTCCGGGATGATCTGACCCGGCAGGTAACGCAGGGTGGAGTTCTGGCGGATACCTGGTCGAAGAAGCTGCAGGCCAATGGCCTGGCGCGGCGTGCGCCGTCGGCACTGCGCGAATGGCAAGGTCTGCTCAAAGCGGGCCGCGAGGGCAGGGCGGCCTTGCAGCGATTGCAGCGCGAATTGGCGCAGGCACAGCAGGTCGAAGCGGGTCTGACAAATGCGCTACGCTGCGCCGCGCAGGCGGTGGACGTCGCCTCTGCATCCGAAGTCGACCCGCTGGCCAGCCTGGAGACGATTGCGCGAGAGCACGAATCGCGGATCCAGCGAGAGCAACGCGCTGCGGACGAAAACCGCGCCCGCCGGCACTTGCTGGACAACCAGAAGCGCCAACGTGCCGGGCGCCTGGTGGAGCTTGAAGAGAAGCTTGCCGAAACGCGTTCCAGCGTCGAAGCCGTTGCGGCTGAACTGTTGCTGCCGCAAGATGCCTCGCCGGCCGCGATCCACGCCCGGGTGCAGGAGTTCGCCGATCTGTGCGAAGCGTGGGGACAGGTCGGTGAAACCCAAGGACGTCTTGAACTGGCGCGCGCGAACCTTGCGCAGATTGCGTCCGACGCCCATGTGGTGGCCCAGGCACTTCAGGCGCAGCCGCCGCAAAAGGTGCAGGGCCTGCGCCCCTGGTTCGACCAACTAGAAGAGCGGCGCACCCGGGCGACTGAAACGCACACCGCCCAGCAGGCGGCTACCCGTGAGTTGATCACTGCGCAAACTGCTGCACGCACGCAGGAGACCGCTATCGAAAAGCACGCAACCCAGCTGCGAGGCCTGTGCGACGCCGCCGGCGTGGCCGATGTGGATTTGCTGGCTGACGTGGAGGCGCGAGCCGAGCGCAAGCGCCAGGCGAGCGCCAACAAGAGTCGCTGCCTGCAGCATCTGCGGTCATTTTCAGACCAGACACTGGAGCAGCTGCGCGAGCACCTGGCTGCGCAAGACGGCGCGGCGCTACAGGCTCAGCAAGAGCAAGGCGCCAGAGACCTGCAGGACATCGCACCCAGGCTGGAGGCGGTACGCTCCGAAGCGGAGCGTACCAAGCGCGAGTTGGAGGCCATAGATGCATCCGGCACCGCCGCGCAGGCGCAGGAAGACCTGTGCCAGACGGCCGCCACCATCGAAGCGAGCCTGCGGCCCTGGATGCGGTTGCGCCTGGCGCACAGCCTCCTCATGCAAGCGCAGCGCCGGTTTCAGGAGCGAGCGCAGGGACCGATGCTCGAGCGCGCGAGCGGCTACTTCCAGCGCATGACCGACGGCGCATTCACGCGCCTGAAGACCGACGCGACCGCAGACAAGCAGGTGCTGCTGGCCGAGCGCGTGCAGGGCGGCTCCATAGGCACGGAGGCCATGAGCGAGGGCACGCGCGACCAGCTCTATCTGGCGCTGCGGCTGGCCGCGGTGAGCTTGCGCCGGGATGCCGGCGTGGACCTGCCCATGGTGTTGGACGATGTGCTCATGACCTCCAGTGACGGCCGCGCCGGCTGCGTGTTGCAGGCGCTGGCGGACTTCTCGCGCGGCAGCCAGGTGCTGGTGTTCACGCACCATGAGCACTTGCTGGACATCGCGCGACGCTCGGTGGCATCAGAAGAGTTGCAAGTGGTGTCGTTGTAATACCGGCGTGGCTACAACTGATGCCTTGAAGGACCGCACATGCCGATGCTTGCGTTTCTCCCGTGGTTAAAGCTTCGCGAGCCAGTGCGAGCAGGGGCATTCCATGCGTTCACGCATGTCATCGACCAGCCACTGCCTGCCGATGTGCCTACGGGCCTGATGCCGGAAACCATAACGAAGCTGCTCGCACAGTACCGCACGGCACCGCATCTGCCGCTTCGAGGCCTAACGATCCTGCAGTATGAAGATCGCCCCCTGGGGGATGATCTGGACGAAGTGGCGCGCGCTGCGCTATTTCGCTTTGCCGGCCAGTTGGCCGTCAGTGGCATGGGCGAACGCCGTTTCATCGGCGACTTTCCAGACGACTACACCGCTTCCGGTCACTACCAACTCATCGTCCAAGCGTTCTCTCAGCCGTTCAGCGGCGCCATCAACCTGACACATCGGCGAAAGGGCGGGCACGCCAACGTGCACATGGGGCAGAGCGAAATTCAGTTCTTTCTGCCCTACTACCTGGTAGGGCAGGGCACGCCGACCATCAACAAGAATCTGCTGGAAGGTTTCCAGCAACTCGACTCGCTTCCAGAGCTGCAGCGAAATGACGTTGATGCGGCAGTCACACAGTATCTGCTTGCCAACAGCGATTCGCCGGACGTGCCGCCCGATGCGCTGAGCCTGTCCACCTATGCCGCGTTGGAGCGTGTGAGTAGTTCCAGCCAGCGGCTCGATGACATTCAGGTCAAGCTCCCGGAGATTCTGTCGATAGTGGAGGGCTCACCTTGGACAGAGGAGATGAGGCGTGAACTGAAGCTGTGCGCTGAGGATGGGCAGCCCGTGCTGCATCAGTGGCTAAATCACATGTACCAGCTGCGCGGACAAGTCGCACACGGCAAACCGGTATTGAATGTGCCCTCTGGGTGGAGCCAGCAAGAGCACCTGATCGCTGGTGCATTCGTCTTTCCGCTGGCGTTGATGTGTTTAATGGCGCGGCATGGGGCGTATTCGTTGCGCGCCGAAGACGTGGCGCACGTCATAGGCTTGGAGATGCTGCTGGCTGGCAGACCGTTCTACGCGCAGCGCACGTTGGCCGATGAAGCAGAAATTTCGGTTCGTGAGCGAAGCGGATGGTTGCAGCAGTTTCAGAAAATCAATAACGCGCTCTTTGGCGTGGAACTCACCGGGTCGCTTTTTGCTGCGTATGACCACGTAGTTGGACCCGAGCAAGGGGCTAGCTAAATCCGCTCCGTGTTGCGGTGCGTCGAGGCATCGTTCGTGCGCGCCTACGCTTTGCAATGAGCAGGACGCCCCTTGCCGCACAATGCTCGTTATATCTTCGTCCGAAGGGTCCGTGAAGACCTGGAGCGCCAGCTGACGGCACGTGAACAACACGAAGCAGCTCTGAACGAAGCGCTGGCTTTGCTAAAAGGGGCAGGTCGCCGACCAAGCCGCTCGCATTCAAGCCAGGAACACGCCAGTTTCGGTTTGCCGCCGGGCCCCGTAGTACTCGCCCTCGAAAAAGTCGCCAATGTAGGTCGAGTCGACACCTTGGGCGTCCAGCCAGGCGCAGATGCGACGAACCTGCTCTCTATACCGCGGCGCGTCGACCTGGTCGATGCAGACCACAATCTCGAAAGTTAGGTTCTTGGGGTTGGGCTGGCGGTGGAGTCTGCGCGCGGCACTTCGATTACACACGGCCGCAATCAGCATGCGGCGCACGGTGTCGTTCTGATCGCCAGCAGGGTCCCACCCGCGCAGGTCCAGTAGCTGGAAGTAGGAAGGGTGTACCGTGTCCTTACCCTTGAAAGTGGGGTGCCAGTCCGCACAATCTTCAATCGGACCAACCCTTTCCTGAAGCCACCGCCGTACCGCGCGAAACAGCACGAGTTGCGGGTCTTCCTGCAGGTACCACTTGTGTGAACGGAATTCGCTCATGGGTTTTTCCTTCTTGCGCGCCAACGCCGCCAGCAAGGCAAGCCGGCCTACTGAATCTGATCCATCAACAAGGACCAAAGGTATTCGGCGACCCCCTGCTGCGAGAGCGGTTTTCCGCCGCTTCCATCGAAACGCCCGAAGCTCGGCTTCATGTGGAGAGAGTGCTTGTCTGCCTCGACGCTCAGCATCTCATTGAAACTGTTCTCGCCGGTCTCTTCGTGATTGGAAAACGAAATGCCTTCGGCCTTGAACATGCCGCCCAGTCGTACCCGGCATCCGCCGATGCGCGACCCATTGCGAAAGATGATCGAACCGAAGGACTGCGCGCCTTGATCAAGCAGACGACCCTGGATACCTGGATTGCGCTCGCCCAGCGCCGCCAAGGATTCCCGGAAATACTCGCGCACATAGTCGAAAGTGGAACGCACGAAATCGTGACGATCCTGATCGGTGAACTCCCGGGGAAGAGACAAATTGCTGGAGCGTCGCGGCGGGGAAGCGGGTGGGGGAGAAGCAGCCTCCTCGGCTTCAGTTGATCGCCGCGACTCCAGGAGCCGCCGCAGATGCTGCACCACGTCCAGAAACGCCTCGTCCTGATTGGGCCACTTTGTCACCGGCCGAGCATCAGTGGGCACCATCTTGAGTTTCGCAAACGGTGCACCCTTCACGTCGCATGGCCGGAGCATCACAGGCAGCACAGTGGCTTCGCCCGCGGCGTGCCGCTCCATGGCGCGCTTCATCTCGATGCCATAGCAGTACTCGGACGACACGAAGTCAGAACTGACCAAAAGGGCGATCACATCGGCAGACTCGAGCGCGGCATCGATGTGTGCGTCGAGTTCACCACCGGCGGGGATTCGATGATCGCTCCACACGTCGAGCACACCCTGCCGGCGCAAGAGTGCAAGGTGCTTGTCTAGTTCGGCACGCAGGGCTTCGTCGCGATGGCTGTAGGAAATGAAGAGTCGGGTCATTAGCTGTCCATTGTCGCAAGGTTGGAATTCTCTGGTCAGCGCGGTCCAGTTTCCGCTACAGCGCAAGGCTCTGCTTGATCCGCTCCCAGACGGTCGAGAGGCGCACATTTTCCCGATGAAAGATCGTGGACGACAGCGGTGTTGCCGCAATCGCCTTGGCTGCTTCATAGGCGACAACTGCGTTCAACGTGAGCGCTCGAAACGCATCCGCGTCCCCATGACTCGCGAACGACTGGTAGGTCTCGTCATACAGCCGTTCGCACGTAATACGCAGCCACTCCATGCGCAGGTAACGAGCCAAGATCTGCTCGCTGAAAATCGCCTGGGAGATGGCGACCACCAGTCCGATATCCGACTGCTGCCACAGCAGGCAACTGATCCAGATCACGCCATAAGCGGCAACCTTCGTGCGTTCCCTGCGCAGCATCATCAAGGTGATCTCCTTTGTGAAGTGCAAGTTCTCCAGAAGTTGGGCGGCGGTGCGGCGTATCGGATCAGTCTCCGCGTTGTTGTAGTACTTGACACTGGTCTCGTGTGTGAGCTTGATACTCAGCGCGCTCGAGAAAAAGTCAAGCCGCCGCTTGTGTTCGGCACGAGGGGTGAGATACAGGCGCGAAACCGCTCCTAGGACGAACAAGCCGAGAACCGCGAGCGCGAAGAGCAAGTTCGCGATCCGGTACCCATTAGGGTGCACACCTTTCTCAACGAACAGCACTGCCAGCGACAACAGCGCGCCGATGCAGAAGAGAACATCCGACGCCTTGTCCGCGCTGGCCACGCGCGAGTAGTAGACATCTCCAACTGGATCTGACCGCTGTGGGAATGGTGCGTTTTTCATGGCTCGTGCCTTGGTCGAAACTCAGTAAGCGCCATTGAATACGAGGTCCCACTGGCGATTCGCTTCAGGAAAATCACGGCGCTGTTCCGCCAAAATCGCAGCATGCGCATGCTGGTGGGCGTAGATCGCGGCGCGATTCAGTGCTTCATGTTGGGCATGCGTGTCGTTCGCTGAAATGCGGCTTGCAATGCCGCACGGATCCACCACTGGCCGGCATTCGGTCGCCACCAAGTACTCAAAGAAGTCCTTCAAGCAAGTACCGTATGTCTTGCCAACTCCTGTGCCAACGCCACTGGTGCACAAGAGCATGTCAATGTAGAAACTGCGAATCGGAAGAGCGCTCTCGCGCGAGTGCTTCCACCACTTCAGCAACTGCGAGATCTTGCGCAGCTTGTTGCCGCTGCGCTCTTGTTCCAATTGAAAGCGGCGATCGTGCGCCGCCGGGCTGGTGCGAAGCCAATCGCCATTTCCGTCGGGAATGAGGTACACCGGCCGGCCGGCCACGAACTCCAGGAACTTTGCGGGTACGACATCCAGGCTCTGTCCGGTGCTACCGAAACCCAGAGACGCGGCCAGAATGTCGCGCTTTACAGTGGATTGGGGATAGCGCTCCTTCAAGTCGTCGAGCAGGCGATTGAGTACCGTGTCTGAAGAGACCATCCGTTCCCCCCAGTGAAACTCCTCCTTGCGCAGGACGATCATGAAATCCAGATCGCTGTAGCGTCGGACGGCCGTCTCGCGCGCATGGCTGCCCATCTTCTGTGCACCCGATACGGCGAAGGACTTGGTCAGACGAGCGCGAACCGACATCAGGTGGCCCCGCGCAGCGGTGAGCTCGCCATCTTGTGGTTGGATGCGCGATGCCAGCGCTTGTATGTTCCATTGTGGTGGTGCGCTCGTTCTCATCGGCGTGTCCCGTGGCACATTGCTTTAGCGCTTGCGATTCGACTGGGCGACCACCGAGCCCGCCAAGGTCTGCGTCACTCTCGACGCACGCGGATTGTCCAGCGCGCGCGACGCCGTTCCTTCGACCTTGGCGCCTGTTTGTGCAGGCGTGCGTGCTTGCCGGAGCGCCGATCCGGCAATCGCCTTTTTTTCTGCGGAAGAGCCGGGCGATCGCAACGTATTGCTTGCGATCGTGGCCACGCGCGGCGAGGTCTGCTTTTTATTTGCACCCATCACTTACTCCTTGCCTCAGGTTACGCGCGACGAGGTTGAGGCCCGGCTCGTCGCGAGAAGCTTTGCTACTGCACAATCAGCGGCGGTTCGGCCGCAGTGGAAATCTCTCTGTACAAGTGGGGACTCCACCTGCGTGGAACGCGGGTTGGGTGAGCGCCGCCAGCCAACCACTGGCCGTGTTTCAGCCACTGCTCGAAGTACCACAGCCACTCGGCTGCCCACGCGATGTACGTATTGGCTAGCTTGAGCCGGGCATCCCACTCGCCGTTCTTCGGCCAGTACAGACAGAGCAGCGCACCCGGGCCATCGTGGTCGTACAAGTGTGGGGGACGGATACCCCCTGAAAGCTCCACCAGATCCGGCCGCATCACGAACATCCGGGGCGGTTGCTCGCCGGCCAGGATCTGCAACACGCAGTCGTAAAGGCGGCCATACCGACCCGGCGAGATGCTGAAGTGATAGCGTAGTTCCTTGCCGCGACGCATCTCGACCCGAGCGTCGGGGAATGGGAGCCTACGCAGTTCCATCGTGCGTTGGGCGAGTGTGGGCACAGGCGGCCGGCGTCGCGATTTCAATCGGGTGACCCGAAATTGGTGTTCGCCCGGGCAGCAACGCTAGTTATCGCGCCAGCCGCCGTGGCGAAGATGACTGGCCGTCCAGCCTGACGTGTCGGCGCAACGGGCGCCGCATCATCGCGCACCGCCCGGGCGGCCCGCGGGCCGAACGCATTGTGCACAAGCTTCTCGATGACGTCCTCGCCAGCGCGCTGCTCCAGGCTGTCCAGTAACTGGCCGATCTGCTCGGAGAACAGTTCATGCCATTGGAGAAAGGCGGCTTGCTTCTGCGGTGAGTTCATCGACGTCGCCAGGTCATCACCCGGCGCCCACGGGTTGGGCAGCGACCACCGTTGTCCACCGTTCGCCAATTCTTCCCGCTCGAAGCACAGGAGCATCGCATCGAACACGTCCAGCAGCAGGTCGAGGGGCGTGTCGTGCGGCCGGGGTGCCTGCAGTGTGTATCCCGCGGCAGCTAGGAACGTGATGAAGATGGATGCCGGGGAGAGATCCTCCACGCCATCCTGAGGCGCCCCGAAACTGATGTTGCGGTGGACCTTCATCAACTGCACGAAGATGCTCAGGAGTCTCGCCGAGACCACCTCGACATCGGGCAGGGGCGTTACGTCACCGCGCATGGCCTTGTCAAGCGTCATGCCCTCAACCAGTCGGCGAGGAAAGTTCGCCTGGATCTTGGCTGCGCTGTTGAACCCGTGTTCGATGCCGCGGGGGTTTGTCGGCGCGTAGCGCTGCAGGAGCCGGTCCGGGATCAGGGCGTGCGTTTCGCCGGACGGAATAGCCACCAACGGATCTTCGATCACCGGCGCCACGTCCACCCGCACATCGTTTGCGTAGACCAGGGTGACGCAGCGCTCCCACCTTTCGATCTTCAATCCGTGCTGGTCCGCGTACCGCTTGAGAACCGCGTACAGGTCGTTTATCAGCCGGCGCGCACCATCGGAACCTGGGTATCTCTGCAATGCGGCTCGTTTGAGCAGCAGCACCGCATCGACATCGAAGCCTAGGTCACGGACATGAAGAGGGCGCACCAAGGTGCCGATCTGGCGCGACCCTTGACCGTGGACCTCGATCGTAAGGGTGCCGAATTCCGCGCTGTCCGCCAGGAAGTTTCCGATAGAGAGGTAGGCTCGATCCAGCACCTCGACCTCGGTGTCGGTCGGTACGAATACGTTCGCAATGACACGGGTCAGGTGAAAGAACTGCCCGGACGCCCTTTCGGAAAGGCGCCGTCGTGGCACGACAATGGGGATTGGTGGGTTGGCTGTCACGCTTCGGCCCTTCTCGCCAAGTACGTGGGTCAAAAAACTGCTGGCGAAACTGCCGAGCTTGGCCCATTATACGCATAGTTTCTTGATGGATTAAATTAGTAGGCGGGTTAGCTGTATGGAAGATCAGGCACCAAGGTCGGCATTCCTCGACGCCGAACCAGCCGGGCTCAAGTGGAGCCAGGAAAGGCGATTGAAATTCATCGACTTCAGGGTGCGGTGGGAGGGCAGGATCAACCGAGACGATCTGCATAAATTCTTCGACATTTCGATGCCCCAGGCCACGGCCGACTTGGCCAAGTACGACGAGCTGGCCCCCGACAACATGGAGTACGACCGCAGCTCGAAGGCATACCTGCGGACGCCGTTCTTCAAACCTTTATTCCAGCGCAGCTCGTCGAGGATGTACTTGGCTGAACTGCTTGCCTTGGCCGCCGGCATCGTCGACGACGAGTTGACATTCGTGAAATGGCGTCCTCCAGTAGCGACGTTGCCAGTCATCGGCCGACAGGTCGACGGCGACATTCTGATGCGGCTTCTTCACGCCATCAGGGAAAGGCGCATGATTAATGTCGAGTATCAAAGCGTGCAGCGACCCCATGCCACGCAGCGGATCCTCTCGCCCCACGGCTTGGCACATGACGGCTTCAGGTGGCATGTGCGCGCCTTTTGCCACTCACGCAGAAGGTTCTTGGATTTTGTGATTGCTCGAATTGCTTCTGCAGAAGTAGGCGCGGCCAGCACGGTGGCCGTGAGTGAGGACCAGGAATGGCATACCGAACTCACGTTGAAGATTGGGCCGCACCCCGGTTTGTCCGAAGCCAGCCGGCGTGCGCTCGCAATCGACTACGGGATGATTGATGGCGTCCTCAAGGTCAGGTGCCGCCATGCCATGCTGTTCTACGTCTTATTGAAGCTCGGTCTACTGCACGAGCTAGGCGTGCCAGAAGCGCAGCAACTTGTATTGCTCAACCGGGAAGAGCTGCAGCCATATCTTGAACTGCTGCTAAGTGCGTCAGGCTCGGCAGAATCTCAACCCCTGCTTTGATGCTACGGCCATCCATTCATGCCTATAGACTCGTGCCACGCAGGGCACTTAGCGCTTTGAGTGCAGCGGCGCGGTTCGATTCAGAGGCACGCGTGTAGCCCATCACAGTGGAAATGCTGGTGTGGCCCGTTAGCGCCATGGTGTCCGCCAAGCGAAGGCCTTGCCGATCTGCCTCCGTCACGAACCCGCTGCGCAACGAGTGGGCGGAGAACGCGCCCTCAACGCCAGCGAGTTTGCATCTGCTAATCACGATGTCACGTACTGCCGCGGCAGACAGTGGCGAGCCTACATGGCCGCCGCGCAGAATCCGCCTGAATATCCGACCTTCACGGATGCTGGCTGCCTCCAGCCACTGCGCCATAGCTTGTGCGGCTGCGCCTACAACCGGCTTGTAGTTGTCCGGTCGGTCCGTGCCGGCCTGGTTGGTCTTCGAATGAGCCAAGTTGTACACAAAATCACCCCCCGGCAATAGGCTCAGCATGCCGATGTCGGCGTTGGCCACTTCGGAGCGCCGCCGGCCTCCGCTACTCCAAGCGAAGAGGAGGAGGGCGCGATCGCGCTTGCCGCGCAGCGACTCGTCGCAGGTAGCCAGCAGCGCCTGAAGCGGATCGCTCGTGAGGGCGTCCTTTTTGGCGGGTCGTTCGCCACGCTTGGCAAAGGCTCTGCGTGTCTTCGACAAGAGCTCGCGCACCTTCGGTTCGTCGCAGGGGTTCTTGACCTCCCGCATCTGGTGGGCCTTCGACAGCACCGCCAAACGATGCACGATGGTGTTGAGGGCCAACGGCCCGAGTTTGCCCTTGAAGCCATTGGCCACAAGGGTCTGATCGATGTCTTTGGGTAGTTCGTGGCGCAAGCCGTGTTCGGTGGAGCGCTCGGCGTGGTCCACGACGAATTGCATCACTGCAGCGGCGGGCATCGGCATCGCCAGTGCGACCCCGTAACGCAAAACAAACCAGGCGGCCCAGTAACGCAAGGCGGAGCGGTAACTGGCCAGCGTATTCTGCGATTCACCTTCCCGCAACAACTGGCCCACCGCATCTTGCGCAGCCTGTGAGAGCTCCTGAGGCTGCAGGGTGGCGTGGCTGCGAAGAACTGGAAGCCGCATGATTTTGGATCCTGGCAGGTCGACGCGTACCCCTTTGGCCGCGCCTATAAGTCACGATAACTAGCCGTTTTCGGTGGCCGCAATATAGGCTAGGAAGTAGGGGGAACGCAACAGAAAATGCGAGATGTCGCTGAGCACGGGAAACGGCACCCCAGTCCTTCAGAGACTCGGGTACCGGTTTGCCGCGGCTCGCACTGGCTATCTGTTCAAGGCAGACTGCCACATGCTTCCAGTGCTCGTAGCCGCACTGTGTAGCCGCTGCATCCAGAGCGACGGCAAGCGATCTGCCGGTGGTTTTACGAAGCGTCTTGGCCAGACGCTTGATGCCGCGGATGTACTTGGCGCTCACGGCCGCGCTCCGCGACACATTGGAAGCTCAGTCAAAGGTCTTCAAGTCGTCCCGGCGGTGCTGATGTTCAGGTGAGGTCTATGTGGGTTCAAAACGTGCGGCGGGCCGCGTGCGTTTGGCCAATTTCTGCCTTTGCAGGTACACGTCGATGCCGACCACTGCGTGCCGGCGGCCAACGCCTAGCGTATCCCGGCATCAGCCGCGCTAAACTACATCGCGCTATCCGCGCCGTTAACACATGGGATACCGCGCTGTGCATCAGCCAACTGAGCCGGGCGACGCGCTCATCGTCAAACAACCGCAGATCGGCACAGGGTGCGGTGCAGTGATCTACTTCTGGGACATTAAACCAAAATTCGACGATAACGCCTCGAAATCGAGTCGCTATTGCAAGTGCATTGGCTGCGAGGGCGGGACCACCAAGGCTAGGCAGTGCCAGTCCGACAACTCCGGGTGTGAATATTCGGAGCATCGCCAATATTCGGCACATGCCGAATGGCGGCCAGGCGGGAGCTTGTTGATCACAGCTGCCTTCAAACGCGAGTGGTGGCACTTTCCTTTCAATGGATGGTGGCCACAAGATGGGGCGACCGGCCACTGCTTGTCCGCGAGGTGCGCATTTCAGCGATCGTGGACGCCTGTTTCAGGCTGATCGTGGACGGTGTTTCAGCGCCATCGTGGACGCGCGGGGGATGCGCGCAAGCGAGGGGTTCAATATATCTCAATCGTCCACGATCAATTTGAAACGGGCCTGCGCGAAGCGCTTGCCGGAACTACGCGGCGCAGACTTATCCACGGCGGCGGGCGTCGCTTGCGACGAACGACCGACGCGGTGGGTAAGTCGTGTTGGGCGCTGCGGCGGTGGTGCGCGAGGGTCATTTGTCTTCGGCTGTTTCGCGCAGCGATTTGCCTTTGAGCTCGATCTTGTGGCTGCTGTGGACCACGCGGTCCAGGATCGCGTCGGCGAGCGTCGGATCGTCCAGGTAGGTGTGCCAGGCCTTGACCGGCAACTGGCTGGTGATCAAGGTGGAGCGGCTGCCGATGCGGTCGTCGAGTACCTCGAGCAGGTCATTGCGTTCGGCCGCGCCCATCGGAGAGATCGCAAAGTCGTCGATGACCAAGAGATCCAGCTTGGCCAGCTGCGTCAGGCGCCGAGCAAAGCTGCCGTCCCCGTGCGCGACCTGCAGTTCATCGAACAGGCGCGCCGCGCGCGTGTAAAGCACCGAGAAGCCCGAGCGTGCGGCCTGATGCGCCAGCGCACACGCCAGCCAAGTCTTGCCGCACCCGGTGGCCCCAGTGATCAGCAGATTCTGGGCGTGGCGCAACCAGTCGCCGCCGGCCAGCGCGGCCACCAGGGAGCGGTCCAGCGAACGGCTGACGCGCCAGTTGATGTCCTCCACGCAGGCGGCACTGACCTTGAGTTTGGCCGCCTTGAGCAGGCGTTGCACCCGCCGGTCGTCTCGCCAAGCCACCTCGCGCTGCACCAGCAGCGTCAGGCGCTCGTCGAACCCCAGCGCCGTGGCCGCGGTGCTGGTGGCCTGCTCCTCGATGGCGCGCACCATGCCATCCAGGCGCAGGTTTCGTAGTTGGTTCAGAGTGTGTTCGTTCAGCATCGTGATCTGTCTTTCTTCAGTGGTAGTAATCGGGGCCGCGCACGTTCTCGTGGGCCGGCAGCGGCGGCGCTGTCGCCGGGGTGAACAGCGAGGGCTGGCGATCCAGCCCGTTCTTCAGAATCGAGGCGACGCTGCGGTAGGTGGGCGAGCGGATCGCCAGAGCCCGGGTGCAGGCGGCCTCCAGCCGCTCAGGGCTGTACTGGCGCGCCAGGCGCTTCAAGCCCAGGCAGGCGCGGTAGCCCTGCTCGGGGTGCGGGCGGTGTTCGAGCTGCCAGGTCACCACCGCGGCGGTGCTCACCCCGATGCGCGCACCCCAGGCGATCAGCTTGCCCGGCGTCCACTCCAGGTGGGCGCGGTGCGAGGCGGGCATGTGTTCGGCCGTCGTGCTGTGCGCGCCGCGCTTGTGGCTCAGGGCGTGGCAGGCCACGCGCTGGTGGGCCGCGAAGCACTCCACCAGGGCGTCGGTGACGCGCAGCTCGACCACCGTGCCGACCAGGGCGTGCGGAACGCTGTAGTAGTGGCCGTCGAATTCGACGTGATAGTCGATGTTGACCTTGGCGCTCTTCCAGCGGCTCAACTCGTAGCGCCGCGCCGGCAACGGCTTGAGGGCTGGGGCGTCCAACTCCTTGAATGCGCTGGCCCGGCAACCGGGCAGCTTCTTGAAGGGGCGCTGGTTCAGATCGGCCAGAAGCTCGGCGATGGCTCGATTGAGTTCGCCCAAGCTGAAGAAGCGCCGGTTGCGAAGGCGCGCCAGAATCCACCTCTCCACCAGCAGCACCGAGCCTTCGACCTTGGGTTTATCACGGGGATGAGCCGGGCGTGCGGCCAGCAGAGCGCAACCGTAGTGGGTGGCGAATTCGTCGTAGCTGCGATTGGGCTCGGGGTCGTAGCGGTCGGGGTACTTGATCAGGGCGCGGGTCTGGTCGGGCACGATCAGGCGCGGCACGCCGCCGAAGAACTCCAAGGCCCGAACCTGCGCGCCGATCCAGTCGGCGGTGGTCTGCCGCTCGGTGGCGCAGGCGTAGGTGTAGTTGGACGCGCCCAGCGTGGCCACGAAGATCTGGGCGGCCGTGATCTCGCCGGTGACAGCGTCGATCAGAGGCACGGTCTGGCCGGCGTAGTCGACGAACAGCTTCTCGCCGGCGACGTGGACCTGGCGCATCGAGCGCTTCAGGCTTTGGGCGAACTGGCGGTACTTGACGCTGAAGCTGGTGTACTTGTACGCCTGCGCGTTGCTCCTGGCGTACTCCTCCCACAGCAGTTGCACGGTGACCCCAGGGCGCTTGAGCTCCTGGTGCACCAGCGCGAAGTCAGGGGCCAACTGGTGACTCGAGCGCGGCAGTGCCGGGCGATACAGCCGGGCCTCCAACTCCTCGTCGGTGAGGCTCTGGGCAGCGTCCCAGTCGACGCCGGCCGCGCGGGCCAGTGATACGTACTTGCCCGCCACGCTCTTGGAGATCTTCAGCGCTCGGCCAATCTCGTTGTAGCTCAGGCCTGCCTGCAGGTGCAGGCGCAATGTCTCTCGGATTCGGCGCATCGTGATTCTGTTCGTTGGCATCGGCTCGCGTCGCAAAAAGCGGTGAGCCTATGCCGGGTCAGGAAATCACTTGCGCGCACCCCCAAATCGTCCACGATCGCGCTGAAACAGCGTCCACGATCAGTTTGAAACGCCGTCCACGATCACGCTGAAATGCCGTCCACGTTCAGCCTGAAACGCCGTCCACGATGGGCTGAAATACGCACGCGAGGCAGCGCCGATGACCAGGCATGGGGAGCGGCAGCAAGGCTAGCCAGGCACTACCGGAACGAAGACGCGCTGGCCAGCCGACTCCCACGGGCGGCCGCGAAAGGGGATGGTGACCAACGGCTCATACCGCGAAGCGGCCAAGGGTCACTACAGTCGGTCACTAACCGGGGTGACGCTCGGTGTCGAGTGCGAACTTCGCTGCAGCAATGGCTCGACGTGGGTCGAGCGAGAGAATCTCGCGTGGCCGGCGGCCGCCTAGGAAAGAGCTAGTACTTTCAAAAAAGGCTGCGGTGTAACCCGGAGCCCATTCGGGCGCCGCGGAGAGCACTTCGGCGACGACGGCGAGCGGACGCCACTGTCGGACGCGATCAAATGCGTAGGCTGGATACACACTTCGTCCTGCAAGCCAAATCGAAAACAGCTTGCGCTGCGCTTTCCAACGGCGCACGGAACCGACCGCCACTCCGGCGCGACTGGCCACCTGGTGCGCGGTGAGCCACTCGGTGCCTTCGTAGATCATCTCCTGCGCTCTAGCTTGCAACGTGGCGACCTCAGGCTCAAATGAGGTAAGCCCAGTGGCGCCATTCCGAGTGTGCCGGACGCGTTGCGTCTGCCGCTTGGGCGGAGGAGGCGTCTTCAACTTTCGCATGCGGTAGTCCCCGTCTTCAGCTCTTCATCGCTGCTGCCGTCGCGCCGGCCCCAGGACGGCGAAATCGCAGAACTTCGCGGCCCCAAGCGCACGGTTGTGCGCCCGCCATACTCCAAGAGTTCACCATTAAAGAAGGGCTGCCCAGGGAGGCGGAGGAGCACGTCCAGTCCAACTTGATCGGTTGCATGGCGCATGGATTCACCATAGCCGCGGACATCCGACGTTTCAAGGCCACCGATGTGCAATCCAAGCGCCGACATTAACAACCAAATGTGCTGGGATCCTTTCATTTTGTGTGCTGATTTCCCTTCGCCGGATGTCATTCGAGGTAGCGGAAGGAAAGTTGGCCAGATTTGCTTCCGCGAAGGGCGCCCATGTTCCTGCCGCCGGTCAAATCCCCTATCGGAAGGCCGGTCTGGGAACGGTAGCTGTCGGCTCATGCTTGATCGTGGCCCAAGCTCTTTGCAGTCGGTCACGTGAGAAGCAAACGCGGATTCCTGTCAGCGCCTGGGACGTGAAGTTGCGACTTGGCTTTTCGGATGTGGTACTGCGGTGCTGATGCCCACAAAGAAACGGTGCTGAGGCGGAGTTAGCGCAATACACCCAACCCCGCTGCCTTGTCGCAGGGTTGTCGCCCAGTTGGTCGCATGTTCATGTCCGTCGCACACTTGACATCGATCGAATGAGTGGCACCCTGAAACGTCAACGAATTCCGTTTGAACGTCAATGAATTTGCCTCAGAGACGTCAACAGATTTACCAATCCCGTTTGAAGGTGAATCACCACGCGGATTGAAGTCTGCATTTATTTAACATAATATACATCGTATAAAATACAAACCATATCAGTTTGTTCATCGAAAACACGCCGCCGCCAGCGCCAAAAGCTCACCCCCTACATGAGATTAACCCGTCAACCCCTTATCACCATTTGCCTTTCGGCTGCCCCCGGCGCACAAAACCGGCAATCAACTCTGCCGCATCCCGGCGGTTGGCGCTCTGAGCAAAATCAATCGCCGTCAGCCCGAGCTGGTTCTTCAACCCCGGATCCGCGCCGGCCTCCAGCAACAGCTTCACGCCTTCGGGTGACCCGTAATGCGCGGCCATCATCAAAGGCGTGGTCCCGTTCGGCGACTCGGCGTCGATGTACGCATGGTTTTCCAGCAGCAGTTCGATGATCGCCAGGTGCCCGTTGGTGGCCGCGTAATGCAACGGCGTCCAGCCGGTCTTGTTGACGTCGGCATTGCGCTCGATGAGCTTCTTGACCAGGTCGGTGTGGCCCTTCAGTGCGGCGAGCATCAGCGGGCTCTCGTCCTTCGGCGTCCGCGTTTCGACCCGGGTCTTGGGCCAATCCACGAGCGCCTGCGCCGCCTTGAGCGAGGAGTCGCGCAGCGCGAGGTACAAGCCGTCCAGACCTTCGGGACTTGGTGTGTTGGGGTCGAATCCGCGGGTCAGCAATGCTGTGATTGCGGCCGGGTTGTCGCGCTTGATGGCGGTGAAGAAATCTTCGTACGAGCCCGCCTTTGCCAAGGAAAATGACAGCAGGGCAATAAGATAGATAAAATTCTTGATGTGGTTTCTCATGATTCGTCAGCCATGAAAAGACGCTCGAAATTGCGGCTGGTGAGCTCCGCGACCTCCTCGACGGCCACGCCGCGCAAATGCGCCAGCTGGCGGGCCACATGGGGCACATACGAGGGATTGTTGGTCTTGCCTCGGAACGGGACAGGTGCGAGGTAGGGACTGTCGGTCTCGATCAGCAGCCGGTCCGCGGGGACGAAAGCGGCCACGTCGCGCAAATCCTGTGCGGTCTTGAACGTCAGGATGCCCGAAAACGAGATGTAGAAGCCCAGATCCAGCGCCGCGCGCGCCACCTCGGCGGTCTCGGTGAAGCAATGGAAGACGCCACCCGCGCTGCCGGGAGACCCGTCCTCACCCTCCTCCTTCAGGATCGCCACGGTGTCGGCAGACGCCGCCCGCGTATGGATCACCAGGGGTTTGCGGACCTGGCGCGCAGCCCGGATGTGCGTGCGAAAGCGGTCTCGCTGCCAATCCATGTCCGACACCGCCCGGCCGCCCTTGCGCTCTTCCATCTGGTAATAGTCCAGGCCGGTTTCTCCGATGGCCACAACGCGCGGCAAGGCCGACCGCCGAACCAGATCGTCCAGGCTCGGTTCGGTCACGCCCTCGTTGTCGGGATGGACGCCGACGGTGGCCCAGAAGTTGTCGAATTGCAGCGCCAGCGCATGCACGGACTCGAACTCCTCCAGCGTGGTGCAGATGCACAGGGCGCGGTCGACCTGCGCCTGCGCCATCGCCTCACGGATTTCGGGCAGCCGGGCCGCGAGCTCGGGAAAGGTCAGGTGGCAGTGCGAATCGACGAACATCGGGAGTGGAAAAGGAAGTGCGCCGCAGCCGGAATGGCGCGGCAGGCTACAAAAATTGTAGCGGTCAGATGGTCTGCGTGGGCCGCTCGGAGGCCAGGTGCCCGCCCAGGATTTCCTCGATTTTCATCTTGAGGACCTTGGACTTGTCGTCGGACGGGAACCGGATACCGACGCCCTGGGTGCGATTGGCCGCAGCGCGCGCGGGCGTTACCCAGGCCACCTTGCCGGCGACCGGGTAGCGCTGCGGTTCGTCCGGCAGCGAAAGGAGCACATAGACGTCGTCGCCCAACTTGTAGTCCCGCGTGGTGGGAATGAACACGCCGCCGTCGGCAAACAAGGGAATGTAGGCCGCGTACAGGGCGGCCTTTTCCTTGATGGCGAGCTGGATGACGCTGGGGCGCGGCGCGGCGGGGGTGGGG
>NZ_RKMB01000039.1 GCF_003797765.1 Ramlibacter sp. WS9 | reverse complement strand
GTCGGGGTGGGGGGAGCGTCAGTACGCCCATTTGGGGGGCGGCTCACGCCGACCCCCAATGCGGGATGTGGTGGCTGCCCAAAGACACCGCGATGTTCTTCGGTTCCAGAAACACCTCGTAGCTCCAGGTGCCGCCTTCGCGTCCGGTGCCCGATGCTTTGGTGCCGCCGAACGGCTGGCGCAGGTCGCGCACGTTCTGGCTGTTCACGAAGCACATGCCAGCTTCGATCGCGGCGGCAACGCGGTGCGCGCGGCCGATGTTCTCGGTGAACACATAGCTCGACAGCCCGTACTGAATATCGTTGGCCTTGGCGATCGCATCCGCCTCGTCCTTGAACGGGATCAGGCAGGCGACCGGCCCGAAGATCTCTTCCTGCGCGATCCTCATGCGGTTGTCGACGTCGGCGAACACCGTGGGCATCACGTAGTTGCCGTTCTTCACGCGGCCCGGCAGGGCCGGCGCGTCAAGCCCACCGCACAACAGCGTCGCGCCTTCCTTCGGGCCGAGCTCGATGTAGCTGCGCACCTTGGCCAGGTGCCCTTGCGAAATCATCGGGCCGATGATGGTCTTCTCATCGAGCGGGTCGCCCACGGTCAGACGTTTCGCCCGCTCGGCAAACTTCTGCGCGAAGTCCGCGTAGATCGACTGCTGAACCAGGATGCGGCTGCCCGCAGTGCAGCGCTCTCCGTTGTTGGAGAAGATCATGAAGACCGCGGCGTCAAGCGCGCGGTCCAGGTTCGCGTCGTCGAACACCACGAACGGCGACTTGCCGCCCAGCTCCATGCTGAACTTCTTCAGGCCCGCTTCCTTGACGATGCGATTGCCCGTAGCCGTGGAGCCCGTGAACGAGATCGCGCGCACATCGCGATGCCGCACCAGCGGCTCGCCCGCCTCCTTGCCCATGCCGTGCACCAGGTTCAACACGCCGGGCGGAATGCCCGCCTCGAGCGCGAGCTCGCCGAGCCGCGCAGCGGTCAGCGGCGACAGTTCACTCATCTTCAGCACGGCGGTGTTGCCGAACGCAAGGCAGGGCGCGACCTTCCACGTCGCCGTCATGAACGGCACGTTCCATGGCGAGATCAGCGCGCACACGCCGACCGGATGAAACAGCGTGTAGTTCAGGTGCGTTTCGGTCGGGTAGGTGTGGCCGTCGACGCGCGTGCACATCTCCGCGAAATAGTAGAAGTTGTCGGCGGCGCGGGGGATCAATTGCTTGCCCGTCTGGGCGATCACCTGCCCCGCATCGTTGGTTTCCATCTGCGCGATTTCCGGCACGTTCGCCGCGATCAGGTCCCCGAGCTTGCGGATCAGTTTCGCGCGTTGCGGAGCCGGCATCGCCGCCCATTTCGGGAAGGCATCCTTCGCCGCAGCCACGGCTTGCTCGACTTCCGCCTCGCCACCCGCAGCGACTTCGGCGAGCACTTCCTGCGTGGCGGGATTGACGGTCTCGAAATAGTCACGGCCCGCGACCGCTTTGCCGTTGATGAGGTGATCGATCTTCATAATGGGGGTCAGATTCCAATTTCCCGGATCAAACGATCCGGTTCTCCAGGGCGCCCAAGCCTTCGATTTCGGTGACGACGACGTCGCCCGGCCTGCAGTCGACGACGCCGTCGGGCGTACCGGTCAGGATCAGGTCGCCCGGCCGCAGCGTCATGAAGCTGGAGAAATATTCGATGAGGAAGGGCACGTCGAAGATCATGTCCTTCGTGTTGCCCGATTGCGTGACCTTGCCGTTCACGGTGGTCTGCAAGGCCAGCGCCATCGGATTGGCGATGTCGCCCGCATCCACCCGCCACGGCCCGAGTGGAGTGGCGGCGTCGCGGTTCTTGACGCGCAGATTGGGGCGGTACCAGTTCTCCAGGTAATCGCGGATCGCGTAGTCGTTCGCCACCGTGTAGCCCGCGACGAAGTCATACGCGTCGTCGCGCTTCACACGCCGCGCCTGCCTGCCGATGACGACAGTGAGCTCGCACTCGTAGTGCATGAACTCGACACCCGCCGGCCGCCGCGTGGTTTGCCGGTGCCCGGTCAGCGCGCTGGTGCCTTTCAAGAAGACGAGCGGCTCTTCCGGTGCCTTGAACTCCAGCTCCTTCGCGTGGTCCGCGTAGTTCAGGCCCAGCGCGAGGATGGTGCGGGGCAGCGGCGTATCGGCCAGCGGCGGCAGCCAGGTGACGGCATCGAACGGCACGACTTGGCCGCCTTCCAACAACAACTGGCCGTCGCGCTCGGTGGCGTTTCGCACCGCGCCTTCGTGGATCACCCGTGCGTGTTTCATGCAGCCTCCGCTACGAGCGTATTCGCCAGCGTGCCCATGCCGGGCGCGCTGAGTTCGACACGATCGCCAACCTTCGCGAGCGGCCGGCCTCCTTCATTCAAAACATCGCAGCCGAGCATCAGCACATCGCCCGCGCCGAGCGTCATGAACTCGTCGACGTCGGCCAGCAGTTGTTCGGGGCTGCGCAGCAGCTGGTCGAATTTCACCGTCTGCTTCAGCTCGCCATTGATGCGGACTTCGAGCACGAACGTCGAAGGATCACTTGCAGGATCAAGAGGCAACAACGTGCCGCCGACGCCAAGGAATCCGTCCAGGCACTTGAACTTGACGGGAGGGCGGAACAAGCTCGCGTGCGGGATCGACAGGTCGTTCATCAAGACGTAGCCCGCCACTTCGCGAGGCGCTTTCATCACCATCGCAATGGTCGCGCCGACCTCGACCTCGCTCACGCGCGGCGGGACCGGAATCTCCGCCTCGTGCGCACTCCACGTGTTGGCCGGCTTGACGTAGAGCACGGGCGCCTTGGGCGCGGCTTTGTAGGGCGGCCGGTTGACCTGGTCGCCCAGCGCTTCCAGCTCGCCGCGGAAATTCAGCAGCGTGCCGTACACGGTGCCAGTCGGAAAGAAGTTCATGGCTGCTCCAGTTCGATGATTTCATCGAGCAGCACGTAGAGCTGCGAAAGCTTGTCTTTGCCCAAGGTCTTTTCCATCCATGCGTAGTGCGCCTCGATGGTGTGCGACAGCTTCTCCACCAGCTTCAGCCCCTTGGCCGTGGCTTCGACCACGGTGCGGCGCTGGTCGGCCGGATCGCGCTCGCGGCGGATGAGGCCGTCGCGTTCCATGCGCGTGAGGACGCCGGTGAGGCTGGGCCCCAGGATGTACGCCTCGCGCGCGACGCGCCCGGTCTCCACGGTGCCGTGCTCGCCCAGCACCCGCAGCACGCGCCATTGCTGGTCCGACAGGCCATGAGTGCGAAGGTTCGGCCGCGTGTGGGCCATGACGGATTCGCGCGCTTGCAGCAGCAGGCGCGGGAGGTTGCGGTGGACGAATGTGGTGACCATGGTGCGATTAGTTAATATATTAAATGATTGGCTTGCGCGCCGCAAGTGCCATCTGGCGGACGGCTATAGTCAGCCGCACATGGCCAAGGAAAAAACCAGCTACACCTGTACCGAATGCGGCGGCACCAGCCCGCGCTGGCTGGGCAAATGCCCGCACTGCGAAGCGTGGAACACGCTCATCGAGACCGTGGTCGAGTCGGGTGCGTCCGGCCGCAACAACCGGTTCGCGTCGCTCGCCAAGACCGCCGCCGTCACGGCGTTGGCCGACATCGAGGCGAGCGAGATCGAGCGCCAACCCACCGGCATCGGCGAGCTCGACCGTGTGCTGGGCGGGGGCATCGTCGAAGGCGGTGTCGTGCTCATCGGCGGCGACCCGGGCATCGGCAAGTCGACGTTGCTGCTGCAGGCGCTGGACGCGCTGCAGCGCGCCGACGTGCCGACTTTGTACGTCACCGGCGAAGAGAGCGGTGCCCAAGTCGCGCTGCGTTCGCGCCGCCTGGGCCTGGACAACTCGCAGGTCAAGGTGCTGGCCGAGATCCAGCTGGAAAAGATCCTGGCAACCATCGCGTCGACGCAGCCGGCCGTCGCGGTGATCGACTCGATCCAGACGGTGTACTCGGATCAGCTCACATCGGCGCCGGGCTCGGTGGCCCAGGTGCGCGAATGCGCGGCGCACCTCACGCGCGCTGCCAAAGCCGGCGGCACCAGCATCGTATTGGTCGGTCACGTGACCAAGGAAGGCGCGCTGGCCGGCCCGCGTGTGCTGGAGCACATGGTGGACACCGTGCTGTATTTCGAGGGCGACACGCACTCCAGCTTCCGGCTGGTGCGCGCTGTGAAGAACCGCTTTGGCGCCGTCAACGAGATCGGCGTCTTCGCCATGACCGAGAAGGGCCTGAAGGGCGTCGCCAACCCGAGTGCGATCTTCCTGTCGCAGCACAGCGAGCCGGTGCCGGGCAGCTGCGTGCTGGTGACGCTTGAAGGCACGCGGCCGATGCTGGTGGAGATCCAGGCGTTGGTCGACAGCGGCGGCCCGAGCCCGCGCCGCTTGTCGGTCGGCCTCGACCGCGACCGGCTGGCGATGTTGCTCGCGGTGCTGCACCGCCACGCCGGTGTTGCCTGCATGGACCAGGATGTGTTCGTCAACGCGGTGGGCGGTGTGCGCATCAGCGAGCCCGCAGCCGACCTGGCCGTGATGCTTGCGATCACGTCCAGCCTGCGCGGCAAGCCCTTGCCCAAGGGATTCATCGCATTCGGCGAGGTGGGCCTGGCCGGCGAAGTGCGGCCGGCGCCGCGCGGGCAGGAGCGGCTGCGCGAGGCGGCGAAGCTCGGCTTTTCGGTAGCCGTGGTGCCCAAGGCCAACGCGCCGAAGAAGGGCAGCCGCGAGATCGAGGGGCTCACCATCCATGCCGTGGACCGCATCGAGGAAGCGATGGAAGTGGTGCGCTCGCTGCAATGAACGCCTGACGCCACCTCAGGCCGGCTTCCTACACCCGTTGAGCCGGGCGCCCGTGACACTTCCTGCTCAACCCCAGGAAGCACGCCATGGCCTTGCAGCAATCCCTTGTTCGATGGCGGCTGCTTGCCGCAGTGATGTGTTGCGCCGGTCTTGGATGGGCCGGCACCGATGCACTGGCAAAGCCGTCGCGCGCCGCCCAGAAGCAGAACGCCGCGCCCATCGACATCGACGCCTTCAACAACGCAACCGACACGCCCTTGCTCAGGCCCGGCAGCCGCGGCCCCGCCGTGGCGCGCGCCCAGATCCTGCTGGACCGCGCGTGGTACTCCAGCGGCGAGATCGACGGACGCTTCGCCGCCAACATGCAGCGCATCGTCAAGGCATACCAGTTGGCGCACGGCTTGAAGGCGACTGGCACGGTGACGCCGCAAACCTGGCAGGCACTGCGTGAAGAGGGCGCCCCGGCGCTGGTGCGGTACACCGTGACCGACAAGGACGCCGTGGGGCCGTTCGAGAAAATCCCGGCCAACAACAACGACCGTGGCCAGCTCAAGGCGATGCCGTACGAATCGCTGGAAGAAGCACTGGCCGAGCGGTTCCACACCAGCACCGCGTACCTCAAGCAGCTCAATGCCGGCGCCAAGTTGGCGGCAGGCAGCGAGATCGTGGTGCCCAACGTCAACGGCGGCAAACCGCCCGCCAACGCGGCGTCGATCGAGATCGACAAGGCCGCGCGCGTGCTGTACCTGCTGGACGCGCGGAAGCGCCCGCTCGCCGCATTTCCCATCAGCATCGGCAACGAGAAGAGCGACCCGCTGCCCATCGGCGTGATGTCGATCAAGAACGAGGTGAAGAACCCGAGCTTTACCTACGACCCGGTGCTGCTGAAGAACCAGCCCAAGGACGCCCAGAAGATGGAGTTGGCGCCCGGGCCCAACAACCCGATCGGCAACATCTGGCTCGGTCTGTCCAAGAAGCACTGGGGCATCCACGGCACGGCGAACCCGTCGAACGTGGGCCATTCCGAGACCAACGGCTGCATCCATTTGACCAACTGGGACGCCGAGCGGGTTTCGACCCTTGCCAAGGCCGGGTTTAAGGTCGACGTGCGGCCGTGAACCCGCGAAGGCATCTCTTCGCCCTTGCCCTGGCGGCGGGGCTTTTGGCGCCGCTGCTGGCCTGCGCTGAGAGCAAGCCGGACGACCTGGCGCTGCTTCGGGCCCGGCAGCTCACGATCCCGGTGCAGTCCGTCACCGCCGCGCAACTGGCAGACACCTATCTCCAGGAGCGGGGCGGCGGTGAGCGCGCGCACGAGGCGCTGGACATCATGGCGCCCCGCGGCACGCCGGTGCTCGCGGTGGAGGATGGGCGCGTCGCCAAGTTGTTCCTGAGCAAGCCCGGCGGCATCACGCTGTACCAGTTCGATCCGTCGGGCCAGTTCGCCTACTACTACGCGCATCTGGAGGGCTATGCGCCTGGCATTGCCGAGGGAATGTCCCTGCGCAAGGGCCAGTTGATCGGCTATGTGGGCAGCACGGGCAATGCCTCGGCCGACGGCCCGCACCTGCATTTCGCGATCTTCCGGCTGGGCCCGGAACGCCAGTGGTGGCGCGGCACGCCGATCAATCCGTTCGGTGTCTGGCGCGCCACGCCGCCGCAAGTTGCGGGGCCCTAGGAATCTGGGCGGGCGGCGCTACGCAGTCGCCGCAGCCGGCCGGCCGGCACTTGGCCCGAAAATAGCGGTATGAACCTCCAGAAAATTTTCCTGCCCATCGTCGGCGGCGCCATGGTCGTCATGGCCTGGCAGGCCTATGGCTGGGCGGGCGCGGCACTGGCCGGCGGCGCCTTGGTGATGTACCTGCTGCTTCACTTCAATCGGATGATGCATGTGCTGCGCAAGGCGGCGGACCGCCCCAAGGGCTACGTGGGCAGCGCGGTGATGCTCAACGCCAAGCTCAAGCCGGGGGTCAACCTGCTGCATGTGATGGCCCTGACGGGCTCGATCGGCGAGCTGGTGTCGACTGAAGGCGAGCAGCCCGAGGTGTTCCGCTGGACCGACGGGAGCGAATCGCAAGTCACCTGCGAATTCAAGCACGGCAAGCTGGAGAAGTGGACGCTGTACCGGCCGCCCGTGCCGGACGAGGCCTCGCCCCCCGCCGCGTCCTGAAAGCCCAGGTCGCTAAAATCAGGGGTTCGGGCGAATCCGAACCCAAAGGACAAGACATGAGCGTAGTACCTTCAATGGCCGACCGCGACGGCAAGATCTGGATGGACGGCGAGATGGTGGAGTGGCGCGACGCCAAGATCCACGTGCTGTCCCATACCCTGCACTACGGCTGCGGCGCCTTCGAAGGGGTGCGGGCCTACAACACGGTCAACGGCCCCGCGATCTTCCGCCTGCAAGAGCACACCGACCGCCTCTTCAACAGCGCCAAGATCCTGCGCATGGCCATTCCGTTCAGCAAGGAACAGGTCAACGAAGCGCAGCGCGACGTGGTCCGCGCCAACAAGCTCGAAAGCTGCTACCTTCGCCCGCTCACCTGGATCGGCTCGCAAAAACTGGGTGTTTCGCCCAAGGGCAACCAGATCCACCTGATGGTCGCGGCCTGGGCCTGGGGTGCCTACCTGGGCGAGGAAGGCATGCGCCGCGGCATCCGCGTCAAGACCTCCAGCTACACCCGCCATCACGTCAACATCACGATGACGCAGGCCAAGGCCGTCTCGAACTACACCAACTCGATCCTCGCCAACATGGAAGCGCTGGATGATGGTTACGACGAAGCGCTGCTGCTCGACGCCTCCGGCTTCGTCAGTGAAGGCGCGGGCGAGAACATCTTCGTCATCAAAGGCGGCGTCATTTACACGCCCGACCTGTCGGCCGGCGCGCTCAACGGCATCACCCGCAACACCGTCTTTCACATCGCCAAGGACCTGGGCCTGGAGATCGTGCAAAAGCGCATCACCCGCGACGAGGTCTACATCGCCGACGAAGCGTTCTTCACCGGCACCGCCGCCGAAGTGACGCCCATCCGCGAACTCGACCGCATCGAGATCGGCGCCGGCTCGCGCGGCCCGATCACGGAGAAGGTGCAGAGCGCGTTCTTCGACATCGTGAACGGCCGCAACCCCAAGTACGCGCATTGGCTCACCAAGGTCTAAAAATATGGCCCCCACGCTCACTTTGTTCCCTGCCCCCCGAGGGGGCTTCAGCCTCCTAGAGGCGGCTCGTCGGAGGCTGACTTGACCACCATCGAAAAGAAGCAGTCCGTCGTCGAATTGACGGCGCGTGACCTCAACGCCAATGGCGGCGTGTTCTGCCCCAGCCCCGTGGCCGGCATGAAGCTGTGGAACACCCACCCGCGCATCTACCTGGACGTGGCCGGCACGGGCGAGGCCAAGTGCGCGTATTGCGGGACGGTGTACAAGCTGAAAGAGGGCGAGCATTTCAGCGGTGGTCACTGAGCCCACCCCCGAAGCGGCCTGCGGCCGAGGCCCGAGAACGTGACCCGATCCCTCATCATCGCCCCCCAATGGATCGGCGACGCGGTGATGACCGAGCCGTTGCTGCGGCGGCTGCGCGCACGCGGTGAAAAGCTGGCGGTCGGCGCGTTGCCCTGGGTGGCGCCCGTCTACCGCGCCATGCCGCAGGTGGACGAGGTCATCGAGTTTCCCTTCCAGCACGGCGGCCTGCAGTTCAAGGCGCGGCGCGCCATCGCCAAGCAGGTTGAAGGCCGCTTCGACGCCGCCTACGTGCTGCCCAATTCCCTCAAGAGCTCGCTGCTCCCCTTCCTCGCCGGGATTCCCAAGCGGGTCGGCTACCTGGGGGAAGCGCGGGTCGGCCTGCTCACGCACCGCCTGAAGAACCCGAAGAACAAGCCGCCCATGGTGGCCTTCTATTCCGCGCTGAGCGGTGAGCGGGAAGCGCTGGACCAGGACCGGCCGCGCCTGCAGCTGGACGCGGCGACGGCCGATGGCGCGCTGGCGAGATTGGGGCTGCAGGCTCGCGGCTACTACGTCTTCGCCCCCGGCGCCGAATACGGCCCGGCCAAGCGCTGGCCCGCCGGCCACTTTGCCGAATTGGCGCGCTCGCTCGACGCGCCCGCGCTGTTGCTCGGGTCGGGCAAGGAAGCGCCGTTGTGCGACGAGATCGCCGGCGCTGCAGGCGAGGGCAAATGCCTCAACCTCGCCGGCAAGACATCGCTGATGGACGCCTTCGCGCTGATCGCGCAG
Organism: Ramlibacter sp. WS9; assembly: GCF_003797765.1. Taxonomy (GTDB): domain Bacteria; phylum Pseudomonadota; class Gammaproteobacteria; order Burkholderiales; family Burkholderiaceae_C; genus Ramlibacter. The sequence goes on along the minus strand of NZ_RKMB01000039.1, from coordinate 33,362 downwards.
GCCAAGGCCGTCGTCAGCAACGACTCCGGCTTGATGCACGTGGCCGCGGCCTTCGGCGTGCCGCAGGTCGCGGTGTTCGGCTCGTCGAGCCCGCTGCACACGCCGCCGCTGAATGACAACGCGCGGGTGCTGTGGCTGAAGGACGACCCTGCCTACCAGCCGCCGCTGGACTGCGCCCCGTGCTTCGAGCGGGAGTGCCCGCTGGGGCACACGCGTTGCCTGGTCGACATCACGCCGCAGGCTGTCGTCGCGGCGCTGAAAACCTGATCGCTCGCTGATCTTTCGCACGATCCCGCGGGGCTGGCGGGCAAGTGGCCCCGCGTGCATAATTTCGCCGAAACGCACCGACCCTGAGATCGACATTCGCGTTCGGGAGGACGAAATGAAGAACCCTGCGCCCGCCGCCGCTTCGGCACTGAACCGGGAAATCATCGACGACCGCGATGACCGGCTTGCCATCCACACCCACCAGATCCGCCTGACGCAGGCGCACCTGCCGTACCAGCCGGTGCCAGGCAAGCGGCTGGCGTCGGAAAAGCATTTCGCGGTGTACGCCGACCAGATCATCCTGGCGGGCGTGCTGCAAAACCCCGGCCGCAACATCGAGCTGAACGCGCGCGAGATCGTGATCGAGAAGCCCGCGACGCTCGATGCCGCAGGTGCGTATGCCGACAAGGATTTCGCGCCCGGCGCGTTGCCCGTGCAGAAGGACGCCAGCCTTGGCGCCGCGGGCACCAACGGCGACGACGCCACCGTGGGCGGAAACGGCGGCAACATCGTCATCAACGCGCGAAGTGTCGTGAACAGGACGAAGGACGGCCGCGCGCTGGCGGTGACCGACTTCGCGGCGATCGGCCAGCAGGTTTTCACCGAACATCCGCCCAAGGTCGACAACGTCCGCAAGCTCGCGTCGTTCGAGTTTGCACGGACCAAAATGTTCAGCGACAACGAGGTCGCGATCACGCTCGAGGACGGCCGCATCGAAGGCCTCGCCAAACTGTCGCTGGAGTCGGCGCGCTTCGACAGCACCGCCAGCCTGGTCGCCATGCGGTTCGACGTGCCAGCGCTCGTCGTCGCCGGCAAGTCGCAATGGGGCAACCCGTCCACCAAGCCCTTCGGCTGCAAGATCGATGCGGTCGCGACGGTGGACGGCGCGGGCAAGATCAGCGCGCTGCAGACGGACCTGTCATTGGTCACCGACGCACCGCTCAAGCTGCCCATCGCCATCTCCGACGGAACCCTGGGCGCCGACGTGCTGAAGATGCTGGGCGAGCAGATCGCCGGGCATCTTCGCGCCAGCGCCATTGAACCCTTGCTGGCGGCGTTCGGCACCAAGCTTCGCGCAGCCACCTTGACGCTGGTCGCCGGTGGCGGGCGCGGCGGGCGCGGGCAGGACGGGCATCCGGGCAATCGCGGCAAATCGGGCGCGGACGGCGCCAAGTCGTCGAAGTCGGGCGCCCTGATCAACGGCGCCTACGGGTTTCCTGAAGACGCCTACGGCTCCAGCGGCTTCGAAGGCGGGCGCGCCGGATCGCCGGGCCTGTCCGCCAACGGCGGCAAGGGTGGGCAGGTGGTGCTGAACATCATGGAGCCGCTGTCGCTCTCGGTGGTGTACGGCACCGGCGGCGGTGACGGCGGCGCGCAGGCCAGCCCCGGCGAGCGCGGGCCGGGCGGCCAAGGCGGTGCGGGCGCCGTGTGCAACATGTACGACGCGAGCAACGGCCGGCCGCTGGACGACATGCGCGCGCCCAATGGCCCCGACGGGCCCGCGGGTCCCGTCGCCACGGGCAAGGGCAGCAAGGGCGAAACTGGCGCGGCCGGCCCGGCGCTGCAGTTCAACGGCAAGCCCTTCGCCGCCGGCAACGCGCCCGCGTTCTCGTTCACCGCGCTGGCCCAGGCCCTGAGCCTCAGCCAGCTGTTGATCACGCAGAACGCCACCGACCTGGACTTCCTCAATGCGAAGAACGAGGCCGACCTGAACGCGGTGGCGTTGGGCTATGAATGGCTGATCGACATCAACCGGCCGTTCACCGATTCCAAGACGGAGATCGACGCCGCGCGTGTGTCGCCGCTCGAGCAGAAGGTGCGCGGCGGCATCCACAACAGCGCGATCGTGTCGCTGATGCGGCTGCAGCAGGGGCTGGACTACTACGGCCACAGCTACAACTGGACGCCGATCCTCACGCTGAACAGCCTGGTCGCCCGGACGGGCGAAATCATCAGCCTCGGCAAGGTGGTGGAGGACCAGTACAACCGCTACCTCGACAAGGGCGCCACCGACAAGCAACGCATGGTGGCCTTCCGCCAGGCCAAGCAGGAGATCGACCGCAAGCTCGGCGACTTCCTCTCCGAGATCGAGAAGCTCAAGCCGCAGATCGAGAACTTCCGCACCGAAGTCGAAGACTATTCGGAGGACCTGCGGCGCCAGCTCACGGTGCTGCTGGAGGGGCAGCTGAAGTTCAAGGACGAGCTGATCAAGCACCTGCGCGAAGAAGCCGACATCGGCTTCAAGGAATTCCTCGACATGCTGGGCACCGTGATCGGCTGCGTCGGCGGCGTGGTGGGCGGTGCCGGCGGCATCAAGACCGCGATCGACGCCGTCAAGAAGGCCGAGGAATTCAGCAAACAGGTCAAGGGCGTCGTCGAGATCTTCAAGAAGGCCAAGGCCACGCTCGACAGCATCGGCAAGGCCTATTCCACGGTCAAGGACTTCATCACCGACGGCAACCCGAACGCCGCCAAGATCCTGGTCGACTCCGATGAGTTCAACGACCTGATCAAGAAGTACCTGGGCAAGTTCGATGCCGCCGGCGAGCTGCGTAAGGCGATGGATTACTACCTCGAGCTTTCGCAGGCGCGCAACATGGCCGCGTACAACTACACCACGCTGGTGGCGCAGATGCTCAGCGTGCAGATGCAGCACGACCAGCTGTACCACAGCATCCAGCACATCAACGCCGAGATCGCCGTGCACCAGGACAACGTGCTGCCGGTCTACACCGCGTACCTGAAGGACGCCTACGAAGACGTGCAGCGCAGCCTGCTGCGCAACATCTACCAGGAGAACCGCGCCTTCCAGTACTGGGCGCTCCAGGACAGGCAACTGGAGGCGAACGACCTGAACATCGCCACGCAGGCCGCGAAGCACGAGCGCCTGGTCGCCGACATCGACAACTTCCGCGAGAACAACGAGGCGTTCTCGCCCTTCCGCCAGAAGCTGGAGATCACCGCCGCGCGCTACCCCAACGAATTCGCGGCGATGCTGCAGTCGGGCTCGCTCGCGTTCTCGCTGGACATCCGCACCGAGCCCGGCTTCGAGAACATGCGCTACATCATCGCGCGCTCGTTCAAGCTGGAGTTCCCCGAGATCGCTGGCGGCAAGAACGTGCTGTTCCTCAACCTGATCCACAGCGGCCAGGCGGTGTTGAACAGCGACATCGACCGTGACAAGCCCGGCGCCCTTCACGTCTTCAGCCACCGGCCGCGTATCCGCCTCTACAAGATCGACTACAAGGACCGCGAGAACACCGCCGGCGGCAACCTCGGCGAAGGCGACCAGGGCTACATCGGCCTCAGCCCCTTCACCCAGTGGCGCATCGACTTCGACCTGAAGGGCAACGAGTGGCTGGACCTGACGTCCATCAAGACCGTGCTGCTGACGTTCGAGGGCAGGACGCTGGGCCCGAACCGGCGGCTGAACTAGGAATCTGGGCGGCCCAGACGCCTAGCCGGCCACCAGGGCCGTCAAGCGCGCCAGCGCCGTCGAAGGCGTGCCGTTCCAGATCAGGTGCGTGTGGTTGCGCCGGATCTTCGCGGGCATTTCGTGCTGCTTCACGTCGCTCGCTGCCTTCAGCGCCACCAGCAGCGAGCGCGGCACCAGCGCGAAGCCCGTGCCTGCCGCCACGCAGGCAATCATGGCCTGGTAGGAAGCGAACTCCAGCGTGCGCGCCGGCATCACGCCCGAACCGCCCAGCCACTCTTCGGCGCGCTTCCTGTATGAGCAGCCGTTGAAGAACGCGATCAGCGTGGCGCCCGAGAGCTGCGAGGGCTTCGTCACGGCGTCCCATTCCTTGGACGTGATGAGCACCAGCTCTTCCTCGAACACCTTCAGTTTCTCGAGCCCCGGCGCAGTGAAAGGCTCTGACACGAACGCGGCTTCGATCTCGAAATGGGTAACCCGCTGGATCAGCGCGCCGGTGGTGCCGGTGACCAGTTCCACCACCACGCCCGGGTAAAGCTTGTGGAAGCGCGAGAGGATGGGCGCAAGCCGGCTGCCGGCCGTGCTCTCCAGCGAGCCGATGCGAAAGACGCCCATCGGCTTGCCGCTGCGCAGCTCGTTCTCGGCTTCGTCGGCCAGGCGGAACAGCCGCTGCGCGTATGAGAGCAGCAGCTCGCCTTCGGGCGACAGCACCAGCGAACGCCCCTGCCGGCGGAACAGCGAGAGGCCGAGGCGCTCCTCCAACTGCTTGATGCGCGTGGTGACGTTGGACTGCACGCGGTTGAGCTTATTGGCGGCGCGGATGATGCCGCCTTCCTGCACCACGGTGCGGAAGATCTCCAGCGAGTCCAGGTCGATGATTCTCATAAACAGAATGATTGCTCAGAATAATTCATTTGTGGGCTGTGACGATTCTCGGTCTAATCCAAAGCCATGGCAAATGCGGAAACTCGTACAGGCGTGGCACCCTTGGTGGTGGCGCTCGCAGGCGCGCTCTCGCTGGCGGTGGCGATGGGCATCGGCCGTTTCGCCTTCACGCCCATGCTGCCGCTGATGATCGGTGCGGGTCAGCTCGACGTCGCATCGGGCGGCTGGCTCGCATCGGCCAACTACGCGGGCTACCTGCTGGGCGCGCTGACGGCCTCGCGTGTTCCACTCAGCCCCGGCCGGCTCGGCGCTGCGGCGTTGGTGCTCACGGCCGCGCTCACCGCCGCCATGGCGCTGCCGGTTTCGCCGTGGCTGTGGGCCGCGCTGCGGCTGGCGGCGGGCATCTGCAGCGCGTGGGCGTTTGTCGCCACCAGCGTGTGGTGCCTTGGCGCGCTGGCCCGGGCGCAGCGGCCCTCGTGGAGCGGCGGAGTCTACGCCGGCGTCGGCGCGGGGATCGCCATCGCCGGGTTGTACTGCCTGGCCGGCGGCAGCGCGAACGCATCCCCGATGTCGCTGTGGCTGCAGTTGGGGCTGCTGGCACTGGTCCTCATGGCGCCCGTCTTGTGGGTGCTTGGCAAGTTGAACAACCTGTCGCAGCCCGCTGCTGCCAGCGTGGTCCGCGCGGCCGCCGTGCCACCCCGCACCACCGGCCTGGTCATCTGCTACGGCGTGCTGGGCTTCGGCTACATCCTGCCGGCCACCTTCCTGCCGGTGCTGGCCCGTTCGGTGGTGGAGGACCCGCGCCTCTTCGGCCTCGCGTGGCCGGTGTTCGGCCTGATGGCCGCACTCTCCACCTTCATGGCCGCGTGGTGCATGCGCCATGCGTCGCGGCTGCAGGTATGGGCCATCGCGCATGTGCTCATGGGTGCGGGCGTGCTGCTGCCCAGCCTTTGGCCCAATGGGTGGACCATCGCGCTGTCCGCGCTGCTGGTGGGCGGCACTTTCATGGTCATCACCATGGCGGGCGTGCAGGAGATCCGGGCGCGGGCCGTGGGCGACCCGACGGCGCTCGTCGGCCGCATGACGGCGGCGTTCGCACTCGGCCAGATCGCCGGGCCCGTCGCCTCGTCACTGCTTCTCCATCTGCCCGACGGCAGCGCAAACGGCCTCAACCTGGCGCTGCAAGCCGGCGGCGCATCATTGCTCGTGAGCGCCGCCTGGCTGTGGCGCGAAGCCCATACATCCCAACGACTCCAGGAGGTTCCCCATGCCCCATGACACTCTCCAAGGCGCCCGCCAAGGCTCTACCGAACCATGGCGCGAGCGCCTTCCGATGCCCGCGCCGAGCGACATGAACCCGGCGCAGCGAGAAGCCGCCGACGCTTTGATCGCCGGGCCGCGCAAAGGCGTCTATGGTCCTTTCCTTCCGCTGCTCCGCAGCCCGCAGTTGCTGGACCGGGTCGCGAAAGTCGGCGAGTACCTTCGCTTCGAAAGCGTGCTCGATGCGCGCATCCGTGAATTCGCCACCTGCGTCGCCGCGCGCCATGTGACCAACCAGTTCGAATGGCTGATGCACGCGCCGCTGGCCGTGAAGGCCGGCGTGCCGGAATCGGCCATCGAGGCGTTGCGGGCCGGCGCGCGGCCGAAGGGTCTGGCGGCCGATGAGGAAGCCGCGCTGGACTTCGCGACCGAGCTGCTCCACACGCACGGCACCAGCGAGCCGACCTACAACGCGGCGCTCGGCGCCTTCGGCGAACAGGGCGTGGTCGAGCTGGCGACGCTGGTGGGCTACTTCGTCATGGTGTCGTGGCTGATGAACGTGGCCCATACGCCGGCGCAAGCCACTGCGCAAGGCGCGCCCCTGCAAGCCTTTCCGCTCTGACGCGCTGTCGTGCACAGGCAAAAAAACGGCCACCTTGCGGTGGCCGTATAAAGTCCTTGAAAGGACGTCGTTGGGAGACTGATAACTGTTCCGTGGGTTCTTCGTGGAGTTGCGTGACAGCGTTGACACGACTTTAAGTGCAGCCGCGCTAAATGACATCCCCCAATTAGGGGAGAAGACCGTGAAAACGGCCCCTTCAAGGGCCAAACACAGTGACATTTCTCACAGTCAGAGGCCATTCGCGGACTCTGTTACCTCGCATAACATCTAGTCACATGGAACGCGCAGCACGAAGCACGCCCCGCCACCGGCCTGGTCTTCGCAATGCACCGACCCGTGATGGCGCTGCGTGATCGAGCGCACCAGGGCGAGCCCCAGGCCCACGCCGCCGAACCGTTCGCTGGCGCCGGCGAGCCGGTAGAACGGCTCGAAGATCCGCTCGCGTTCTGAAGGCGGCACGCCGGGGCCACGGTCGCGCACGCGCACGACGGCATTGCGGCCTTCGCGTGTCAGTTCCACCGTCACCGGCCCGTCGCTGTAGCGCCGTGCGTTTTCCAACAGGTTGCGCATCGCGCGCCTCAGCAGTTTCACCACCCCCGGCACGACGAGCGGGCGCTCGTCGGTGCTGGGCACCAGCTCGGCGCCGGCCCGCGCGCATTCTTCGGCTGCCAGACCGGTGAGGTCGACCGACTCCATCGTGCCGATGTCGGATTCCTTCGCATCCAGGCGGCTGGCCAGCAGGATCTCGTCGATCAGTTGATCCAGCTCGGCGATGTTGCGCCGGATCTCGTTCTGGAACGCCGGCGACGTCTGCGGCTCCATCAGCTCGACGCCCATGCGGATGCGCGCGAGTGGCGAACGCAATTCGTGCGAGGCGTTGGCCAGCAGCGACTTGTGCGACTTGAGCAAAGTCTCGACGCGCTCGGCCGAATGGTTGAAGCGCTGCGCCAGGAAAGCGAGCTCGTCCGAGCCCGACTCCTTGATGCGAACGGACAGGTCGCCCTCGCCCCAGCGCTCCACGCCCACGCGCAGATCGTCCAGCCGCTGCGTGAGCCGCCGGATGATCGGGTAGCTGCCGATGGCCACGGCCAGCGCGACGATGGCCAGCATCCAGAGCAGCCCGCCAGGCCCGCGCGTCCAGCTGCGGCCCGAAGGCGGTTCGCCCGGCGACCGTCGGCGCGGAGGCAGTTGCACGACCAGCGTGCTGCCGTCCTTCATTTCCACCTGGAACTCCAGGCCGCGCGTCGGGTCGCGCACGGGGCGTGTCTTGTCCTGACCCAGCACATCGCCGGCTTCGTTGCGAATGATCACCTCGCGCTCGGGCACCTGCTCGTTCGACACGCGCCAGAGCCAGCCGAAGGCAAAAGTCAGCACGGCCACGGCGACGACCACTGCGAGCCAGATGCGCAAGTAAAGAGGAAAACGGAAGCCCGCCCGCCAGGGTGTCATCTGCGGATGTCAGTGAGGAAGTTCAGTCTTGCTGTTTGGCGAAGACGTAACCCACGCCGCGCACGGTGAGAATGCGTTTGGGGTTCTTCGGGTCGGCCTCGATCGTGGCGCGGATGCGGCCCATGTGCACGTCGATCGAACGGTCGAAGGCCTCCAGCTCGCGGCCGCGCACGGCTTCCATGATCTGGTCGCGCGTGAGCACGCGGCCAGCGCGTTCGGCCAGCGTGATCAGCAGGTCGAACTGGTAAGAGGTGAGCTCGGCGGGCTTGCCGCCGACATTCACGGTGCGGGCGTCGCGGTCGATTTCCAGCGTGCCGAAGCGAAGCAGCTTGGCGGCCGGCTGCGCACCGCCTTCGCTGCGCCGCCGCAAGATGGCGCGGATGCGCGCCAGCAGCTCGCGCGGCTCGAAAGGCTTGGGCAGGTAGTCGTCGGCGCCCAGCTCCAGCCCGACGATGCGGTCCATCGGGTCGCCTTTGGCGGTGAGCATCAGCACCGGCACGTGGCCCGCCTCGCCGGGCAATGCCCGCACGCGCCGGCACACTTCCAGGCCATCCATGTCGGGCAGCATCAGGTCCAGGATCACCAGCTCGGGCGCGGCGCCGGCGGGCGGGTCCTGCAGCAGCGCAAGGCCGGCTTTGGCGTCGATGGCGTGCGTTACGCCAAAGCCCGAACGCTCCAGGTATTCGCCGACCATCTGCGCCAGCCGGGCATCGTCCTCGATCATCAACAGTTGTTGCATGGGCAGATGGTAAGACTTTCAGTGCTGTCGGTGGGGTGTTCCGGCGTCAGCCACGGCGCCCGCGTTCCATGCGCTGCTTCAGGCGTTCGGCGGCCTTGGCACGCTGCTCGGGCGTGAGCACCTCGGCAGCGTCGGCCATGGCCTGGACCAATCGTCGGCTTCGGGCGTCCGCCGCCTGCATCTGCGCCACGCGCACCTGTTCCAGAGCCCGGCGGTCGATGACAGGCGCGGCCAGCAGTTCCATTCCACGCCGCCGGGCCGCACGGGTCTGCTCGCGCAGCGGTTGCAGCTCGGCCAGCGCGGCAGTGGCAATCGCCACGATGCGCTCCTTTTGCTGCGCCGTGCCGCCCACGTATTCCACCAGGCGCGAGATGCGCCGCTCCATGCGACGCTTCATCGCCTCCGGGTCCCCGCGGCCGTCGCGTCCCCAGCCATGCGCCTGCGCGTTGGCACCGAGCAAGCCGAGCGCGCCGGCACCGCCCACGGCGGCCAGGCCCGCGAACCAGCGGCGGCGGCTGCTCTTGGCCAGCGGGGCGGAATCTTCGGCGGGGCGATTGTCAGGTTGGTCGGCAGGATTCGTCATGCTGTTCTCCAGAGAGCATGCGATCTTGGGCGCCGGCCAACGCGCGCGGTTGAAGGGGCGGTAAAGTTAGGTAAATGGCTGTGCCTTCATTGCCTTCCCCACTGGCGGCTGCGCTCGACGCGCACGCGCTCTCGCGGCCCGGGGCTGTGGCCCTGTCCTACGAAGGTACAGCCGTGACTTACGGCGAAATCACGGCTCGCAGCGAGCGCCTTGCGGCGCAGCTGTGGCACGGCTGGGGTGTGCGCGCCGGCGACCGCGTCGCCTGGCTGGGGGCCAATCATCCGGGGCAGATCGAGCTGCTTTTTGCACTGGCGCGCATCGGTGCGCTGCTGCTGCCGCTCAACTTCCGGCTCGCGCCGGCCGAATGGGACGTGCAGTTGGCCGAATGCGGGCCCGCGCACCTGGTGCACGACGAGGGCTGGGGCGACGCGGCGCGGCAGCTCGGTGCACGCGCGGGCGTGGCTGTCCATGCGGTGGACACGCTGGGGCAAGAGGGCGATTTCGCGCAGGCGCCCGCCGGCGGCGATGCGTCGTCGCCCGTGCTGCTCGTCTACACCTCGGGAACCACCAGCCGGCCCAAAGCAGCGGTGCACACCCAGGCCAACTTGCTGGCCAACATGCAGATCGCTTGCGGCGTGCAGCTGATCACGCCGCAAGATCTCGTGGCGACCATGCTGCCGCTGTTTCACGTCGGCGGGCTGTGCATCCAGACGCTGCCGGCGCTGTACGCGGGCGCGCAGGTCATCCTGCATCCGCGTTTCAACGCTGATGCGGCATTCGATTGCTTCGAGCAGGAGCGGGCTACGCTCACGCTGCAGGTGCCCGCCACGATGAAGGCTTTGCTCGAGCACCCACGCTGGGCGCAGGCCGATCTTGCCAGCCTGCGTGCCGTGTGGGCCGGGTCGAGCCTGATCCCGCAGCCGCTCGTCCAGGCTTTTCACGCGCGTGGCCTGCCCGTGTGCAATGTGTATGGCGCGACCGAGACCGGTCCGTTTTCCATCGCGTTGCCGCTGGCGCACGCGATGGATCATGTGGGCTCCAGCGGCTGGCCCGCGCCCGGCGTGGAAGTGCGGCTGCATGAAGTGAAGGACGGCACCGGCGAGCTCCTGATCCGCGGGCCCAATGTGGTTGCGCGCTACTGGCCCGACCAGCCGGCCTGCGACGCGCAAGGCTGGTTCCACACCGGCGACCTGGCCACACAAGCCGCCGATGGCAGCTATACCGTGGTCGGCCGCGCCAAGGACCTGATCATCTCGGGCGGCGAGAACATCCATCCAGCCGAGATCGAGGCGATTTTGGCCGAGCATCCCACCGTGGCCGAATGCGCCGCGTTCGGGCTGCCCGATGCGGAATGGGGGGAGGTGGTAGCTGTGGCCGTGGTGTGCCAACCGGGGCTCGCCGCCACCGAACGGGAGTTGAAGGCCCACCTCGCGGGACGCCTCGCGCGGTTCAAGCTGCCGCGCCGCTGGTTCTTCATGGACCTTCTGCCGAAGACGGCGCTGGGGAAGATCCAGCGCGGAGCGCTGGAGGATCGGTTCCGCTAGAAAATCCGCTCAGGTACGAGGAGGCGTGGGCGTTCGCGCCGCGACGATGAAGGTCAGCACGATCGCCGCGACGCCGATCAGAGCCGAATAGATGAAGAAGACGACATAGCCCGCGCCGAGCGCGGCAGGCGCCACCTGCGCCGTCTTCGCGCCAGTGACGTAGGACTCCGGCGTGACGCTGCCGATCAGGATGTTGAGCGCGGCAAAGGCGCCACCGTCGCTTGCCGACCTCGCCGCGCCCTCGATGATGCGGCCGGACTGCGATGCGATCAGTTTTCCGGGCAACGCGTAGAGCGAGGAAAACAGCGCGTACTGGGTCGCAGTGAAGCCGCTCGAGGTGAGGCTCGACATGTAGGCGATGAGGCAGGTGCCGGCGAAGCCGCCCGCGACGTTGTCGATGCCGATGGCCATGAACAATGCCGGCATGGAGTGGCCGACCATCGCGAGCGCGATGTAGATGAGATTGGAGATCGCACCCGCGAAGGCGCCGATGACCAGCGCGCGCATCAGGCCGAGTTTCACGACCGCCCAGCCGCCCAGGAAGACTCCCAGCATCGATGCAGCGACCCCGAACACCTTGCGCACCTCGGCAATCTCCACCTTCGTGAAGCCCAGATCCAGGTAGAACGGATTCATGATGTTCAGCACGAAGTCCGAAACCCGGTACATGCAGATCAATGCGAGGATGAGGGCGGCGGTGCCGGCATAACGCTGGAAGAAGTCCTTCAGCGGCGCGCCGAAGCTGGCGCCCAGGTAGAGCCCCGGCCGCGTGCGTAAACCGGGGACCGGCGAGCACGCCAGCGCGATGACCGACAAGCCGAGCGCGACCGCACCGACCTGCAGGAAGATGCTCCAGGGTGTGCCCTTCCAGAACGGCGCGAGGCCGAGCACGTCGCGACCGAACACCAGCGCGAGCGGTGACGGATCGCCCGCCAGCCCCGCGCCCGCGACCAGGCCGCCAAAAACCAGCAGCGCGGCGCGCACGGTCCACTCCACCGCTTCGACCGCCGGGCGTGCCGGGACGCCTTCCGCATGGATCGGCCGGACGGTGTGCGCGCTTTCGCGCGGCGCGAACAGCGCGGCGGCGATGCCAACCGCCATCAGCGTTGCCATGACGGCGTAGGAAAGGCTCCAGTTGTAGATCTCGGCCAGTGCTAGCGGCACCGCGCCGGCGACAATCATCGCGATGCGGTAGCCCCATTGATACGCGGCCGCCATGATCCCCTGCTGGCGCGCTTCGGCGGCCTCGATGCGCCAGGCGTCGATGACGATGTCCTGGGTCGCGCCGGCAAAGCCGACGAACACGGCAACGGCCGCCATGGTGCCGAGACTCTTCGCGGGGTCCTGGCCCGAAATGAGCCACAGGCCGAGCATGACCACGAGCTGCGCCACGAGCATCCAGGAGCGGCGGTGGCCGAGCCAACTCGTCAAGACCGGAATGCGCGTGCGGTCGACCAGCGGCGCCCAGAGAAACTTCGCCGAGTAGGCCAGCGTGGCAAGGCTGAAAAAACCGATGACCGCGAGCGAGACGCCGCCGTCGCGCAGCCAGGCCGAGAGCGTGTCGAAGATGAGGAGGTTCGGCAGCCCGGCGGAGAAGCCCAGCGCGAGCATGATCAGCACGCGCCGCTGCAGGAAATCGCGCAGCCCGCCCCTTTGGCCTTCATCCACCGCGTCAGACATGATGCCTCCGCGTGAATCCGGCCCTGGGAACGGCCAAGGGCACGAGCGGCAGCGGCAGGCCGGCGGAGAAGCCCAGGAACAGCATGCGCAGCGTGGCGGGCTCGAGGTAGACCCTCAAGGTGGCCCCCCACGGCGGCAGGAGTTCCTGGCTGACAGAAGGCTTTTGGCTCATGCGGGAATAATAAGCGCTGGCCCACGCCCACCCACGAGGTTTCACCGATGGATTCGCGCACCGTGTTCTTTCCCAGATGCATTGACTCGCTGCCTGGTGCACAAGTGCTGCGCAGGGCCGCGCGCGTTTTGGTGATCGGCGTCGCCGTCGGCATCGCGCCGATGGCGGGCGCGCAGTGGAGCAAGAAGGAAGAGCCGGCGCGCGAAGGCGTCGATGTGGGCGAGCAATCGCGCATGGCGGGGTTGGTGCCGGCCGAGAAAGTGGAGGGCGCGGCCCAGCAGCAGTACCGCCAGCTTCTGCAGCAGGCCGCCGCCAAGAGGATGCTGGCCGGGCCGGACCATCCGCAGCTCAAGCGCGTGCGCGCCATCAGCCAGCGCCTGATCCCCTCGGCGGTCGTGTGGAACCCGCGCGCGAAAAACTGGAAGTGGGAAGTGAACGTGATCGGCGCGAGCGCGATCAATGCGTTCTGCATGCCGGGCGGCAAGATCGCGGTGTTCACCGGCATCCTCGACAAGCTGCAGTTGACCGACGACGAGGTGGCGATGGTCGTGGGCCACGAGATGGCGCATGCACTGCGGGAGCACGCCCGCGAGCGCATGGCCAAGAACACCGCGACGCAGGTCGGCGCGCGCATCGGCGGCGCGGTGCTGGCCAGCATCTTCGGCGTCGATCCCAACGTCACCGATCTGCTGGCGCGCGGCGGCGCCAACCTCTTGACGCTGAAATTCGGCCGCAACGACGAGTCGGAAGCCGATCTCATCGGCATGGAAATCGCGGCGCGCGCCGGCTACGATCCGCGCGCGGCCGTCACCTTGTGGAAGAAGATGGCGCAGGCCGCGAAGGGCGCGCCACCGGAGTGGCTGTCGACGCACCCGTCAGGGACGAGCCGCATCGCCGAGATCGAGCGGAACCTGCCGCGGGTGATGCCGCTGTACGAGCGGACGCTGGCCAAACGCTGAACCTGCGGGCAAATCCGGGAGTCGTCGGGAGATCCATACCGACATGGCGGTGCGGGATCGGGGCGGCGGGGCACTCTGCGCTGCGAATGTCCCCCGTCGCGGCAAGCCGCTCCCTCCTCCTTTATTTCGCTGCGCAGAGCGCCCCACCACCCCGATCCGGGAGCCGTAGTTGGTGTTCAACGGTCGCACGCGCACTTGGTCCTGCCATGGATGCCGGGTAGCCGATGCGGCGAAATCAAGGAGGAGGGAGGCCGGAGGCCGACGGGGGACATTCGCAGCATCGGCCACCCGGCGTCCATGGCTCCGCCCACGGTCGCTGTGCAGCGTTTCGATGTTTTAGAAGCCGATCGACAGGTCGTGCGTGGCGACGCCGATCAGTTCGAGCGCGGCGTGGGTGTCGGTGGCCGTCACGGCGGCGGCGATCTGCATGCCTTTGGTGATCGACTGTTCCGAGGTGTTATAGGTCAGGCCCATGTCCACGGCGAACACCTTGCCCACTTCGTACTTGTTATCCAACAGGTCGGCGACCCAGCCGTAGGTGGCGTTGCCTTCGAAGCTGTGGGCCGAATTGAGGATGGACTCGAGCAGCGAGCCGCGCGACTCCGAACCATCGGCCAGCGATTTGCTCCAGTAGGCCAGGCCCTCGGCGTCCGGGTCGGTGCGGCCGAGCACGTTCTTGTAGATCACCTTCACGAAGTCCTCGTTCGTCATGTTGGACGAATAGCCCGTGAGGTTGGAAAACTGCAGCGCGGCCTGGTAGAAGGCATCTGCCACCTTGGCGGTGGTCATGCCCTGGTTCATCTGGCCCAGCCAGTAGTTCAGGCCTTCGGCGTCCGGCACGCGGTTGAAGAAACCCACATACAGCTCGACGACCGCCTTCAGGCGTGCGCCGCTCACCGCTGCAGCGGCGTCCTGCACCGTCAGGTCCACGCTCAAGTCCTGGAAGCGCACCTTTTCGACATTGCTCAGCACGTCGGTGCCCTGGCCGCTCTGGCGGTCCGTCACCTGGATGTTGTTGCCGACCTTCTCGATCTTGAAGTTGGCGATGCTGCCGTTGTAGCCGGCGGTGTCGGTGCCCGCGCCGCCGTCGAGCCAGTCGTCGCCACCGGCGCCGATCAGCATGTTGTCCAGCGAATTGCCCAGCAGCGTGTCGGCGTAGGCGGTGCCCACGGCGTTCTCGATCTGCGTGCCGTTGGTGAGCGCCAGGGTCGAGGTGTAGACGCTGGTGTCCCACGTGTTGTTGCCGGCGTAGGCATAGGACTTGACCTGGGCGCCGATGTCGCTGCGCGCTCCGGCGTGCAGGTCCAGCAGCACCGAGCTGCCCACACGGCTCGCGTCCAGCGTATCGATGCCGGCCGAGTCCCACAGCGCGCGGAAGCTGCTGCGGAAGCTCGCGTCGGCGAGGTTGTAGGCCGTGTCGCCGGCATTGTTCGATGCGGCGCCATACAGGTTTTGCAGAGCCTGCACGTCCAGGGCCATCGGCTCGGTCGGGTACGCGGAGAGCGAACCGCTCTTGGTGCCGGCCACCGGTGAATAGCTCATGACGGTGTTGGCGATGATGTCGTTCTGGGCGCCGAGGGTGACGCCGCCGTCGAAGGGGTGCTTCAGGCCGATCGCGTGCAGGGTCTCGTGCAGGATCAGGTCGGCGCGGTAGTAGTCCCACTGCGACGACGCCTGGTTCTTGCCGATCCACACGTCGCCGCCGATGGCGTCGGTGGACGGGAAGAACGCGTAGCCGGCAAAGCCCATGTCGTTCGGGCCCTGCGAGTAGGCATAGCGGATCTGGCCGGCCTGCGCGCCGTTGTCGGCGACTTCGACGAAGGTCACGTTGCACACGGCGGAGATGGTGCCGAGCATGGCGCGCGTGGTGGCCTGGTCCGCGGCGGAGAACGCGAGCAGCGAAGACGAGAACTGAGCGGAGTCACCATCGAAGCTCGATGCGGCGGTGGAGAAAGAGTAGGTGATGACGGTCTTGCCGCTTGCATCGCGGCCCGTCCACTGCATGCCCGACAAAAGAGCTGCCGCATCGGCACCCGCGGCGTTGCCCGTGCTGCTGACCGGGTAAGCCGTTGCACCCGGAGTGAAGCCGCCTTGGCCGGCATCGAGAACCGTGTTGCCGCCGGCACCGCAGGCCAGGCAGTTGCACGCGAAAACCGGAGCCGAGCCTTGCGCTGTATCGACGGCATTGACCGTTGCGACGTGCGAATCGAGGTGGGTAAACAGCTGCATTTTCGGCTCCACTTGCGCCTCAAAACACCATGCGTTGAGGCATGGGTTGATGAGAAGCTTTGGGGGCCGCGCGGCCTTAGGTGATATGTCGCATCGCCCCTAAGCCGTTTGCGCTGGGGGTTAGGGGGCTTGCCTAGATGGCAGGGGGAATAGCCACTACGCGCCGCGCCGGCGCATGGGTAGATTCATGTACGCCGGGGCGCGGAGTTTCATGTACGCGGGCCCGTTGCAGGCCCGCCGGAAGGCGCTACGACGCCTCTGAAACGCGGGGTGTTCTCGCTGGGAGAAGTACCGATCCGATGGCCACCATCATCAGCACGACGGCGGCCCAGTCCTGCCAGTGCAGGACTTCGCCCAGCCAGAGCGCGCCGGTGAGCACGCCCAGGACTGGAATGAACATCACGCTGAGCGTCGATGCGATCGGCGGCAAGGTGCGAGCAAGGTAGAACCACGCTGCATGCGCATAGCCGAAGATCAGCACGGCGTTGTACGCGATGGTCCACATCACGGCAGCCGGCGGCACATACCACTGGCCGCGTTCGAAGATGGTCGCCAACACGGCCATCACGATGCCGGTGATCGCCGTCATCCAGAAAGAGAGCGTGAGCGTGGGGACGTCGATCTTGCTACGCCGCAGCAGTTGTGTGCCCAGCGCCCACACGGCGGCTGCGAACAGGGCCAGCGCCACGCCGAGCGGACGGCCTGCGAGCCCGGTGAACTCGTGCCAGAGCAGCAGCCCCACGCCGATCGCCGCCGCGCCGACGCCCAGCCACGCGCGCCGCGTCAGCACCGCGGAGAACAGCATCGCGCCGATCACCGCCGAAAAGATCGGCATGGTGTAGCCGAGGATCGCCGCACGTCCGCTCGAAAGCGCACGAACGGCCAGGATGATGCAGACGTGCCAGATCAACATGTTGGTGACCGTGAGCTTGGCCAGCTCGGGCCAATGCCGCTGCGGCAAACGGAAGGGCACCTTGAGCACGACGAGCGCGATCGCCAGCACCGGCACACCCAGCAGGATCGAAAGCGCGCGGAACGTGAGGGGCGGAAAGTCGGTGACGCCCAGCTTCATCACCGGCCAGTTGACGCCCCAGACCAATGTGAGGACGACGAGGGTGACCAGTTGGTGGCGGGTGAGACGCTGCATCGCCGCCGATTGTGGCCGCTTCACCGAAACCGCGCTCGTGAAACCCTGCTCATTACAATCGAGGTATGGACCCCCACGCTCGTCACTTCGTTCTGTCGCTGCCCCCCGAGGGGGCTTCAGCCCGCCTTGAGGCGGCTCTGCGGAGGCTGAGATGACCTTCATCGAGATGCTGCAGGACGCCCAGCGGCGCAACGACTCCATGCTGTGCGTGGGCCTGGACCCGGAGCCCGCGCGCTTTCCCGAGGGCATGAAGGGCGACCCGGAGAAGATCTTCGACTTCTGCGCCGCCATCGTCGACGCCACCGCCGACCTGGCGATCGCGTTCAAGCCGCAGATCGCTTACTTCGCCGCGCACCGCGCCGAAGGCCAGCTCGAAAAACTGATGGCGCACATCCGCGCCAACGCGCCCAACGTGCCCGTCATCCTGGACGCCAAGCGCGGCGACATCGGCTCCACGGCCGAGCAATATGCCAAGGAAGCGTTCGAGCGCTACGGCGCCGACGCGGTGACGCTGTCGCCCTTCATGGGCTTCGATTCCATTCAGCCCTACCTTCAGTTCGAAGGCAAGGGCGCGTTCCTGTTGTGCCGCACGTCCAACCCCGGCGGCGACGACCTGCAGAACCAGCGGCTGGCCTCGGTGGAAGGGCAGCCGCGCATGTACGAGCACATCGCGCGCATGGCGCAAGGCCCGTGGAACGTCAACGGCCAGCTGGGCCTGGTCGTCGGCGCCACATATCCAGCGGAGATCGAAGCGGTGCGCAAGGTCGCGCCGCACGTGCCGCTGCTGATCCCCGGCATCGGCGCGCAGGGGGGCGATGCGGTGGCAACGGTCAAGGCCGGCTGGCGCGCCGATGCGCCCATCGTCGTGAGCTCGTCGCGGTCCATCCTGTATGCGTCGGACGGTCTCGGGTTTGCGCAAGCGGCACGACGCGAGGCGCGCAAGACGAGAGATTTGCTGGAAGCAGCAAAGCGCTGACCCGTGTCGTGTGGGCTCGACCCACTGCTGCCCGAAATCTGGTTTTATCGAAGCGTTGCACAGCGCTGTGTGCGGAGCCATGGACGCCGGGTGGCCGATGCAGCGAATGTCCCCCGTCGGCCTACGGCCTCCCTCCTCCTTGATTTCGCCGCATCGGCCACCCGGCATCCATGGGAGACCGAGTTGGCGCGCGACGGCCGAATACCAACAACCTTCCCGGATCGGGGTGGTGGGGCGCTCTGCGCAGCGAAATAAAGGAGGAGGGAGCGGCTTGCCGCGACGGGGGACATTCGCAGCGCAGAGTGCCCCGCCGCCACGATCCCGACCGGTGAGGCACAGATGCAAGATCTAGTCCGCAATGACAGTGCAGGCCGGCCAACGCGCTTGGTACGACCGGGCCTTGGCCTTGAACAAGTCCCCTGGTTCTTTGCTTCGACGACGACGACGACGCCGAGGTCGCCCAGCGCCGCTTCAACCCGCGCCTGCACGTGCTGCTCGGCCTCTTCCGTGAGGTCCTGCGCATCGAAGTAGAACAAGTCGTAGTCCTTGATCTGTGCTTCGGGCGCCGCGCCGCTGCGCAGGTTCCACACGGTCTGGAACAGGCAACCGGCCACCAGCCAGCCATCGGGCAGTGCCAGCGCATCCCAGCGCGCGAAGATGGCGCGGTTGTGCGGGTTGGTGAGGATGTCTTCGATGAAGCGATTCGTCGTGGTCATGGCCTGCTGAGCTTGACTACCGACTCACCGCTTCGAAGTCGATGAAGCTCCGCGCGGCATCGACCGACACCAGGCGCACGCGCAGGTTGTCGCCCACATCCAGGCCCTCGAAGCCGCGCACCACGCGGCCCTCCAGTTGCGGGCGGCCGATGCGAACGAACGTTCCCTTGGGCGCGGCGCCTGTGACGATGGCGTCGAACGTCTCGCCGATGCGGTCCTGCATCAGCCACGCGCCCGCCGCCTTGAGCACGGTGCGCTCGACCTTGCTGGCATTGTCTTCCTGCAGTGTGCAGTGCTTCGCGATCTCCGCCAGCGCGTCGGCCGAATAGGGCGGCGCGTCGCCAGCCAGGGCGGCCTTGATCAGTCGCTGCGTCACCAGGTCGGGGAAGCGCCGGTTCGGCGCCGTCGAGTGTGCGTAGTCGATCACCGCCAGCCCGAAGTGGCCCAGTCCGCGCGAGCCCGGCGGCGCGGCCGCGTACTCGCCGGAACCCAGCATCTTCACGATCTTGAGCGACAGGTCGGCAAAGCCTTCAGGGTCCGCGCGGCGGCGCGACTGCAAAAAGTGGTCGAGTGCCACCGGGTCGGCCGTGGCGGGCAGTTGCACGCCCGCGTCGGCTGCGAGCGCCACGATGCGATCCCAGCGCCGGGGCACCTCCAGCAGGCGGCGCAGCGAGGGGAAGCCCTGGTCCGCGAGGAATCTTGCCGCCGCTCCGTTGGTGGCGATCATCAGGTCGGCGATCAGGTCCTTGGCGCGGTTCTTCTCGTCGGGTCGCAAGTCGACCAGCTGTCCGTTCTCGAACACGGGCCGCGCCGCCGTGGTCTTCACGTTGAGCGCGCCACGCGACTGGCGCCATTCCCGCAGCCGTCCGGCCAGCGCATCGTGCAGGCGAAGCTGCTCCTCCAGGCCGTTGACGCTGCGCAGCTGCGGCAGCTTCCCTGCGCCATCCAGCCATGCCGACACGCCGTCATACGTGAGCTTGGCCTGGTTGAGCACGACCGCGCGGTAGAGCTCAGATGACGACACCGTACCGTCCGCCTCCACGTGCATGTCCACCACCACCGCCAAACGCTCCTGGCCCTCGTGCAGCGAAGTGAGATCGGTCGACAGCACTTCCGGCAGCATGGGGAACACGCCGGCCGCGGTGTACACCGACGTGGTGTTCGCCGCCGCATGCTCATCCACAGCGCCGCCCGGCCGTACCATGCAATCGACGTCGGCCACCGCCACGAGCAGGCGCGCCGCACCGCCGGGCAGGGCCTGCGCCACGCTCAGCTGGTCGAGGTCGCGCGTGTCGTCGTTGTCGATGGAAAACCAGGTGAGCCGGCGCAGGTCGCGGATGTCGCCGCGCCGCTCGGGTCCTGTGCGGCGGGCGGCCTCGGCCTCCTGCAGAGCTTGCGGCATGAAGGCTGGCAGCAGTCCGCGCGAGCGCATCGCCTCGAGGGCGATCTGGTGCAGGTCGATCGGGTCCATCGAAAGAGCCTTGCGCTCAGCGGGTCGGCCGCGAACCCATCGCGGTGAGCACGCCCAGGCCGATGAACGAGGTTCCCGCAAGACGATTGCCCCAGACCGCGTGCCGTGCTGCCTTGCCCAGCCGCGGGGCGACCAGGCTGGCCGTCAACACATAGATGAGATCGGTGCAGCCCGCGATGGCGATGAAGACGCCGCCGAGCGCCAGCGTTTGCATCAAGGGGCTGCCGTGCGCGTCCATGAACTGCGGCAGGAAGGCCGCAAAGAACAACGTGGTCTTGGGGTTGAGCAGGGCGACGATGAAACCGTCGCGAAAGACCCGGCGCAAAGGCTGTGCCGAGGCTTGCGGCGCGGCATCCATGCTCGGGGGGCGGGCCAGCCACATGCGCACGCCCAAATAAACCAGGTAAGCCGCGCCCGCCCACTTCACGACGGTGAACGCGGCCGATGAAACCGCGAACAAGGCGGCCAAACCGAGCGCGGCACCCACGGCGTTGCCGAAGTTGCCCAGCGCTACGCCCATCACCGAAGCCAGGCCGCAGCCGCGGCCCTGCGACAGGGTGCGGGCCACGATGTAGACGACGGCGGGGCCGGGGGTGAGGGCCAGCACCAGGCTGGCACCGACGAAAGCGAGGAGCAGGGGCGTATCGGGAAGCATGTGGACTCCGGAATGGGCTAAGTCCACAGTATCGCCTTGCCGGCGACCGGCCGAAGGGTCAGTGCAGGACGGCTTGCTCGACAGCGGGGACGGCCAGGTCGCGGCCGACCATGGCGCGGGCGAAAAGATAGTTGTTGCGCACCTTGTCGCTCAGCTGGTCGAGGTCGACGTGGCCCTGCGGGTCGCAGGGGAAGGAGAAGCCGCGGCCGCTTTGGAACAGGGAGCGGAAGCACAGCTGGAAGTCACTGGAAGTGGATTCGAACATGATCGTTGCTCCTGGAAGGGCGGAAGCGATTCGAGCTTCCATGGGTTCCAGTGTGGGCGGCGCGAGGGCCGGAACCCTAGGCATTCAACCCATCCACCCTAGGGCGTTTGCTTAAGGCCTGTCAACGCTATTTCCGCGCGCTCTTCGATAGCCAACGGCCGCCGAACATCACGCAGCCGAGTGCCGCCACCACCAGCGCAATACCTGTCCACTGCCAGCCCGTGATGTACTCGCCCAGCAGCAACATCCCGGCCGCCAGCCCCACCACCGGCACGCCGAGGCTGAAGGGCGCGACGCGGTTCGCGGGGTGCCGCTTGAGCAGCCCCGTCCACATCGCGTAAGCGGCGATGGTGGCCAGCCATCCGAGGTAGACGACGCCGGCCCAGCTGCTCACCGCGGCGCCCGTCCAGGCCCAACGCGTGGAGGGATCGTCAAAAGCCCATGTCATCAACACGAACGGGACGATGGGCACCAGGCTGGACCAGACGACGAACGCCAGCGGGTCGTAACCCGCGCTCGCCTGCTGCGCCTTGCGCACGACGATGTTCGAGGCGGCCCACATGGCCGCGGCGCAGAGATTGAGCACGAATCCCCAGGCGGTGGTGGCGTTGCCCGCCTGCGGCGTGGCGTAGTTCATCGCGAAGCAGCTAAGGCCCAGCGCGGCCAGCAGCAGGCCGACTTGCAGCGGCCGGCTGGCGCGCTCGTGCAGCAGCGCATAGCCGAAGATGGCGGTGAAGAACACCTGCGTCTGCATCAGCACCGAAGCCAGCGACGCGGTCATGCCCACCTTGATGGCGCTGAAGAGGAAGCCGAACTGCCCCACGCCCTGGAACAGGCCGTACAGCACCACCCACTTCCAGTGCAGTTGCGGGCGCTTGATGAAGAACAGCAGCGGCAGAACCGCCAGCACGTAGCGCGCGGCGCCCAGCTGGAAGGGCGTGAAATCGCGCAGCGCGTACTTCATCGCCACGAAGTTCATGCCCCAGATGAAGACGACGGCAAGCGCCGCCGCAAGATCGCGCCCCGACAGGCGGCCCGGCGAAGAGGCAGCCGTCACCGGCTGGCTGCGCGGGCGGCGTCGAGCTGGGCACGGGCTCGCTGCGCCAGCGCCATCTCTCCCGGGGTTTCCGGCTGCCACTCGTCGATGGGCATGGGTCGGCCGTCGTCGTCGACCGAAACGAAGACGATCAGGCATTCGGTCGTCGTCTTCAGGTGGCCGCTCTTGATGTCGCCGCTGCGCACTTCCACCGAGATGTTCATGCTGGTGGTGCCGGTGTAGGCCAGCCGCGCCTCCACTTCCACCAGCTCGCCGATCTTCACCGGGTGATGAAAGCGGATGCCGCCGACGAACACCGTGACGCAATACCGTTTGGCCCAACTGGTGGCGCAGGCGTAGCCGGCCTCGTCGATCCATTTCATGACGGTGCCGCCGTGGACTTTGCCGCCGAAGTTGACGGTGCTGGGCTCGGCGAGGAAACGAAGGACGATGGAGGACATGCCCCCATTATCCTTCGGGGTGTCGGCCTTTGCTCAGGCCGTCTTCGGCTTCCATGGGGGACCCAGTTGGCGCGCAACGGTCGAACACCAACAACGCTTCCCGGATCGGGGTGGTGGGGCGCTCTGCGCAGCGAAATAAAGGAGGAGGGAGCGGCTTGCCGCGACGGGGGACATTCGCAGCGCAGAGTGCCCCGCCGCCCCGATCCCGCCCTGGCATACCGAGACGTGGATGTCGGATCAAGTCCGGCATGACGGGTTCTAGAGCAGGCGCTGGAGGTAACGCCCGGTGTGACTGGCCGGGTTCGCCGCGATGTCTTCCGGCGTGCCCACGCCCACCACCTGGCCGCCGCCAGCGCCACCTTCGGGGCCCATGTCGATCAGCCAATCCGCGGTCTTGATGACGTCGAGGTTGTGCTCGATCACGACGATGGTGTTGCCGGCGTCGCGCAACTGGTGCAGGACGCGCAGCAGGAGGTCGATGTCCGCGAAGTGCAGGCCGGTGGTCGGCTCGTCCAGGATGTAGAGCGTGCGGCCGGTGTCGCGCTTCGACAGTTCCAGCGCCAGCTTCACGCGCTGTGCCTCACCGCCGGACAGCGTCGTCGCGGCCTGGCCCAGCTTGATGTACGACAGGCCCACGTCGAGCAACGTCTGCAGCTTGCGCGAAATGGTGGGCACCGCTTTCAGGAACAGCAGGGCATCCTCTACCGTCATGTCCAGGATCTGCGCGATGTTGCGGCCCTTC
This sequence comes from Ramlibacter sp. WS9, assembly GCF_003797765.1. Classification (GTDB taxonomy): domain Bacteria; phylum Pseudomonadota; class Gammaproteobacteria; order Burkholderiales; family Burkholderiaceae_C; genus Ramlibacter. The sequence continues at coordinate 10,071 of NZ_RKMB01000039.1, read as the reverse complement.
CACTGCACTTCGAGTGTCTCGCGGTTGTAGCGCTGGCCCTTGCACACGTCGCAAGCCACGTACACATCGGGCAGGAAGTGCATCTCCACCTTCACCACGCCGTCGCCCTGGCATGCCTCGCAGCGGCCACCCGCGACGTTGAACGAGAAGCGGCCCGGGCCGTAGCCGCGCTCCTTGGCCATCGGCACTTCGGCCATCAGCTCGCGGATCGGCGTGAACAGGCCCGTGTAAGTGGCCGGGTTGCTGCGCGGCGTGCGGCCGATCGGCGACTGGTCGACGTTGATCACCTTGTCGAAATGCTCGATGCCTTCCACCGCCTCGTGCGCGGCCGGCTCTTCATGCGCGCGGTACAGCGTGCGCGCCACGGCGGCGTAGAGCGTGTCGTTGACCAGCGTGGACTTGCCCGAGCCCGAAACGCCGGTCACGCAGGTGAGCAGGCCCACGGGAAACGCGACGCTCACATCCTTGAGGTTGTTGCCCGTGGCGCCCAGCACGCGGATCTCTTGCACGGCGCCACGCGTGGCGAGGTGTTCGGCTTCGCGCGCGGCGCGGCGTTTTGCCGCGTCGCTGGGCGGGAATCGCGAGACTTTTCGTTCGGCGGGCACCAGGTCCAGCACGGGCAGCCAGGGCGTGCGCCTGGCCGGAACGGGGATGGCCTTCTGGCCCGACAGGTACTGGCCCGTCAGCGAGCCTTCAGTGTTCTTCACGTCCTCGAAAGTGCCCTGCGCCATGATGCGGCCGCCGTGGATGCCGGCGCCGGGCCCCATGTCGATCACGTGGTCGGCGGCGCGGATCATGTCCTCGTCGTGCTCCACGACGATCACGCTGTTGCCGATGTCGCGCAGGTGGCGCAGCGTGCCGATCAGCCGATCGTTGTCGCGCTGATGCAAGCCGATGCTGGGCTCGTCGAGCACGTACATCACGCCCGTAAGGCCCGATCCGATCTGCGACGCGAGCCGGATGCGCTGCGCCTCTCCGCCCGACAGCGTCTCGGCGCTGCGGTCGAGGCTGAGGTAGTTCAGGCCCACATCGTTCAGAAACTTCAGGCGCAGGCCGATCTCGCGCACGACCTTGTCGGCGATCTCTGCTTTGGCGCCGTGCAGCTTCAGCGTGTCGAAGTATTCGAAGCTCTCTCGCAGCGTGGCATGGCCAATCTCGAAGATCGCGCGGGCCTGGTCACCTTCGCCGACCTTGACGTGCCGCGCCTCACTGCGCAGGCGCGTGCCGCTGCACTCGGGGCAGGGCTGCATGCTGCGGTAGCGCGCGAGCTCTTCGCGCACCGCGACCGAATCGGTCTCGCGGTAGCGCCGCTCCATGTTCGGGATGATGCCTTCGAACGGATGCTTCTTGGTGATCTTGCGCCCGGCCGATGCGCCGGAATCCAGCGTGTAGCTGAAGCGGATTTCTTCTTCGCCCGAGCCGTTGAGGACGGCCGACTGGATCGGCAGCGCCAGTTCCTCGAAAGGCACATCAAGGCTGAACTTGTAGTGTTTGCCCAGGCTTTCCAGCAGCGCGAAGTAATAGCCGTTGCGCCGGTCCCAGCCCTTGATCGCGCCGCTGGCCAGCGACAGCGTGGGGAAGGCGACCACGCGCGTCGGATCGAAAAATTCCCTGTGGCCCAGGCCGTCGCAAGACGGGCAGGCGCCGACCGGCGAATTGAACGAGAAGAGGCGCGGCTCCAGCTCGCTGATGGAGTAGTTGCAGACGGGGCAGGCGAACTTGGCGTTGTAGAGATGCTCGGTGTCAGTCTCCATTTCCACGGCGATCGCGCGGCCGTCGGCCAGGCGCAGCGCGGCCTCGAAGCTCTCGGCCAACCGCTGCTTGATGTCGGGGCGCACCTTCAACCGGTCGATCACCACGTCGATGTCGTGCTTCTCCGTCTTCTTGAGCTTGGGCAGGTCGTCGAATTCGTACATCGTTCCGCCGACACGAAAGCGCACATAGCCTTGCGCCTGCATCTCGGCGAACACGTTCTCAAACTCGCCCTTGCGGTCACGTGCCACCGGCGCCAGGATCATCAACCGCGTCTCTTCCGGCAGGGCGAGCACCGCGTCGACCATCTGCGACACGGTCTGCGATTGCAGCGGGATGTTGTGCGTGGGGCAGTACGGCGTGCCGGCACGCGCAAACAGCAGGCGCAGGTAGTCGTGGATCTCGGTCACCGTGCCGACGGTAGAGCGCGGGTTGTGCGAAGTGGCCTTCTGCTCGATGGAGATCGCGGGCGACAGGCCCTCGATCACGTCCACGTCGGGCTTGTCCATCAGCTGCAGGAACTGGCGGGCGTAAGCGGACAAGCTTTCGACGTAGCGCCGCTGCCCCTCCGCATACAGCGTGTCGAACGCGAGCGACGACTTGCCCGACCCCGACAGCCCGGTGATCACCACCAGCTGGTTGCGCGGGATGTCCAGGTCGATGTTCTTGAGGTTGTGCGTGCGTGCCCCGCGGATGCTGATCCGCTGGGCGGCGGCCAGTTGGCCCAGGTATTTGCCGTCGGTGGAATCGTTCAAGGTGGGTGCGCGAAGGGGAACCCGACATGATAGCCCGCTGGGGATGTTTCTGTCATTGCAGGCCGAGCCCGGAGGGGATCCTCCGGATCCGCCGCAATCCATGACGGCCCGCTACGTCCCTGCCTTCGCCAGAATCACCACCGACACCCCGCGCGCCGGCGCCACGCCGTCTGCGTTTTGATACGAATGCGGCAAATTGCCGGGGAAAGCCAGCACGTCGCCCGCGCCCAGCGCGTACACCTCGCCGGCCACGAGGAGGCGCACGCCGCCCTCCAGGCAGGTGAAAAATTCCCGCGTGCCGGGCAGGTGCGGCGTGCCGCCCATGACGGCACCGGGCGCGAAGTCCATCACTTCCATCATGGAATCCGGAACCGGCTCGGGCACCAGCGGGCGGATGGTGACGCCGCGGCCCTTGGTCTTTTGCGCGACCTCGTCGGCGTTCCAGCGGCGCACCCGCGCGCGCGGCGACGACAGCAGTTCGTCGATCGGCACGCCCAACGCACCGGCCACTTTGACCAGCACCGACAGCGACGGGTTGCCCTCGCCCGACTCGAGATTGGCGATGGTCGAGCGCGGCACGCCCGCGCCCTTGGCCAGGCCGTCCTGCGTGAGGGCCCGTGTGTGGCGCAGGCTCACCAGGTTGCGGGCAAGGTGCGACGCGGTAGTGGCGCCGGCGGGATCGATCGGGTCGGTCATGGCGTGATTCTGACGACAAACGAGGTGAACTTACGCTGGCGCGGGCATTGCCACGCCCAGCCCGCCAACCATCCGCCAATCTGGTGGACATCGCGCTGGCCGCACCCGCCCGCCGCTCCTATCGTGGAGGCACTTTCACAAGAACCCACGGAGCGCACCATGAATGCATCGAACAACTCACTCGCCGGCCTGCGGGTCGCGGTCACCGGCGGCACGTCCGGCCTGGGCCTGGCGCTGGTGGCGCAATTGCACCGCCGGGGCGCCAAGGTCGCGTTCGTCGCGAGAGACGCCGCGCGCGTAGCCGCTGTCGCGGCCAAGTTTCCCGGCGCGCACGGCATCGTGGCCGACGTCGCGTCCAAGGAGGCCACGCATCCCCTGGCACTGCAGATCACCTCGGCCCTGGGCGGCCTCGACGTGCTGGTCAACAACGCTTCTACCCTGGGGCCGGCAGCGCTGGTGCCGCTGGCCGATACCGAATGCGAGGACTTCGAAGCGGCGCTGGCCGCGAACCTGATGGGCCCGTTCCGCCTGACCAAGGCGCTGCTCGGCGCCCTCGCTTCGTCCGCGCGCCAGGGCCGCCCCGCGTTGGTCGTGAACATCACGAGCGACGCCGGTGTCAACGCCTATCCCACCTGGGGCGCGTACGGCGCCAGCAAGGCCGCGTTGGCGCACATGAGCCGCACCTGGGACGAGGAGCTGAAGGAGCATGGCGTGCGCGTGATCGGCCACGACCCCGGCGACATGGACACGCCGATGCATGCCCAGGCGCTGCCCGACGCCGACCCGGCCGAGCTCAAGGCGCCGTCCACCTCGGCGGCCGAGTTGCTGGATCGCATCGCGACGATGCTGGTGCGAGAGGAGGCCGCCGCATGAAAGCCGCCCATCTTCCTTCGCAGCGCGCGCCGGGCGCCAGGCTCCTCGTCGTGGACTCGGCCGGCGGGTTGCGCCACACGTCGCGCTCGCGCCTCGCCGACTTCCTGAACCCGGGCGACGTGCTGGTGGCCAACGACGCGGCCACCTTGCCGGCCAGCCTGTCCGGCGTGCATTCGCGCACCGGCCGCGCCATCGAAGTGCGGCTGGCCGGGCGGCGCTCGCTGGCCGTGGACGACGTGCGCGACTTCACCGCCGTGGTCTTCGGGGCGGGCGACTACCGCACGCGCACCGAAGACCGGCCGTCGCCACCGGCATTGCAAGCCGGCGATGTGCTGGTGCTAGGCCCATTGCGCGCCATCGTGCTGCGCCTGCAGGGCCACCCGCGCCTCGTGTCGCTGCGCTTCGAAGGCGATGTCGACGCCATCTGGGCCGGCATCGCGCGGCATGGCAGGCCGATCCAATATGCGCACGTGCAGCCGCCGCTCGCGCTGTGGGACGTGTGGACGCGCGTCGCCGCCTTGCCCGTGGCGTTCGAGCCGCCCTCCGCAGGCTTCGTGCTGGACTGGTCGCTGCTCTCGGCGCTGAAAGCGCGGGGCGTGGTGTTCGAAACGCTGACGCACGCCGCCGGGATCTCCTCGACTGGCGACGACGAGCTGGATGCGCGGTTGCCGCTGGACGAACCCTATGACGTGCCTCAAGCCACGGTCCGGGCCATCGAGAGCGCGAGCGAGCGGGGCGGCCGCGTGGTCGCGCTGGGCACCACGGTGACGAGAGCGCTGGAGCACGCCGGCTCCAACGGTCCGCTGCGCGCGGGCTCCGGCGTGGCCGACCAGCGCCTGGGCCCCGGCACCCAGCTGAACGTGGTCGACGCGATCATCAGCGGAACGCATGAGCCCGGCACCAGCCACTACGAATTGCTGCGCGCGTTCGCCGGCGATGGCGTGCTGCGCCACGCGGCCCAGGAGATGGAACGAGCGGGCTATCTCACCCACGAGTTCGGCGACACGGTGCTGATCGAAGCGGCTTTCTCAAGACTGCCGAAAGCAGCCGGTCCCGTGGCGCGGCGGCACGATCCGGAAGAACAGATCGCGTAGCTGTGCCGCCGCGATTGTGGGCGGTTGGCGGCCGGCGGATGCGCCCCCGGGGCGGCCGGGCTCGAATACCGGACAATGCGAGGTTTGCCGCGCGCCTTCCCTCGGGGCCCGGTTCTTGCCTTTCCTCCTGTCCGTGAACCCGCCTTCCACATCCCTCGACCCCGGCCGCATGACGGCCGTCGAACGCCGCGCCAGCGGCTCGCTTGCAACGATCTTTGCCGGCCGCATGCTGGGCCTGTTCCTGGTGCTGCCGGTGTTCGCGCTGGAAGCCGCCCGCTATCCGGGTGGCGACGACCCGGCCCTGGTCGGCCTGGCGATGGGCATCTATGGGCTGACACAGGGTCTGCTGCAGATCCCGTTCGGCCTGGCGTCGGACCGGTTCGGGCGCAAGCGCGTGATCATCATCGGCCTGCTGGTGTTCGCGGCGGGCAGCCTGGTCGCGGCGGCCGCGGGAAGCCTGCTGTGGCTGATCGTGGGTCGCTCGCTGCAGGGCGCGGGCGCGGTGTCGGCGGCGGTGACGGCGCTGCTCGCGGACCAGACCCGCGACGAGGTACGCACCAAGGCCATGGCCATGGTCGGCGCGAGCATCGGGCTGATGTTTGCGCTGTCGCTGGTGGCAGCGCCCTTGTTGGCAGCGCGGATCGGCCTGGCCGGCTTGTTTGCTGTGACGGGCGGGTTGGCGCTGGCGTGCATCGCGGTGGTGGTGTGGTGGACGCCGCCCGAGCCGGTGCTGCACAAGAACGCACCGCGCGGCAAGTTGTCGGAAGTGCTGAGCCATCCGGGCCTGCTGCGGCTGGACGTCGGCGTATTCGTGCTGCATGCGGTGCAGCTGGCGATGTGGGTCGCGATTCCGGCTCTGCTGGTGCAGGCGGGCCTGGACAAGGCCGACCATTGGTACGTCTACCTGCCGGCGGTGCTGGGGTCATTTCTGGTGATGGGCTTCACGCTGTTTCCGCTGGAGCGGCGCGGCTACCTGCGCGCCGTGTTCCTGGCTTCGGTGGGGCTCATCGCCCTGGTGCAGGTGGGCCTGGTCCTGGTGGCGGGCCAGCCCGGCGTGCTGGCGCTGGCCGCATTGCTGTTCATCTTCTTTTGCGGCTTCAACGTGCTGGAGGCCAGCCAGCCCAGCATGGCATCGCGGATCGCCCCACCGCACGCCCGCGGCGCGGCCCTGGGTGTGTACAACACACTCCAATCCTTGGGATTTTTTGCCGGCGGCGCGGTCGGCGGCTGGCTGGCCAAGAACGTTGGAAGCCAAGGGTTGTTTGCCGCCTGCGCCGGGCTGATGTTGCTGTGGCTGGTGGTGGCTTGGCCCATGAGGGCGCCCGGGGCGCGGAGTTCGGCCGAGCAGGTTCTGGCCGACGAGGCGCAGGCGACATAACAGAGCAGAGATAATTACCCAATTACTGGAGGAACCTTCCCCATGGCATCCGTCAACAAAGTCATCCTGATCGGCAACTGCGGCCGTGACCCCGAAGTGCGCTACCTGCCGTCCGGCTCGGCCGTGGCCAACGTGAGTATCGCCACGACCAGCAAGCGCAAAGACAAGACCAGCGGCGAGTCGATCGAGGAAACCCAGTGGCATCGCGTCACCTTCTTCGACCGGTTGGCCGAGATCGTCGGCGAATATGTCAAGAAGGGCCGGCCGATCTACGTCGAAGGCCGCCTGGTCTACCGGAAGTACACCGACAAAGACGGCATCGAGAAGAGCGCGACCGACATCGTCGCGACCGAAATGCAGTTGCTCGGCGGCCGTGAAGGCATGGGCGGCCCGTCCGGCGGTGGCGACGATGAAGGCGGCGGCCAGCAGCGCCGGCCGGCACCCGCCGCGCGTCCCGCACCGGCACCGGCGGCCAGCCGCCCGGCTTCGAAGCCTTCGACGGGCTTCGACGATATGGACGACGATATTCCGTTCTGATTGGCTGACACGTGGCCACCGTGAAGGCCGCGTTGACGCCCCAGGCGTTGGCGGGGCGAATATTGGTCATCCGCGGACAGCGGGTGATGCTGGATCGGACTTGGCCGAGCTGTACGAGGTCGAGACAAAGCGCTTCAACGAGCAAGTCAAGCGGAACACCAAGAGGTTCCCCGCTGATTTCATGTTTCGGTTGACGACTGAGGAGTTCGCCAACTTGAGGTCGCAGTTTGCGACCTCAAGTTGGGGCGGCAGACGTTATCCGCCCCTCGTCTTCACCGAACATGGCGCGATCATGGCTGCTGCGATTCTGAATTCGGACCGTGCGATCGAGATGAGCGTTTACGTCGTGCGCGCGTTCGTCCAGCTTCGGGATCTGCTTTCCAGCCATAAGGCTTTGGCCCAAAAGCTGGATCAGCTCGAGCGCCGAGTGTCACGCCATGACAATTCGCTCGCGGAAATCATTGAGGCAATCCGCGCATTGATGGCGCGGCCGCCAACGGCCAAACGGCCGATCGGGTTTACCGCCGACCTTGCCGACGTGAGTCAGCGTTCGCGTTCGTCGCGCGGAGCAAAAGACTGACATGCCCCGTTACGTAGCCTTCCTGCGCGGCGTGAGCCCGATGAACGCCAAGATGCCGCAGTTGAAAGCGGCATTCGAGGCGGCGGGGTTCACCAACGTCAAGACGCTGCTCTCGAGCGGCAACGTGGTGTTCGACACCCGCGCCACATCCGACAGCGCCGTAGAGCGCAAGGCTGAAGCGGCGATGCAGGAGCACCTGGCCCGCACGTTCTACACGATTGCCCGGCGGGTGGACGAACTGCAGAAGATGCTCGATGCCGACCCATACGCGAAGTTCAAGCTCGCCGCCAACGACAAGCGTGTGATCACCTTCCTGCGCGAACAACCCACCGTCACGTTGAAGCTGCCGGTCGAGTTCGAAGGGGCGCGCATCCTTGCCCTGAAAGGCCGCGAGATCTTCTCGGCCTATGTGCCGCAGGCGAACAACCCCGCGTTCATGACGCTGATCGAGAAAACCTTTGGCAAGGAAGTGACCACGCGGACGTGGGAGACCGTTACGAAGTGCGCCGCGGCTTGAGCGTTACTTGACCACGCCCATGCGCGTCCAGGGCTGCTGCGCCTCGAGTTCGGCCAGCAGGCGTTTGGGCGCCACGGCGCGATAGCTCTCCAGGATCCACCGCTTGAGCAGGTCCACCGGCGGCTTCTCTTCTGCCGGAAAGTTCAACGTCACCCATCCGCTCTTGCCCAGGCCGTAGCCCGTGGGCTTGGCGCACGGATGCTGCAGGGCTTCGGCATGGCTCACCGTCAGCTTGACCGTGACGCTGAGCCGCACCCCCGGCACGCTCATGAAGGCGAAGGTCTTGTCCTTGACGGCCAGGTCGTCGTGCTCGGGCCAGGGACTTTTGGAATGCGCCCCGGGAAAGGCGAGGCCGAACTTCCTCAGGGCAGCGGCCACGGTGTCGTGCGACTTTGGCATGGCTACGCCTTGGCGTTAATCACACCACCGCCCAAACACACTTCGCCGTCGTAGAGCACAGCCGACTGGCCGGGCGTGACGGCCCACTGCGGCTCGCTGAAGGCGAGGTGAAAGGCGCCGTTGGCGGCGGGCGCCAGCACGCAGGGCGAATCGGACTGGCGATAGCGCGCCTTCGACCCGTACTCGCCCTCCTGTGGCGGCTGGCCCGCGACCCAGCTCGCATCATTCGCATCCAGCGCAAGCGATTTCAGCCACGGATGGTCGTGGCCTTGCACCACCCACAACGTGTTTTTCTCCATGTCCTTGCGCGCGACGAACCACGGCGCGTGCTCGCCGCCGCCCCGCTGTGCACCGCGCTCTTTCACGCCACCGATGCCCAGGCCCTGGCGCTGGCCCAGCGTGTAGAAGCTCAGGCCCTGGTGCTGGCCGATCACGCGGCCACGCTCGTCCTTGATCGGCCCCGGCTCCTTGCTGATGTAGCGATTGAGGAAATCGCGGAACGGCCGCTCGCCAATGAAGCAGATGCCGGTGGAGTCCTTCTTCTTTGCGTTGGGCAGCCGGATCTCTTCGGCCACGCGCCGCACTTCGGTCTTGCGCAGCTCGCCGACCGGGAACAGCGTCTTCGACAACTGCGCCTGATTCAGGCGATGCAGGAAGTAGCTCTGGTCCTTGGTGTCGTCGAGGCCCTTGAGCAACTGGAATCGCCCTTCGCGTTGACGTACACGAGCGTAATGCCCTGTTGCGATTTTTTCCGCCCCCAGGCGCATCGCGTGATCGAGGAAGGCCTTGAACTTGATTTCGGCGTTGCACAGCACGTCGGGGTTGGGTGTGCGGCCGGCCTGGTATTCGCGCAGGAACTCGGCGAAGACGCGGTCCTTGTATTCCGATGCGAAATTGACATGCTCGATCTCGATGCCGATCACGTCGGCCACGCTGGCGGCATCGACGAAGTCTTCGTTGGACGAGCAGTATTCGCTGTCGTCGTCGTCTTCCCAATTTTTCATGAAGATGCCGACGACGTCGTAGCCCTGCTGTTTCAACAGGTACGCGCTGACCGCGGAGTCCACGCCCCCGCTCAGGCCGACGACGACGCGGGGCTTGTGATTCATTTGTGCGATTATCTCAGCGAAGGTTTGACCTCATGCTCTACCGGCCCACCTCCACTGCGTTGCCACGGCAACCCATGTCGCCCGGCGCGCTCGTCACGGCCACCGCCGTGCACGTGGCTTTGCTGTGGTTGCTGCTGCAGTATTCGCCGCTGCAGCAGGCCGTGCGCTATGTCGTTACGCAGTACGTGCAGCCGGTCAGCCCGCCACCCACGCCGCCCATGGCCGCCAGCCGCGCCATCACCATTCGCCCGCCCGCGATCACCACGCCGGCCGACAACGCCTCGGTGTTCTCGCGGACGCCGGAATCCAGCGTGCCCCTGAGAACGACCACCCAGCTGCCGGACACACTGCAGTCGAAGACGCCGGTGCCCGGCCCCAAAG
>NZ_RKMB01000038.1 GCF_003797765.1 Ramlibacter sp. WS9 | reverse complement strand
CGCCACCGCCGTCCCCGCCACCATCGCTTGACGAGGATTCGGCGCCGCCGAAGTCACCGGCATCCCCGCTCGCGGAGCCGTCCGAGAAGCTGGTGCCGCAGTAGGCACCGGCCGTGGCGTCGCCGCCCTGCTCGTTCTTGCGCGCAATGTCGTGGCAGTCGGGCACGTAGCGAAAGCCATTGGCGATCTCCAGCTTGCCGTCCAGCGCGAACAGCAGGGGAAGGCGTGACGGCAAGCGGGGGTTGATGGCCTCGTCCTTACAGCACCAGAACCACGCCCGACGCAGCCCGTCGTTGTGCGTGGCCTTCGTGCCCAGGGCCTCGGCCGGCGTGTGGTGCAGGAAGCGCCCGAGGGCCAGGTCGCACCAGTCACGGTAGGCCTGGGTGTGCAGGATGAACTCGTGCCACATGGCGTCGACGGCGCGGGACGGCATCGCGACGAACCGCCTCGGGCTCCGGTGACACGCCATGAAGAACTGCCGCAGGCCGCGCTCCACCAGTTCGGCGTCCTTGATACTCAACTGGGGATAGGTCTGGCGCAGCTTGCGCTTGAGGAATTGCGGCAGTGGCGCTTCGCGGATGTGGCGGTCGCGCTGCCAGCGCGCCCAGCCCGCGACCAGCAAGGCCGCGACGGCCGACGCAAAGATGAGTCCCAGCCAACTGCCCCGTACCCGCCAGGCACCGGTAAAAGCGCCAGCCAGGGCCACGGCCCAGCCAAGGAACAACAACCACTTGAACCACGCCGCGTGGCGCAGCGCGAAACGGTACCAGGCCGCCATCGGAACCCCTCCTCGTTCGCCAATCCTAGACGACACCCTGGGGCGGCGCGGAACAAAATTTCAGGCCGCCGATCCAACTGACTGTCAACCTGAAAGGAGGTCGATATGAAGCAGTTGAAGCATTGGCAGGACCCGGTCAGCGTGCTGCTCGGCGTCTGGTTGATCGTTTCGCCGTGGCTGCTCGGTTTCCAGAACGAAAGCACGGTCATGTCCAACTTCGTCGTGGTGGGCATCGCGCTTGCCGCCTTGGCACTGGGCGCCGTCTTCCTGCCCCAGGCCTGGGAAGAGTGGACGGAAGTCGCATTGGGCGTGTGGCTGGCCGTGTCGCCCTGGGTGCTGAATTTCGCGGCGCTGGAGGCCGCCAGATCCAACGCGATACTGGTGGGCGCGGCTGTTCTGGTGCTGGCGCTCTGGGTCCTGTTCAGCGACAAGGACTACGGCCTCCTGCGCGACAACGAGCGCCCCGCCTGACGAACGGGCGGCGCCGGCAGCCCGGGGCCGCTCAGACCACCACCGGCTCCGGCTCCAGCCGGATGCCGAAACGCTCGTACACGCTGGTCTGGATCGCGCGGGCCAGCGTCACCACCTCGCCGCCGGTCGCACCACCGCGGTTGACCAACACCAGCGCCTGCTTTTCGTAGACGCCCGCGTTGCCGACCGACTTGCCCTTCCAGCCGCAGGCGTCGATCAGCCAACCGGCCGCGAGCTTCACGGAACCGTCTGGCATGGGGTAGTGCACGATGTTCGGCTCGCGCGCGATGATGTCCTGGCACTGGTCGGGCGAAACCGTGGGGTTCTTGAAGAAGCTGCCCGCGTTGCCGATCACGCGCGGGTCGGGCAGTTTGACGGTGCGCACGGCGCAAACCCAGTCGTAGATCTGCCGTGGGGAAGGGTTGGCAATGCCGGTTTCCTGGATCTTGCGCTGCAAGTCCGCGTAGCCCAGCACCGGCTTCCAGGGTTTGGGCAGGCGAAAGCGCACGCGCAGGATCAACGCGCGGCCGCCCAGGCCGAAATCCCCCTCTTTCGCGGGCACGTGCTTGAACACCGAGTCGCGGTAGCCGAAGGCGCACTGCGCCGCGTCCAGTGTGAAGATTTTGCCGGTGACGAGGTCAATCGCGTCGAGCGACTCGAAGCGATCCTGCAGTTCGACCCCGTAAGCGCCGACGTTCTGCACCGGCGCAGCGCCGACGGTGCCGGGGATGAGCGCCAGGTTTTCCAGGCCGGCGTGGCCCTGGTCGAGCGTCCAGGTGACGAAGTCGTGCCAGTTCTCGCCGGCACCGGCCTCCAGCACGGTGAAGCGCGGGCCGTCTTCGACCACGCGCCGGCCCGGTACCTCGATCTTGAGAACGAGCGGCTTGACGTCGCCAGTCAGGACGATGTTGCTGCCGCCGCCCAGGACGAACTTGGGCACATGGCCGTGTTCAGGGTCGGCCATCAGCTGCAGCACGTCGGCTTCGCCATGCACCCGGACCAGCGCGCGGGCCTTGGCAACGATGCCGAAGGTGTTGTGCGCCTGCAGGGGTACGTTTTGCTCCACGATCATGGGAGAATTGTCGCATCAAGGTCCAGGAATACGAGCCCCCACGCTTCGCTGCCCCCCGAGGGGGCGCTTTTTGCCTAGGGGCGGCCCGTCGCCAAAAAAGGGAAAACACGATGCCGTCTTTCGATACCGTCTGCGAACCGAACATGGTGGAGGTGAAGAATGCCGTTGAGAATGCCGCCAAGGAAATCGGCACGCGCTTCGACTTCAAGGGCACCTCCGCCGCGATCGAGCTGAAGGACAAGGAAATCACGATGTTCGGCGACGCCGAATTCCAGCTCACGCAGGTGGAGGACATCCTCACCAACAAGCTGACCAAGCGCAGCGTCGACGTGCGCTTCCTCGACAAGGGGGACGTGCAGAAGATCGGCGGCGACAAGGTCAAGCAGGTGCTCAAGGTGCGCAACGGCATCGAGACCGAGCAGGCCAAGAAGATCACGCGGCTGGTCAAGGACAGCAAGCTCAAGGTGCAGGCCGCGATCCAGGGCGACGCGGTGCGCATCACCGGCGCCAAGCGCGACGACCTGCAGGCGGCCATGGCGCTGCTGAGAAAAGACATCACGGACGTCCCCATCTCCTTCAACAACTTCAGGGATTGATGATTCCCCCCCGAAGTGGCCTGCGGCCACCTCCCCCCCAGGGGGGCGCCACCAGCGGCCCGGCAAAGCCGGTTCCGCGGTGGCCCACGAATGTCGTGCTGGCGCTCGCTGTTTCGTTGGCTACGACTGCCGCTTTCGCGGATTCCGTCGCGCTGCAAGGCATGCTGGGCAACAGGGCCTTGCTGATCGTGAACGGCTCGGCCCCCAAGTCCGTCGCACCGGGCGAGACGCACCAGGGCGTCAAGGTCGTTTCCACCGCAGGTGACCAGGCAGTGGTCGAGATCGAAGGCAAGCGGCACACCCTGCGGATCGGCGATGCGCCCGCCAGCGTGGGCGGCAATGGCGGCACCGTCCGCAGCAGCCGCATCGTACTGCCGGTGGGCAGCGGCGGGCACTTCATGGCGCAAGGCGCGATCAACGGGCGGGCCGTGAACTTCATGGTCGACACGGGTGCGACGGCTGTGTCGATGGGCGTTTCCGACGCCGAGCGCCTGGGCCTGGACTACAAGACCGGCGAAAGAGGCATGGTGAGTACCGCCAACGGCAACGCGCCGGCCTGGCGCATCCGGCTCGCGTCGGTGCGGGTCGGCGACGTGGAGGTGTTCGATGTCGAAGCCATCGTCGCGCCGCAGCCCATGCCCTTCCTGCTGCTCGGCAACAGCTTTCTCAACCGCTTCCAGATGAAGCGCGACGCCGACCAGATGGTGTTGGAGCGTCGCTACTAGTGCCGGAACGCGACCCCGAAGGCGCCACGGCGCGCCCCTCCGACAACTCCCTCTCGGCCTTCGCGCCTCTGCGCAGCCCGGTGTTTCGCATGCTATGGCTGACCTGGATGGCGGCCAACACGACGATGTGGATGAACGACGTGGCGGCGGCCTGGCTGATGACGTCGCTGGCGCCGTCCCCACTGTGGGTGGCGCTGGTGCAGTCGGCGGGCACGCTGCCGGTGTTCCTGCTGGGCCTGCCCAGCGGGGCGCTCGCGGACATCCTGGACCGGCGCCGCTACTTCATGGTGACGCAGTTCTGGGTCGCGGCCATCGCGACGGTGCTGTGTGTCGTCATCCTGCTGGACTGGATGACCGCGCCCCTCTTGCTGGTGCTGGTCTTCGCCAATGGCGTGGGCCTGGCGATGCGCTGGCCGGTGTTCGCCGCCATCGTGCCCGAGCTGGTGCCGCGCCCGCAGCTGCCCGCCGCGCTGGCGCTGAACGGCGTGGCGATGAACGCGTCGCGCATCATCGGTCCCCTGGTCGCCGGTGCCATCATCGCCAGCGCCGGCAGCGCCTGGGTGTTCGTGCTGAACGCCGTGCTCTCCCTGGCGGCGGGCTTCACCATCATGCGCTGGCGCCGCGTGCACAAGGAAAGCCCGCTGGGCCGGGAGCGGCTGGGCAGTGCGATCCGCGTGGGCGTGCAGTTCGTGTGGCAGTCCAGCCGCATGCGCGCGGTGCTGCTGCGCATCGCCCTCTTCTTCCTGCATTCGACGGCGCTGCTGGCGCTGCTGCCCCTGCTTGCGCGCAGCCTGCCCGGCGGCGCGGCCGGCACGTTTACCGTCCTGCTGGCCGCCATGGGCTCGGGGGCGATCATCGCGGCGCTGCAGATGCCGCGCATCCGCGCGCTGCTGCCGCTGCAACGCCTGCTCTTCACCGGCACCACCGTGCAGGCGGTCGCCGCCGCGGTGGTCGCGTTCGCGCCCAACATCTATGTGGCGGTGCCCGCGATGTTCTTCGCCGGCATGGCATGGATCGCGGTGGCGAACTCGCTCACCGTGGCCGCGCAAATGGCCCTGCCCGATTGGGTGCGGGCCCGCGGCATGTCGATCTACCAGATGGCGCTGATGGGCTCCACCGCCGCGGGCGCCGCGCTGTGGGGCCAGGTGGCCAATTGGACCAACATCCACGAAAGCTTGGCTATCGCCTCGGTATCCAGCGTGGTGCTGATGGCGCTGGCCCAGCGGCTGGTGGCCGACCGCGGCATCGAGGAAGACCTGACGCCCTCGCACGTGTTCAAGGTGCCGCAAGCCGAGGCGCCGCCGGCGTCGGGCCGCATCCAGGTGAACATCGAATACCGCATCGACCCGGCCCGTGCAGACGAGTTCCTGGCGCTGATGCAGGAGAGCCGGCGCAGCCGGATGAGGCAGGGTGCGCTGGATTGGCAGGTGCTGCGCGATCTTTATGATCCCGCGCGATTTGTCGAGCAGATCACGGACGAGTCGTGGACCGAACACCTGCGCCGCTTCGACCGGGTGACCGCCGCCGACGTGCAACTGCGCGACCGCAAGGGGGCCTTTCACATCGGCGAAGAGCCTCCCCTCGTCACTCGGCTACTGATCGAACGGTAGAGCCAGCGGCCCGCAAGACGCCGGGTTGCGGCCGTACAGGCGATGGGGCGCCATTCCTACAGCTGCGCTGCTAGGCCCCGCCCAGAATTTCATTCAGCGCTACCCCAGGCCGAAAGCCGGGACCGCGCATGATCTTCATCAACACGGGAGCACCTCATGCACAAAACCATTCTGGCCACGGCCATCATCTCCATCGGCGCGCTGGGCCTCGCAGGCTGCGACGTCAAGAAGACCCAATCGGGCGATGTGACGGCGCCGAAGTACGAAGTCACCAAGACCCAGGAAGGCAACGTCACCGTGCCGAAGTACGACGTGACCACGCCCGACGTGAAGGTCGGCTCGACCGAGGCCACCGTCAAGGTTCCCACGGTCAAGACCGAAGAAAAGCAGGTTACCGTTCCCACCGTGGACGTGACCACCGGCAAGGAAAAGGCAGCCGCTGAAGGCAAGCGCTGAATAGGCGCCCCGCGGGGCTAGTGGGCGCCCGCGAACGGAACGAGGAGCATGGCCGCGGCGCGGCGTGCTGCTCGGCGAATGACGAAACCGCGATTCACCGTTCCTCCCTTGGATCGCAAGAAAGTCTCCGTTCCGGCATCGTCCCGATCGGAGGCTATCAGCGTGGAAGTGAGCCCGGTTAGCCCGTCTGCCGTGGCTTGTGCGTTGATTTCTGCGCCGCTCTCCACAAGGAAAACAACCATTGGCCTGAACCGTGCGTCAGCCGCCAGGTGTAGGGCAGTCATTCCGTTTGAGTCTGCATGTGACAGTGCCGCGCGCTTGGAAACCAGGAGCTTGGCGATTTCCAAGGCGAGTGCTTCAGCGCCGGGGGATTCGTTGCGCCGCGACAGAAGTTGTAGCGGTGTCAAGCCGTATTCGCCCCGCACATCCGCATTGGCCCCGCGCTCCAACAAGGTCGCGACGGCCTGTACGTTCAAGTGCCGCGTTGCCGCAGCCAGCGGCGTGTTGCCCGATTTGTCTGCCGCATCGATTGCGGCGCCACGCGCAATAAAGCTCTTCAATTCGTCAAGCGCGTCGGGCCTGGAAGCCCAGTAGACGAAATTGTCGGGCGTCAGTTCTTCGGCCATCCTTTCGAACCGCTCGCGCGACTTCACCATCAAGGCGATCTTGGACCGGTGCTCCGGCGCAAATTCCTCGATCGTCCGAGCGGTGAGCAGCGAACGGTTGAGCTTTGCTCGAGGGGACGCGAATCCGATCGCCTCGATCAGGGTCGCCAGACTCTCGTGGCGGTACCGCTCCGCGTTGGGCGAAAGGAAGCGGAGCTCGACCAGCCGGCGTACGGCAGCGTCAAGTGCCGATTGAGTGCCCAAGCCAAGGACGACGGGTGCAACGTTGCGCAACTCCCCAATCGAACTGAGAGACAACCAATCGATGAGCGCGCCCTCTGCCGGGAGGTATCTGCGGCTGACCAGAAACTTCGCGATGCAGCCCCGATGGTGGGGTACCACACGTGAAAGCACGGCAGTCAGCTCGGGCTCGATGTCCGGCAACCGCGTGCGCGTGATTGCACACACTATCTGCAAATAGTTCGACGCGTTCGCCTGGGGCGACGTGCCTGTCGTCATCGACACAGGGTTGGCGATATCGGACAGAAATACATTGAACAACTCCGTGGACTGATAGTCGCGAACGAGGCGCACGACGTCCACGCTGAGCACGGGATGGTTGCGGTTCTTGACGATGATCGGCGCGAGCTGCGCAGTCGTAGGCCCGGTAAAGGCGTTGGTGAAGTTATTGAATAGGAACGGGTCGCCCAATTCGATCAGGAAAGGGATCGCGTCATAGTTGTTCGCAGCCCCAAGTTTTGCGGCTAGACGAATCGCGTCCTGAACGGGTTGCCCGCTTGCGGGCTGGCGGCCCTTGCGCAAGACGTCCTGTTGCTGGACGGACAATGGCTGGGCCAGGGCCGAAGCAAAGGCGCAAGACAAGGCGGTTGCCAGTACGACCAGGCGGCTGTTCCAGGCCGAGCGAAGTTTCATGCGAAGGCCGGTT
The DNA here is from genome assembly GCF_003797765.1 of Ramlibacter sp. WS9. Lineage (GTDB taxonomy): Bacteria > Pseudomonadota > Gammaproteobacteria > Burkholderiales > Burkholderiaceae_C > Ramlibacter. The sequence continues at coordinate 36,523 of NZ_RKMB01000038.1, read as the reverse complement.
GCCGATTTTTTAGGCCTTCTTGGCGCCACCCAGCCTCGACTCCGTCCCCTTGAGCAGCCGCGAGATGTTCTCGCGGTGCCGCCATGCGAGCAGCATGCCCATGGCGGCGAGCACGAGGGCGACGCTGGCCTCTGCATACCACTGAATCTTGTCGCCCATCAGGTAGTACGCCGGAGCGAACGCCGCCGAAATGAGGGACGCGAGCGACGAATAGCGGAAGAAGAACGCGATGATCAGCCAGGTGGCGCCGGTCGCCACGCCCAGCAGCAAGTGGATGCCGAACACCACGCCGATGAAGGTGGCCACGCCCTTGCCGCCCTTGAACTTGAAGAACACCGGCCAGAGATGGCCGAGAAACGCGGCCAGGCCTACCAGCGCCATCGTACCGTCCCCGAGCCCGTAGCCTCCCCCGAACCATTTCACGGCCAGCACCGGCAGCAGGCCTTTCAACGCGTCGAGCAGCAGCGTGACGATGGCGGCCGCCTTGCTGCCGGAACGCAGCACGTTCGTCGCGCCGGGGTTCTTGCTGCCGAAGGTGCGCGGGTCCTGCAAGCCCATGGCGCGGCTGACGATCACCGCAAAAGACAACGAGCCGACGAGGTAGGCGGCCACGATGGCCAGGATCGAGTAGAGAGTTTGCAAGGCGGGGCTCCGTGGAGAGCGCCTATTCTGCCAGCGCGCAGTTCACCGGCTTCGCGCCGAGCAACTGGACGCACACCTGCGGGTCGATTCCCACCAGGTAGCCTCGCCGGCCGCCATTGATGGCGATGCGCGGCAACGCCAGGATCGTTCCCTCAACGTAGACTGGCATTTCCTTGCGCGTGCCGAAGGGCGAGGTGCCGCCCACCAGGTAGCCGCTGTGGCGATTCGCCACTTCCGGCTTGCAGGGCTCGACCGACTTCGCGCCGATCTGGCGCGCCAGGTTCTTGGTCGACACCTTGCGGTTGCCGTGCATCAGCACGATGAGCGGGCGGGCCTTTTCATCCTCCATCACCAGCGTCTTCACCACGGTGAACGGGTCGAAGCCGAGCACCTGCGCGCTGTGCTGGGCGCCCCCGTGCTCGAGGTATTCGTACGGATGCTCGGTGAACACCACCCTGTTCGCCTTGAGGAAGGCGGTGGCGGGGGTTTCGCTGATGTGGTCCTTCTTGGCCATCGCCCTTAAATCGCCGGATCCCTGATTTCCCAGCGAATCTTGTCGATTGCCGCCAGCACTTCGGGGGACAGTTTCGTGCCCCACGCGTCCAGGTCCTCGTCGAGCTGGGCGACAGTCGTCACACCGATGATCGTGCTGGCGCACACCCACCGGGTGTAGCACCAAGCCAGCGCCATCTGCGTCGGCGTCATGCCGTTGGCGCGGGCCAGCGCGTTGTAGCGGCGCGCGGCGGCCAGCGACTCGGGGCGGCCCCAGCGCTGTTTGCGCACCGACTCGAACTTGCCGATGCGCGCATCGCGCGGCGTGTTGGGCCCGTCGATGCCCGGCTCGTCGTATTTCCCGGTGAGCAGGCCGAACGCCAGCGGCGAATACGGGATCAGCGATACGTTGAGGCGGTGCATCGTTTCGTCGAGCCCGTTGTCCACCGCGCGGCTGAGCAGGTTGTAGACGTTCTGCACCGTTGCCACGCGCGGGAGTCCGTGCTGCTCGGCCAAGCGCACGAATTCATGCACGCCGAAGGGGCTCTCGTTCGACAAGCCGATGTAGCGAATCTTGCCCTGCTTCACCAGGCCGCCCAGCGCTTCGAGCTGCTCGTGGATCGAAGTCTGTGTGCGCTCGTGGGCCGGGTTGTAGTACATCTGGCCGAACATGGGCACGTTGCGCTCAGGCCAGTGGATCTGGTACAGATCGATCACGTCCGTCTTCAGGCGCTTGAGCGAACCCTCGCACGAGGCCGCGATGTCCTGCGCGGTCAGGCCGCCGCCCTCTCGCACCCAGGGCATGCCCCGCGACGGGCCGGCGACCTTGGTGGCGACCACGAGCTTTTCGCGGGCGCCCGGGTTCTTCGCGAACCAGTTGCCGATGATCGTTTCCGTGGCGCCGAAGGTTTCAGCGCGAGCAGGCACAGCATACATCTCGGCCGTGTCGATGAAGTTCACGCCCCGCTCCATAGAGCGCGACAGGATCGTGTGGGCCGTGGCTTCGCCCACCTGCTCGCCGAACGTCATCGTGCCCAGGCAGATGGGTGTGACGCGCAGGTCGCTATGGCCGAGTTGTACTTTTTGCATGGAAGAAATGACTGCGGGGGCTGAAAGAACTGCGCAGAATAATCGATTTCCCATCGCAGCGCGTCCGCCCCGAGACATGCCTGAAGGCCCGTCGATCGTTGTCCTCGAGGAGCAGGCCACCCCTTTCCTGGAACGCAAGATCGAACGGGTAGGGGGATGCGAGAGCTGCCCAAGTGCGGTACACGTAGAAGTTGCGCTCTGAGACCTCGCGGCAACGCCGTGCATGGCCGGGCCGCGGCGCGATGGCTACGGCGTCCGGCATCGCTTGCTCATCGCAAGCTCCTGCCGGAGTCCCCGCGCTGAACGGTCTTGCGGCCCACCGCGGGCGCCTGTGCTTTATTCGCGCCGCGGCCCGGCCATGCACGGCGTTGCAGTGACAGGGTGGCGTGCCAGCGGTGGCGCGCCGATGTGTTGGTGGACCCGTGAAGCGTTGGCACGCCACCGGTGGCGCGCCTCGATGGTTTGCGAAGCTGTGCGTGGGCGGGCTGCGGCGCGAATAAAGCCCAGGCGCTTGCGGCGGGTGACTCCGCGACCCAGCACGGCTTCAGCCGTGCGACCGTCTCATGCTCGCGAAAACTGTTTGACCGGAGCAAAGCGCAGGAAGTTTTTTCGCGCGGGTCGCGGGGTCTCCCGGCGCAAGGGATTCGGCTGGAGGTGCGAAGCACTGAAGCCGAACGCCGTAGCCATCGCGCCGCAGCCCGCCCACGCACAGCTTTGCCGCGAGGTTCAACGAACGCCTGAATTCGGGGTCATGGATTGCGAGTCAAGCCCGCCATGACAGCCTATTGCAACTTCGCGCGTTCCTCTTCCTGCAACCGCAGAACACGGCGCTGCACCTTGCCCGTGGTCGTCATCGGCAATGCATCGATGAACTCGATCTCTTTCGGGTATTCGTACGGCGCGAGCTTGCCCTTCACGTGCGCCTGCAGCTGCGCGATCAGCTGCGCATCGAAGTCGCCGGGGACGCCGCTCGCGCGCATGGCGACGAAATCCGGCGCCAGCACCACGAACGCCTTGACGAGCGCGCCGCGCTCCTTGTCCGGCTTGGGAACCACGGCAGCGTTGATCACCGCCGGATGCTTGACCAGGCAGTTCTCGATTTCGCTCGGCCCGATGCGGTAACCCGCGGCCTTGAACACATCGTCGGCGCGGCCCTGGTACCAGAGATAGCCGTCTTCGTCGCGCGTGGCGAGGTCGCCGGTGCGGCACCAGTCGCCTGTGTACTTGTTGCGCGTGGCGGCGTCGTTCTTCCAGTAGCCGAGAAAGAAGATCGGGTCGGGATCGCCATGCACGTCGAAACGGTTCACGGCCACGTCACCCGGGACGCCTACTGCGCATTCGTTGCCCTCTTCATCGATCACGGCAACACGATGACCCGGATAGCCCCGCCCCATGCTGCCGGGTTTGGCGGGCCAACCCATGCCGCCACCGGTCCGGCCGTTCATCGAACAGTTGCCGACGACGTAATTTATTTCCGTCTGCCCGAACATCTCGTTCACCGTCACGCCCAGGTGCTCGCGGCAGTATGCGAAGACTGCGTCGCCCACGGCCTCGCCCGCGCTCATCATGGCCTGCAGCTTCAGGGTGAACTGCTTTTCCGGCTCGGGGTAAGCCTTCATCATCGCCTTGAGCGCCGTGGGAAAGAGGAACGTGTGCGTGACGCCATGTTCCTGCATCAGCGTGAAGGCCAGCTCGGGGCTGAAGCGCCCGTTGTACGCGACGATGGAGCGGCCGAAATAGAGCGTCGGCAAGAGCGCGTCCATCAGGCCGCCGGTCCATGCCCAGTCGGCCGGCGACCAAAAGATGGCGCTTGTGTCCTTGTTCTTCTTGCCGTCGAAGCCGAACCAGTTCTGGCTGCACACGAAGCCCGGCAGGTTGCCGATCAACGCGCGGTGCGGGATCAGTGCGCCCTTCGGCGGGCCGGTGGTGCCGCTGGTGTAGATCAGCACCGCGCCTTCGTCGGCCTTTGTCTGCACGGGCGTGAACCCGGTGCGCTGACGCGCCAGTTCGAGCTCATAGCCCAGGTCCGCCTGTGCGGCGGCTTCACCCACGCCGATGAGGATGCGCAGCGCGGGGCATTGCGCGCGCACTGCCTGCACATTGGCAATGGAGCTCTCGTCGCAGATGGCAACGCCGGCTTCGCTGTCTTGCAGGCGGTATTCCAGCGCCTCCGGGCCGAACAGCATCGACAGCGGCATGGCCACCGCCCCCAACTGAAAGATCGCCATGTACGCGACCGCCGTTTCGAAGCGCTGCGGCATGACCACAGCCACGCGATCGCCCCGCTGCACGCCCAGGCCGGCAAGCACATGGCTGAGCGCGTCCGCGCGCATCTGCAGTTCGAGGTACGAGAGGTATTCGGCGCCCGACTTGACGCCGTGCGCCCGAATCGCTGTGCGCTCGATCGCATCGGCCCGCTCGGCCCAGTGCTTGCAGCAGACCTGCGCGATGTTGAAGTACTCGGGAACCTGCCAGCGAAAGCCCGCGTGCATGCGAGGGTAGTTGTCCCTGCCTTGACTGACGGCCATAGCCAAGTCCGCCGACGAGCCGCCTCTAGGCAGACTTGCACCCCCTCGGGGGGCAGCGAACGAATGTGAGCGCGGGGGCTTCATTTTGTTCCTTATGATGGGCCATCAATGTAGCAAGCTGCGCGCCGATGTACCAACCGAAAAGAATCCCCAGCAACCAGTTTGTCCCGATCCGCAACCTCAAGTACCACGTGCTCGTATGGGGCGATCCGGCGCCGGGCAAGGTACCGCTGGTGATGGTGCACGGCTGGATGGACGTGGCCGCTTCGTACCAGTTCGTCGTGGATGCGTTCGCGCACGATCACTACGTCATCGCGCCCGATTGGCGTGGCTATGGGTTGACCGAGACACCCGATACCGACAACTACTGGTTGCCCGACTACCTGGCCGACCTGGACTTTCTGCTCGATCACTATTCGCCCGATGCGCCGGTGCACTTGGTGGGCCACAGCATGGGGGGCAACGTGGCGATGCAGTACGCAGGCTCGCGGCCGGAGCGCGTGAGCAAGCTGGTCAACCTGGAAGGCTTCGGCATGGCCGTCACGCGGCCCAGCATGGCGCCCAAGCGATACGCCAAGTGGATGGACGAGCTCAAGGCCTTTCATCGCGGCGAGATGGAACTCAAGCCCTATGGCTCCGTGGACGGCGTCGCAAGCCGCTTGATGAAGACCAACAAGCGCCTGGGCCGCGACAAAGCCGATTGGCTAGCCCGCCAGTGGGCCCGGGAAGACAGCGACGGCAAGTGGCGCATCCTCGGCGACGCGGCCCACAAGATCACGAACGCCCAGCTCTACCGGGTGGACGAGGTCCTCGAAATCTACAAGGCCATCACCGCCGCCACACTGGCCGTGGAAGCCAGCGACGACAGCCTGGCCCAGTGGTGGCAAGGCAAGTTCACGCTCGACGATTACCACGAACGTTTACGAAGTGTTCCAAATGTTCGCATCGCAAAGATCGAGGATGCCGGCCATATGCTGCACCACGATCAGCCGGAACAATTGGCTCGGCTTGTCGAGGAATTCCTCGCAAGCCCTTGAAAATGCGAAAAATTACCGCTGGACTCAGCGGTAACGAGCCCAACAAGTAACAGCGCTTGAGGTAGGACGCGTCCTACTTCACACTATGGTCACCAAGTGTGTTCGAGGTGACGAATGCGTAGAATTTGTTGGGGACTGTTGCTGGCGGCCATGTGGCCCTTCGGCGCCATGGCCGATGAGTTCGACAACGGGCTCGCGACGCTGTGGGAGGTGCTGTGGCACCAGAGCGGCACGCCGACGCGCATCGTGCGCTGGGAAGGCGACATCCGTGTGCGGCTGCATGGCGTCAATATCGCCGCCCACCGCGAACACACTTTGCAAGCTCTGCGCGCGGTCACATCCGAGGCCGGCCTCAAGCTCATCGACGTGAGCGGCCAGCCCGAAGAGCTTACAGCGAACCTCACTGTCGAGATCACGGCCGACAACGCCCTGGAAGACAACCAGCCCTGCGTCACCTACCTCGACTTCAAGTCCGAGACCAAGATCGATTCCGCTGTCGTCCAGATGCGTTCCAAGGACGCATGGCGCTGCGCCTATCACGAAGCCATGCACGTTATGGGCGTGCGTGGCCACCCGGCCGGCCAGACCGTGCTGAGCTACTTCCCCTGGAAAGTCGACAGCCTGATGGCGCTGGACAAGGTGATGCTGCGCGCCTGGTATTCGCCGCGCATGCGCGGCGGCATGACGCCCTTCGAAGCCCTTCCGGTGCTGGCCGATGAACTCGTCGCCACCGCCCCCAACAAGACCCAGGCGAGCCAGGTCCGTGACCAGTTCTTCGCCATCACGGTGCAGCAGATGCACGCCTACGCCAATGGCCAGGGCGACGTGCCCGCCGTCGTGAAGCGCTCGGGCAAGGCCACGACCGAAGGCATCCGCTACGGCCGCGCCGAGATGAGCTACTTCCTGGGCATTGCCTACATGGAAGGCGTGACGACCCCGCGCGATTCCACGCAGGCCGTCCGCTGGCTGGAGCGCGCCGCCACCATGGGCAGCCGCGGGGCGCAGGCCAAGCTGGGCGCATTCAAGCAGTAGTCCGGCTGTCATCGCGGCTCGTGCGAGAATCTTCGCCTTCTAAGGATTCTCATCATGGAAGCAGAACGCACCAACCAGATCGGCACCCAACTGACCGATCTTTCCGCCCGCACCCAAGCCCTCCGGGGGTATCTTTGACTTCGATGCCAAATCGGAGCGCCTGAGAACCGTCAACGCGTCGCTGGAAGACCCGCAGGTCTGGAACGACCCCAAGAAGGCCCAGGAACTGGGCCGCGAAAAGAAGCAGCTCGACGGCGTGGTCGAAACGCTGTCCAAACTCACGAGTGAGCTGGCGGACAACCTCGAGTTGTTCGAAATGAGCAAGGAAGAAGGCGACGACGCCGGCCTCGCCACCATCGAATCCGAAGCCGCGAAGCTGGCCAAGGACGTGGAGGCACTGGAATTCCGCCGCATGTTCAACAAGCCGGCCGACCCGCTGAACGCCTTCCTGGACATCCAGGCCGGCGCCGGCGGCACGGAAGCCTGCGATTGGGCGTCGATGCTCCTGCGCCAGTACCTCAAGTACGCCGAGCGCAAGGGCTTCAAGACGACGGTCGAAGACGAGACGCCCGGCGACACCGCCGGCATCAAGAGCGCCACCATCAAGCTCGAAGGTGACTACGCCTACGGCCTGTTGCGCACCGAGACCGGTGTGCACCGCCTCGTGCGCAAGTCGCCGTTCGACTCCGCGGGCGGGCGCCACACCAGCTTTGCGAGTGTGTTCGTCTACCCGGAGATCGACGATTCGATCGAGATCGACATCAACCCGGCCGATGTGCGCGTCGACACCTACCGTGCCAGCGGCGCGGGTGGTCAGCACATCAACAAGACCGATTCGGCGGTGCGCCTCACGCACATTCCGACGAACATCGTGGTGCAGTGCCAGGATAGCCGCAGCCAGCACAGCAACCGCGACGTCGCTTGGAAGCGCCTGCGCTCGCGCCTCTATGACCACGAGATGCGCAAGAAGATGGAAGAGCAGCAGAAGCTCGAAGACACCAAGACCGACGTCGGCTGGGGCCACCAGATCCGCAGCTACGTGCTGGACAACAGCCGCATCAAGGACCTGCGCACCGGTGTCGAAATCTCGGCGATCCAGAAGGTGCTGGACGGGGACCTGGACCCGTTCATCGAAGCGTCGCTGAAGCAGGGCGTGTGATGAAGACTTCGGCCCTCATCTTCGACATGGACGGCACGATGATCGATTCGATGCCCTTCCATGCCAAGGCGTGGGTGGAGTTCGGGCTGCGTCGCGGCCTGGAGATCGACATTCCCGACTTCATGCGCCGCACCACGGGCCGCACCGCCTACGAATGCGCCTGTGAACTGATGGGGCGCGAGGTGACGCAGGCGGAGAGCGTGGACATCACTCACGAGAAGGAATCGATCTACCGCGAGTTGTTCGGCGCGCAGTTTCGCGAAGTCGCGGGCTTTGGCGAATTCGCCAAGGCGGCGGCCACGCGCGGCCTCAAGCTCGCCGTCGGCACCGCCGGCGACAAGCACAACATCTCGTTCGTCTTCTCCAACTTGAAGATGGAAACGCCACCGCAAGCCGTGGTGGGTGGCGACGAGGGCCTGCCCGGCAAGCCCGAGCCGGCGATCTTTCTGGAAGCAGCGCGCCGGCTGGGCGTGGAGGCCTCGCAGTGCATCGTGTTCGAGGATGCGCCTTTCGGCATCGAAGCGGCGCGCCGCGCCGGCATGCGCGCCGTCGCAGTGTGCACCAGCCACGAGGCCAGCGAACTGGCCGGACCCCATGTGGTTGCGCAGGTGCGCGACTACCATGAACTTGCAAAAACGAACTTCCTGGAGAGCCTTTATGCGTGAAGGACACAACAACGTCATCTACCGGTCCGACTACCAGGCACCCGCCTTCTGGGTCGACACCGTGGAACTGACCTTCGACCTCGACCCGGCGAAGACCCGTGTCTTGAACAAGATGAAAGTGCGGCGCAACGCGGACGTGGTGCCGCAGGCACTGCGGCTGGACGGCGAGGAGCTGAATCTGGCACGCGTGCTGGTCAACGGCCAGGGCACCAGCTTCAAGCTGGAGAACAACCAGTTGGTGCTGGAGAACCTGCCGGAGGGCTACGAGGCCTTCGACCTGGAGATCTTCACCACCTGCTGCCCCGCCAAGAACACCAAGCTGATGGGCCTGTACGTCAGCAACGATTCGTTCTTCACGCAGTGCGAGGCCGAGGGCTTTCGCCGCATCACGTATTTCCTGGACCGTCCGGATGTGATGGCCAGCTACTCGGTGCTGCTGCGCGCCGACAAGGCGGCGTATCCCGTGCTGCTGTCCAACGGCAACCTGGTGGAACAAGGCGCGCTGGAAGAAGGCCGCCACTACGCGCGCTGGATCGATCCGTTCAAGAAGCCCAGCTACCTGTTCGCGCTGGTCGCGGGCCAGTTGGTCGCGCGCGAGCAGCGCATCACCTCGCGCGCCGGCAAGGAACACCTGCTGCAGGTCTACGTGCGCCCCGGCGACCTGGACAAGACCGAGCACGCGATGAACTCGCTGATGGCCTCCGTGGCGTGGGACGAAGCACGCTTTGGCCTCTCGCTGGACCTGGAGCGCTTCATGATCGTCGCCACCAGCGACTTCAACATGGGCGCCATGGAGAACAAGGGCCTGAACATCTTCAACACGAAGTACGTTCTTGCCAGCCAGGCCACGGCCACTGACACCGACTTCGGCAACATTGAATCGGTGGTGGGCCACGAGTACTTCCACAACTGGACGGGCAACCGAATCACCTGCCGCGACTGGTTCCAGCTGTCGCTGAAGGAAGGCCTCACGGTCTTCCGCGACCAGGAGTTCAGCATGGACCTGGCCGGTGCGCCCTCGGCGCGCGCCGTCAAGCGCATCGAGGACGTGCGTGTGCTGCGTACCGCGCAGTTCCCGGAAGACGCAGGCCCGATGGCGCACCCGGTGCGGCCCGACCAGTACCTGGAGATCAACAATTTCTACACCGTGACGGTGTACGAAAAAGGCGCCGAGGTCGTGCGCATGATGCAGACCTTGGTCTCTACGAGACCATCCGATCCTTTGGGGCGTGAAGGTTTTGCTCGGGGCATGAAACTCTACTTCGACCGGCACGACGGCAGCGCCGTGACCTGCGACGATTTCGCGCAGGCCATCGCCGACGCCAATCCCGATTCCAAGCTCGCGCAGCTGCTGCCGCAATTCAAGCGCTGGTACAGCCAGGCCGGCACGCCGCGCGTCAAGGCGCAGGGCCACTACGACGCGGCGTCGAGCATCTACAACCTCACGCTGACGCAAAGCTGCCTGGCCACGACCGGCCAGGCCGAGAAGGAACCCTTCGTCATCCCGATTGGCCTGGGTCTCTTGGGGCTGGACGGCCGCGAGCTTACCAACGGGATGCACGTGCTCACCCAAGCGAGCGAGACGCTGAGCTTCCCCGGCCTGCAAGACGAACCGGTGCCGTCCATCCTGCGGGCTTTTAGCGCGCCGGTGATCCTGGAGTTCGACTACACCGACGCGCAGTTGCTCACGCTGCTGGCGCACGACAGCGACCCGTTCAACATGTGGGAGGCGGGCCAACGCCTGGCCGTCAATCGCGCGCTGTCCTTCATCGCGCAAGAAGGCTTGACCGCTGGCGACATCCGCCTCGATGCGCCGTACGTCGAAGCGATGCGCACCATCCTACGCCATCCCACGCTGGACGCGGCCTTCAAGGAGCTGGTGCTGACGTTGCCCGCGGAAACGTACCTGGCCGAACAGCTCGACGTGGTCGACCCGCAGCGCATCCATGCCGTGCGCGAAGGCATGCGCCAGCAGCTGGCAGAAGCGCTGTACGAAGATTGGCAATGGGTTTTCGAGGCGCATCGCGAGAGTGGCGCCTACCGGCCTGACTCAGTGTCGTCGGGCCGCCGCGCATTGACAGGCCTTGCACTCACGCACCTGTGCCTGGCGTCGCGTACGAGCGGCGACACGGTGTGGCCCGGCAAGGCCTACCAGCGGTTCAAGGATGCCGGCAACATGACCGACCGTTTCAACGCGTTGGCCGCCCTGGTGACCAGCGGCCACGCGCTGGCCGGCGACGCGTTGCAGCGCTTCCACGCGATGTTCAAGGACGAAGCGCTGGTGCTCGACAAGTGGTTCGCACTGCAAGCCGGGGCGCCGGACCGCGGCGGCAACGTGCTGCCCGCCGTCAAGCAGCTGATGAAGCACGCCGACTTCAACATCCGCAACCCGAACCGTGCGCGCAGCGTGATCTTCAGTTACTGCAGCGCCAACCCCGGCGGCTTCCACCGCGCCGATGCGGCCGGCTACGTATTCTGGAGCGATCGCGTGATCGAGCTTGACGGCATGAACCCGCAGGTCGCCGCGCGCCTCGCGCGTGCGCTGGACCGCTGGAAGAAGCTGGTGGAGCCGATGCGCAGCGCCGCGCGCGAGGCGATTGCCCGCGTCGCCGCCAAGCCGGACCTGAGCAACGACGTGCGCGAAGTCGTCACGCGCGCGCTGGCTGACTGACAACCTCACTTCATTCGAACATGGCCACCAAACCCAAGAACGCCTTCTACGCCCAGTCCGGCGGCGTCACCGCCGTCATCAACGCATCGGCCTGCGGTGTCATCGAAACCGCGCGCGCCCAGAAGGGCAAGATCGGCAAGGTCTACGCCGGCCGCAACGGCATCATCGGCGCGCTGACCGAGGACTTGATCGACACCACCAAGGAGTCGGCCGCCGCCATCGCGCTGCTGCGCTACACGCCGTCGGGCGCGTTCGGCTCCTGCCGCTTCAAGCTCAAGTCCCTGGAAGCCAACAAGCGCGAGTACGAGCGCTTGATCGAAGTCTTCAAGGCGCACGACATCGGCTACTTCTTCTACAACGGCGGCGGCGACTCGGCCGACACCTGCTACAAGGTGAGCCAGTTGTCCGAGAGCATGGGCTACCCGATCCAGGCGATCCACGTGCCCAAGACCGTCGACAACGACCTGCCCATCACCGATTGCTGTCCCGGGTTCGGGTCTGTCGCCAAGTACGTTGCCGTGTCGGCACTGGAAGCATCCTTCGACGTCCGCTCCATGGCCAAGACCTCGACCAAGGTCTTCGTACTGGAAGTGATGGGCCGTCACGCAGGGTGGATCGCCGCTGCGGGCGGGCTGATCGCCGACCACGGCATCCCGGTCGTGGTGCTTTTCCCCGAGATCGAGTTCGACCAGAAGAAATTCCTGGCGCGCGTGGACAAGCTGGTCAAAGAACATGGCTATTGCACGGTGGTCGTCTCCGAAGGCTGCCACTACCCCGACGGCAAATTCCTCGCCGAGCAAGGCACACGCGATGCGTTCGGCCATGCACAGCTGGGCGGCGCGGCGCCTGTCGTTGCCAACATGGTCAAGGACGCGCTGGGCCACAAGTTCCATTGGGCCGTGGCGGACTACCTGCAGCGCGCCGCGCGCCACATCGCATCGAAGACCGACGTGAAGCAAGCCTATGAGCTGGGCAAGGCTGCGGTGCAGTTGGCGATCAAGGGCCACAACGCCGTGATGCCGACGGTGGACCGCCTGAGCGACACGCCCTACAAGTACAAGATTGGCATGGCTCCGCTCTCGAAAGTGGCGAACGTCGAGAAGTTCATGCCGCGCAACTTCATCACGGCCGACGGCTTCGGCATCACCGAGCCGTGCAAGCGCTACCTGAAGCCGCTGATCCAGGGCGAGGACTATCCGAAGTACAAGGATGGGATGCCGGTGTTCGCGACGTTGAAGAATGTTGCGGTTGCGAAGAAGTTGCCGAAGTTCGACTTGAAGTAAGGGCTGTCATGCCGGACTCGATTCGGCATCCATGACCCAGAATTCATTCTTTGTGTTCTGAGGCCGCGCGGCAACGCCGTGCACGGCCGGGCCGCGGCGCGATGGCTACGGCGTCCGGCATCGCTTGCTTTCGCAAGCTCCTGCCGGATTCCCCGCGCTGAACGGTCTTGCGGCCCGCGCGGCACAACTCACCGCGCCTTGCGCGGTTCAAACAAGTGCCGCGAGCATGAGACGGTCGTGTCGCAAGCGACGTTGGGCCGCAAGACCGTCCACCGCGGGCGCCTGGGCTTTATTCGCGCCGCGGCCCGGCCATGCACGGCGTTGCAGTGACAGGGTGGCGTGCCAGCGGTGGTGCGCCGATGTGTTGGCGGACCCGTGAAGCGGTGGCACTCCACCGGTGGCGCGCCAACAATGTCTCTGCGAAGCTGTGCGTGGGCGGGCTGCGGCGCGAATAAAGCCCAGGCGCTTGCGCTGGGTGGCCCCGCGACCCAGCACGGCTTGCCGTGCGACCGTTTCATGCTCGCGAAAACTGTTTGACCGGAGCGAAGCGCAGGGAGTTTTTTCGCGCGGGTCGCGGGGTCTCCCGGCGCAAGGAATTCGGCAGGAGGTGCGAAGCACCGATGTCGAACGCCGTAGCCATCGCGCCGCAGCCCGCCCACGCACAGCTTTGCCGCGCGGCCTCAGAACACAACGAGAGGAGTCATGGATTGCGGGTCGAGCCCGCAATGACAGACCTGCCTACTTCACCGCTTCCGCGGCGATCCACTCGTCGATCACTCTTTCGAGCACGTCGAGCGGCAGGGATCCCTGATCGATCACGGCGTTGTGGAAGCGCCGGATGTCGAAGCGCGCACCCAGCTTCGCCTTGGCACGGTCACGCAGCTCGGCGATTTTCAGCGCGCCGATCATGTAGCCCAGCGCCTGGCCCGGCTGCGACACGTAGCGGTCCACCTCCGACGTGACGAAGGCGCGGTCCATGCCCGTGCGCTCCACCATGTAGTCGATCGATTGCTGGCGCGTCCAGCCCATGCTATGGATGCCGGTATCCACCACCAGCCGCGCCGCGCGGAAGATCTGCCACTGCAGGTGGCCGAACAGGCTGTAAGGATCGTCGTAGATGCCGACATCGCGGCCCAGCGTTTCGGCATACACGGCCCAGCCTTCGGCGAAAGCGACGTAACCGTCCTGCCGGCGGAAATTCGGCAGCGCACGCAACTCCGTGGCACGCGCGATCTGCAGGTGATGGCCGGGCACAGCCTCGTGCGCGGTGAGCGTGGCCATGCGCCAGATGGGCCGCGTTTTCCAGCCCAGGGCGTTTGCGTTGAAGTAGCCCGGGCGGCTCCCGTCCATCGCGGGGCCGTTGTAGTACTCGGCCGCATCGGGGCCGCGGAATGCGGGCATGGCGCGCACGCCGTAGGGGGCGCGCGGCAGTTCCGCGAACAGCCGTGGCATCTCGGCATCGATGCGCTTGGAAATGGCGCGGTAGCCGGCCAGCAGTGCGTCGCCGCTGGTGTGGAAGAACTTCGGATCAGTGTTGAGATGGTGGATGAACTGCGCGAAGTTGCCGGTCCACTTCACCTCATTCATCACGCCTTCCATCTCGGCGCGGATGCGCGCGACCTCGCGCTGCCCGATCGCATGAATCTGCGCGGCGGACAGGTTGGTGGTGGTCTGGTTCCGCACCAGCATCTCGTAGACGCGTGCGCCGTCCGGGTATCCGTGCAGTGCACCGTTCGCGGGCGCGCGCGGCAGGTATTCGTCGGCCACGAAAGCCCTGAGCTTGCGCATGGCGGGCACGACATGCCGTTCGATGGCGGCGCGGCCCGCGGCTTGCAGCGCCGCCTGTTCGGCCGATGGAATGCCGCTGCCCAGGCGCTTGAAGGGCACGTAGTACGGGCCGGCTTCCACGTCCGCGGGCAGTTGCGTGTCGATCTGCTTGAGCACGCGGTCCAGCACGTCACGTGACGAAACCCAGCCCAGCGCCATGCCCCGGCGCATCGCATCGATCTGCTGGTCCATCTGACGGGGGTAGGCCGCCATTCGCGACAGCATCTGCTCGACCTGCGCGCGGTTTTGCACCGGGCTGTTCTGCATCAGGTCCGCGAAATCGCTTTGCGCGCCGCCCAGTGCGCCCAGGTACAGGCTGCGGTAGCCCGGGAACGCTTGCTTGGCGACCCGCCGCTCGTGGTTGCCGATGAAAAGGTCCAGCGACAGGCGGACTTGCGCACTGAGCCGGTCACGCCGGAGCGTTTTCGCTTCGGCCAGCCAACTGCGGTTCTGCGCGTCGATGGCGGCGATGGCTTCAGCCGACTCGTCGGTCAGCCGGTCGTTGTAGCGCAAGTCGCCGCGGTAGGTGCTGCCTTCGGGGAAGCGGCGAGAGATATCTTCCCACTGCCGCTCGAACAACGCATGCAACGCCGCCGCCTCCTGCGCATCCGGGTCGGCCGCTCGTGCACCGACGCCGGCGCAACCCGTCGCGCCCAAGGCCAGGCACGCGGCCAGCGCGGGAACCAGCGTCCGGCGCTTCACGGCTGATAACCGGCCGCTGCGAGCGCCTTGGCCGGATGGATCAGCGTGCGGCGACCGTCCTCCGTGCGCTCGGCGGTACTGCGGATGATGGAGATGACCTCGGCCGGTTTGAGCGACGGCTTCACGGCCAGCATTTTTGCAGCGAGGTTCGCCACCTGCGGCGACGCCATCGAGGTGCCGGAGAAAGCAATGCGCCGGCCGCCCGGCACGAAACTGTCGACCTGATAGCCGTTGGCGTGCAGCAGCACCGTGGGGCCGTAGCTGGTGAACGACGCTTCGTCGCCGGCCTTGTCGACCGCGCCCACGGTCACCAGGTTGGGCAGCACGATGCTCGAGGGGTAGACGTCGTTGAAGGTCGCGTCGTTGCCCGAGTTGCCCGCCGCCGTGACGAACAGCACTTCCGGTGCCGATGCGATCGCGCGGGTCAGCGCCTTCAGGTGCAGATCGAAGTAGCCGCGCGCCAGCGTCTTGCGCTCCGCGGTGTCCTTGCCGATGCCGCATTGCTCCATCTCGACTTCGTATGAACGGAGGTCACCACCCCAGCTCATGTTGACTACACGCGCGCCGCTCTTGCGGATGAAGTCCACATACGCGCCGAACGATTCGGCGGCGCGCTGGTGCAGCTCGGGCGTCGGGCACGGGTCGGGCAGCAGGGTGTGGCCAAATTCGATGCGGGCGTTCGCGACGCGTGCATACGGATTGCCTGCCATCGCGATGCCGGCCACGTGCGTCCCGTGGCTGTACGAGCCGACCAGCCGCAGTTCTTCCACCGTGCCCTTGTACTGCGCGGGCGGCAGGTTCGACAGCAAGGCCTTGACCTCGGTGGCCTCGGCGCTCTCGATGTTCGACTGCAGGTCCGACATGCCCTTGCTGCGCGCCTGCAGGATCGGCATCTTCGACTGCAGATCGGCGGGCAGCGCCTTCAGCGCGTAGGGCGAGGGACGATTGTGCAAGTCGAACGCGATCATCGCGGGCTTGTCGCCCGTGGTGACCACGCGGCCGGGGAAGAGCTGCGTGTCCACGCCGCTGTCCCAGATGACCACGCCCACCGTGGCGTAATTGCGGCCGGCCGGCAGCGCGACGTCGCGCGCGGCCCAGATGTCGGGCTTGTCGACCTTGTTCGCGGCCAGGTAGCGGCTGTACGTCTCGACCAGGGTGGCCTTGAGCGGCAGCACGAACTCGAGCGCGTAGCGCGCGGAGATCATGTTGGGCACCAGGTCCGAGCTCAGTGCGCCGGTCTGCGTCGCAACCGGCTGCAGCACATTGCGCACGCGTCCCAGCGCGAGCGCTTCGCCGAAGGTTTCCATACCGCCCTTCGCGCTCTGGATGTCGTTGCGAATGACGAGGTAAGGATGCCTTGCCAGCTCTTCGGCGACGAGGCGGCCCACTTCGGATGTGTAGGCCGGCGAATTGCGTCCACCCGACCTCTTCGCCACGGCGGTGACGGCGCGCACAGTCAACCCGGAAAGCAGCTTGTCCGCCGGCTTTTCCTGCAGCTGCTGGACCTGCGCCGCACGCCGCAACGCGTCGTCGTAGCGGCCCTCCAGCATGTCCAGCTGCACCAATTGCCCCAGCAACTGACGGCGCGTCGCCGGATCGGTGATTTCGTAGCCGGCCAGCGTGGCCTCGATGTCGCGGCGCACCGACACGGCGAGCGCGTTGAAGCGTTGACCGTCCCGCACGATCGATTCGAGCTCGCCCTGCACGGGATAGCTGAAGCGCGGCAAGTCGTCGGCCTTGTCCACGCGCTTGGGGGTCTGCGCGAACGCGGCGGCAACGGCCAGGGCCGCCACCAGGGCGCAAATCGTCTTCTTCATTGTTGTTCTCACGTTTGCAGGGACGGCGCCGCGTAACCGCGCGGAATCGCGGCCAGCAACTGCTGCGTGTAGGGATGCTGCGGGCTCGAATAGATTTCGTCGGACGTTCCACGTTCGACGATCTCGCCGCGGTTCATCACGAGGATGTCGTCGGCCATGTACTTCACCACCGCGAGGTCGTGGCTGATGAACACGTACGTCAGGCCGAATTCTTCCTGCAGGTCCAGCAGCAGGTTGAGCACCGTGGCCTGCACGCTCACGTCGAGCGCGCTCACGCTTTCGTCGCAGACGATGATCTCCGGCTGCATGGTCAGGCAGCGCGCGATGGCGATGCGCTGGCGCTGCCCGCCGGAAAATTCGTGCGGGTACTTGCCGAAGGCCAGCGCCGGCAAGCCCACGCGCTCCAGCCAGCCCAGCGCGAGCCGCGCACGCGCATCGTCGTTCGCGCCGATGCTGTGGATGCGCATCGGCTCCATCAGGATCTGCCCGATGGTGAAGCGTGGATTCAGGCTGGCGTACGGATTCTGGAAGATGATCTGGATGCGCGGCCGATAGGGGCGCAGCTCGCCGGGCTTGAGCGCGGCCAGGTCTTTGCCTTCGAACATGATGGTGCCGCCGGTGGCGTCGGTCAGGCGCGTGAGCATCATGCCCAGCGTGGTCTTGCCGGAGCCCGACTCGCCCACCACGCCCAGCGTACGGCCCTTGTGCAGCGTGAAGTCCGCCAGCTTGACCGCGTCGATCACCTTGCGCTTGAACAAGCCGTCCTTCAGGCTGTACGCCTTGCGCAGGCCCTTGACTTCGATCAGCGCCGGGCCCTCGGCCGCGATGGGCTGGCGCTGCTCGGTGCTGACGGGGCGGTTGTTGACGACGTCGTCGATCACCGGAAGCCGGCGCGGGCGCGCATCCAAGCGCGGTCGGCAGGCCAGCAGGGCCTTGGTGTACGAATCCTGCGGGTCGTTGAAGATCTGGCCGACACGCCCCGCCTCGCGCACTTCGCCTTGCCGCATCACGATCACGCGGCTGGCCACTTCGCCGACCAGCCCGAGATCGTGGCTGATGAACAGCATGCTCATCTTGTGGCGCTCCTGCATGCGCGCGAGCAGGTCGACGATCTGCCGCTGCACCGTGACGTCCAGCGCGGTGGTCGGCTCGTCGGCGATCAGCAGCTTGGGCTCGCAGGCGATCGCCATCGCGATCATCACGCGCTGCTGCTGCCCGCCGGAAAGCTCGTGCGGGTACGCGTTCAGGCGCGCGCGCGGCTCGGGGATGCCGACTTCGTTCAGCAGTTCCAGCGTGCGATCTTGCACCGCGCGCCCGCTCATGGGCGTATGCACGCGCAGCACTTCAGCGATCTGGTTGCCCACGGTCAGCACCGGGTTGAGCGAGCTCATCGGCTCCTGGAAGATGACCGACATCTCCTTGCCACGCAGGCGGCGCATGTCCTCCTGGGGCAACTGCAACAGGTCGACGCCGTTGTAGAGGACGCGGCTGGCCGCATCGACCACGGCGTTGGGCGGCAGCAGCCGCACGATGCTCATGGCACTGACGCTCTTGCCGCTGCCCGATTCGCCGACCAGGGCGACGGTGGTGTTGGCGGGAATGTCGAAGCTCACGCCGCGCACGGCCTCGAATGTTTCCTTGCCCATGCGAAAACCCACGCGCAAGTTCTGCACTTCAATGAGTGAAGTCATTGTTTTGTTCCTGCTCAGCGGAGTTTCGGGTCCATCGCGTCGCGCAGAGCGTCGGTCAGGAGGGCAAAGGCGGTGACGAACGTGGCCATGAAGGCCGTTGCGGCGGCGAGCTGCCACCACTTGCCGAGGACCAGTTCGGTTTGCGCCTCGGCCAGCATGGTGCCCCAGCTGACCATGTCGATCGGCACGCCCAGGCCCAGGAACGACAGGATCACTTCGGCCTTGATGAAACTCACCACATGCAGGCTCAGTTGCACGAGCACCACGTGGCTGACGTTGGGCAGGATATGCCCGAACATGCGCGCCATGTTGCCGGCGCCGATCGCTTCCGCGGCTCGCACGTACTCGCGCGAACGGTGCTTGATGTACTCGGCGCGCACCAGGCGGTAAATGCCCGTCCAGCCGACGACGCCCAGGATGATGACGACGGGCGCGATGCTGCTGGAGAACACTTTGCCGAGCGGCCCGTACTTGAATACCGCGGCGAGCGCGAAGATCAGAAGGATGTACGGGATCGAAGTAAAAACGTTGTACAGCCACTCGAGGAAATCGTCGATCACGCCGCCGAAGTAGCCCGCGAAGGCGCCAAGCATGGTACCGATCAAGGTGGCCAGGAATGCCGCCGCGATGCCGACGAGGATCGACACCTGCGCGCCCTTCACGGCCTTGTCCAGCACGTCGCGCCCGATGCGGTCTCCGCCGACCGGCAAGGTTGTCGCGCGGACCGTGTCGACGGTCTTCACCTGCGCGGCCTTGGCCTCCCAATCCTTGTAGTAGGGTGCGAGTGGATCGATGTCGGAGAGGTCGACGTTCGGCAGCTTCGGCGCCTGTACTTCGGCCACCTGTTTTTCGTCCGCGCCAACGATGTGCGGCGGCGCGAACGGCACGCCGACTTCGCGCTGCCAGCCGTTGGCCAGCAGGCCGAGCTGGGCCAATGCGACCATCACGAGGAACACGCCGACGATCCAGAGCGAAATCATGCCGACGCGGTCGCCGCGCAGCCGGCTCCAGGCCTGGGCCCACACGCCGGGCGACTTGGGAATGGCGGCGAGAATCGGTGCCGCTGCCTCGGCGCCCGCGGCTTCGACGGGCGTGACGGTGGTGGAGGCCGCGGTCATTTCAGCACCACGCGGGGGTCGACGAACTTGTACAGCACATCGGTGATGAGATTGATGACCATGGTCAGCACGGCCAGGTAGATGGTCACGGCCTGGATCACCGGGAAGTCGCCGCGGCCGACGGCGGTGTAGACCTCGCGGCCGAGGCCGGGAATGGAGAAGAACACCTCGATGAGAAATGAGCCGATGAACACGCCGGGCAACTGCGTGGCCACGTTCGTGAGGATCGGGAT
Organism: Ramlibacter sp. WS9; assembly: GCF_003797765.1. GTDB lineage: Bacteria > Pseudomonadota > Gammaproteobacteria > Burkholderiales > Burkholderiaceae_C > Ramlibacter. Next base: position 16,537 of record NZ_RKMB01000038.1, on the reverse strand, counting down.
CAGCGCGTTGCGCAGCACGTGCTTGAACAGGATGGTGTTTTCGGGCACCCCTTTGGCGCGCGCGGTGCGCACGTAATCGTGGCCGATCTCATCCAGGAAGAAGCTGCGGTAAAGACGGGTGTGCGGCGCCAGGCTCACCAGCACCGCCAGCATCACCGGGAGCGGCGCATACACCAGCAGGTTGGTGAGCGTGCTGTTGGTCCAGCCTTGCACCGGGAACCAGCCCAGCTGGAAAGCAAAGACGTACTGGCCGATGATCACGTAGACCAGGAAGCTGATCGACAGTGCCACGGTGCTGATGATCATCACCACGCGGTCCGTCAGGCTGCCCCGTACGTACGCCACGGCCATGCCGGCAACGATGGCCAGGCCGACCTCTAGCACCAGGATCGGCACCATGATGGTCAGCGTGGCGGGCAGGCGGGTCGCGAAGATGTTGGAAATCGTCTCTTTGGTGGTCCAGCTGGCGCCCCAGTCGAAGGTGACCACCTTCTTGACGAAGAGCCACAGCTGTTCGAGTACGGGCTTGTCGAGGCCGAGCTGCCTGCGGATCGAATCGATCTGCTCCTGCGTCGCCTGGAGCCCGCCCAGAATCTCCGCCGGGTCGTCGCCGAAGTACTTGAAGAGGAAGAATACGAGCAGGATGACCCCGGCCAGGGTCGGGATCATCTGCCAGATCCGTCGCAGGATGTATGAAATCATCGGTGGTAATCGCGTGTCGCGGTGGCGACTCGGGTTCTACTTGGGGAAACCGCTCGTGGCGGAAGGCTCGGCGCGCATTATGCTTGTGCACCGCGTTACCCCCACTAGGTGTTTCCTATCATGAACTTCCGAACCTGGGTACGGGCCATCAGCCTGTGCCTGGCGGTCGGTGCCCTCTTACCCGTTGGCGCCCTCGCAGCAAACCCTGAAAAAACCTTGCGCTATGCATTTCTCGGGCCCGAAACCGGGTTCGATCCAGCGCAAATCAACGACCTGTATTCGGCCGCCGTCATCGCGCACGTGCTCGATGCGCCGTACGAGTACGACTATCTCGCGAGGCCCGCGAAGATCAGGCCGAACCTCGCCGAGGCGATGCCGGAGGTTTCGCCGGATTTCCGCACCTGGACCTTTCGCATCCGACCGGGCATCTACTTCACGGACGATCCCGCGTTCGCCGGCAAGCCACGCGAAGTGACCGCCAAGGACGTGGTCTACACGTTCAAGCGCTTCTTCGACCCGAAGAACAAGAGTCCCAAGGTTGCCGGGTTCATCGAGGAGAAGATGATCGGCATGGAGGAACTGCGCAGGCAAGCGGAGGCTTCCGGCAAGTTCGACTATGACAGCGAAGTGGAAGGACTGCGCGCGCTAGATCGCTACACCGTGCAGATAAAGCTCGCCATTCCCAGGCCCCGCTTCCTTTACAACCTGGCCGACCCGGCCACGCTCGGCATCGTCGCGCGCGAAGTGGTGGAGAAATATGGCGAGGCCATCATGGAACACCCCGTGGGCACGGGGCCTTTCATGCTGCACGAGTGGAAGCGCGCATCGCAAATCACCCTGGTGCGCAACCCGACATACCGCGAAAAGATCTTTGATTCCGAGGGCGTCGACCCGTCCGGCGAAGCCATCGCCAAGCACTTGAAGGGCAAGAAGCTGCCGCTGGTGGACAAGGTGGTGGTTTCCATCATCGAGGAGCCCCAGCCCCGCTGGCTTTCGTTCCTGAACGGCGAGCATGACTTCATGGAACGCCTGCCGTTCAACTTTGCGAATTACGCCATCCCCAACAACAAGCTGGCTCCGAACCTGGCCAAGCGCGGTATTCAGATGGAACGCGTGCCGTTGTCGGACTTCACTGTCCTCTACTTCAGCATGGTCAACCCGATCCTCGGCGGGTATACGCCGGATAAGGTGGCATTGCGCCGGGCTATCGCGATGGCGATGAACAGCGGTGAGGAAGTGCGCCTGCCGCGGCGCAACCAGGCCATCGTGGCGCAGGGCTTCGTCATGCCCAACACCACGCTGTATGACCCCAACTACCGCTCCGAGATGGGAACGCATGACCGCGCCAAGGCGATCGCGTTGCTCGACATGTTCGGCTATACCGACAAGAACGGTGACGGCTGGCGCGACATGCCCGATGGCAAGCCGCTGGTGCTGGAGTACGACACACTCTCGCGCGCCGACTATCGCGAACTCGACGAGGTGTTGAAGAAGAACCTCGACGCGGTAGGAATCAAGATGGTCATGCGCGTCGGGCAATGGCCCGAGCAGCTGCGGATGTCCCGCAGCGGCAAGCTGATGATGTGGAACTTCGGCCAGTCGGCCACCACGCCAGACAGCGGCAGTCCCCTCGACATGGGGTACAGCAAGTCCGCAGGCCAGCAGAACCACTCGCGCTTTTCCAACAAGCGTTTCGACGAGCTGTACGAAAAGCAGCTCGTCATGGGCGACGGGCCCGAGCGCCGGGCCGCTATCAACGAGGCCCAACGCATCCTCATTGCCTACATGCCCTACAAGGTCAAGACGCATCGCATCGCGACGGACCTGTGGCAGCCGTGGGTGGTGGGCTACAAGCGGCACCCGTTCCGCCGCGACTTCTGGCAATACATCGACATCGATGCCGACAAGGCGCGCAAGAACGGCGCGCCGGCGATGTAGCCATGGCATTCTCACGCAGAATTTTGGCGCGATTCGCGCTGCTCGCGGCCGCGCTGTGCGCCCTCGCTCCGGCCGCCGCCCTCGCCGCGACCGAGAAGGTGCTGCGCTACGCCTTCCCCGTCGCCGAAACCGGGTTCGACCCGCCGCAGCTGTCGGACCTGTACTCGCGCATCATCACCGCGAACATCTTCGAGAACCTCTACGGCTATGACTACCTGGCCCGGCCCGCCAAGGTCCGTCCCGTGCTCGCCGCGGCCTTGCCCGAGGTCTCGGGCGACTTCCGCACGTTCACGATCAAGGTCCGGCCCGGCGTGCGCTTCGCGGCCGACGCCGCGTTCGAAGGCAAGGGCCGCGAAGTGACGGCTGCGGATTTCGTCTACTCGCTCAAGCGGGTGATGGATCCGAAGACCAAGAGCCCGCAGGTCTCGAGCTACGAAGAGGAAGGCATCCTCGGCTTCTCCGAGCTGCGCAAGAAGGCGCTGGCCTCCGGCAAGTTCGACTACGACACCGAGATCGAGGGCCTGCGCGTGCTCGACAAGTACACGCTGCAGTTCAAGCTGGCGCAACCGCGTCCGCGCTTCATCCTCACGCTGGCCGATCCCGGCATCGGCGGCGTGGTCGCGCGCGAAGTGGTCGAGAAGTACGGCGAAGCCATCATGGAACACCCGGTGGGTACCGGACCCTTCATGCTCAAGGAATGGCGGCGCTCCTCCAAGATCACGCTGGTGCGCAACCCGGATTACCGGGAGGTGCGCTTCGAGTCCGAGCCGAACCCGAAGGACCCGGAGTCCGTACGCATCGCCGCGATGATGAAGGGCAAGCGCCTGCCGATGATCGACCGCGTCGAGATCGCGATCATCGACGACCCGCAGCCGCGCTGGCTCTCGTTCCTCAACCGGGAATACGACCTGATGGAGCGGCTGCCGGAGAACCTGGCCACGCATGCCATCCCGAACAACAAGCTCGCGCCCAATCTCGCCAAGCAGGGCCTGCAGATGGATCGGGTGCCGCTGTCGGACATCCGCATGCTGTACTTCAGCATGACGCACCCCATCGTGGGCGGCTACACCCCCGAAAAGGTGGCGCTGCGCCGGGCGATTGCGCTGGCGATGAACGGCAACGAGGAAGCGCGGCTCGCCATGCGCGGCCAGGCAATGGTGGCGCAGGGCTTCATCATGCCCAACACCGCGAGCTTCGACCCGGACTACCGCTCGGAGATGGGCACTTTCGACCGGAAGAAGGCGGTCGCCCTGCTCGACATGTTCGGCTACGTGGACAAGAACGGCGACGGCTGGCGCGAGATGCCCGACGGCAGCCCGCTCGTGCTGGTTTACGACACGCTCTCCGCCGCCGACTACCGCGAGCGCGACGAGGTGATGAAGAAAAATCTCGACGCCATCGGCGTCAAGCTCGAGCTGCGCATCGGCAAGTGGCCAGAACAGCTGCGCAACTCGCGCGCGGGCAAGCTCATGATGTGGGGCTACGGCCTCTCGGCGAGCTCGCCCAACAGCGGCCCCGTGCTCGCCCTGGGCTACAGCAAGCAGGTCGGGGGCCAGAACCACTCACGTTTCAGCAATGCAAAGTTCGACGAGCTGTACGACAAGGTGCAGCTGATGCCGGACGGGCCGGAGCGCGATGCCGTGATGCGCGAAGCCCAGCGCATCCTGATCGCCTACATGCCCATCAAGGTGCGGGTTCACCGCATCGGCACCGACCTGATGCAGCCCTGGCTGGTGGGCTATAAACGCCACCCGAACGCTCGAGAGTTCTGGCAATACGTCGACATCGACCTCGCCAAGTTTCCGAAGAAGTAACCACCCTCCTCCAAGAAAGGGACTTATCCCATGACCGGTCAACCTCCATTCTCCAGACAGCTCGCGTTCACCGTGCTTGCCGCCGCTCTCGCTTTCCCCGCGGCCGCCGCCGTTGTCCCGCCGGGCACGCAACTCCACTCCACCCAGACACTGATCCGCAACAACGGCTCCGAAGCGGAAACGCTGGACCCGGCGGTCGCTGAATCCGTCGGCGCCAACAACATCACGCGCGATCTGTTCGAAGGGCTCACGGCCAACGACGCCGACGGCAACATCATCCCCGGCGTGGCCGAAAGCTGGAAGCAGACCAACGCGCTCACGTGGGTCTTCAAGCTGCGGCCGAACGCCAAGTGGTCCAACGGCGACCCGGTGACGGCGCAGGATTGCGTCTATGGCATCCGCCGCTTCCTCGACCCGAAGACGGCATCGACCTACTCGGCGACGTATGGGGTGTTCATCCTCAACGGCAAGGACGTGGCCACCGGCAAGAAGCCGCCTTCGGAAGTAGGCGTGAAGGCACTCGACAAGCACACGCTGGAAGTGAAGACGCCTTTCCCCGTGGCCTTCCTGCCCAGCCTGATGTCCAACAACAACCTGGGCCCGCTGCACCAGGCTTCGGTGGAGAAATTCGGCCGCGAGTGGACCAAGCCCGGCAACATGGTGAGCAACGGCGCCTTCGTGCTCAAGGAGTGGCTGGTCAACAGCCGCGTGGTGATCGAGAAGAACCCACAGTACTGGGACGCGGCCAACGTGCAGCTCTCGCGCGTGACCTACCTGCCGGTCGAGGACGGCAACGCCGACGTGAAGCTGTTCGAATCCGGCCAGAACGAAATGGTCTACCAGCTGCCGCCCGGCACCTACGAAGAGGCGAAGAAGAAGTTCCCGAAGGATGTGCGCAACGCCCCGATGCTCGGCTTGCGCTACTACTCGTTCCAGACCCAGAACCCGGCCTTCAAGGACGTGCGCGTGCGCAAGGCGCTCACCATGGTGATCGACCGCGACATCCTGTCGCAGCGCATCACCGCCGACGGCCAGACGCCCGCGTATGGGCTGATGGTCAAGGGCCTGCAAGGCGCCGACATGGCCGAGTACGAATGGGCCAAGTGGCCGATGGCCAAACGCATCGAGGAAGCCAAGAAGCTGCTGGCCGAAGCGGGCGTGAAGCCGGGCACCAAATACACCTTCTCGTACAACACCAGCGAATACCACAAGAAGATGGCCATCTTCGCGCAGTCGGAGTGGAAGACCAAGCTGGGTATCGCTATCGAGCTGGAGGCGATGGAGTTCAAGGTGCTGCTCAAGAAGCGCCATGACGGCTCCTTCCAGATCGCCCGCAACGGCTTCATCGCCGACTACAACGACGCCACCAACTTCCTGGCGCTGGTGCGCTGCGACTCGGACCAGAACAACAACTTCAACTGCAACCGCAAGGCCGAAGACGTGATCAATCAGGCCGAGCAGAGCGACGACACCGGCAAGCGCAAGGCGCTGCTGACCCAGGCCACGCAGATGATCATGGAAGACTACCCCATCATTCCGTTGGTGCAGTATTCGCTGCCCCGGCTGGTGAAGTCGTATGTCGGCGGTTACTCGCTGCTAAACGCGCAAGACCGCTTCCGCAGCAAAGACCTCTACATCATCAAGCACTGATCACACCTCATGTGGTCTTACACGTTGCGTCGCCTGCTGGCGACCATTCCTACGCTGCTGGCCGTCATCACGGTCAGCTACATCCTGGTCCACGCGGCACCCGGCGGTCCCTTCGACAGCGAGAAGCAAGTGTCGGCCGCGGTGCTTGCCAATCTGCAGGCGAAGTATCACCTCGATCTGCCGCCCTGGCAGCAGTACCTGCATTACCTCAACAACCTGATTCACGGCGACCTGGGCGCGTCGTTCCGATACGCCGACTGGTCCGTCAATGACCTGGTGGCCGCGGCGCTGCCGGTATCGCTGGCGATTGGCGGCCTGTCCCTGCTGATTTCATTCTTCGTCGGTGTCGCCATGGGTATCGCCGCCGCGCTGCGCCAGAACAGCACCGCCGACTACAGCGTGATGCTGGTGGGCACCATCGGCAGCGTCGTGCCCTCTTTCGTGATCGGCCCGGTGCTGGTGCTGGTGTTCGCGCTGTGGCTGCGCTGGCTGCCCGCCGGCGGTTGGGACAACTTTGCGCCGCAGTTCATGATCATGCCGATCGCCCTGCTCACCTTCATCAACGTCGCCACCATCGCGCGCGTGATGCGCGGCAGCCTGATCGAGGTGATGCACAGCAACTTCATCCGCACCGCGCGGGCCAAGGGCCTGCCGACGCGTGTGGTGGTGCTGCGGCATGCGCTCAAGCCCGCGCTGCTGCCGGTGATCTCGGTGCTGAGCCCGCTGGCGATCTCTTCGATCACCGCGGCCCTGGTGACTGAGACCGTATTCTCGCTGCCCGGCATCGGCAAGCTGATCGTCAACGGCGCCGGCAACCGCGACTACACGCTGGTGCTGGGCCTGGTGGTGCTGATCACGGTGCTGGCGGTGCTGCTCAACCTCGTGGTCGATCTCGCCTACGCGGCACTCGACCCCAAGATCCGATATTGAGCATGCTGTTCTTTACCCGACGCAAAGCGCTGGTCGACGAGCTGGTCCTGGCCGCTACAGCCCCACCCGGCCGCAGCCCGTGGGCCGACGCCCGCACACGCTTTGTGCGCAACAAGGCGGCGGTCGCGAGCCTGATCGCGCTCTTGATCATCGGCGCGCTGTGCGTCTTCGGCCCGTTCGTGCTGCCGCACGACTTCGACACCGCCGACTGGGACGCGATGAAATTGCCGCCCACGCTCAAGAACATGCACTGGTGGGGCACCGACGAATCCGGTCGGGACCTGCTGGTGCGCTGCCTGATCGGAGGCCGCATCTCGCTGATGGTGGGCCTGCTCGCCACCTTGTGTTCCGTTGCCGTGGGCATCGCCTGGGGCGCAACCGCCGGCTTCCTGGGCGGCAAAGTCGACAACTTCATGATGCGCGTCGTTGACATGATGTACGCCATCCCCTACCTGCTGATCGCGATCCTGCTGGTCACCATCCTGGGCCGCGAGTTCTATCTGGTGGTGCTGGCGATCACGGCGTTCTCGTGGATGGACATGGCGCGCGTGGTGCGAGGCCAGACGCTGTCTCTGCGGACGATGGAATTCGTCGAAGCGGCGCGCGCCATCGGCGTGCCCACGCGGCGCATCATCTTCAGCCACATCGTGCCCAACCTGCTGGGCGTGGTCGTGATCTACACCACCGTGACGGTGCCTTCGGTGATCCTGACCGAATCCGTGCTGTCGTTCCTGGGCCTGGGCATCCAGGAGCCGATGACCAGCTGGGGCGTGCTGATCCACGACGGCACCAACATCATGGAAGTGGCGCCATGGATGATCCTGTTCCCGGGTGCGCTGCTGTCGATCACGCTGTATTGCTTCAACTTCATCGGCGACGGCCTGCGCGACGCGCTCGACCCCAAAGAGAGATGACCCACCCCCGAAGCGGCCTGCGGCCGCCTCCCCCTCAAGGGGGCGCCGCCAGCGGCCCGGCAAAGCCGGTTCCGCGGCGGCCCCGCGAAGGCATTCCACCCTTATGAATCACGCCAAGAAGCTGATCGAGATCGACGACCTCTCCGTCAAGTTCAAGACGCCTGACGGCGAAGTGACCGCCGTCAACGGCCTGGGCTTCTCGCTGGAGCGCGGGCAGACTTTCGGCATCGTCGGCGAGAGCGGTTCGGGCAAGAGCCAGAGCATGCTGGCGCTGATGGGCCTGCTCGCGGCCAACGGCCGCGCAACGGGCCGCGCCCTGTTCAACGGCGAAGACCTGCTTTCCATGCCCGCGAACGAGCTGAACCGCATTCGCGGCAACCGCATCGCGATGATCTTCCAGGACCCGATGACGTCGCTCAACCCGTATCTCACAGTGGAGCGGCAGATGACGGAGGTGCTGGAGCTGCACAAGGGCTTGACGCGCAAGAGCGCGCTGACGCTGGCCATCTCCACACTGGAGCAAGTGCGCATCCCCGACGCCGCGCGCCGCATCCGCATGTACCCGCACGAGTTCTCCGGCGGCATGCGCCAGCGCATCATGATCGCCATGGCTCTGTTGTGCCAACCCGACCTGCTGATCGCCGACGAACCGACCACGGCGCTGGATGTGACGGTGCAGGCGCAGACCATGGCGCTGCTGCGCGACCTGCAACGCGACTTCGGCACCGCCATCATCCTCATCACGCACGATCTCGGCGTCGTCGCGGGCCTGTGCGACCGGGTGATGGTTCTGTATGGCGGCCGCATCATGGAACAGGGCAGCGCCGAAAGCATCTTCTACCGCCCGACCCATCCCTACACCTTGGGCCTGCTCGGCGCGGTGCCGCGGCTGGACCATGAAGGCGACCGCCTGCTGGCGATCCCCGGTGTGCCGCCGAACATGGCGCACCTGCCGCCCGGCTGCCCGTTCAGCGAGCGCTGCACCTTCGTGATGGATCGTTGCGCCACGCAGCGGCCGCCGCTCGCGCGTGCGCCGAACGATCCGCTGGTGCTGCGGGCGTGCCATCGGGAGGTGGCTGAAGTCGTCCGGGTGGCAGAGGGGGTGCTCTCATGAGTGAAGCCGCCCTCACCCCAGCCCTCTCCCAAAGGGAGAGGGAGCGGGATCCCTTGCTTTCCGTACGCGACTTGCATGTGCATTTCAAGGTGCGCGGTGAAGGGTTCCTGGCCAAGCACCGCACGCTCAAAGCGGTCAACGGCGTGAGCTTCGACCTGTACCCCGGCGAAACGCTCGGCATCGTCGGCGAATCGGGCTGCGGCAAGTCGACGCTGGCCCGCGCCGTGCTCAATCTGATCCCGCCCACCGCCGGCAAGGTGGTCTGGCTGGGCCGCGACATGTCGGGCGCCACGCCGGGCGACTGGCAACAGGTGCGCAAGAACGTGCAGATGGTGTTCCAGGATCCGCTGGCATCGCTCAACCCACGCATGAACGTGGCGCAGATCATCAGCGAACCGCTGCGCACACACCGCCCCGACCTGAGCGCTGCCGACGTACTCGCGCGCGTCAAGGCGATGATGGTGAAGGTGGGGCTGAACGAGGCGCAGTTGTACCGCTACCCGCATGAATTTTCCGGCGGGCAATGCCAACGCATCGGCATCGCCCGCGCCCTGATCCTCGAACCCAAGCTGATCGTTTGCGACGAGCCGGTCTCGGCTCTGGACGTATCGATCCAGGCCCAGATCATCAACCTGCTGCGCGACCTGCAAAAAGAAATGCATCTGGCGCTGGTGTTCATCGCGCACGACCTGGCCGTGGTCAAGCACGTGAGCCAGCGCATCCTGGTGATGTACCTGGGCCGCGTGATGGAGCTATCGCACAAGCACGAGCTGTACGCCGACCCCAAGCACCCCTACACGCGCGCGCTGCTGTCCGCGGTGCCGCTGGCCGACCCGCAGCTGGAACGCGGCAAAGTGATCCAGATGCTGCAGGGCGACCTGCCCTCGCCGATCGACCCGCCTTCGGGCTGCGTGTTCCGCACGCGGTGCCCGCATGCGTTCGACCGCTGCGCTGCCGAAGTACCGCCGCTGAAGGCGATCAACCCCCACACGCAGGCGGCCTGCTGGTTGTATTGATGGAGGTTGCCGGGCCGACCGCGCGAAGGGGAAGATACGAAGGAGTCACTGGCCACCTCGCAAAAGACGTGCTGGTTGGCCCTGTGCCATGAGCAGCGTAACAGCCTTCTTGTCGAAGGAGACAAAGGTTTCTCCACCGAGCCAGGTCCCCTCATAGGCAATGATGCCGTCCGCGAAATCCCCGCCCGCTTCGAGTATCGACAGGCCTGCCTCCACGGCGGGCCTGTTCACTTCCACGTTTGCAGCGGCGAGCAGTGCGCGGATCGCGGTCGCCGCGTCAGAGGGTTGAAAGCCGTAGACCTTGCGGAGGACCCACACAAACTCACACAGGCACGGCAGTGCTACTGCGATCAATTCGGCATCGGTCAAGACCTTGGCGGCGGCGCGTGCCTGCGGCAGGTCGTCGCGGACGACAGCGCGAACAAGAACGTTGGTGTCGACAGCAACCCTCATTCCTTGGCGGCCCAACCACGCGCACTTGCCTCGTTGATTTCCTCGATGGTTGCGACTTTCTTTGTCCGACCTGCCAGCAACCCGATGAAGCCGTCAATCGTGCCGGCAGGCCGGGCTGCTTTGAGCATGCCCCGGCCATCTGGCAGCAAATCCAACTCGATCTTTTCCCCCGGCTTGATGCCGAGGTGTTGCAGCACATCTTTTCTAAACGTCACTTGTCCCCGTGCGGTCACTGTCAATGTTGCCATGGCATCGTCCTCGCAGTCTTTCAAATGGACACCAACACTATAAGGCAAAACTGCATTACAAGAGCGGGGCCCCGATCTTCGAGCATTGCGAAGCTTCTACGGGGTGTCAAAATGCCTGACACAGCAGATCAACGAGTTCAATGATGGCAGAGCCCACCGGGGAAACGTCCGTTCGGGCAGAGCCTGTCGAAGCCTCGGCAAGAGGTTGGTTCGCGCGCTTGGCCCTCGCGCCTGGCGACCTGCTTCGCGACAAGCAGTACCGCCCGTTGTGGCTGTCGATTTTGACCAGTTCCTTCGGCAGCCAGATCACCATGCTGGCGATCCCGCTCACGGCGGCGGTGCTGCTGCACGCGACGCCGACGCAGATGGGTCTGCTCACCGCCATGGAGATCGCGCCGTTCGTGCTGTTCTCATTGCCCAGCGGCGTCTGGCTCGATCGTGTGCGCAAGCTCCCGGTTTACGTCGCCGGCGAACTGGCCATCGCGCTCGTTCTGGCGAGCGTGCCCGCCGTGTGGGCGCTGGGCTGGCTGGGCATCGGCTACCTGTACGTCGTCGCTTTCGTCATCGGCACGGTGGCCACGACAGCGGGCACCGCCGCCCAGATCGTGCTGACCCAGGTGGTGCCGCGTTCGCGCCTCGTGGAGGCGCACGCCAAGAACGCACTGGCCAGCTCGGCCGCGGAGGTGGCGGGGCCCGGCGTCGCGGGCGCTTTGATCCGGCTCGTGGGCGCGCCGGTGGCGTTGCTCGCCGACGCGGTGTTGCTGCTGTTCAGCGTGGTGATCCTGCGCGGGCTGCGCATTCACGAAACGCCGGGCGCCAAGGTGCCCGGCCAGTTCTGGGACGCGCTCAAGGAAGGCCTGAACTTCGTGCGAGGTTCGCGGCTTCTGGTGGTGCTGGCGCTGACGGTAGGCCTCTGGCAGATGTGCTACCACGCCACGATGGTGGTGCAGATCCTGTTCGCCACGCGCGAACTGGGGCTCAACGAGCGGCAGGTGGGCCTTTGCTACGTGGGGCTGGGCATCGGCACCGTGGTGGCCGGCATGCTCGGTCACCGGATCTCGGCGCGCATCGGCACCGGTCCGAGCTTGCTGTGGGGCTGCGCGATCTGCGGCGCCGGCTGGCTGCAGCTCGCCGCGGCGCCGGCCAATGCGTGGGGCGTCGCGTCATTCGTTTTCATGCTGGTGTGCTTCGGCTTGGGGGCGGTGCTGATCTTCATCAACTTCCTGGCGCTGCGCCAGGCCGTGACACCCGAGCCGCTGCTGGCACGCATGACCAGCACCATGCGTTGGTTGATTTTGATCCCGGCTTTGCCTGGCGCATTGTTGGGCGGGTGGTTGGGGGAGCACTTGGGGCTGCGCTGGGCTTTGGCGGCGGGTGGTGTGGGCGCGCTGGCCCTTGCCGTATGCGGTTGGAAGATGACCCTCCTGCGTGACCTAAGGGGCTTGCCTTCGGCAGCGAAAGAATAGCAAGGCAAGTGCGCCAGCCTGCGCCCGTGAAACCGGGCATCACAGTGACCTGAGCAACGCCTCGTATTGCGGATGCGGGCCTACCCAGAACCAGACGAGCGTATCGTCTTGAAGCACGCCGACCGCTCGCCAGTCAAGATCAACGCGAACCGAGTAGATGGGCAAACGCGCATGAATCTTCTTGAACCGGAGTGACGGATGCGCCGGATTGTCTTTCCACAATCGGTAGGCATCCTTGATGCGCATTTGACGTTCGGACGGCGCCGAAGCGAACAACAACCGAAACTTTTCGGTCGTCACAGACTTCATAAATTGTCGAGCGGCTTCGTCTTGCCGGCCACAAAGTCTGCCAGCGCTTCCGATGCTAGGGCCTCAAGCACGGTTTCCGATCTGGCGAACGAAACCGACCAGCGCTGCTCCGAGGCAATTTCTTCGAGCAAAATAGCCGCGAGAACGTCCTGCTCCTCGGGAGGAAGTTTTGTAGCCACTGCCACTGCGGAGGTGAGTGCCTGGGTCATGCCTGAACCTTAAGAAGGTGACCTCGATTTTACCGCGACCCGTACTGCTATGGCGGGCCCCATCCCGCCAAGCCTTAAGGACCTCCTATTCGATGGTTGTGGCACAGGATGCGGCGCCACAACTCGAATTCACGCGCAATGAAAAGGCGGGGCCAAATAGAAAGCCACCGCCGAAGCGGTGGCTTTCTTGTTCTGGAGTTGGTCAGGCAGAGGCGAACCCCTGCCCTAGCCGTCGCGCGATCAGAACGCGTGACGCACGCCGACGCTGTAGAAGCGGCCCACGGCACCGCTGTAGTCCAGCGGGTTGTAGCTGACGGCACCGTAGGTGGTCTGGTCCAGCGGCGGCTTCTTGTCGAGCAGGTTGCGGATGCCACCGAAGATCTCGGTCTTGTCGTTCAGCTTGTAGCGAGCGGTGACGTCCAACGTGGTGAACGAACCGACCCTGCAAACCGGGGTGTCATCGGCCAGGTGGCTGGCGCAGTCTTCGTCGCCTTTGGCGAACTTGTTGCTCAGCTTGCCACGGTAGTTGATGACGCTGGCGACACGCCACGGGCCCATTTCCCAGGCCGCAGCCAGGTTGATACGGTCCTTGGGCGTGCCGATGCAGTTGGTCACGTCGCAGTTGCCGTGCGTGCCGGCGAACTCCAGTTCCGTGCCGTCCGGCTCGACGCGCAGCCACTTGACCAGGTGGGTCCAGGTCATGCCGACAGTAACCTTGCCGTTACCGCCGGACAGGTCCCAGCGATGCTTGAAGTCCAGGTCGATGCCGCGGATCGTCGACGACGAGGAGTTGATGTAGTTGGTCAGCACAGCGGTAATGGGACCGGGATCGCCGGGGTACGCAGGCAAGGCACCTGCCGGGTCACGAGCAACGTGGCCCGCCGCGATGGCCGCAGCGCTGGTTTCCTGGTTGATCTCGGCCTTGCGTTTGATCTGCCACAGGTCGACCGCGATGCTGGTCTTGGGCGTGATGTCCCACACGGTGCCCAGGGTCAGGCTGGTGGCCTTCTCCGGCTCGAGGTTGGGGTTGGGCGACGTGATGATGGCGACGTTAGCCGCGCTGCACCCGATCGTTTGCGCTGTGGCGGCGCAACGTGCCGGGTCAGCCGCCGTCGTGAAGGCAGCCAGACCGCCGACGCCGTTCTCAGCCGCGCCCGGTGCGCGGAATGCCTTGGCATAGGTGCCGCGAACCGCCAGGCTGTCCAGCGGACGCCACTTGGCACCCAGCTTCGGGGTGACGGAGGTGCCGACATCGCTGTAATGGTCGGCACGTGCGGCGGCGCTCAGTTCCAGGCGCTTGGTCACCGGGAAGTTGGCTTCGCCGAACAGTGCCATCACGGTGCGCGAGCCGGAATAGGCAGAGTAGCCCAGGCCGATGATGTTGCCGCGGTCGGTGCCGGTCGTCGGGTTCAGGCTGACCGATTCACGGCGGGCTTCAGCGCCCAATGCGATGCCGATCGGGCCGCCCTGGAGCTGGCCGATTTCGCGCGAAACCTTCAGGTCGATCTGCGTGGTCTTCGCGCCCGCGTCGTTGCCGATCTCGGGCGCCAGCGCTGCGTACAGCGCAGCCGAGTTCAAATTGGCGTTCTCGCCGATGCGCCAGAACGAGCCCGCGGGCAGCGCTGCGTAAGCCGCGTTGTTGGCGGCCGCCACTGCGGCGTTGGTTTGCGTCGTGGAGAGCTGCGTGGCGCCCTGGCCCAGCGGGTTCAGCAACGCGAACGCAACGTCCCGCTGCAGGAAGCCGCCGCGCGTGTTCGACACCTTGTTCTCGGAATACAGGAAGGCAGTGTCGTAGTCCCATGCATTCCACGTGCCCTTCACGCCAACCACGAAACGGGAGAAATCCCCGTCGACGTGGCTGGTGCGCGGGCCAACGTCGGCCGCCAGGTAGCGCAGGCGGGCAGCCGTGCCGAAGTACGGGTTGTCGGGGTGGTTCGATCCGAGGCGCTGGTCGGCGTTGTTGACCGGGCCGCCAGGGTAGCCGGTCGAACCGTGAACGCCGGACGGCGTGCCCGAAGAGTCGGACTCGTTCTTGTACAGGTTCAGTTCGGCGTACAGCTCGGTCTGCGCATTGAGCTGCTTGGCAAAGCGGCCGAAGAAATTGATGGTCTTGGCCGAGGGCTGAACCTGCGAGTACTGCTGGGACGCGTCGGTCAAGCAGCCGCCGCCCGGGTCGCCCTGCGGAAACCCGCCGGCCATTGCCGCGCAAGCACCAGGGAACTCTCGCGTATGGTTGGCGGCCGCGGACGTGTCGTGGCGGCTGAAGTAGAGGTTTTGGGTTTCCGAACCGGGCGTGGGGTTGCGCACGTTGCCGATGACGGAGCTGACGGCCGCGCCGCCGCCGGCGATGATGGCACCGGTACCGCCGTTGACACCACCGGTCGAGTCGGCGCTGTAGCCTTCCGGACGCAGGTCGGAACGGCCCACTGCGCCGCGGCCTGAGCGGTCGCGGTTCCAGATCTCGCCCTTCTTGCTCAATTCAAGGTTCAACAGCACGTTGAAGCCTTGCGTTTCCATGTCGCCGAAGCCGTGCGTGATGGTGGCGCGCGCCTCGGTGCCGTCGTGATAGCGCGATGTTCCGCCACTCGCCGTAACGACGGTGCCCTTGAAGCTCTTGCGCAGGATGATGTTGACCACACCGGCCATGGCGTCCGAACCGTAGATGGCGGAGCCGCCGTCTTTCACGATTTCGACGCGTTCAACGGCTTCCAGCGGGATGACGTTCAGGTCGGTGAAGACCTTTTGGCCGTCGTCGGCAAGGCCGTACGGGGCGATGCGGCGGCCATTGATGAGCACCAGGGTCGACGCGGCGCCCATGCCGCGCAGCGAGATGCCCGATGCACCCGGCGCGAAGCCGTTGCCGAACGTGGTGGGCACGGAGCCCTGGTTGTCCACTGACAGCGTCTGCAGGTACTCGGCGACTGACGCCTTGCCTGAGTTCTGGATTTCTTCGCGCGTGATGGTCTGGACCGGCGATGCCGTCTCAGTATCGGTCCGCCGGATGTTGGACCCGGTGATTTCGACGCGTTGCAAGGAAGATGCGGGTTGAGCAAGGGTCTCCTGCGCAATCATCATCGACGCGGTGCCGCACAACGCCGTGATGATGGCGCGTGAGACAACCGTTTTTCTAAACCTTTGTGTACCGGTTTTCATGAATTCTCCAGACTTGTTCCTACCGAAAGAGTTAGGGCTTTGCCCTCCCTCGCAATTTGGATGGGCAGCCACGGGTACGGCTCCGTGGTACTGCACAGTCCAGCTGGTGTTTTTACACAACTGACACAGCGCCGTCACCCGGCTAATACCCGGGTTTGGCCGGTTTGTTGCCCAAATACATCGGCCTGATTTCACCGTCCGCTTGGCGACACCGCGCTATAGATGAGCATCGACCTTGGTTGGTGCATCCTCCGCACTACGCCCACCAATAAGAAAGGGCCCTGACGGGCCCTTTCTTTAGTGAGGCCGAAGGCCCATCACTCGATCTTGAAGTTGAATTCCTGCGTGGCGATGATGTCGCCCGAACCGCTGACGCAGCGGTACTGCATCATGGCGGTGCGCACCGCACCATGAAATACGCGCGGACCCGAAAGAATGGTCACTTCACGCACCGCGCCGTCACGGATGACCGCTTGCGCCTTCACGACGCCTTCAGCGCCTTCCTTGATGGCCTGGCGGGGCATGTCGGGCTTCACCTGTGTGGGACACGCCACGCCCATTTCCTGCCGGCCTGCCGGGGCAGCAGGCGGCGCGGGCGGGGGCGGCGGCGCGATCACAGCC
>NZ_RKMB01000037.1 GCF_003797765.1 Ramlibacter sp. WS9 | reverse complement strand
CGCCCCATCCACGCACTGGTGCTGATGGGCGGCGGCGCGCGCACGGCCTACCAGGTGGGCGTCCTGCAGGCTTTGGGAGCCATGCTCGAACTGCGCGCCGAACGCGGCACCGCCTTCCCGTTCCAGGTGCTGGTGGGCACTTCGGCCGGCGCCCTGAACGTGGCCTACCTGGCGAGCACCGCCACGTCCGGGCTGCAGGCCTTCACCCAGCTCGGCAAGTTCTGGGGCAGGCTGCGCTCGGCGGATGTCTACGAACTCGACGTCTCGCCCTGGGTGCGCTTCAATCGCCTGGTGGCGGCAATGAGCCTGTGGCGCAATGCGCGCAGCTCGGGCGCGATCCTCAACAACATGCGGCTGGTCGACACGCTGCATCACGCGGTCTCGCTGCAAGGCATCGAGGACGCATTGCAAGGCAAGGCGCTGGACGTGGTGGCGGTCACGGCCTCCAGCTACACCAGCGGCGTGCACTGGACTTTCTGCCATACGGCGCGCGATTCGCGCCATGAGCCCTGGGTGCGGCCCGGGCGGCGCTCGGAATTCCAGCCGCTGACCATCGAGCACCTGATGGCCTCCAGCGCCATCCCCTTCCTGTTTCCCTCGACACCGTTGTGGGTGGACGGGCGGCGCGAATATTTCGGCGACGGTTCGATGCGCCAGGTGTCCCCACTCTCGCCTGCGATGCACCTGGGTGCGCACCACATCCTGGTGGTCGGCGTGGGGCAGCCGCAGCGCTCGGGCCTCATCGGCTCGGGCGAGAGCGCGGCGCGCGGGCCCACCCTCGGCGGCATCGCCGGCCACGCGATGGCCAGCGTCTTTCACGACACGCTGCAGGCCGACGTGGAACAGGCGCAACGCGTGACCAAGACCCTGCAGCAACTGCCGCGCGAAGTCGCCGCGGTGCTGCCCTATCGAAGCGTGGAGGTGCTGTCGATCCAGCCCACACAGTCGCTCGATGCCCTGGCCCAGGCCCATGCCCACGAGCTGCCCGGCTCGGTGCGCCGCGCGCTCGGGGGACTGGGCGCGCTCAAGGGCGGCGGTGGCGCCCTCGCGAGCTACCTGCTGTTCGAGCCTGGGTTCGTGCAGGCGCTCATCGCACTCGGCGAGCAGGACGCGTACGCGCGCAAGGAAGAATTGCTGGCATTCTTCGAGCATGCCCCTGTGAGGAAGCCCCTGGTCGCGGCATAATCGCGCGGTCACCACTGCCGGAGAGCACTCCTTGGAAACCTACCCCAGCCGGTAGCTTTCGAAACGAATGGGCGCCTGATTCCAATCGTTCGAAAGCTGCTTGCATCACCGCAATCTCCATTTCCGACAATTGGAATCGAAACCAGTTCGCAAGGCCATGCTCAACATCTTCACGCTCGCCAACGGCCGCCTCTTCCAGGAAGAGATCGAGTCGCTGGAGGAGCTCTCCAAATTCCAGCCGATCTGGGTCGATCTCGAATCGCCCACCGTCGAAGAAAAGCGCTGGGTCAAGCAGTACTTCGGCCTCTCCATCCCGGAAGACGCGATGGACGAGGACATCGAGGAATCCGCGCGCTTCTACGAAGAAGACAACGGCGAGCTGCACATCCGCAGCGACTTCTTGATTGCCGACGACGAGGAGCCGCGCACGGTTCGCGTGGCCTTCATCCTGAACCTGGTCAACGACGCGCTCAAGAGCAAGGGCGTGCTGTTCTCCATCCACGACGAGGACGTGCCGGTTTTTCGCCTGCTGCGCCTGCGCGCGCGGCGCGCGCCGGGGCTGATCGAGGACGCGAAAGAAGTTCTGCTCAAGCTCTTCGATGCGGACGCCGAATACTCCGCCGACACGCTGGAAGGCATCTACGACGAGCTCGAGAAGGTCAGCAAGCAGGTCCTGTCCGGCGAAGTGACCGACACGTTGGCCGGCGAGGTGCTGGGCCAGATCGCGCGGCAGGAAGACTTGAACGGCCGCATCCGCCGCAACGTGATGGACACGCGGCGCGCGGTGAGCTTCATGATGCGCAGCCGCATGCTCAACGCGGGCCAGTTCGAAGAGGCGCGGCAGATCCTGCGCGACATCGAATCGCTGGACAACCACACGGCGTTCCTGTTCGACAAGATCAACTTCCTGATGGACGCCACGGTCGGCTTCATCAACATCAACCAGAACAAGATCATCAAGATCTTCTCGGTGGCCAGCGTCGCGCTGCTGCCGCCGACGCTGATCGCCAGTATCTACGGCATGAACTTCAAAAGCTGGTTCCCGGAGCTGGAGTGGGCTTATGGCTACCCCTATGCGCTGGCACTGATGGTGGCCAGCGCGCTGGTGCCCATGTGGTACTTCCGCAAGCGCGGCTGGCTCAGGTAACGACTCACCCGAAGCGGCCCCATCGCATGGGCTGCGCGTTCGCCTAGTGGATGTGCGTGTGATGGGCGTCGGGCACATGCGCGTGGCTGTGGCGCGTGGGTTGATGCCGGTGCAAATGGCTGTGAGACCCGTTCGGCGCGACCTCATGCTCGTGCTCGTGGTGCCCGTCTTCGTGGGTGTGGGCATGCTCATGCTCCAGGGCCTCGTGGACGTGCTCGTGCTGATGGCGCTCCAGGACATGAACCAGCACGCCGGCCAGCATCAGCGCTCCGCCCAACGCCATCAAGCCGCTCGCGGAACGATCTCCCAGTCCGAACGCGACCAGGGCGCCCACAAAGGGAGCGAAGGCGAAGACGGACCCGGTGCGGGCGGCACCAAATGCCCGTTGGGCGAGAAGGTAGAAGCGCAGGCTCAGCCCGTATCCGGTAGCGCCTACGGCGAGCAGGCCCAGGCCGACGGTGACGCGAGGCATCGGCTCTCCAAGCAGCCATGCCGCGATGGCCGTGGCCGTTGCCCCCAGCGCCGCCTTGGCCATGACCACCTGGCCGGGATCGCGCTCGGCCAACGCCCGCGACAGTGTGTTGTCCGCGCCCCAGGCGGCCGTCGCGACGAGTACCGCGGCGAGGCCCGCCAATTGGATCCCGCCGAAACGGCCCTGGTCGAACACCAGCGTGGCCCCGCCCGCCATCAGCAACGCCATTGCGAACATCACTCTCCGGTCCATCGATTCCCGGTAGAGAAGCCTGGCCAACAGTGCGGTGAACACGGCTTCCAACGTGAGCATCAATGATGCGCTGGCGCCGCTCGTGCGCTGCAGGCCCCACGCCAGGGCGACGGGACCGGCCACGGCGCCCAGGGCCGCGACGGCAAGGAGGCGTGGCGTGTCCGCGGCCGCGAGCCGTGCCTCGCGTTCCGGCGACTTGCGGGACAGCGCGCCCACGAGTGCGGCGCCGGCGTAGAGCAGTGCCGCGGTCGTGAAAGGCCCCAGCCCCTTTCCGACCAGCTGGACGATGGGCGTGCTGATGCCGAACAGCGCGGCGGCCAGCAGCGCCAGTGCGCCTCCTTGCAAAGCAGGCGCGTTCATGAGTCCGCGCGCCGGCCTGGCGCTGACGTGATCGCGATGGGGATGCGTATCATGCGATTTCTGCTGTTGAGCATGGATATGTTGCCCGTCCTGGGTGAAATTAGAGTCGATTTGAGCCGAGGAGGGGTGATGAGGAATTGGGAAGTTTTGCGCCACGCGGCCCTGCTGCTGGGCTGGGGTTGCGCAGCGGGCGTGGCGCTTGCCGCGGGCGGCCACCATGGCGTCGACGACGCGGCGATCCTGGAGCCCGGAACGTGCGAACTGGAAACCTGGTTCACCCGTGCGGGAGCGGGCGAGCGCCTGCTGCACGCGGGAGCGGGCTGCCGTGTGGGACCGGTCGAACTCGGCGTGGCTGCTGAGCGCGCGCGCGATCCTTCGGGCCACGCCACCGGCTACGGTTTGCAGGTGAAATGGGCGACCGAGGTCGCGCCCGGCCTGAGCGCGGGCGTTTCTGTGTCATCCGGCTGGCAGGCACATGTGCGGCCCCGCTACCAGGGCACGACCGTGTCCGGCCTGCTGACATGGGCCGTGCGCGACGACGTGGCGCTTCATGCGAATGTGGGGCGCGACCTTGTGCACGGCGCACCGGACTTGAATCGCTCGGGCGTGGCCGTGGAATGGACGCCGAAGACGGGCTGGTCGCTGATGGCGGAGCGCTACGTCGAATCGGCTACGCAATTTGTCCGCGCCGGTGCGCGCTGGACCGCAACCGAGAACTTCACCGTGGACTTGAGCCGGGCGCACAGCCTGCGCGGGCCGGGGCCATCGAACTGGACGCTGGGCGCGACCTGGCTGATCGACCGGCGCTGATCGGCTGCGTGACTAGGCCCCACGCAGCAGCGCATCGACGATGGCGGCCGAGTGGCGGCTCGCCACTTCCTGGATGAAGGTTATGAAGTCGCCATGTGCCTCGTCGTCGGCGCGATCGGAGATCGTGCGCACCGCGGCGAACGGCACGCCGTAATCGTGGCAAACCTGCGCGAAAGCAGCACCTTCCATTTCCACCGCGAGCGCGTCGGGCAATGCGGCTTGCAGCGCGCGGCTCTCGTATGTGGTGGAGACGAAGCGGTCGCCGCTCACCATGAGTCCGCGGTGCAACGTCGAGCCGGGCAGCGCCGCGCGAGCCGCTTGCGCCAACTCGTCGGTCAATGCCGGATCGGCGGCGAAACGTTCAACGCCATACAAGGGAATCTCGTACTTCGGAAAGATCGGGGAAGCATCCATGTCGTGCTGCATAAAGCTGTCGGCCACCACCACATCGCCGGCTTTCACGTGCGGGGCAAGCCCGCCGGCAACGCCGGTGAACACGATGCGGTCGACCTTGAACCTTTCGATCAATACCGTCGCCGTCGTCGCGGCCGCCACCTTGCCGATGCGCGACAGCACCGCGACAACGTCGTGCCCATGCAAATGGCCGGCCCAGAAATCCCGGCCGGCCACTCGTTGCTTTCGTTCATCGGGCATCAGCGCCAGCACGGAGGACAACTCCTCCTGCATGGCGCTGACGATGGCAGTTTTCACTCTTTAATATCCACGCCGTAGAAGTTGTGGCGGCCGAACGGCGAGAGCTTGAAGTCGATCACTTCCTTGCGCACCGGCTTCAGCTGCACGGCGTGGGCGATGGTGAACCAGGGCTCCTGCTGCTTGAAGATCACCTGCGCCTGCTTGTACAGCTTGTCGCGCTCGGTCGACTTGACTTCGGTCTTGGCCTTCTGGATCAACTCCTCGAAGGGCTGGTGGCAGAACTTCGCGACGTTCGAGCCATTGGTGCGCGCGGCTTCGCAGCCGAGCAACACGGCCAGGAAGTTGTCCGGGTCGCCGTTGTCGCCGGTCCAGCCCAGCATGCCCATCTGGTGCTCACCGGCCTGCATGCGCTTGCGGTACTCGCCCCATTCGAAACTCTTGATCTCGGCCTTGACGCCGACTTTGGCCAGGTCGGCCTGCATCAGTTCGGCAATGCGCTTGGCGTTCGGGTTATAGGGGCGCTGCACCGGCATGGCCCACAGGTCGGTCTCGAAGCCGTTCGGGTGACCGGCAGCGGCTAGCAACTTCTTGGCGGCTTCGGGATCGTAGACGTCGTCCTTGGTCGACGTGTCATAGGCCGACATCGAAGGCGGCAGCGGGTTCTTCGCGGCAATGCCGGTGCCCAGGAAAACGCCATCAAGAATGGCCTTCTTGTTGATCGCCATGCTGATGGCCTTGCGCACGCGCACATCGTCGAACGGCTTCTTGGTCACGTTGTATGCGAGATAGCCGACGTTCAGGCCGGGCTGCTCGAGGATCTGCACCTTGGCGTCCTTGCGGATCGCGTCCAGGTCAGCCGGGTTCGGGTACGGCATGACGTGGCACTCGCCCTTTTGCAACTTGGCCCAGCGCACCGAGGCGTCCGGCGTGATCGCGTAGACCAGGTCGTCGATCTTCGCCTTGCCACCCCAGTAGGTCGGGGAGGCCTTGTAGCGGATGACGGCGTCCTTCTGATACTGGACCAGGAAGAACGGGCCGGTGCCGACGGGCTCCTGGTCGATCTTCTCGGGCGTGCCGGCCTTGAGCAGGGCGTCGGCATATTCCTTGGACTGCACGGCCGCAAACGGCATCGCCAGGTTCGACAGAAACGGTGCGTCGGGCTTTTCCAGGGTAACGCGCACCGTGTAGTCATCCACCTTCTCGACCGACTTGAGCTGCTTCGCCAGTCCCGTGTCGTTGAAGTAGGAGTGGTTGGAGCTGGTCACCTTGAAGAAGGGATTGGCTTCCTTCCACTGACGCTCGAACATGAAAACCATGTCGTCGGCGTTGAAGTCGCGCGTGGGCTTCCAGGCGCGGTGGTTGTGCCACTTGACGCCCTTGCGCAACGTGAAGGTATAGACCTTGCCGTCGGCGGAGATGTCCCACTTTTCGGCCAAGCCCGGAACGACCTTGGTGCCGCCGCGCTCGAACTCGACGACGCGGTTATAGATCGGCTCGGCGGCGTCGAACGACGTGCCCGTGGTGTTGACGCCAGGGTAGAAGTTTTCCGGGCTGCCTTCAGAGCAATACACCAGGGTCTTGGCGTTCGCGCCCGCGGCGGCGGCCAGGGCCAGCGCGGCGATCGCGAAATGTTGGCGAGAGGGGACCAGTTTCATACGCACTCCTTGTGGGATGAGAGATTCGGCTTTTAGCCAGGGAGAGATGCATTATTCGGAAATCGCGGTTGAGGCGAAACCCGGTTTACCCGGGTTTTTCGGCAGGAAAACCCGACGATAAAAAGTCTTCAGAGAAGTGGCAGGCGACGATGCGGCTTTCGATCTGACGGGGCAGCGGCCGCTCGGCACGGCAGCGCTCCACCGCATACGGACAGCGGCTGGAGAACACACAGCCGCTCGGTGGACTGAGCGGCGAAGGCAGTTCACCCTTGAGCACGATCTTCTGCACGTTGCGCGCACCCACGCCCGGTGTCGACGCCAGCAAGGCCTGCGTGTACGGATGAGAAGGCCGCTCGAAGATGTCGGCCTTGGGCCCCTGCTCCATCACGTGGCCGAGGTACATCACCAGCACTTCATGCGCGATGTGCCGCACCACCGCAAGGTCGTGCGAGATGAAAAGGTAGGCGAGCTTGAATTCCTGCTGCAGGTCGGCCAGTAGGTTGAGCACCTGCGCCTGGATGGAAACGTCCAGCGCGGACACCGGCTCGTCGGCCACGAGCAATTTCGGGTTGAGCATCAGCGCGCGCGCGATGGCGATGCGCTGGCGCTGGCCGCCCGAGAACATGTGCGGATAGCGGCTCGCATACTCGGGCCGCAGGCCGACTTGCGCGAGCATGGCGCGCGCTCGCTCGCCGCGTTCGGCCGCGTTCATCGTGGTGTTGATGGCCAGCGGGTCTTCCAGCACCGCGCTGATCTTCTTGCGCGGATTGAGCGAGCCGTACGGGTTCTGGAACACCAGCTGGACCGCTTGCCGCAGGCGGCGCTTGTCGGCCGACGGCGTGTTCACCGCGTCGGCGCCGTCCAGCATCAGCGTGCCCTCGGTCGGCTTCTCGATCAGCGAGACCATCCGCGCCAACGTCGATTTGCCGCAGCCCGATTCGCCGACCACGGCGAGCGTCTTGCCCGCCTCGATGGCGAACGACACGCCGCCGACGGCTTGCAGGTGCGCCGGCTCCTTGAAAAGGCCGCGGCGGATCTTGTAGACCTGGCGGAGGTTCTTGGCTTCGACGACGACGGTCATGGTTGCATTCCTCCCTCTCCCTTTGGGAGAGGGTCGGGGTGAGGGCACGCGCACAATGCCCTCACCCTAGCCCTCTCCCAGAGGGAGAGGGGACAAGTCACGCGGCTCATGAGGTCACCTCGATCTGGACCGGGCCGTCACCTTCGATCGCCGCCTGCCGCTGCGCATCGCCCAGCGGATAGTGGCAGCGCACTTGGCCGTCCTGCCAAGGCCGCAGTTCAGGCCGCACGGCCATGGAGTGCTGCGTCGCATAGGCGCAGCGCGGCGCGAACAGGCAGCCGGTGGGCCGATCGAACACGCCGGGCACCACGCCGGGAATCGTTGCCAGACGATGCCCCGCCGGCCCGCGCTCCGGCAGCGCCGAGAGCAAAGCCTCCGTGTACGGGTGCTGCGGATCCGAGAACAGCTGCGACACGGCCCGCTGCTCCATCACCTGGCCGGCATACATGACGGCCACACGCTTGGCCATCTCGCTCACCACGCCCATGTTGTGCGTGATCAGCACCAGCGCCATGCCGCGCTCCTTCTGCAGATTGCGCAGCAGGTCGAGGATCTGCGCCTGGATCGTCACGTCCAGCGCGGTGGTCGGCTCGTCCGCGATGAGCAGGCGCGGATTGCAGGAGATCGCCATCGCGATCATCACGCGCTGGTTCATGCCGCCCGACATCTGGTGCGGGTAGTCGTTCAGGCGCGTGTGCGCGGCCGGGATGCCGACCTGCTCGAGCAGCTCGATGGCGCGGCGCTCCGCGCTCTTCTTGTCCAGCGGCGAATGCAGGCGCAGCGCCTCGATCAACTGCCAGCCGATGGTGAAGCAGGGGTTCAGGCTGGTGGTGGGCTCCTGGAAGATCATCGCCATGTCCTTGCCGACCAGCCGCCGGCGTTCCTTGTCGGAGATGCCCAGCAGGTCGTTGCCGGCAAAGCGCAGCGTCTTCGCGCGCACGCGGCCGGGGTAGGCGATGAGGCCCATCAGCGCCATCATGGTGACGCTCTTGCCGGAGCCGGATTCACCGACGATGCCCAGCACTTCGCCTTCTTCCACGGTGAGACTCACGCCTTCGACGGCGTGCATGCTGCTCCCTTGCGTCGGAAACTCGACGTGCAGGTCTTCGATTTCGAGAAGTGGTGCGGCCATGGTCTAGCGTTTCAATTTCGGGTCGAGCGCATCGCGCAACCCATCGCCCATCAGGTTGAAGGCCAGCACCGCGACCAGGATCATCAGGCCCGGAAAGGTGACGACCCACCACGCACGCAGCACAAACTCACGCGCATCGGCCAGCATGGTGCCCCACTCGGGCGAAGGCGGCTGCGCGCCCAGGCCCAGGAAGCCGAGCGCCGCCGCATCCAGGATGGCGGTGGAGATGCCCAGCGAGGCCTGCACGATCAGCGGAGCCGCGCAATTGGGCAGCACTTCGGTGAACATCAGGCGGAACGTGCCGGCGCCGCTGATGCGCGCCGCGGTGACGTAGTCCTTCGACACTTCCGAGACCACCGCCGCGCGCGTCAGCCGCACGTAATGGGGCAGCAGCACCACGGCCACCGCCAGCATGGCGTTGACGAGGCCCGGCCCGAGGATGGCGACCACCACGATGGCCAGCAGCAGGCTGGGCAGCGTGAGGACGATGTCCATCAGCCGCATGATCGCGATCTCGACGATGCCGCGCACGAAGCCCGCGATGAGGCCGAGCGCGATGCCCGCAGCCACCGAGAGGGCCACGACGCCCAGGCCGATCGACAGCGACAGGCGCGCGCCATAGATCAGGCGCGAGAGGATGTCGCGGCCGATCGCGTCGGTGCCCAACAGGAATTCGGCGGATCCGCCGGTCTGCCAGGCGGGCGGCCGCAGGAACGCCGCGCTGTTGGTCTGGTCGGGCAGGTGCGGAGCCACCCAGGGAGCGAAGAGCGCGAGCAGCAGAAGGAACACCACGATCACCATGCCGCCGACGGCGCCGTGGTTGCGCGAGAACGAGACCCAGAATTCGCGCCATGGGCCGGGAGGCGTTGCGGGAACCACCGCAGAACCGGCTTTGCCGGGCTGCTGGTGGTGCCCCCTTGAGGGGGAGGCAGCCGCAGGCTGCATCGGGGGGGAGCTCATTTTCGGATACGGGGATTGATGATGCCGTAGGTCACGTCGACCAGCAGGTTGACGATCATCACGATGGTGCCCAGCAGCAGCAGGCCGCCTTGCAACACCGGATAGTCGCGGCGGGCGATCGCTTCGATCAGCCACTTGCCCACGCCGGGCCAGGAGAAGATGGTTTCGGTGAGGATGGCGCCGGTGAATAGCACACCGACCTGCAGGCCGATGACAGTCACCACCGGGATCAGCGCGTTGCGCAGGGCGTGCACGCCCACCACGCGAAACGGCGGCAGACCCTTGGCGCGCGCGGTGCGGATGTAATCCTCGCCCAGCACTTCCAGCATGGCAGAGCGCGTCATGCGCGCCACCACCGCCAGCGGATTGGTGCCCAGCACGATGGTCGGCAAGATCAGGTGCTTGAAGGTGGACCAGAAGGAGCCCTTGTCACCCGTGAGCAGCGAGTCGATGAGCAGGAAGCCGGTGGTCGGCTCGATGTAGTGCTGCACCGAAATGCGGCCCGACACCGGCGTCCACCCGAGCTGCACCGAGAACAGCAGGATCAGCAGCAGCCCCCACCAGAAGATCGGCATCGAGTAGCCGGTGAGCGACGTCGCCATCACGCCGTGGTCGAAGATGGAGTTGCGCCGCACCGCGGCGATGATGCCGGCGGGAATGCCCAGCACCAGGGCGAAGATGATGGCGCAGACCGCCAGTTCGATCGTGGCGGGGAACAGCGCGAGAAATTCTTCGAGAACGGGCGCGCGCGTGATGATGGACTTGCCCAGGTCGCCCTGCAGCACGCGCCCGATGTAGATGCCGTACTGCACCATCATCGGCCGATCCAGCCCGTATTCCTTGAGCAGCTGGGCGTGGCGAGTCGCGTCGATGCCGCGCTCGCCGGCCATGGTCTCGATCGGGTCGCCGGGGACCAGGCGGATCAGGAAGAACGCCAGCAGCGTCATCCCGACGAAAGTGGGAATGACGAGCGACAGCCGCGTCAATATGAAACGAAACATCAGAAAGCCGTCATGCAAAAACAAGGCCCGTTGTGCGGGCCTTGTTTGCGTTACTTTTTGTCGCGGAGTTCGCGACGCAGGATCTTGCCCACGGGGGTCTTGGGCAATTCGGTGCGGAATTCTACAACCTTGGGCTGCTTGTACCCGGTGAGGTTGGCGCGGCAGTAATCGCGCACTTGCGCTTCGGTGAGCTCGGGGTTCTTCTTGACGATCACCAGCTTCACGGCTTCGCCGGTCTTCTCGTCGACGACGCCGACCACGGCGCATTCCATCACGCCGTCGAGCTTGGCGACCACGTCTTCCACCTCGTTCGGGTAGACGTTGAAGCCGGAGACCAGCACCATGTCCTTCTTGCGGTCGACGATCTTGTAGTAGCCGCGCTCGTCCGCGGTGCCGATGTCGCCGGTCTTGAAGAAGCCGTCGGGCGTCATGACCTTGGCGGTCTCGTCCGGCCGCTGCCAGTAGCCCGCCATCACCTGCGGGCCCTTGATCGCGATCTCGCCGGGCTGGCCCAGGGCCACTTCATTGCCGTCGTCGTCCAGCAGCTTGAAGTACGTGCTGGGCAGCGGCACGCCGATGGTGCCGCTGTATTCCTTGTTGGTGGTCGGGTTGCAGCTGGCCGACGGCGAGGTTTCCGAAAGGCCATAGCCCTCGCAGATCGGGCAGCCCGTCTTGTCCAGCCACAGCTTGGCCACGGCGCCCTGCACCGCCATGCCGCCGCCAACCGAGACCTTGAGGTTCTTCCAGTTGACGGTGTTGAACTCGGGATGGTTGGCCAGGCCGTTGAACAGCGTATTGACCGCGGGGAAGCTGTGGAAGGTTTCCGTCGACAGCGTCTTCAGCACGGCCGGCAGGTCGCGCGGATTGGGAATCAGGATCAGCTTGCCGCCGGTGCGCATCGACAGGAACATGCCCACCGTGAAGGCGAAGATGTGGTACAGCGGCAGTGCGCAGACGCTGGTGGACTGCTCGTTGGCCGGCACCTTGTCCATCACCGGCTGGTTGAAGGCCTCGGACTGCAGCACGTTGGCGATGATGTTGCGATGCAGGAGCACCGCGCCCTTGGACACGCCGGTGGTGCCGCCGGTGTACTGCAGCACGGCGACGTCCTCGGACTTGATCTCGGGCTTCTTGAACGCACCCTTGGTGCCCTGCGCGATGGCGTCGTTGAAACGCACGTGGCCCGGCAGGTTGAAGGCGGGCACCATCTTCTTGACGTTGCGCACCACGTAGTTGACCAAAGAGCCCTTGAGCAGGCCCAGCATGTCGCCCATGGCGCACAGCACGACGTGCTTGACCGGTGTGTTGCCGATGCACTGTTCCAGCGTGTTGGCGAAGTTCTCGACGATGACGATGGCCTTCGACCCGGAGTCCTTGAGCTGGTGCTCCAGCTCACGCGGCGTGTACAGCGGGTTGACGTTCACCACCACGAAGCCGGCGCGCAGGATGGCGGCCACGGCCACCGGGTACTGCGGCACGTTGGGCATCATGATGGCGACGCGGTCGCCCTTGGCCAGGCCCAGGCCCTGCAGGTAGGCGGCGAAGGCGCGGCTCAGCGAATCGGTCTGGGCGTAGCTGACTTCCTTGCCCATGAAGCTGTAGGCCGGGCGGCTCGCGTACTTCGTGAAGCTCTCCTCCATCAACTGCACCAGCGAGGCGTATTGGGAGGCATCGATGTCGGCGGGAACGCCGGGGGAATAGGAACTCAGCCAGGGGCGGTTGCCCAGATCGCTCATGTCGCTCATTTTTTCTTCTCCACAGGCCAGGATGGCGCTCGCGGATTGTGTCGCGAGGGCACTTTCGAGGCGACTGTGTTTTCCCTATGAAAAGCCAGAGTGGTACCCCTAAAAACAAACGCGGCCCGAGGGCCGCGTTTCGCATGGTGGCAAGTAAATGTTACTTCAGGTCTTGAGGACGACCAGCACTTCGTCCAGCATCTTCTTGGCGTCGCCGAACAGCATGCGGTTGTTCTCTTTGTAGAACAGCGGGTTGTCGACCCCGGCGTAGCCCGAGGCCATGCTCCGCTTCATCACGATGGAGGTCTTGGCCTTCCACACTTCCAGCACCGGCATGCCGGCGATCGGGCTGCCGGGGTCGTCCTGCGCAGACGGGTTCACGATGTCGTTGGCGCCGATGACCATGGCAACGTCGGTGGCCGGGAAGTCGTCGTTCAGTTCGTCCATTTCCATGACGATGTCGTAAGGCACCTTGGCCTCGGCCAGCAGCACGTTCATGTGCCCGGGCATGCGGCCCGCGACGGGGTGGATGCCGAAGCGGATGTTGACGCCCTTCTCGCGCAGGTGCTTGGTGATCTCGAACACCGTGTGCTGCGCCTGCGCCACCGCCATGCCGTAGCCGGGGACGATGATCACGCTCTTGGCTTCCTTCAGCAGTTCCGCGGTTTCCAGGGCGCTGATGGGCGCCACTTCGCCGGCCGGTTGCGCCGCATCGCCCTTGGCTGCCGGCTTGCCGGCACCGCTGCCGAAGCCGCCGGCGATGACGCTGAAGAAGTTGCGGTTCATCGCCCGGCACATGATGTACGACAGGATGGCGCCCGAGGAGCCGACCAGCGCGCCGACCACGATCAAGAGATCGTTGGAAAGCATGAAGCCGGTAGCGGCAGCCGCCCAGCCGGAATAGCTGTTGAGCATCGAGATCACCACCGGCATGTCGGCCCCGCCGATCGCCATCACCATGTGGACGCCGAACAGCAGCGCGATCACCGTCATCACGACGAGGGGGATCATGCCCGCCTGGATGCTGGGCGCGTTGACGAACTCCCGGCCGAACCAGATCACCGTTAACAGGCCGGCCAGGTTGAGCCAGTGGCGCGCCGGCAGCAGCAGCGGCTTGCCGCCGATCTTGCCGTTGAGCTTGCCGAAGGCGATGAGCGAGCCGGTAAAGGTCACCGCGCCGATCAGGATGCCAATGTAGATCTCCAGCTCGTGGATCGTCTTCTCGGCGCCGGTCAGCGGATGCGACGTGTCGATGTAGCTGGCGAAGCCGACCAGGCACGCGGCCAGGCCGACCAGGCTGTGCATCAGCGCCACCAGTTCCGGCATCTGGGTCATCTTGACGACCTTGGACGCGTACAGGCCGACGCCGCCGCCAATCACCATGGCCGCGACGATCCACGGGATGCCCGCGGCCGTGACACGCGGGCCGAACACCGTGGCCAGCACGGCCAGGCCCATGCCCAGCATGCCGAACAGGTTGCCGCGCCGGGCCGTCTCCGGATTGGACAGGCCGCCCAGGCTGAGGATGAACAGGATGATGGCCCCGATGTACGAGGCGGTTGCGAGGTTTGCGGACATCATTTCTTGTTCTTCCTACTTGCGGAACATGGCCAGCATGCGCTGCGTCACGGCGAATCCGCCGAACATGTTCACGGCCGTGAGCACGATGCCGCCGACGGCCAGCCAGCGGATCCATTGGCCGGGCCCCGCGCCCGCTGCAGCGATAGCGGAAGCTCCTTCCCCGAGCGGAGGCGCGATCTGCACCAATGCGCCGATGGCGATGATGCTGGAGATGGCATTGGTCACGCTCATCAGCGGCGTGTGCAGCGCCGGCGTCACGTTCCACACCACCATGTAGCCGACGAAGCAGGCCAGCACGAAAACGGTGAAGTGGCCCAGGAAGGCCGTGGGCGCGTTGGCGCCGACGAACCAGAACAGTGCAGCGGCGATGCCGAACATGATGGCCAGCTTGTTGCCCGCCATCGGCTCGCTCGGCGCGCCATGGCCGTGGCCCTTCTTGGCCGCGGGCACGGCGGCGGCCGGCTTGGCTGCGGGCACGGCTGCTGCCTTGAGCGGCGGCGCCGGCCAGGTGATGCTGCCGTCCTTCACCACCGTGAGGCCCCGGATCGCGTCGTCTTCCATGTTGACGTCGATCACGCCGTCCTTGGTCTTGCACAGCTCCTCGGTCAGGCGGAAGAGATTGGTCGAGTACAGCGTCGAAGACTGGCGCGCCAGGCGGCTCACCAGGTCGGTGTAGCCGACGATCGTCACGCCGTGCTTGACGACGGACTGGCCCGGTTCGGTCAGCTCGCAATTGCCGCCCTGCTCGGCCGCCATGTCGACGATCACGCTGCCGGGCTTCATGCTGCGCACCATGTCGGCCGTGATGAGCCGCGGTGCGGGCTTGCCCGGAATCAGCGCGGTGGTGATGATGATGTCCACCTCGCGCGCCTGCTTGGCATACATCTCGCGCTGGGCCTGCTGGAAGCCTTCGCTCATGACCTTGGCGTACCCGCCGCCGCCCGAGCCTTCTTCCTCGTAGTCGACCTTGACGAATTCACCGCCCAGCGACACGACCTGGTCGGCCACTTCGGCGCGCGTGTCGTTGGCGCGAACGATAGCGCCCAGGCCTGCCGCCGTACCGATGGCTGCCAACCCGGCGACGCCGGCACCGGCGATGAACACCTTGGCCGGAGGCACCTTGCCCGCGGCCGTGATCTGGCCGTTGAAGAAGCGGCCGAAGGCGTTGGCTGCCTCGATGACCGCGCGGTAGCCGGAAACACCGGCCTGCGAGGTCAGCGCGTCCATCTTCTGGGCGCGCGACAGCGTGCGCGGCAGCGCGTCGATGGCCAGCACCGTCGCCTTCTTGGCGGCCAGCTGCTGCATGAGATCGGGGTTCTGCGCCGGCCAGACGAAGCCGATCAGCGTGCCGCCCTCGCGCATCAGGCCGACTTCCTGCGGGCTCGGCGGGCGCACCTTGAAGACGATGTCGGACCCGGCCCAGAGCGCGGCGGCGGTGGGCACGATCTGCGCGCCGACAGCGCGGTACGTCTCGTCGTCGAAGTTGGCGCCTTCGCCGGCGCCGCTTTCCACGGCCACCGAGAAGCCCAGCTTGACGAGTTTTTCCACCACGTCCGGGACGGTGGCAACGCGCTTCTCGCCGGCCGCGGTTTCTTTCGGAACCCCGATCAGCAAGGGTTGCTTGGCCGGCTGGGAAGCTGCGGCAACGCGGGTCTCGCCCGCCGCGGTTTCGGCGGGAACGCCAATAGACATGGACGTCTCTCCTCGGTCGATTTAAGTTGTACGTGGGTTGCTGACCGCGAGCTTACATGAAGACGGGCCGGGTTTTCCCGGGCAGGCCCTGGGGGCGGGTCGGGCAGGGGACAGTAATTGAAAGCGGGCGGAGAGGCATTGACTGCGGGCAAGAATGTGTGGATACCACACACGAAAGTGCGGCCGGATGGCACTGCGCGAAGGCGTTTCCGTCTCCAGAATCCATTCCAGCAGTTGCAGTCCTCGACAACCCCTTCTTCTACCTGGAGCAACCCATGAACCGCAGCCGCTACATCCCCAGCGCCACCCTTCTTCTCCACATCGGCGTCGTCGTGATCGCCGCTTTCGTGGCCACGACTTCGGCCATGCCGGTGCAGCTGGCGCCCACGGCCGCGCCCGTTTCCGGCGCCCGCAGCGTCGAGGAGATCCTGCTGGAACAGCCCGCCCGCTTCCGCCTGGGCCTGGGGCACGCCCACGAACTTCCCGCAGGCAGCCGCTGGCGCGCCATTGGGTCGCTGGCCCAGGGCACCGTCTACCGGCCGCTCAACCTGGTGTTCATGCTCGATGGCGTGCGCGCCGACGAGGCGGCGTATGCGGTGGTGAAGGGCGGCAAGCTGCAAGGGGTATACCTGCCGGTTGGCGCGCAGTTTTCCCGGGCCCTGTCGGCGACGCCCCTGGTTGTGCAAAAACCTGCCGCCTGACCAAGCCTGGCGATGATCGCCGGTAGAATTCCGGCGAAGGAGCGCCCGTGACCGGTCTCGACCCTGCCAGCCAGCTTGCCGCACTGATCCGTGTCCAGGTTTCATCCCTGCGCCGGCGCCAAGCGACCGGACCCGGCATTGGGCGGCGACAGGAGCCTGCACCCGCTGCGCCGGCGGGCTCGCCAGATCTCGCTACAGTTGTTGCTCAGCGTATCCGGTCCGTCGCGCGCGACGATCCGCAGCGCGAGCGCAAGGCTTTCAGGATATTTCTCGAAACCGTCCTGCTGTCGGAACTAGGTCAAGAGCTCGTCGGCGACCCCGCGTTCGTCCTCATGGTGGATCACGTGCAAGGCCAGATGGAAAGCGACCCCGATCTGGCGAAGGCGGCGGGGGATGCCTCGCGGTTGTTGCTGAAATCCGCGGACGGCGCGGACTGAACATTGCTACCAGGACACGTCGAAATCGCGCTGTGCGCGCAGTGTGTCTTTGAGCCGCGTCAGCGCTTTGCGGTGGATCTGGGACACTCGCCCGCGAGTGAGCTGAAGGGCCTGAGCGATCTCTTCGAATTGCAGCTGCTGGAAGTAGTGGCCCTGGATGACTTTGCGCTCCTGCGCCGGCAAGGCGTTGACGATGTCTACGATGCGTTGGCGCAACTGCCGCAGCTCGACATTGCGATAGAACGGTAGCGTCTCGGATCTTTCGCCCGCGTCTATCATGCCCGTGCCGTCGAGAATCCAGGCGAGTGCGAAGGCCAGCCCGGTTTCGGCGACGAACTTGAGCACCTGATCCGCGTTGCCGGCCTTGCCGGTGGCCTCAGTAGCCGCGGCCTCCTTGATCGCCGACCGCCGCTGGGTTTCCAGCCGCTGGCGTGCCGCGATTTGCTGCTGCTTTTCAGTCAGCTGCTCGAGGCCGTCCAGAATCGCGCCGTGCATCCTCCTGGCGGCGAACGTGCGGAATTGAACGCCATGAGCAGGGTCGAACCGCTGAAGCGCCTCGATCAGCCCAAGCGAGGCGAGCTGAAGGTAGTCCCCGAACTCGATCTCGTCATGAAACCGCTTGCTGTAGTAGGACGCGGCGACGATGCGGGCGTACGGCAGGTGCAAGTCGAGCAGGCGCCGGCGCGCGGCTTCGTCGGATTGGCCTCGCCACAGCGCCCACAGTGCAGCTTCGGTGCCGTCCTCGCCTCCACTGCCAGATGGCAGGGGCGGCGGATGGGCGCCGTCGCGAAGAGCCATGTCGAGGCTCATGTCTCAGTGGAACGAACCCATGAGGGCCTTCAGCACCACACTCCACCCATCGACCAGGATGAACATCAGGATCTTCAGCGGCAACGCAACCGTGGTCGGGGGCATCATCATCATGCCCAGCGCCATCAGGACACTCGAGACAATGAGGTCGATCAGCAGAAACGGCAGGAAGATCACAAAGCCGATCTGGAAAGCGGCCCTCAATTCGGAGAGCATGAACGCCGGAATCAACTGGACGTTGCTGATGTCGGCCATGCTTTCAGGGCGCTTGGCCTTGGACAATTCGACCATCAGCGCCAAATCCTGCTCCCGCGTTTGCCGCACCATGAACTCCCGCAACGGCCCGCTGCCCTTTTCATACGTTCCTTCCACGCCGAGCTTGCCGGCCATGAACGGCTGCAGCGCGTCCTGGTTGAGCTGGTGAAGCACCGGCGACATGGTGAAGAGCGTCAAAAAGAGGGCCAACCCCAGGAGCACCGTATTGGGCGGCGTTTCCGGCATTCCGATCGCGTGGCGCAGCATCGACAGGACGATGATGATCCGCAGAAAGGCCGTGAGGCAGACCAGCAGCGCCGGCAGGATGGCAAGCGCGGTCAGCCCGACGACGATCCGCACGGCCTGGGCGGTTTCGCCGGACGGGCTTTGGGGCCGGGCGGCTTTGTTGCCCAGGTCCGGTGCGCCGGCCGTGGTCGGCGCGGAAGTGACAGGAGCCGGCTTCGCCGCGGCTTGGCGTGCGGGCTCCTGAGACGAATCGGCGCCACGCTCTGCGGCTTGTGAATCTTGCTGCGCCGTCGTTGCCGCAGCCTCCGTACGTGCCGGCTCGTCGGCTGACTGGGCTCCTACGGAACCGCAAGCGGAGAACCACAGTACCGAAGCGAGCAACATCCGCATCGCGGACGTGTTCCAGCTTGCTCTCATGGCTCCACCTTCACGTCGTCGCAGGGGCGGCGCGCTACCACCGTGACAGACTGCGCCGTGCACCCCAGGAGCAATTCCTCGCCTTGCCACTCGACCACGTGCAGGCTTGCCTGGGGCGTGAGCGGCACACGGCCCAGGGCCTTGGGCAACTGCTTTCCGCTAGCGGGACGCAACCAACCGCCAGGGACACCGGCGCCAGCCTTGCGGCGGATAAGCAATAGGCCCACGCCTGCCACAACAGCGACAAAAAGCACCGCCCAGCCCGCCGACGCTGCGGCGGAGCCGTCGGCCGCGCTGTCGCGGCGAAGCGGAATCTGCGAGAACGGGCTTGCCGCCGATGCGGAGCTGGCCGGAGGGGCGATTTGCGCCCCGACATCCGGCGCCGACCCGACCCAAACGGTCAGCGCTGCGAGCGAAATGCGCAAGTGCTTGCTGAGCATGGCGCCGTTCAGGCCTTGAGCGGAACCGGCAGTTCGGTGATCCGGACCGCGAAACTACCCTCGACGGCCACCAGTTGCCCGCGCGCGACGACCTTGCCTTCGAGCAGCAGATCCACTGGCTGATCGAGCGACCGGTCCAGCACGAGCACCTGGTGCTCCTTGGCGGCCAGCAGCTCGCCCACGCTCAACTCCACCTCACCCACGCGGACCTGAAGCCGCGCGCGAACTGAGTGCAAGGGGTTGACGTCGTCAAGGACGGGAGCTGCCGGTGCTGGCCCACGGTGTGCCGGGTCGCCGTGGAGATCGCTCAGGCTGATGACCTGCGCAGTGGGAACGACGGGGCCGGCCCGGTTCATTGAAGATGATTGTTCGGGACTCATGCTTTTCTTTAAGAAGGGTGATCGATCGGGGTTTCCCGGTCGACGGGCGCTTGACGCGTCAGCTCGATCGCCTTGAATTCGTTCTGGCGGCCGAGAAAGCCCGCGCATACCTGCACACCTTGCGCGGTAGACACCATGAGCGGTGCATCCAGGGAATGGGGGAGCGGCACGATGTCGCCGACGCAAATGCTCTGCAGGCTGCCCAAATCCAGCTCGCACGGGGACAGCTCCACATGCAGCGACAGTCTGCGCCCGGACAGCGCTTGCGCCAGAGGAACCAGAGGCGCGGACCTCTTTCTGCGTCGAACGTCCGCTGTCATCGCGTTGCCGTTCGGGCCTAGAACGGCGCGCGCGCAGGCGGCGTTGGCCAGCACCAGGCGAGGCCGCCGTCCGATGTCCTCGAGAGAAACAACGACATAACCTGACCAGGGTTTGAACGAGCCGGCCTCAGGGGCGGCTTGGTTGGTACCTGGATCGAGCGCCAGGGCGGCACGCAAGGCATCGGCCAACGCAGCCCAGGAGCGTGCCGCCACCGCCTGCCCGACCCCTTCCGGATTTGCAATGGCTGATGGACCGGGATCGGCTGCGAACAGCGCCTCGAAGACGTCCGCAACCGGATCGGCCCGCATCTGGATCCAGGCCGCAGCCTCGCCCCGCATGCCCAACGGAACCCAGGCGGCCTTCTCGTGACCGGGATGCTCGTGCGCCAGCACCGCGCCAGCGCCGGGTGCCGCCGACTCGCAAACCCAATCACGCGCCCAGGCCGACCAGCCTTGCGCGACAACGCCGGCCAGCGCATCGAGTTGCGCGGGCGTCCACCAGACAAGGGGGCGCGCGTCTGGCCGAGTGGGCAAGAAGCTGGGCATGGAAACAGAACCGGCCATGGGGCGCCCTAGTTCTTCTTCATCTGGAACAGTTCCTGCAGCATGTCGTTCGCGGTCGAGATCACCTGCGACGAGGCTTGGTAACCCCGCTGCATGATCACCAGATCACTGAACTCCTGCGACAGGTCCACGTTGGACAACTCGACCATGCCCGAACGCACGTTACCGAATCCGCCTTCGCCGGCCAGGCCGGTGTGCCAAGACAAGCTGTTGGTTGCGTCGAAGTGGTTGTTCCCGCTGGCAACTACAGCATCGAGGCTGTCGAAGCGCCCGAGAGAAAGCCGCGCACCCTTTACTGTCTGGCCATTGGCATAAGACATGATCAGCGTGCCCATCGAGTCGAAGCTGACCCCGGTCAGCGCCCCTGGCCCGTATCCGTCCTGCGACTTGAAGGCGATGTTCGACAAGTTGCCGGAGGGGTAGGACGTGACGTCTTTGCTGAAGTCCAGTGCCACGGAGAACGCGTCCAGGCCCAAAGGCTGGTAGGTGAATGTGGCAGTGGAATTCGCGGGATCGGGACTGCCCGACTGAAAGATGATGTGTTCCGCAGTGCCAATCTCCGCTATGCCCTCGAACAACTGCACCTTCCAGCCTCCCGGCGTTGTTGCGGCTTCATCCGTGAGCTTGACGGTAAGCATGTGCTCGACCCCCAGTGCGTCGATCACCTTGACCGAATTGACGACCACTGGCTCGTTGGGGTTGGTCAAACTGCTCGAAATGTTGCCGGCAAATTTCACCGTCGAAGTGGCCTTGCCTTCCACAGTCGACAAGCCGGCGATGCTGATTTCGCCGATGGCGCCGCTGGCATCCTGCCCCATCACCTTGCTTTGATCCACCCGGCTGACCAGCACGCCGTCGGTGTTGAACGTGAACTGCCCGGCCCGCGTGTAGTGAAGGTTGCCGTTGCTGTCCTGCACGGTAAAGAGTCCCTGCCCGTCGAGCGCCAGGTCCAGGTCGTTGCCCGTTTGGCGCAGCTCGCCTTGCTCGAAGTTCAGAACGGTCCCGGCCGTATTCAGCCCGTAGCCCACCTGCATGGTGCCGCCGCCCGAGTTGCTGTTCGAATAGAACATGTCGGCGAACTGCAGGCTCGACCCCTTGTAGCCGGGCGTGTTGATGTTGGCGGTGTTGTTGGCGATCACGCGCAGGCCCTGCGAATAGCCCTGCAGCCCGGTCATGCCGATGTAGATGGAACCGATCATGAAGTTCTCCTGATGAAAATTTTGAAGTTGGTGGGAGCAGGCGGTATCACCGAACGGCGGTGATCTGGCTCAAGCTGACATTGGTCAACGTCGCCCCGCCGGTGGTGGTAATCGTCAACGCTGGCGCTTCACCGGTCAGCGATAGCGCCGTCACCTGACCGGTAACCGCGACACCGCTGCTCGAGGTGATGTCGACTGTGCGCCCGATCAGGCCGACAGATTGCAGCGCCGCCTGGTTCGAAATCAAGGTCGACATCTTTTCGTTCAGCTGCTGGGTCTGCTCGAGCGAAGTAAATTGCGCCATCTGTGCCATGAACTCCTGGTTGTCCATGGGCTTGAGCGGATCCTGGTACGTCAGCTGCGTCAGTAGGATCTTGAGGAAATCCTCCATCCCCATCGGGTTGGCCTGGGTGGTGGAGGCGCTGGAACTTACGGAACTGATCGTCATGGAATCTCCCTCAGATTGAAACGGTTCGATTGGGTCGGAGTCGACTCGTGCGGATAAGGCTCGGTTTCGATCATGTCAACGGCAGTGGCCGCGCGGCCATCGGAAATTCGTTGCCCATTGCATGAAATGGATAGCAGCCGCACACCTTGGGCAGAGAGCCAACGCTGAAGCTGGGCCGCAATGCCCTGCAGCGTTTCCGGCAGAGCCGAATCCATGGCGAGCCATAACCGCACGCCTTCTTCAGACCACTCCGCGTGAAGCCGGATTGGCTCCTGGGGCACAGCTCGCATGGCGACGCCAAGGCCGGGGCCACTCTCGCGGATGGCGGCAGAAGCGCTGGACTTCAATGCCTGGACTTGGGCTGCGGCGGGTGCGGTGGGTGCGGCAGGCGCCAGGGTCATCGCCAGCTCATGCCTGGTGGAAGGCGCTTGCGGCGCTGTCGGCACCGTGGCCGTCGCCACTGCAGGCAACGTTGACGCGTGCACCTGGCTCGTGGGGCTCGCTGTCCCCAATGTGCTGAATACGATCAACGGAACCGGACTTGGGGTTGATGTACCTGGCGCGCGAACCGGCTCGTCGAATATCTGTGTGTGGCCCGGGCCGGCCTCCGGGAAGGCCAGAGGGGAACTTTGCACAGGCTCAGGCTGTGCTTGGCCCGAGATCGAGCTGGTAACCTCGAACCTCCCCATGCCTTGCATCAATGACGCGAGTTCTGCCGTCCGGACTTGCACCACCGCGACATGCGACCCGGCTGGCGTTGGGTCACCGGCCATCGGGGCGGGCCCTGGGCAGATATTCGCGGGCGGCCTCGGAACATTCTCCAACCCCCTCAACGGATCAACGCTCGGAGTCCGGATTCGACCCGGGTGGTCGAGGTCCCGCAGCGCAGAAGCGGGTCCAATGACAGGAACGGCATTCTGCAGGACCTGTGCGACGGCGACTCTCTCGCCAGGTTCGATTGCAGCGGCGCCGCCGTCGATGGCCGCGATCTCGGCCCTGGGTTGCAGCCCACCCGGAACGGCACAAATTTCGCTCGGCAGGCCGGTTGCACCCGATGCGGCCAAGCCCCCACCAGCCGCAATCAGCGGCGGTACCAAGGCCGTTGGCTGAGCCGCGGACGCAGACGCGATGACCGCGTGCGAGAGCCACGCCTCCATCTGCGCGCGTTCCATCTCACGCTGCCAGGCCCGCGCCGAGTCATCCCGGCCGTCGCCGGCTGGCGGTTGGCCGCGCGACGGTATTGGCATGAGGTTCGGTGCCACGCTCGCTCCCTTCATGCAGCCTCCGTCCCGAACGCCCGGTGGCTGGCTTGGGCCACCCACTCCTGGTCGGCCTCCGCGCCCGCCTTGCGATGCTGTTCCACCGCGTAGTCCTTGAGCGTGTCGGCGCGGTGCTGGTCGAGCACTTCCAGCCTCTGCTGCTGCGCCGCGCATTCCCGGCGCGCCAAGTCCACCCGCGTGGCAAGCGCCGCGATCTCGCGCTCCGCGTCGGCATGGCGCTGCTGCAACGCGGCAAGATAGCCGAGCAGCCGGGCCTGTGCCGTTGGGTCGGCGCGGTCTGTCCAGACTTGTGCGGCGCGCGCAGCCTGAGCCACGCATTCGCCGTGCAATCTGTCGCGCTCCGCGTCCCATCGCGCGGCCTCACGCTGCAACTTGCCCAAGCCCGCGAGGGCGGCGTCGAACTGCCATTGCCGCTGGCGACGAATGGGCTCAAGGCCGTACTCGAAACCCCGCAGATCGGCACCGGCCATCAGCTTCTCCGTCCCGTGGGTTGCTGGGCAGCCGGAGCAGCCTTGGTGTTGAATACCTCGCTCAGCTCGGCCAGGCCCTTGGCGGCGGGGACGCCACCATCGCGCTGGCGCAGCCAGTCGAGCAGCCGCGGCTGGTGCGCCAGCGCGATGTCCAGTTGAGCATTGCTGCCGCGCTCGTACGCGCCGATGTCCACCATTTGGCGGTTGCGCTCCAGCAGAGCGATCTGCTTGATGGTTTCCACCGCCAGATCGCGATGCGGCTGCGACGTGATATCCGGCATCACCCGGCTGGAGCTTTGAAGGATGTCGATCGCCGGATACTGGCCGGCATGCGCCAACTGGCGAGACAGCACGATGTGGCCATCCAGGATGGCGCGCATGTTGTCGGACACGGGTTCGTTCATGTCGTCGCCTTCGACCAGCACCGTCATCAGCGCGGTGATCGACCCGCCCGACGGCGCCGTTCCGCAACGCTCGCACAGCTCGGGCAACTCGGCGAACACGGATGGCGTGTAGCCGCGCGCTGTCGGTGGCTCGCCTGCTGCCAGGCCGACCTCGCGGCGCGCCATCGCGAAGCGCGTCACCGAGTCCATGGTGAGCAACACCTGCTGGCCGCGGTCGCGGAAATACTCGGCGATGGCCAGGGCCGCATAGGTGGCGCGCAGGCGGCTGAGCGCCGGCTGGTCTGATGCGGCCACCACCACCACCGAGCGCTTGAGCCCTTCCGGGCCGAGCTGCTTGTCGATGAATTCCTTGACTTCGCGGCCGCGCTCGCCGATCAGGGCGATGACGTTGATGTCGGCCTTGACGTGCCGCGCGATCATGCCGAGCAAAGTGCTCTTGCCCACGCCACTGCCGGCGAAGATGCCCACCCGCTGGCCCTGGCCGATGGTCAACAGCGAGTCGATGGCGCGTACGCCGGTCTCCAGCACCCTTCCGATGCGCGGGCGCAGCATGGGATTGACGGGCGTCGCGCGCAGCGGCCGGCGCTCGGTGATGGCGGGCGCCGGCAATCCATCGAGCGGTGCGCCGAATCCGTCGATCACGCGGCCAAGCAGCGCCGGCCCTACGCCCATCTGCGACTGGCTGCCCTGGGCCACAACTTCGCAGCCCGCCGCCAAGCCCTGGACCGAACCGTAGGGCATCAAGGCCAGATGGTCGGCCTTGACGCCGACCACTTCCGCCAGCACAGGCCGCCGCACTGAGATGTCATGGCCCGACTCGCGTGGCCAGATCGCGCACAGTTCCCCCACGGTCGCATCGAGGCCGTGAACCTCGACCGACAAGCCACCCAAACGGCGGACCTGACCGATGCGGCGCGTCATCGGGGCCTGCGCAATGGCTCTCTGGTAGGGCGCGAGAGACAGCGTCACGGAGCGGCCACCTTCCGCTCGCGTCGCACCGCCAGCAAAGTTTCGCCGAGCACCGCCAGCTGCGTCTCCAGCCTGGCGTCGATGCTGCCCTCGGGCGAACGAAGGATCACACCGCCCAGCTGCACGCTGTTGTCTGCCACCCAGCGCCAAGCCGGATCGCTCGGCGCGCCTTCTTCGTTCAGCGCGGCCAGATCGTCGGGATGCACGTGGATTGCGAGCTGCGCGCGCTGGCCATGCTGCGCGAGCAGATGATTCACCATGGAACGCAGCACGGCCGGCGTCGCCGCCTCTTCGCCCAGTACACGGCAGACCGCCTCATGGCCGAGCGCCACGAGATCGTCCTCTGCGTCGACCAAACGCAGTGCCAGATCGGCCGCGAGGCCCTTCAGCAGATCGTCGAGCCGTACCAATCGGTGCTCCACTGCGGCCTTAGCCAGGTCGGCCGCTTCCGAGCGCGCACGCTCCAGCTCGACGAGCGCTTCCTTTCGGCCTGACGCCAAGCCTTCGAGATGTCCTTCTTCGGCCGCTCGGACACGCGCCTGCGTGATGGCGTCCTGCAAACTCTGCCGCCCCTCCGCGATCGCGGTGGCCCGGCCGGCGGCGTACCCCTCTTCGCGCCCTTCCGC
Source organism: Ramlibacter sp. WS9 (assembly GCF_003797765.1). Lineage (GTDB taxonomy): Bacteria > Pseudomonadota > Gammaproteobacteria > Burkholderiales > Burkholderiaceae_C > Ramlibacter. The sequence continues at coordinate 18,821 of NZ_RKMB01000037.1, read as the reverse complement.
AAAAGCCTGTTCATATCCAGGACTCTTGCGGCCAAGCGTTGCGTCCGATGCCTGTTCGGCGCGCAGTGGCGGCGACAGCGGATGCACTTTGATTGGCGTCGCCCCACCCGCAGCGCGCCCCGGCCGCAACAACGCATGCGGCTGGGACTGCATGACGATGCCCCGCAAAACGGATGCGGAAGTTGGCATCTCGGCCGTTGGCTTCGACTTCATGCAACCACCCTCGCAAGGCCCGGCCAGCGCGAACGCCAGCCCGTGACTGCGGGACGAGCCGGACCGGTTTCCACGAGCCGGAGTGATATCTGCTCGAGCAGCGCCTGCGACAGGGCCGGGGCCACAGCTGCAGGATGTCTGCGGTGCGCAGCCGGCAGCAGTTCCTGCACCTGCCGGCGCTTCGACACCCCAAGGTGCCCAAGGACTTCATCCGGCGGCTCGGCGCGCAGCCCGATGACATGCGCGATCAATGCCGCCGGTTCGTACTGGAGGACTCGCGCCAGTTCCGCCGCATCGGCCGACCTGGCTTGCGCCGTCCAGTCGGGCGTCGCGGCCGGCGCAACACGAGCGGAGCGGTTGCGCTTCAACGCATCATCCGTCGCGCGTGGATCCGCTGGGATGCCCAACGCCTGCAACTCGCCCACCAGGCGCTCCAGCTCGGCGCGCCGGTCCTGCGGCAGATTCGCCAGCAACCATTGGCGGTCTTTCGGGCCCATCGCATGCAGCGTCAACGCGCAGCGGCGCAGCGCTGCATCGGTGTCCAGCAGCATGGTCAGGTCCATCGCCTCGTTCATGAGCGCGCTCCCAAGGCAGGATCGCGCGCCGCCAGAACGGGGGCGGATGACGGTGGTGTCCCCTCCAGCCACTGCTGCATCTGCTCCAGCAAGTCTTGTCGCTGGGTTTCGGTCAGGTCCGTTCGCGCCGGGCGCGTCCGGCGCCACACCAGCCACGCCACGCCGGCCAGAAAGGCAATCGCCAGAACGGCCATTCCGGCCCAGCCTGTCGGGTTGTCCACGGCCGGCACTGCCTGCGGCACCGGGACGGTGGCGGCGTTGCCGCTGGACTTCACTGCCGGAGCCCCGTCATCGACCGCTTGAGGTTCGAACGCCCGCAGGCTTTGCACGACGACCGTATCACCGCGGTCTGAAACCGCGCCGACCGCCGCAGCAACCAGCACCCGCATCTGGTCGATCTGCTTTTCGTCCATCGGCTGGCGAATCACGGCGACCACTTGCAGCCGGCGGATCGCGCCGGGCTGGCTGGCCACCTGCTCGACGCGGCGGCCCACCTGGTATTCGATTTCTCGCTGACTGTTGCTGGCACGGCCGGTGTCGGCGTGGCCATTCAGCGGCGCACCGACGTCACGCGCCACTTCGCGTTCCTTGACCATCACTCCCGCCATGCCTTGGCCCGAACGGCCGGGCGCGCCCAGGACATCCTCGGTGGTGACGCGCACCTGGTCCATGTTCAGCGTGACGTCGACGCTGGCCAGCGCCTGGCCCTGCCCGAACGCGCGTTCGAGCACTTCGGTGGCTTTGCGCGCGAGCAGGCGTTCCGTGTCGCGCTTCAAATCCAGGCGGCCGGAGCCGGCGTCCTGCTCACCTTCGGCAGGCACGACGCGGGTGAGTGCGACGCCTTGCTGGTCGATGATGGTGACGTCCTGCGCGACGACGCCGGGCACCGAGGCCGCCACCAGACGCTGAATGCCGGTGATCTGCTCGGGCCGCAACGATTGGCCGGTCTTCAGGCTCAGCGTGATCGCCGCCTTGGCTTTGCTGGTGGCGCGCTTGAACAGGCCCTCTTCCGGCAGCGCCAGGTGCACGCGCACATCGCGCACTTCCGAGAGCGACATGATCGTGCGGGTGATCTCCCCTTGCAGCGCGCGCTGGTAGTTGATCTTCTGGGCGAACTCGGTCATGCCGAAGTCGGCGTTGTTGAACAGCTCGAAGCCGGCCGCGCCGTGCAGCGGCATGTCCTTGCCCATCAGCTTCAGGCGCGTCGTGTGCACGACGCTGCCATCGACCAGGATGGTGTTGCCGTCGGGTGCGATCTTGTACGGCACCTTCAGCCGGTCGAGCTCGGCAACCATCATGGCCGTGTCCTGCGGCTTGAGGTCGGCGAACAGCACCTGGTAGTCCGTGCGCGCGATCCACACCACGGCGCCGATCATGGCGGCCGCAATCACGGCCACGCCGCCGACGAGCCCCGCGCGCGCCGGGCCGCCCAACGTATTCCAGAAATCCTTCAGCACCGCCGTCTCCCTAGATCTGCATCTTCATGATGTCCTGGTACGCCTCCAGCAGGCGCCCACGGACTTGGACCATCAACTGGAAGGACACGCGCGCCTCCTCCAGCCGGATCATGGTTTGGTGCACGTTCTGCACGTCACCGGTCGCCAGAGCCTGCAGGTCGGTCTGGCTGGTCAGCAATTTTTCGTTCACCTGTGACAGCCCCTGGGTGACCATGGCGCCGAAGCCGCCGGTCGCGTCCTGTCCCGCGGCGCGCGCCGGCGCGACCAGGTCGTCCGGGAAAATGGCGCCGAGCTGCTGCGGCGCGATGGCACCGATGGGTGGCAAGCCGCTCATGACTGGCCCCCGATGTCCAGCGCCTTCAATGCCATCGTGCGCGCAGCGTTCATGGCGGCGACGTTGGCCTCGTAGGCCCGTGTCGCGCTCATCAACGCCATCATTTCTGCGGCGGCGTCAACGCCGGGGTAGCTCACGAAGCCACGTGCGTCAGCCATCGGGTGTCCGGGCTCGTGCACCATGCGCGGCGCGGCGCCGCTTGCTTCCACGTGGAAGTCCGGCTTCATCGTCGAGGTGACGGAGTCGCTCGAAAGCATCATGGCCGCAAACGCATCGGGCGACGCAGCCTGCGCTACGACCCGCATCGGGTTATAGGCAGCCTGGCCGGCCGCCTGCGTCGTGTGCGCATTGGCCAGGTTGAGGGCGGCAACTTCGACACGGGTGCGCTCCAGCGCCATGCCTGCGGCGCTGATCGCGAAAGTCGGGCTGTGGTCCATGACTGTCTCTTTCAAATGCGTTGTGATCCGGCTCAGCGCTTGCCGTCGCTGGCAGCGGTGGACAGAATGGAAAGGTGGCGACTCAGCCCGCGCGCCAGAAGCTGGTAGTGAACGGAGTTCTGTGCCATGTCGGCAACCTGCTCGTCCAGTTGCACCTTGGCCGGCTGGCCCTGCGCGTCCAGCACCGGTTCGAGCTGTAAGCGCACGCCCGAGAGCGCGAAGGCGTCGATGCTGCCCTTGCTTTGGAGCACACGCTGCGCTTCCCGCATCTGCGATTCGAAGTCGAGCTTCTGCGGAACGTAGCCCACCGTCGCGTGGTTCGCGATGTTGGCGGCGATCGCCTGATGGCGAAGGCTCGCGGCATCCAGCGCCAAGCCGAGCGCCGCGGTGGTGATGGCTTCCAGGCCTTCGGTCATGGATGGCTCCTGATGGGGATCAATGGGTGGGTTTTCATTTCATTGCACGACGAGTTCGGCGTGCAAGGCACCTGCGGCCTTGATTGCGCGCAGGATCGAGATCACGTCGCGCGTACTGGTTTTCAAACGTGACAGCGACTGCACCAGGTCCGAGACCGTCGTGCCGGATGCCAGATAACCCGGGCCATTCGTTTCATCGACGTCGACGCGCGAATTGGTGACACCCGCGGTCCGCACGCCCGGCCCGGCACTGCCGATCACCGTCGGCTGCGATACGGAATTCTGGGCAACGATGGAGATCTTCAGATCGCCGTGCGAAATGGCCACCCGCGAAATGCGCACGTCCCCGCCGGCCACCACGGTGCCGGTGCGCTCGTTGATCACGACCTTGGCGCGGCGATCCGGCTGCACGGAAACGTTCTCCAGCCGCGCGATGAAGCCCACGAGCTGCGCGCGCTGGTTCTCCGGAACTTCGATCTCGATGCCCGATGCGTCACGGGCCCGCGCCAGGCCCGGCCCGACCTGGGTGTTGATAGCAGCGGCCACACGATTGGCGGTGGTGTAGTCCGGCTCCGCCAGCACAAACGTCAGGTTCTGGCCCGCCGCCGCCACCTGGGTTCCCGTCGCCACTTCCACCACAGCGCCGCCCGGAACCGAGCCCACCGTCGGATGGTTTTTCTGGATGACGTTGCCGTTGGAGTCGTAGCGGTAGCCGCCGACGGACAACGGGCCCTGCGCAAGCGCATAGACGCGCCCATTGGGAGCCTTGAGGGGCGTCAACAACAGGCTGCCGCCGACCAGGCTTCTGGCGTCGCCGGTCGAGTTGACGGTGACGTCCAGGGCGTCGCCTTCGCGCGCGAAAGTCGGCAACGCGGCGTTGACCATGACCACCGCCACGTTGCGGCTTTGGATCTGCTCCGGCGGAACCGTCATGTTGAATTGCGAGAGCACGTTCGCCATCGCCTGGCGCGTCGCCCGGTTGGTGGGCGAGTCGCCGGTGCCTGCCAGGCCGGTCACGATGCCGTAGCCCACCAGCGCGTTGTCGCGCCAGCCTTGAAGCTTGCCGAGGTCCTTGACGCGGATGAGGCTGCTGCCGGCCCCGCCCGCCGCGGTCTGCGCCCATGCGAGCGTGTGCGACAGCACGGCGCACAGCGCCAGGGCGGTCCAGGCAAGTTTGCGAATTGCCATCACATGCCCGCCCAGTCCAGGAGCTTGCGCCACCACGCGCGCTGCGAGCGCTGAGACACTTCGCCTTCGCCCAAGTACGTGATGCGCCCATCCGCCAGCCGGGTGGAAAGGACGACGTTGCCGTCCGAAACGTCTTGCGGCCGCACCCGCCCTTCGAGAGTGACCTTCTGCTGCTCTTCGTTGACCAGCAGGAACTGCTCGCCGGCGATGCGCAAATCCCCGTTCGGCAGCACTTCTTTTACCGACACGCTCAGCGTGATGAGCACGCGGTTGGCACGCTGTGTGCGGCCACCGCCGTCGAAGTCGCCGCCCACCGCGATACCGGTTTCGGCAACGCGGCGCGTTCCGTGCGTGAGCTCGGCATTGAGGCTGTTCTTGCGGCGGGAGCCCGTGTCCGCGCTGGTGGTGGCGCTGGAGTTCTCGAACACCTGGACGGTGAGCACGTCACCGACGCGAAACGCCTTGTTGTCCGCCGTCAGCGGGCGAAAAGTCGCCTCGTTATACAGGCTCGTGGCTCCGGCCGCGAGGGGCAGCAGGCTCGCGATTGCAAGGGCCGCAAAGCACACCCCAGCCTTCATCATGCTCATGGGTTGGTACTTCACAGGATGGCCTCCACACGGCCTGGCGAGACCACGCGCGCCTCGACCGGGCTTGCAGCACTGGAGGAGCGGACCTTGACGATCTGTCCGACCTCTCCATCCTGCAGGGCCTGGGCGCGGCTTTCAAGCGCCACGACACCCGACGTCAGGTGCAGCGCAACCCAGGCGCCGCGCGCGATGGCGGGCAACGGCGCGCTGTTGGCCATGGTCACAGGTTCACCCTCTTTGATGGCGCGTGTGGTCCGCAAGCCCGCGGCGGTGCCGGGTTGCGGACCTTGCTCGGGAAACCGCGAGCTCGCGTACCCCGTCACTTTGACTTCGCGCTTTTCGACCATGCCCGGCGTCAACGAGACGCCACCAGCGACCGCGGCGGGCGCAACCCACGCATCCCTGAAGGCATCGACCGCAAAGTTCACAGGCACTGTGCGAATGAACCGGCCGTCGACCTGAATGTCCATCCAGACGGCCATGCGCGGCGTCGGCTCCGCGTTGGCGGGAAGCGGCCGCGCTTTCAACTCCACGTTGCCTGCTGGAAGCTTGATATCCGCCGGAAGTGGCTGTGCGTCAATGACGTAGCGCGTGGCGCGTGTGGCCATCCATTCGCGCAGTGCCGCTCTCGCGGCTTGCTCCACGCGATCGGAAGCGAGCGTCTGAGCCACGGTGCTCACGTGCGTCTCTTCAGCACCGGCCCAGAGCACGTTGCCAGACGGGATGCCCAGCTGGGTGCGCACCCAGCGCGACACAACATCGCGCCGCACGACCGCCTCGTTGCCCACGGCCGGCGAGCGACCAAGGGACAATGTAGCCAACCGCTGGATCGTTTGCAGGTCTGTCGTGTGAAGGATGGCGATGTCGCCCAACGTCACTTCCGATTGGCGGGCGACGAATTGGGGTCGCAGCTCGATGCTCACCTGGCCCGCGCCCAATTCAAAGGCATGGCCCGAAACAGGACTCGCGGCCGCAACCACGGCCAGCCCGAGCAGAAGAATTTTGGCGCGCACTTCAGGCCTCATTTGCGCAGGTTGTTCACCATGCCGAGCATCTCGTCGGCTGCCTGCACCACCTTGACGCTGGCTTCATACGCGCGCTGCGCCAGCATGAGGTTGACCATCTCGTCGACCATCTTGACGTTGGAGCCTTCGAGGAACCCTTGTGCGAGCGTGCCCACGCCCTCGTCGCCGGCGCGCATGGCGATGGCCTCGCCGGATGCTTCGTTCGCTCGATAGAGGTTGTCGCCTTGCGCCGCCAGCTGCCCGACCCCGGCGAACCGCACCAGCTCGAACTGCCCCGCCTCGATCGGCGTGGCCTGGTTGGTGACCTTGATCAGCACACGCCCGTCGGCGCCGATCACGACGGACTGTGCGTTGTCCGGAATCGCGATCGCGGGCTTGAGGGGGTATCCGGCCTGCGTGGCCAGGAGGCCGTCCTTGTTGACCTTGAGCGAGCCGCCGCGCGTGTATGCGCTGGAGCCGTCCGGCATGGTCACTTCGAGGAAGCCTTCGCCGCGGATGGCGATGTCGAATGGCGACTCGGTCTTGCGCAGCTCGCCCGAGTCGAAGATCTTGCCAATGCCGGAAATGCCCACCCCGGCACCGACGCGCTGACTTTGGGCGAGCGCACCGCTGCGCAGATCTTCCGCGGAGGGTTGCGCCAGGCGGTTGCTTTCGCGCACCATCAAGTCGGAGAACCCGACGCGGCCCTTCTTGAAGCCCACGGTGTTGGCGTTGGAGAGATTGTTGGCAATGGTCTCGACGTTGAGCTGCTGGGCTTGCATGCCCGTCGCGCCGATGTAGAGTGCATCAAACATTTCTATTTCCCTTGACTTGGTTCGGGGCCGTCACGACGTTTCGCCCAACTTGCGGATGGCCGTTCCCAGCATGTCGTCATAGCCCTGCGCAACTTTTTGCATGCTTTCGAAGTGCCGCATCGCGTGCACCAGGGTTGTCATCTCGTACGTCGAGCTGACGTTGGAGTTCTCGAGGAAGCCCTGGCGCACCTGCACCTCGTCATCGGCGACGAGCTTCATTCCAGGACCCGCGGCCACGAGGCCGTCGCCCTTCGGCTGCAGCCTGGCATTGCCATCGAACTCGACGACTTTCAGTTGCGCGACCAAGGCGCCGTCGCCATTGGCCGACGTGACGCCGCCATTCGCAGCGATGGAAGGATTGGAGACGTTCAACACGATCTCACCGCCGGCACCCATCACCGGGTAGCCTTGGGCCGTGACGAGGCGTCCACGCGCGTCGAGCCGGAAACTGCCTCCACGGGTGTAGGCCGGTCCCGCGTCGGTAAGCACCTCGAAGTGGCCCTTGCCGGCCAGCGCCAGGTCCAGGCTTTGGCCGGTGGACTTGAGCGTTCCCGAACGGGCATCGGTTGCGAATTCGACCAGCGGCGCAGTCGTGCCCGCGCCCTCCGTGACAGCGGCGGCCTGTGTGAGATGCGCGGCGAAGCTCGCGCCTTGCGGCGCCTGCATCGCGATGCCGCGCTTGTAGCCCGGCGTCAACGCATTGGCCATGTTCATGCCGATCTGCTCGACTCGGGCCATGTCGCCCTGCATGCTGTGCAATGCAATGGCAAGAACTTCACTCATGGAGGGCGCTCGCCTTCTTCTTCATATGTTTCGTCATATCGTCACCACGCCGTAGGACTTCAGCTCGATGTTCTGGGGAATCTCGGTCAGCGACAGCACCCGCAGGTGAGGCACCGCGCGCTCGCACAACGAGCGGATGTGCCGGCGCAAGTCCGGCGTGCACAGCAGCACCGGCAGCAGATTGCTCTTCATCATCTGTTCCGCTTGCTGCGTCATCCGGCCCATGAACTGCTCGGCCAGCTTCGGCTCCAGTGCATAAGGCTGCTGGTTGGCATGCGCGGATTGCAAGCCCTGCATCAGCCGGCTTTCGATCATCGGGTCGAGCGTCATCACCTGCAGCGACGACGCTTCTCCCACCAGGCCCTGGCAGATTGCCGGACCCAGGCGCTGGCGCACCTGTTCGGTGAGCAGGCTGGCGTCCTTGGTGGAGCGGCCCGCGTCCGACAACGTTTCGAGAATGGCCTCGATGTGGCGAATGGAGACCTTTTCGCGAAGCAGGTTCTGCAGCACCTTCTGCACGTCACCCACACCCAGCACCGTGGGAATCAACTCCTCGACGAGGCCGGGCTGGTTCTGGCGTACTCGCGCCAGCAGACGATCGGTTTCGGCGCGCGTCAGCAGCGTCGCGGATTCGCGGCGCAGGACTTCGGTGAGGTGCGTCATCAGCACCGTGGGGCCGTCGACCAGGGTGAATTTTCCTGCCACGGCCGTGCTTCGCTGGTCATCGTCGATCCAGAGTGCCGGCAGGCCGTACGTCGGGTCTCGTGTGACTTCACCGGGAATCGATCGCACGTCACCGCTGGGGTGGATCGCGAGCCATTGGTTGGTGCGCGCTTCACCCTTGGCCACGGGCACGCCGTCAACGCTGATCTCGTAGCGGTCAGCGCCCAGCTTGCCCGAATCCTTGAACCGCACCCGCGGAAGCACAAGCCCCAGCTCCTGTGCGTGCTGCTTTCGAAACGCCTTGATGCGCTCCATGAAAAGCCCATTGGCGTCGTTGACGAGCGGCAGCCAGTTGCGTCCGATGTGGACTTCCACCGGTTCGACTGACAGCGTGGCATACGGGTCATCGGTTCCGCCCGCGCCGCCTTCGGCTCCGTCACCCGCGGCTTCATCGTCCGCCTTCGCTTCGCGCCCGTCGCGTGCGATCCGGTGGGCGATGAAGGCGACCCCGAGCACGGCGGCCAGGAGAATGAGCGTCGGCACCAGCGGAATGCCGGGCAGCAGCAACAGGCCACACAGCGCCGCGGCCACGAGCAGCAGGGTCTTGGGGAAGGACGTGATCTGCCGCAGGACTTCCTGGCTCAGATTGGTGTCCGATGACGAGCGCGTCACGATGATGCCCGTGCCCACCGCAATCACCAGCGCGGGAACCTGCGTCACGATGCCGTCGCCGATGGTCAGCAGCGTGTAGGTCTGCAGCGCCTGCCCCCATGGAATGTGGTGCTGCATCACGCCGATCAGCAAGCCGCCGACGATGTTGATCAGCAGGATGATGATGCCGGCGATGGCGTCGCCCTTGACGAACTTGCTGGCTCCGTCCATCGCGCCGTAGAACCCGGCTTCCTTTTCGATTTGCTTGCGGCGGCGCTGGGCTTCGGCCTGATCGATGAAGCCCATGTTGAGATCGGCGTCGATGCTCATCTGCGCGCCGGGCATGCTGTCCAGCGTGAAACGCGCGGCAACCTCGGAGACGCGCTGGGCGCCGTTCGTCACCACGACGTACTGCACCACGATCAGGATCAGGAAGACGATCAACCCGATGACGTAGTTGCCGCCGACCACGTAGGAGCCCACGGCCGAAATCACCTTGCCTGCGTCGCCATCCGAGAGAATCAGCCGCGTGGCCGCGACGTTGAGCGACAGCCGGAACAGCGTGGCGATCAGCAGCAGCGACGGGAAGGTCGAAAACTCGACCGGCCGCGCCATGTAGAACGTGAGCAGCAGGATCAGGAACGCGAAGCAGAAGTTCGTGAGGATCAGAAAATCCAGCAGCGGACTGGGAATGGGCGCGAACAGCACGATGAGCACGCCCAGCACCAGCGCCACCAGCGCGATGTCGCTGTTGCGGCCGAAGAAGGCTTGCAGCGCCTTCACGTCGCGGCTCCCGGGGCGGCGCCCGTGCGCGCCTGTTTCATCGCGAACACCCACACCATGATGCGCGCCACCTGCGCATACAGCGACGGCGGAACGTGCTGATCCACTTCCAGCGAGTGGTAAAGCTCGCGCGCCAAGGGCGGGTTCTGGACCACGGGAATACTGTGCCGTGCGGCGATTTCACGCATCTTGGCGGCCAGCGTGCCCGTGCCTTTCGCGATCATCTGCGGCGACTGCATCTCGCCGTGGACGTAACGCAGCGCCACCGCGAAGTGCGTGGGATTGGTCAGCAGCACGTCGGCGTTCTTGGTATACGCAGCTGCCATGCTCCGCTTGAGGGCTTCGCGCCGCAGCTCGCGCAGGCGCGCGCGGATGCGCGGATCGCCTTCGCGGTTCTTGCCTTCGTCCTTCAGGTCGCGCCGGCTCATGCGCATCTTCTTGTTGAACTCGCGCCGCGTGTAGCCGTAGTCCACCAGCGCGATGAGGCACAGCATCAAGGCGATCTTCAGGCCGGTGCTTGCGGCGTCGTCGATGATGGTTCGCGCCAGCCCTGCGGGCGGCAGTGCGGCCAAATGGAAGAACTGGGGCACCAGGCTTTTCAGCGAGTAGTACACGACGAGCGTGAGCAGCAACAGCTTCACGATGGCCCGCGCCCCGTCGAACAGCGTCCGCATCGAGAAGACCTTCTTGAGGCCGTTGACCGGGTTGAGGCGGTCGAAGTCCGGCTGCACGGGCTCCATCGACAGGATGGGCCCGGTCTGCATCATGTTGCCGACGATGGCCGCCAGCATCAGCGCACCGAGGAACGGCGCGAGCATGAATCCCGCGTCACGGATCATTCCGCCCACCAGGTGCCACAGGTTCGCCGCGCTGGGCTCGATGCGCCCGGCCTGCGTCAACAATGCGTGGTCATAGCCGAACTGCGCGACCAGGCCGTCCCAGCCCTTCCAGTTGAGATACACGATGGCGACCGTGAACACCAGTGCCGACACCACTTCCGCGCTCTTGCTGACTTGCCCCTTCTCCCTGGCCTTTTGCAGCTTGTAGGGAGTGGCTTCCTCGTTGCGATCGAGATCCTGCTCGGCCATCAGCGGGCTCCCGGCGCAGGTGCCGGGGCAGCGGCAAACACCGCGTCCCAGGTCTTGTAGATCGAACCGTAGATGCGATTCATCGCGGGGCCGACACCGCCGAACCAGAGCGACAGCGCCGCCAGCCCGACGACGATCTTGATGGGCGCCCCGATGACGAACATGTTCATCTGCGGCAGATTGCGGGCGACCACACCCAGCGCCAGCTCCACCAGCAGCAGGCACACCACCACCGGCGCGGCCAGCGCGAAGCCCAGCGCGAACAGGCCCGCCATCTGCTTGATAACCCAGGGGGCGGCCGATTCGATGGGCCAGCCTCGCCCCAGCGGGAAGCGCTCCAGGCTGTAGGCAATGCCGCGCAGCAGCGCGTGGTGGCCGTCGAGCAGGAAGAACACGATGACGCCGAGCTTGTCGAACGCCGAAGTGAGCACGGGGACTTGGCGCTGCGTGACGGGATCGTAGACCTGCGCCATGCCGAAGCCGATCTGCACGTCGACCAGCCGGCCGGCCATGGAGATGGACGCGAACGCGATGAGGATGCCCAGGGCCAGCGTCGCGCCCAGCGCCAGTTCCGTGATGCCGGCGGCCACCAGTTCGCCGTTACCCATGGCGAGCAGCGCGCGCGTTTCGGCCGATGGGACGCCGAGCGCGAGCCCGAGCGCCAGGCCGATCACGATCAGCACGCGGGCGGTGGCCGGGACGCTGAAGGCGTAGAGGATGGGCGTGAACAGGAACACCGCGGACAAGCGCAGCGACAGCAGGAAGATGGCCAGCACGAAACCCTGATCGGGAATCGCGGCCGAAACCGTGCGAGCCAATTCGAAGTCCATCGCCGTGTTGACTCAGAACATCGAGGGAATCTGCGTCCAGAGCCGCGTGGTGAACTGCGACAGGGTGCGCAGCATCCAGGGACCGAACACGATGAGTGCCACGCCGGCGGTGACCAGCTTGGGAACGAAGGTGAGGGACATCTCCTGAACCTGCGTGACCACCTGCAGCACGCTGATGGCCAGGCCGACCAGCATCACCAAACCCAGCACGGGCAAGCACACCAACAGGCCGGTCCAGAACAGATCTGCCATCATGGCGACGGCCAAATCGGAATGCATACTTCCTCCCTACTACTCACACATACCCACTCACGTGGGCTCAACTCATCAACATCGTTGCTGATAGCAAGCAAATGTTTCCAAGTGTGCGATTCTAGGAAGAAGCTAGGACTAGAGTTGTAACAGTGTCTAGGTGTTTACCCTAGTCAATAGATATTTTGACTAAATAGTAGGCAGCAACGGCCGATGTATTAGCCCGGCTGCCCAGGCGCCGTTTGCCATCATTTTTGTAGCAGACAAGCACCCCTCGGTGCGGTCCAAACGGCCCACGCTGTCGCCCGCGCCGACCATTATTGGGGCGCGTCGAGTGACCTCGATCGGCGATCTTTGTGACTTCTGCACGCAGCGCCGTCGCAACGCCGACGCGGCAAAAAAATCAGCGCTTGCGCTTGTTCAATGCGGCCACGAGCGTGGCGCCCGCGGGGCCGGGCCGCGCCGACAATATCTTCAGCGCCAGCGTCTTGAACTTTTCAGGGTCGCTGGCAACGCCCGACAGCACCATCTGTGCATAGCGGGCAGACAAGCCTTCCTTGTCGAGTCGCAGTGCGCGCTCGATGCCCTCTTCGGCTTCGCTCTTGCGCCCCTGGAGCGCGTGCACGACCGCCAAGCCGCCGTGACTTTCACCAAAGTTGCGGTCCAGCGCCAATGCCTGCGTAAACGTCTGCTCCGCGTCCGACAGCTCACCGCGCATGATGTGGCACCAGCCCAAGGTGTGCCAGCTGCCGATGTGCGTGGGCATGTGGGTGACCGCGCGCTGCAATTGCTCTTTGGCCTCGGCCGAATTGCCTTCCAGCAAGCTGGCCATGCCCAGGCCAGACCAGCTGCGGCCGTCGGAGGGGCTGGCGGCGATGGCCTCGCCGAACATCGCCTTCGCCTTGCTCGCGTCGTCGCGCCCGAGCGCCACGGAACCGCTCACCACCAGTGCCTCCAGTGGCCTGGCGCCGGCTGCAAGGGCCGCGTCGCTCAGGCGCTGCGCTTCGTCCAGCTGGTCGTTGTCGAGATACAGCAGGCTGGCGGCTGCGAGAAAGTCTGTGTCGCCACTGCAGCGCGGCATGTGACGCTCGACGAATGCCACGGCTTGCGACACTTCGCCCAGGTGATGCAGCGTTCGCGCAAACAGCGTCACCGCCGCGGGGGCCACATCGTCTGCGGCGATGTACGGCTCCAGTGTGGCAAGCGCCTGCGTGTAGTCGCCCTGGCGAAAGTACACCAGCGCGAGATTGAAAGCGATGTTGGCGTCAGGCGTTTGCTGCAGCAGCTTTGCAAAAACCTGCGCGGCCTGCGCCAACTCGCCCTGCGCGATCAGCACATTGCCGCGCCGGTGCGCCATGAACAGGTCGTCCGGCAGCAACGCGACCGCCGCGTCCGCGTGCTTGCGCGCCGCGTCGAGCTTGCCCGCCGCGAGCGACAGATCAATGGCCGAAGCCAACAAATGCGGATTGGCCGGATCGGCGGCGAGATAACGCTCGACGCGGTCCAGGTCGAGGGTGGGTGGTTGCACAGTGGGGTTGCTCATGGTTGCGGCCACAGAGGGCGACGCTGGCAATTATGCGACCCGGCCGCAGGGGCGGCCGGGCCGATGGCGCTGTTACTTGGCCGAAACCTTGTCGCCGCCGGTGTAGCTGAGAGAAGGCAGTTCTGCACGCGCCTTTTCGGGGCTTTCGATTTCAACCACGATGCGGCCGACCAGCACGCCAATGGAGGGCGTGGTGCGCAGGTACTTCGTTTCACCCGCGGCGAGCGCGAAGCTGGCGGACTTTTCGACTTCGGTGGATGTGGCCGCCGCATACGTGCCCGCGGACCTGTCCACGTAGAAGAAGCCCCCCGGCTTCGACACGCCGACCACCTGGCCGTTGAGCCTGATGTCCGGCTGGATGGCCGCGCCCACGATCGAAGAAGAGCGCAGGAAATAGATGCGGCCTTCGCCCGGCTTGAGGCTGGGCATGGAAGACGCTACTTCCTGGTATTTGGCGCCGCTGGCGGCGCATCCGCCCAGTACGGCGGCGATGGCGGCGAGGCCGGCGAGTTTCAGAATGGTTCTTCTCATCAAGGTGCTCCTAGGGGTAGTGAAACGGAAGGGGAAAGTGGTGTGAAGGCGGCTTCGCCAGGCAGGTAGAAGCCGCGCAATGCGGACTCTTTGACCACCAGGTACGCCTCATGCACGTGACGGCCTTCAATGCTGAAGACGCCATCGACGCGCTGGTAGACGGTGCCCTGCGGCAGCGTGCCCACCGCCCGCCACCGGCTGTTGGCGGGCAGGGTGCGACTGTAGCCGGTGGACAGGCGCAACTCGGCGTCCTGGGCCAGAAAGATCGACGGCGCCAGAGCGCCCGCGGCCAGCGGGGCAAAGCGGGCGGGCTCGGTCGGCACGGCAAATGCGCAAGCAGCCAGCAGGAGCGCGGCTAGCGTGGAAGGCGTCACGGCGAAGGCACGCCGCAACAGGAATGGGAGGTTCATGCGCATATATCCCCGTGGATGGGCGAATGTTTAGCTGCGCACTGTGGAGGCCACGGTTGGCGCTATCGGCCGGGAATATGATGTGTCAATTGACTCTGAAGCCCGGATCTCGGATCGCAATGGACCCACAGGCTACGCACGACGCTGACGAGATGCCCGCGGAAATCGATTTCTCGGGCGGCAGGCGCGGGCAGTTCTACAAGGCGGATGCACTGCTGAACTTGCCGGTCTATCTGGACCAGCGGGTGCTGGCGACCCTCGCCGGGCTGGCCAGCGCCAAGGGAGTGGAGTTGTCAGCCCTGATCAACGATCTGCTCAAGAAAGTCTCGAACTGATCGTGCTGCACACGCACGGCGCCTTCCGGCGATTTCATGTTCCAGCTGGACGCCGCCGAGTAGGCGGCTTTGAGGTCACAGTTTGTGACCTCAAACGGCTGCGGCGGCCGGCGCCTTAGAGGGCCCAGGTGGTCGCAACCTGCGACCACCCACGTGTACTTTGTGCTGCGCTTCGCCGCGTCCATAGGGATCTGCTGGGCGGCGGTGAGCGCTATCGCCGCGCCGCCGACGCCCACGCTCACTCCGTCACAGGACTGAACGGATGGGCGCTCGTGCCGATGTACAGGGCATGAACGCTCATCTCTTAAATCTCGAATTCGCCCTTGCGGCTTCGCAGGCCCTATGGGTCTGCGCCCTTCTGTTCTTCTGGCTGCTGCGCCATCGCCGCGTCAAGGTGGGCCCGTACCGCGGGCCGCGAACGTGCGGTCCGCTGCACGCCCCGCGCGAGCGCAGACACCCGCGCGCCAAGCCCGATTGGGTGCTGCGGGAGGTGCTCTACCTGGCCAGCCATTTGCGAAGCTGCCGCAGAGTGGCGGATGTCTTCAACCGCCGCCACGGCCTGTGGGCATCGGTGGGGCATACCTACGTGTGGGAGGTGATGCGCGAGCACGCCGCGGAAATTCGGCAACTGCGGCGCGAGCGCAAGCAGCGTAAGCCCTGCCTCATCCCGGCGGGGCACAGCTTGCGCGAACCGGCGTCGATGATCCCGATCAACATGAAGGTGAAACCTTCGGGCGAGCGCAAGAAGCGTCTTCGCGATCATGGGGCATGTGCTGCTGGCGTTCAGCGAGCATGGTTTGCCCGAAGCGATTCGCACCGACAACGAGGCGATGTTCACCAGCCGGCCGTGGCTGGCCATGCTGGGGGCGTTGGGCATCGTTGCCAGGCGTGGGCCACCCTTCCAACCCTGGCACAACGGGCGCATCGAGCGGCTCTGGGGGACTCTGAAGCAGGCCATAGGAAGGAAGGGCTAGTCAAGCGCCGAGGCGCTTCAGTCGGCGCTGCAAGCGTTCACCCGTTTCTACAACCGCCTTCGTCCTCATCAGGGGCTGACCGGCCTGACGCCCGAAGAGGCCTGGCAAGGCAAGACAATGTCTGATGTTCAGCTCGCGCATGCCCTGGGGCAGTGCAACATGCAAGTCAACGAGTTGTTGGCCGGGTTCCACGGTCGAGGTTAGCCGCCTGCCGTCGTCCGGTTGGCCAGAATCGTCGGAATGGAAGCTGTCCGCCTGCGGGCGGGACGCGCTCGTCCGGATGGTCGAAAGTGCCTGAGAAATAGGCAGTTCGCAGGCACGCCGCCCCGCCGAATCCGGGGGCGGCGGGCCCGCAATGATGGCTTGGCTGCGGATTCTTCAAGAAAAAGCTCCCTCGTGGGCAACGGGCGGGTGACGGCTTCATGCGGACAGGACACAATGAGAGGACGCAACCAGAAGAACCACCACCCAAGCGGCCTATCGGTGCATCCGCAAGACAAGCCCAAGGCCATTGCGACTAGGAGGAAGAAGAATGCCTGATGATGCGATGCCAGGCGTGCCCATGCGTCAAATTCGCGCGGTCTATGACGAGACCACGATCAGGGTTTACCAAGCGTATTCGGATGCCGTCGCCGATGCGGCGTTGCACCATGGCCGGTTTGTGTCACCGCCGTTCAAGATGGAACGCATGACCTGGATCAAGCCTTCATTCTTGTGGATGATGTACCGGGCAGGATGGGGGTTGAAGGACGAAGGGCAAAAGCGGATTCTGGCCATTGACATCACGCGTGAAGGGTTTGAGTGGGCACTGGCACATAGCTGCGGCAGCCACTCGCCAGCAGGCATGTCGGAGGATGAATACGCCGCGCTCAAACAACGCTGCCCGGTGCGCGTGCAGTGGGACCCGGAGCGCGATGTCCACTTGCAGCCGCTGGCCCATCGGGCGATTCAGCTCGGACTGAGCAAGGAGGCGGTGCGGTTGTACGTGAACCAGTGGACGTGCAAGATCACGGAGGTAACAGCGCTGGCGCAGGAGGTGCGGGCACTGGTGCAGCAAGGGCAGCTTGACGAGGCTGCCAGCAAGCTGCCGGTGGAGCGGATGTATCCGCGCAAGGCTACTTGACGGGCTCCAGGGAGATGGCCATTTCGAGTGCATTTTTTGAGTAGTCGATGCTGCCATCTGGTGCGGGCTTTTTCATCTCATCGAGCGCATACACCAACTCCACCCGGCAGCCGACGCGGAACAGCGCAATGTCGGCCTTGTCGTTGACATAGATGCCCACGTCATTGCGCACGGAACCATCGTCCAGCAGCAATTCAATACTATTGATCTCATCGTCGCCTTCTTCGCCCATGCCAGCGACATAAGTACGACGGATGGTGCCCGACACAAACAGCAAGGGCATCTGGCGCTGCTCGATGCTGGCCCACCATTGCGGTGATCCATACAGCCCATGCCTACCTCTAAGGCCCATCGATGGTTTGGTCGGGTTCAGCGTGAGCGCCTGCACTATGGCAACGTACTCAGGACTATTTTTCAACTCTTCCGACAGCAGGTACACCCGCTTCATCGGTACTGGCGCTTGATCCAACTGTAAAAACATCAACGGCCTGCCTTGGGAACGAGTTCAAATTGGATGAGATTATTATTGAAGATATTGAGAGCTTGGCCTTGCCCCAACTGCGTGGTCATCTGGCCGCCTTCCACCTTAAAGCGCGCATTGGTTTGCATCCAACTTCCTGTTTGCGTCGACATGCTCGGGAACTGCGTCGTTGCCTGACCAGGGGCGGCAATGCCAATCTGCTGCAGCTGCGCCGATGTGCCGGGCGCCACCGTGAGCCTGACCGTCACGCCACCGCGTTCCGTGTATTTACCCGACGCATAGTCCAGAGAAGCCGCCGTCGACGTTTCGGTGGTGGGTGGCAACTGGCCGCTGTTCTTGAGCTGTTGAAACTGCGCAGGCGACATCGTGCGATACATGATCTCATTCCCGTGCGCATCGAAGTCCAGCACAGGACTCAAAGGATTGGTTGATCGCGTGGCAGGAATACCAACCGAATAAGTCGCCGCCGTGCCTGCCTTCATCTCACTATAAAGCCCGCTGACCACTGGTTTTGCACCGAATGCAGCCAGCGTCACTTCCAGCAAAGAGGTAGGCGCCCCGCTATCGACCAGGGCATAGTTCTGCACCATTTGCCCTAAGGTCAGGTTGGCGCTCATCCGCTCCAGGAATGACGCATTCGGGTTCTTTGAGAGCGCCTCCATGTCTTGCATTTGCGCCCCAAGCACACTCATAGTTCTGCTCTTTGCGTCAGCAAGGAATCCAATCGGTGACGTCAGATCGCGCGCGACAGACCCGATAAAACCACCCGGCGTAGAAGGATCTTGGTTGAATACGCTCATCGGGTTGTTGCGTCCACGGGCTTTCAGAATTTCCCAGACTGAAGCGTTGCTGCTGTCGGCCACCAGCACCGGTTCACCCAAAGGCGGGTGCTTTTCGTCATAAATCGCCCGTAAGGCATCGCCCGCATCGCCAGGCGTCGAGGAAAAACTGGTATCGCCCGTTGCCCGCATGCTGCCAGCGCTCAACCCATAACCGCCGCCGGCGGTCAATCCCAGACCGCTGTTGCCGGTGCTTAAGCCATACAGTGCGTCGCGCTGGCGCTGTATCGTGGCGTTGTCACTCTGCAAATCCGAGCCATTCACATAGTCATGTGCCATGGCCGGAGTAAATCGGTCACTGGCCCGGTCCATCTCGTTGACGTAATCGCGGCTAGACGGGTTGTTCGCCCCGCTGGAACTGTCGGCCAAACTCTGCCCCAGCGCATTGCCAAATGCATTGGGTCTGACGCACTGTCGTAGTCGCATGCCCGCGCAGCGAGCACTGATGCGGCCTGCAGGCGCATCGTGCATGCACGTCCAGTGCTTTGCGAAGTGCAAATTTTCCGAAG
>NZ_RKMB01000036.1 GCF_003797765.1 Ramlibacter sp. WS9 | reverse complement strand
AGGTTGGGGAGGGCGGCTTGAATATCAAAGGCCTGACCCGAGCTCGGAGCATTCGGGCCGTCGCTGCGGCGTTGGCGCTTGGTCTGTGTATTGCTGGTGCGAGCGCCCAGCCTCTAGAAGAAGCACTTCGTCGGGCGGAGGTCTTTCACATCATGTTGAAGGATCGCGAGCTGGCGGAGAAGCTCTCCGCCGAATTAGGCGCCGCCCCATCGGCTTCGAGGCTCGACAAATTCAAACGACTTGCCCGGCAACATAGTGCGGACCCTGGAAGTTCAAAGTCGGGAGGCGACCTTGGCCTGGTTTGGGAAGGCGAGATGGCCCTCGCATTTGAAGACGCAGTATTCGCCGCTACGCCAGGGGTTGTTGGGCCTCCCGTGGAGACCCCGTTCGGCTGGCATCTGATCTACGTTCGAGCGTTTCGGCACGAACAGGGACGTAGTTTTTGCCAGAAAAGTATGGCCGCGGCGATTAAGAGTGCGAAACCGGCGGAGCGGGAGTGGTTGGCCGGGCCGTCGCAATTGACGGACCGTGATCCAGTGCAGGCAGCAGTAACTCAGCGTCTTGGCAAATATTGGTCGGAACCGACCAACGGCAAGAAGGATGAACTGGTCTACTTTTCAACTTTGCCCAGGGAAATTGAGCCTGAGCGAAAGACTCTGGAGGTTCACGTAGAGGTTTTTGCGGCGCCTTGGCGAAAAGTTTCGCCAGCAACCGGTGCGTGCACGCGATCACGAAGGGAAGAATGGCTGCTGGACTGCGAGAACCAGAAGATCGGGAACGTATCGATGACACACTACGAGGGGCGCGCCGGCGATGGGCGGATAGTCCAGCATGCTCAGTTTGGTGAGAAGCCTCCCTATCGAGATGTTGCCATGTGGGTGCCGGCACACGGTACGCTCGGCGATGTGGCGCTCGGGCATGGTTGCACAACTAGCCCGCAGATCGTGCTGCCTCCACTTGGAATTGGCGAGAAGGGTCCTACCGAAGACGTGTTCTTTCCGGATGGGCCGAGGAAAAAGAAAAGATAGCCAGAGTGAAGTTTCGATCCGCATTCAATTGGAGTTAAGCGGGCCTACCCGTGATTGCCTATTGCGTTGTTCGCCAAAGGCCCGCTAGACTGATCTAGCTCAACAGAGGGAAGGCCAGCAATGCATGCCGATCACGTTAACCACTTCAAGTTCACCACCCGTGCCCGGTTGGACAAGTCGATCAACTCCCTGGTAGGTATTGTCGAAGGCGTAGCGATAGACGGGGCCATCAACCATTCTGAGGTGAGCTTCCTTCGGATGTGGTTCGACGAGCACGTAGAACTGCAGAACTGCCACCCTTACACCGAACTCGTTCCGGTGGTTTCTAGCGCAATTAGTGACGGAGTCTTGACCCACGAGGAGCGCGAGGACATCCTGTGGTTATGCGAACGAATGGCGTCAACGGAGTACTACGATCAGGTAACCGCTGATCTGCAGCGTCTGCATGCAGTTGTCGGTGGTATTGCTTCGGACGGGATCGTGACCGAGGCCGAGCTACGTGGCTTGTCAGCCTGGTTAGACGATCATGAGCACCTCAAGAGTTGCTGGCCCTATGACGAGGTTGCAAGCTTGGTGACGGCTGTACTGGCAGACGGAAAGATCAGCCCACAGGAACAGTCAATGCTCCGAGACTTCTTTTCAGAGTTCACGTCACTCTTGGACGACAAGACCATCACCAGTCCAAGCGTAAAGCAGGGTGAATCATTGGTTGGGCTCTGTGCGGTGTGCCCGGAGATCGAGTTCAGCGGCGCAAAGTTCTGTTTTACGGGTGCATCGAGCAAGCACAAGAGGAGCGACTTGTCCGCGCTTGTTCAGAAGCTAGGCGGGGAAGTCGTCGGCTCACTGACATCGACAGTCAACTACTTGGTAATAGGGGCCGACGGGAATCCATGCTGGGCGTACGCCTGCTATGGCCGGAAGGTGGAGAAAGCCGTAGAACTGCGAAAGGCCGGAGCTCGGTTGTTGTTGGTGCACGAGAATGATTTTCATGATGCCGTTGCTGATCGCGTTTGAAGCAATGCTGGTCAAGGCCACCATGTGCAAGCAGTTCAGCGGCGCGCACGCCAGCACCTTCAGCCAGGCCACCGAATAAACTAATACATGGCCAAAGCAATCAATCCCACCGTAGGAGACGCGCCGCTTGCGAGTATTGGTGCTGCATCTAGTTTGCAAGAGCTTGACGAAGTGCTAACCAGAGAAATGGCGCATCAAAAGGTTCAGGCACTGATCAAAGGCGACAGCTTGGAAGCGATTGCTGGTGCCATTGTTCGGTTGGCTGCTGAACTCGACTCGCAGCAAAATCTAACCGCGGCGGCGATGCTGGGCCGCTTAGCAGCAGTAGCACGCGGGAGAGAGAAGACTGTCTTCGATCACGTTCGGCTCCTCAGGCTTTCCGAAGACGCGCATATAGAGCTATTGCCGAATCGGGACTACAAAACCTACGCCGCTCAGGCGGTCTCGCATGTTGATGCCATATGGGTTGCAGACTATTGCGCCAGGGAAGCAGTGGGGATTGACGCTGCAGACATAGCGCGGCGCGAGCTTCTTTCCATCTCTCTCGCTCGCTACGATTCGGTGGAGCTTTGGCTAAGGAAAGTCAGCGAACTTTCAACCGTATTGCTAGAAATAGAGAATGTCGATTCGCGACTTATTCGCTCAAAGCGAATCTTTACCAGCCTCTTCGAGGTACTCCAAGAATTTCACGGCAACTTAGGATCGAATCCCGGCCAGGCTCTGGGCCTCTGCCTTCAACGCTACCTCTCCAGTGGATCGGACAAGATTGATCAATCGGCGCTCCACGATCTGTTGGATCAGGCTCTTGGAAGCATAGTTCGACTGATTGAGATGAAATTTTCCTATGCTTTGACGGCGTCCACCTATGCGGCCATCTCGGAAGGCAGAAAGGGGCTCGGTGTACTGAGATGGAAGGAATATCTTCGGGCTTCAAAGTCTATCGGCGCAGTCCGCAACGACTTGCTAGAGACCGCGCTCGTATTGGCAAGACAGAACAGGACGGATCGAGAAATTGCAGATCACATGTCAACGGCATTTGAGTCGAGGCAACAGTTAAAGATCGCAGCGGAGCGCCACTTTGTCGGTGCGGGCGATGTGCCCCCAAACTTGCGCCAATGGTGGGTTAGTGGAGGGGCAGTTGCCGAGGGTGACCGTCAGGTGGAGCAGAAAGTCGGCAACAACGAAGATGAGCAAATCGGGGCGCTCCTTTTGGAGGTCGAAGCGAATAGCGGGGTCATGGATAAGTTGGACCGAGCGGTCGCTCCTCTCTTGGAGATCTCTGATCCCGTTCTGGCATCTACGGTGCGTAAGGCGGCAAAAGGGCATATCGCGATTGCCCAAGTGGCTCGCCGCTTGGCCCGTATGAGAAGACTAACGACAATGGATCTGCAAGGCTCGCGGATCGACTACAACCCAATTGAGCACGAGATGCTTGGTGGGCATGTAAGTGGGGTGCGCCGTGTGAAAGTGGTGCGAGACGGAATCCAGAAGGACTTCGGTGGGCGTTTAAAAACATTTGTAAAACCGTGGGTCGAACCAGATCCAACTTAAAGGAGGGGCGAATGAACACTTTCGAGGCGCGTATTTTGCTGAAGAATCTCTTGCTGAGAATCAGGACTGAAACAGACGGCAGGGGGCGATTCGATGGCGCCGTTACCGAGGACGAGGTTGCCGCGTTGAAAGTGGCAGTTGCTATTCTGAATTCCTTGCCAGTCGCGCCTGGTGCCGAAGGCGTTCCAGTCATTCAGGTCCAGTCGCACGAAGCGGTGCTGCCGCCAAGCCATGATCTCGTGGCGCAAGTCGACGCTCAGTCTCGTCACCTAAATACCTCGATTTTTGAGTTGCCAGTTCCGCTGCATGGCGCCAGGTTGTGCCTTGACTTTGGAACCGCTATGTCCAAGGCGACCCTGGTAGTTGACGGAGAGGCAGAGGAACACGAAGAAATTCATGTGCTTGAACTGGGTAAGCCGGGTGATCAGGAAGAAGTCAGCTTGGTAATGCTGGTCTCTTCGGTTTTTATTGACGAAGAAGGGCGACTGTGGTTTGGGCAGATGGCGGTGGAACGGTCCGCCGTTTATGACGACGGATCACGGTTGAGGCTTGACAACATCAAACGACGGCTATCCGAAGATGGGTTGGGAGAGGTTGTCGGACCCAAGTACAACCCGACTTCCACTTCTGTGACGTATGGAGACATGGTTCTCGCATATCTCATGTACTTCAATTGGGCGACACAGCAGTGCGTGCGTGGACTCGGTTTTCCGTCCAATCTACCGCGGCGATACGCAATGCCCTGTTTTCCCGGTGAAAAAATGCGGGAAGTATCGCATCAGCTTAGAAGGTTTCTCGGAGAAGCTCAGGTACTGTCTGACTCATTTGGCGATGCAGTCAAGCTAGGGCTGCCCTTACTGGATTTTATGGAGGCAGTTAAGCAAGTTCGATCCGCGCCCCGAAACTATGCATTCGTCGGGCAAGATCTCACGGAGCCTCTGGGCGCGGCAGGCGCGCTCCTTAGTTGGCGTGCGAAGGTGGACATGATCGTGCTTGTCATTGACGTCGGCGCGGGGACTAGTGACCTGAGTCTCTTTCGCATGGCCATTGACCCAGCCAAGGAGGTAAATGACTCGCGCGAATCCAAAGGTACTGCAAGAGGCATTACTGAGGCTGGAAATTATTTGGACAACGTTCTCGTCGAATTCATGCTCAAGAAGGCTGGCGTGACATCTGAGCATCCCAAGGCCGTGGAAACCAGGAACAGGCTTGGATTGGCCATACGAGACTACAAAGAAACCTTGTTCAACGAGCACTCTGTGTTTGTCACGATTCCCGGCGTTGCCGACATAACTGTCGAGCTCGCTGAATTTATGGCATTGGATGCGGTTACCAATTTTGGGTCTTCACTTAAACGCGCAATGCAAGAGGTCTTGGAAAGCGCCGACGAAAGTTGGATAGATTGGATAACAGCGAATCCGAACCGGCACTTGACTGTCGCATTGACCGGCGGTGGAGCAACCCTTCCAATGGTGAAGAGCTTGGCTGAGGGATTCATCACTATTCGAGGGCAGACGGTTCGACTGATACCTGCCCTGTCCTTTCCCACGTGGTTGCGGGAGAGCAATCCGGGGCTCGATCAGGATTTTTCACGGATTGCTGTCTCGCTCGGCGGTGCTAGGAAGCAGCTGATTAACCGGGGCGGAGAAGCTACTGTAATCGGCGGAGATCTTCGTCAGCCTCCTAGGCTGGGTGGGTACTATCAACGGGGCCAATAGCCTTCTCGAAACGGCGCGAGCGTCCGTGTTAATTATGTGGGTCAATCCTGGGGGAGAAACTGATGGCAAAAAGGACGGCTGAAGAAAAGGCATATGCAGTTAGCCTAATTACGCAGGGCAAGTGGCGCTTCTACACATTGACGATGCCCAGCGATGTTCTGGCAACGTGTTGCTATGTCAGCAACCGCTTCGACAATCCACAAGAGGGCTTCCAACGTAGGCTCGACAAGAAGCGAGCGAAGGAGATTGCCGCCTACGTTGATGAAGGCTTGGGAACTATCCCAAGTGCTGTCATTCTTTCAGCGCAACCAGAGGCCAAGTTTTCTGTGACGGGCAGAGGCAAGACTGTTCGATTCAGCCAGAATCCGCAGGCTTTCTTAGTGTTGGATGGACAGCACCGCGTTTACGGCTACTCGCTGGCAAAGACATCGATGCGCGTACCTGTCGTAATTTATAACGGGTTAACTCGTGAACAGGAGGTCAAACTGTTCATCGACATAAACACCAAACAACGGCCTGTCTCGAATGAGCTGTTGCTGGACATAAAGCGTCTCGCTTCGTACGAAACCCCGGGAGAGAAACTTCTCGGCCAACTCTTCGACGAGTTCAATACGAATCCGGACAGCGTACTCCAAGGCTGGTTGAGTCCCGCGGAGAAGCAGCAGGGGAAGATCTCGCGTGTCACATTCAACACGGCCGTTCGTCCAGCCCTGAGCAAATTTAGCCAGCAGGACTCTGCGTCAGTGTTCAGTACGCTCAACGCGTTTCTTGCGGCTGTGCGCCAACACCTTGGCGAACGCCAGATATCGGAAACGTTTGCCGAACCCACGGTATTTAAGGCACTGGTCGATATTTTCCCGCGCGTAGCGCGTGTAGTCATCGATCGCAAGGGGGATGAGTTTGACGACTCTGACTTTTACGCGGCGATGAGTCCAATATTTCACCGCACGCGCAAGCTGTTCACTGAGCCCGGTACCTCATTCAAAGCCCTTAGTGAAAAACTCTTGAAAAAACTAGATGCCGAAGTGCTCTTGTGATGGCTGTTGTCCAGCCTGAATTGTTTGCAATTGCACAGGAGGCTCGACGCCGATTCGCGCCGTCCGAGACTGCCGTGACCGCTGGAATTCGGGAGTGGCTCAGGGCGGGTGGTAGTTACTATGTTTCCAGCAGCACGGCGAACTCGATTGTTTTTGACGCCGTGGACGAGTCGTGGGCATTTTCGAATGGTGCAGATGCTGATCGGTTTTTTTGGGCCGCGCGAGAAAGCGTCATTCCCCGATCCGCTTCGTGCTACGACGCGAGATCAATTGCGTGGGCCTCCGTTTCGGCGTACTACTGTAGCTTTTATGTGGTGATGGGATTTCTCCGCGCGTTCGGCAATGGGTACATCTACCTTGGCGCTGATGATGTTGCGATACTGAACGCAGCGCTCAGTCCCGTTCGGCTTGAGGCTGGCGTGTATGGAATGACCGTGACACTGGGTGCTCCAACTCAGGTCGAACTTAGGAAGCAGAGAGTGCGTGGAGTCCACGAAGGCTTTTGGCGATACGCGGACAACTGCCTAATCACAATTGCACAAGATGTGAGCACGGGAAGTGGAGCTGCGAGGCCTTTCGCTCCTATCGCGCGATCAGCGGCACTGCTTAGCATTGAAGACCTTCGGAAATGGCTTGGAGAGCCGGGAAAACTGAGCCGCGAGGTGGGATGGATGTCTGCTCTTCGCAACGAAATCAACTATCAGTTCAGACGCAAGGCTTGGCCCCCCACTTTTCAGGATGGGAGCGTAACGGTCGACCGATTGCGAAGCGACGTCCAAGCTATCGTCCGAGGCACAAGAAGCGAGATTGGACGCGGGCTTCGAATTGATCCAGATATCAAAGCGTTGGTGGAGCGAGCTAGCGTGCTTTTTCGGGAGTTGGGGCCGTTGACTCCCATGCCGGCACTTAGCTGAGCATCAACCGTCCAGCTGAATCCACGACATGCGCATCGGCTCCTCCGCCCCGCGCGCTTTTGGAAGGGCGTGATCAACAGCTTGAGAGGCAGCAAACGGGCGCGTCCGGCCACAGGTGTGTTGCCTTTCTGCCCTACGGCCGCGGCAACCGTCCCTGAAGCTCCTTAAGCCGCCCCCGCACCACCCCCGAGAACTCCTCGAACTTGACCGCCTCCGCCAACGGCACCCGCGTCGCCTTCGCAATCCCATCCACCGCCTCCACCAGCTTCGGCCCCTGCAGCTTGGCCGCATCCACCCCCAGCTTCTGATACTTCGCCGCAGCCCAGTGATACCGTGCCTTCGGCGCCTCCTTCATGCTCAGCGCCTTCTGCGCATAGCGTTCCGCCGCGTCGAAGTCCGCGGCATGGTCATTCAGGAAAACGGCGAAGTTCAGGTTCCTCCAGGCGCCGTCCGGCGCGAGGCGGATCTCGTTTTCATACGCTGTTCTCGCCTTCGCCGTCCACGCCGCCCGTTGGGCCGGGTCTTTCGCGCCCGCTTCTTCGTACATGGTGCCGAGCCAGCCGTAGCCGTTGGCCTTGCGCGCCGCATGGGGCGTCGAGTCGATGAACTTCTTGTGCCAGGTTTCCGCCTCGCTGATGGCCCCGGTTCTGCGGAAGATCTGGGCGCGCAGGAAGAGGGCGCCGCTCAGGTTTGGCTCGAGTTTCAGTGCAGCGTCAATGGAGGCATTGGCTCGCTCGTGCAGTGACGACCGCACCAGTGCCCGCGCCTTGGCGACGTGGGCCTGGGCCAGGTTCGGGTTGAGCTTGATCGCCTCGTCGGCCAAAGCCAGCACTTGGTCGCGTATGTCCGCCGGCTGGCCTTTTTGGTCGAGCCTCCACGTCGATAGCGCTTCGGCGTGGAGCACTTGGGAATAGCCGGATTTCGGGTCGGACTTCATCAGTCCGTCGGCGATTTGCCTTGCCTTCTGGAGTTCGTCGCCGGAGCCGCTGAAGGCGTGGATCAGTTCCAGGGCTTCGTTGTAGGCGGGTGGGGGTGGGGCGGCAGCGGTTGCCGTGATGGCCATGGCGAATAGGCCGATGCAGAGCCACTGGGTTAAGAGACGCGTCATGGTTAGTCCCTCCATCAGCCACGCACTTTGCCGCTGGGCGCGCCGTTGCGCAACCCTAGAATGGTTGATGGTCCAGCTCCTGTCAGTCTGCCAATAGTCCCCAGTTGTGGTCGTCGAATTTTCCCCACCAATCAACGCCAACGAGCAGACGATGGGAGAGGGAGTTCGAGGGATCCGCGGCAGCGATCGAAGGCGGCGGCTACAGTACCCGTGTTCTGCTGGGCGACAACTACACGCTGGTGGAACAAGGCGGTGTGGGGCCGGTTGCGCCTCATCCCGCGGCTGATAGGCGAGCAGAGGGTGGGTGCTGCAGAGATAGCAGTGGTCATCAAGTCTCTGGGTTGCTGGACGCCCGCCGCGCGAGCGGCGAATACATCGTGCGGAGCGTTTCGGCAAAAGGTTTTTGATAACGCTGAAAGTCAGTGAAAAAGCCTTTGATGATTTCTGCGTCAACTTCGATTTCACACCAACCTGTCTCCAGAAGATTTTGCCTTACTGCAAGCATCAATGGATGACCGGAAAGTTCTTCAAGGTACGTTAGTACGCACTTTTTGAACGCTAAGAAGTCAAGGCTGCTGCATCCGCTCAAGCCAGCCAGACGCTTTGATACCTCCGAAAGAGTTCTGGTCCACAGCCAGGTCTTTCTCTCTTGTGCGCTAGTGAGGCGGCCCCCCAAGATCCAATCGGACGGGAAAAAACTCGTTAACGCGGCAGTGTGATTCCAGGTGTGGTCGTCCGCGTGTTTGCAATACAAACGCACCAATTGCGCAATGCTTGCCGTCAAGTCGGGCCCCGCATGCAATGCTGCCACCCGCTCGTAACGAATTGCTTTTGAAACGTTCCGGCATATTCGCCTTGACGCGCTTGAGGCAGACGAGATGTCGGCTGAATCCTTCACCAACAGTGTTGCACGGCCAATCGATTCAATGGTCCCTCGGGGCGCACTTACGATGACGGAGTTCAACTTTCTGTCGACTGCCAGCGCAACGCTGTTGAGAAACAAATCACCGTCTCTCCTAAGAGCGCGTTGCCGTTGAAACTCTAGGACTGATATGTAGCCCAATCGCTGGACTATCGAACCTCCACCTAATTCAAGCAGAAATCGTGGATCGGTCGACACTTCACTATTAAAGGCGGAAGTGATTGCATTGTCCGTTGCAATGTGGCCGTCGCAAACAAAAAAGAACTCAATGTCGTGAAGCGAGTAGTGCTCAACACTGGCTCCAAAAACGCCCAGCAGCACGTCACTCGCCACTCCGCCCCAAATAACATAAGAATGGCTCTGGTGGCGGTACTCGCTTCTGTTCAAAAAATCCCCAACAGAATCGTCGAAAGCTTTGAAGAAGGGCCACTCACAAAAGCGATCGCGACGAAATACAACCTGCTCAATACAATCCTCGTCGACTGACTCAGAAAGCTTCGATTCAACGGAGGCCAACACTGTCGAGCTTGGTGATTGGTGTCCTGTCATGGAAAATGCACAGCTCTCTTATCCAGAACGAGCATCAAATAAAACGCCACGACAAGGCAGTCCGCTGTGATGTCAGGACGCTTTAACTCTGGAAGAAAATCCTTGTAGACTGCTTCGCTTTTGCGGATCAGGCCACCCTCGTTGGTACTGGACAATGCCGCGTAGACGCGTTGGCAAACTGGATAGCCATCGCTGATTTCAGTGGCCATCATCGTGTGGGAAAACTCTTCCGCCTTAACGGCCTCCAGAATGTTCTCGCCACTAAAATGCGGGCGCAGTTGGCGGCGTTCTGTTCCAAGGCGCCCATGGTGGGCCTCAGACAACTTGGTCGACAAATCAACCAGTTTTTGGAGTTGGCCGACGTCAAGTCGCGTCGTTGCGCGCATTGCCTGCGACACGCGCAGAAACAATTCAGATATCTCACATGGCCATCGACCCTCTAGATGCAGCAGGCACTGAGCGAGGATGATGGGAAGCAGCATCAGAATTTGCGCGTAGTTGAGCTTTCCGCCACCGCGATTCCTGGGACTTGCGAGCTGTGCAAGATATGCAGCATCAAACACACAATCGGGTTGGGCCCTTTCGTGCAGTACCCTATTTACCAGGGAAAGGAGCGGCCAAGCACTATTGGTGGCTCCCACGATGAAGTATTCGAGCTTTGTGCCCGGCGAGGAATCCACATATCTCGTCGTGCAGCCGGGTTTGTCCGCGAACGGTTCCAAACTAATAGCGAGAATGAAGGCGCGGACCACATCCTCTTTCAGATCATCGTCGGTCATCGTGCGCCAAACAGACGGGTGTCAAAAAGCCTGCACATGCGATAGAGAACTAGAGCTTAGTTGCCTTTGACTTGAGCAACTCAATGTCCGACTTGAGTGTGTACAAGAATGAGGATTGTCCGACGTTCTTCAGTTCAAAAACTGGTGCGAGGCCACTTCCAGTTAGGAAGAATTTCGGAACGAACAGCCCACCTCCGTCACCAATGCAGACAAAATTGCAATCGATGAAACTATGACCATAGATCACTAGCTTTGAAACATCGTTGTTAAGGCGCTTTAACTTATCGATCGACCTTTTGATATTGTCTTGATACTGAATTGAGGTAAGCCCGAGTTTCGCGGCAATAGCTGGAACGATCGTCGAATCCGGGTGCACGCAGAATACGTCTGTGATCTTGGTGGGGTCTGAGAAACGCTTCTGCAAGGAGTAGCCGTGTCTCGCTATCCAGGCTTCGCCGCTTCCAAATGCGATAGTGAGCTTGGATGAGTTCAGGATCAGGTCTTTGGTGTATGGCTTTGTGAATTCCTGTTGATAGATATCATCCAGGCCAATGCCAGACGCATTGCGTGTAAGGGCGGTGTGGGCAACTGAAATCCCCATATCTCTGACCAGTTTTTCGTATACGGCAGCCAGATCATGTTCCAACGCATCTCGGGCGTCCTTCTTGAGAAACCATTCATACACTGAGTGCCAAATTGCGAGCAATACCAAGCCCGTTATTACATGCTCGGTTATCGCCCACCACAGACTTCTTGGAAGAGTGCCAACCAGCTGGCCATTTGTGCCCCGAACCTCGCGTGGAGATTCATACCCATGCATCACTAAAAAAAGAGCTCCTGCCACGAGCAACGCGCCAAATGCAACTGCATACCAAGGAGCTTTGCGTGGTTGGGTCGGTTTCAATGACTTCATACGATTAATGTCTATTAAGAACTCCAGGCGAAGCAGCGAGTGGATGAGTGGTCGCAGGGCTCCAAGGAGCTCATGTGGCGAGTACCTGGGAAAGATCTGACCATCTCAACACTTTCCCCCACATTGAAAGTGGCGTTTGGAACAGTGACTCCTTCTCTTCCGGCGTGCCGTTGTAAGTATCGACGCCCTCCGCCAAATAATTCACCCGATAACCTCTATAGTAAAGTTCTTGCGCGGTAGATAGAACACAGCAATCCAATGTGAGGCCGATCAAAATTATCTTGCCATCCACCGCAGGCGGCCCGATTGTTTCTGTCAGCCATTCTCCAAATTCTGAAGGCGCGCAGTATGGATCCCCGGGGCTTCTTGTAGGATCTCCGGCATGGGCCCGCGTCCACGAGGGGGAGTTCATAGACTTGATCCACCGGCGACCACCGACCAGATCGATAGGGACCTCTGACTCGAATCCCCAAGTACCTGGAACACAGTACGCCTCTGTCTCTGATGGCCGATGAAGTCGGTAATCAGAAATGATCTCCGCAAGTTGCTCATTTCTCGCCCTGAGAAGCGGGACGATTTTCTGGTGAAAAAAGCTCGTACATCCACGAGGCTTGTAGAAGCGCCCGCCTAGTGCTGAAAACTCGCGCTGAAAGTCTACCGACAGAATTTTGATCATCGACCCTCTCGACCTTAAAGCTGATAGTGGATGTACGTCAACACCTTTTGAGAATTGATCACACGATCAATGGCGCGCTAGAAAATCTCGGCTCGGCCGATTGAGCCGTCCGCTTTTGACTGGCGGATTTGCCCATACCAGTCTCACAATGGGGATTGTGGCTTTGGCGGTCGGAGCCTGCCTCATCCGATTTGAGGAGAGACAGAAGCGATATTCCGCAGACCACGCGGTTGCTGGCGGGGTAAGCGCTAGGGGTTGCTTACTTGCGCCTGTCCTGAATTTTGCGTTTGAGACAAGACGAAGTTCAAGAACTCGGCCATTGCGGCCAAGAGTGCGGCGCGGCCCACGATGTCAATGGAACTACTTGGTCAGTTCGTGACGAGGCCAATGACCGGGGAGGCCGTGAATGCGGTTTCCATGGCTTTCTGGAAAGCATTTATCGAGCGCGCCATGGGCGCCGGCCGGGCCGCCACCTGGGCTACCCGGCCGGCGGGGCCAAGCCCGAACCTGCAGCCAACCAGCTCCACGGCAGTGCCGGCAAGACCGTTCTTACTCACCGGCGGACGGCCGGTTCGCATCGAATTGCCACGCGATCGCGACGTCAGCTTCGTGCCGATGCTCGTTCCCAAACACGGGCGGCGGTCGACCGGCTTCCATGAGATCATCAACCCGTAGATGCGCGGGGCATGACCAGGCACGAGAGCGAGGGCATTCTGCTGGAGCCCTATGGCACGGATGTTTCTGTAGAGTTCATCAGCAGCGCCGACGGCAACCGCGACTTCCTGGGCCTGTGGATCGAGGCCGCTGAGGGAGGCGCCGATCGGGCACAGATGTGTTCGTGCCGATGTTCGTGGCCACTGGCATCGGGCCCTATTGCGGGCAGGCGATGCACTTCAAGCTGTACGCGCCTGAGCCCAAGGTGTATTCCGTCACCGCTACGCTTCAAGGCCGAAAGGCATTGGGGCATCGTCAACACTTGGTGCGCCAGTGCGCAACCCTAGAATGGCTGACGCTCCAGCTCCACTACGAGCGCGCGCCACTTCCGCAGAATGCACAACGATGAAAACCATTCGCGACCTCAATGCCCCGCCGTCCATCGTCGGACGTGTCGAGGCCATCATCGTGCGTGGGAAGCCGCGCGATCCGGCGCGCAGCATCGACGCGACTGAGGCGCTCGCCGGCATCGGCCTGGCCGATGACCGGCTGGGTCAGCGCGGCGAGGCGGAACTCTCGACGCGGCAGGTCACGCTGATCCAGGCCGAGCATCTGCCGGTGATCGCGCAGCTCGCTCGCGTCGAGGCGGTCGACCCGATTCGTTTGCGCCGCAACCTGGTGGTGTCGGGTATCAACCTCCTCGCGCTGCGCAATGCGCGCGTGCGCGTGGGTGGCGCGCTGCTGGAGATCGTCGGGCCGTGCGCGCCCTGTTCGCGGATGGAAGAAGAGGTGGGCCCTGGCGCCTATGCCGCGATGCGCGGGCATGGCGGCATGACGGCGCGCATTTTGGAGAGCGGGGCGATCGGCGTTGGCGACGAAGTTCGGGTGGCCTGAAGGTTTTAAAAGCACAAAATGTCAAAGGCTTGGCTTTGGGCCCAGAACAATCGGGGCTTCATCACCACTCTCGAGCTCTGCCATGAACGACCACCCTTTGAACCAGACCTGGGAAACCTATACCGCGTCGTGGACAGCAGCCACTGTCGCGGAGAAACAGGCCTTGTTCGCGCAAAGCCTGGACCCGCATTGCGTCTACAACGACCCCAACACCGCTGCATCCGGCTGGACGGAACTGACGGCTTATATGGACGCTTTTCACCAGCAAGTCCCGGGCGGCCACTTTCAGACCAAGACCTTCACCAGCCACCACCAGCAAAGCATGGCCACCTGGAACATGCTCGACGGCAAGGGCCAGGTGATTGGCGAAGGCGCCAGCTACGGCAAGTACAACGGCGCCGGCAAGCTGATTGCCATGACAGGATTCTTTGCTGCTGCATGACAAGACCCACACCGTGCGCCACCTGAAACGCGTTCAACAAGGCATCGACTTCATTGAAGCCCATTTGGACACGGAGATCGAACTGTTGGAGGTGGCCAAGGCGGCGGGCCTGAGCCAATGGCACTTCCAACGCATGTTCAGGGCACTCACCAACGAGACCCTGAAGACCTACATCCGCTCGCGCCGCTTTGCCAAGGCCCTGGACCAATTGCTGGGCACCAGGCTGCCGATCCTGGACATCGCATTGGCGGCCGGGTACGAGACGCAGGAAAGCTTCACCCGCGCCTTCAAGTCCTGCTTTCGGATCACGCCAGGGCAGTACCGCGCTTTCGGCAGCCGCTCCCTGTTTGTGAAAAAAGTGGAGTTGAATGCCGACTATCTGCATCACATCCACCGCAATGTGTCCCTGGTGCCAGAAATATATGAACAAAGCGCCATGCAACTGGTCGCCCTACGCACGCTGTTCTACGGTATCGATTCAGAGAAAAACAATCTGGCGAAGAAACTGCCGCCGCTGTGGGCGAGCTTTTTAAGCCGCCTCGGTGAGGTGCCGCACGCCGTTCCCGGCGTGTGCTACGGCGTGGTCAGCCCGGTGCGTGAGTCTTCGGATCAACTGCAATACTTTGCCGCCATTGAGGTCAACCAACCAGCCGCGCCGCCAGACGGCATGCTGGCGCTGGAGGTGCCCAGCGCACGGTATGCCAAGTTCGGCCACCAGGGACCGGCCCAAGGCATCGACAACACGGTCAACTACATCTATTCGAGTTGGCTGTTGTCATCCGGCGCTTCGCACAGCGGTGGAGTTGATCTGGAAGTGTATGACTCGCGCTACCACCCCACGGCCGGCAACTCGCTGATGCACTACGCGATTCCGATTCACGGCATGGATGCCGGATCAAGGTAGCTTCTTGACGCGACGTCGCTAAGACTGATTGGGCGCTGTGAACTTGATGTCGATCGGCCGTTCAGTCTTCTTGCCCTGCTCCAGCATCCACTTCTGTGCAAAGTCCCGAATCGTCTGCTCCGCTTCACGCTGCAGCGCGTTCGTGTATGCGGGGCCTGTTCCGCGTTGAGCCAGTTCCGGACCGAGGTGACGCAAAGTCTTCTCCCGATTCGGTGCTACCGAAGGTGAGAGGAGGCTGCTTTCCGTCGTGACGATCTCAACGGTCGTCGTGTCAAACGCAACGGGTGTCTGCAGTTGGAGAGGCGGAACGGTCAGGTGATGGCGCTGCGCCCCAGGTTCGAGGCGCCATTCGGCGGCAAGGGGAATTCGGTAAACGTAGTGCGCCTTGACCCGGATTTTCGAGATGGTCTTTGGCAGCTTGCTGCAATCCAGGAAAGGGCAGTCCCATCCTGTCTGCCACGCAAACTCTTCGACCTTTCGCATCTCCGCGACTTGGAGAAATCCTCCAGGCGTGCGAATCAGTTCCACCTTCGCCGGATCGAGAAGTTCTACCTTGGTTTCGGTCGTCGAGCCAATCTTCCCCAACTGGCTCCAGACCCCGATGATGGCGATCGCAACCACGGTGCCGATGGCGATAGCTGCGACGGGTTTCATGATTTTGGCAGGCGCGCTTTGCGTTGGTAAGGCGTGATCGGGTTAACACTCACGCCAACAGCCGGCGCGCCACCCGCCGGATGGCCTGCCACAGCTGGGCCTTGGTCACGGTTGCGATGCGCATGGCTTTCATGCACTCTTCCAGCCGCCCGGGCCGGGACTGCAAGGCGTCTACCGCTTGCGCCAGGGCGCGCCGGATCGATTCGCCATAGGCCGCCTCCGCCTTCACGCACGCGGCTTCCAGCAGCGGCCGGTCGGCTTGCATCATCGCGAGGTCGATCAGGTCACGGCTGTACACGGCGTCATCCGGCCACCGGTCGGCATTGGCGAGCAGCTTTTCGGCGGCCAAGTCGATCGGCGTGAGCGTGTGGATGCCGCAGATGCTATCGGCCTCGCCGGGCGTCGCCAGCGCGATGCGCCCCTCGAGCACGATCTCGAACTTGATCGTCGATGTGCCGGAACGAACGTGGGTGCGGATGCCGTATTGGTCGGCGCGGACTTCGCGCGCGAGCTCCAGCTGCAGCCCGTCGCGCACAATGGGTTGCAGGCCGTGCACATTGCCGAGCGCTTGGCGCAGCTCGCGATAGCCCGCCAGTTCGGAAACGAGGAAGTCGATGTCGATCCATTCCGCGTATTCGCCGTACCGCAGCGCCATGGCGGTGCCGCCGCCGAAGTAGCAATGGCGCTGCGACAAAGCCTGTGGGTCCAGCGACTGGAGCACGAGCGCGACGTCGCGGTGATGCGGACGCTCAAACAAGCAGGCGCCCTCCACCCAGTTCGCGCGAGAGCAGGGCGACGAGCGCTGCTTCACGCTCGGACAGGGCCGCGCGCTCGACATGGCGCCAGTTGCGCTCGTAAAGAGTTAGCGCTTCGCTGGGGGAGATCTCGTCCACGCCATGCAGTTGCCAGGCGAGCTTCTTCAGCTGCGGGTAGTCCGCAAGGCGGATTGCCGTGGGCAGGGCGATGGGCTCATCGGCCGTGTTCGCGTCCGGCAGGTCGAAGGCGAGGCCCAGCACGCTTGCGGCGGCCATCCACGCGCCCATGGCCACCGTGGGCTCGCCGCGCTCAATGCGATGCAAGGTCACGCGCGAAATGCCCGCCGCCTCCGCGGCCGCGACGGCACTCACGCGCTGGCGCTTGCGGGCGCCACGCAGGCGCTCGCCCAAGAGCGCAAGGCGCTCCTGGGCGACGGGTAAAACGGGCGAGGTGGCGGAAGGCATTTGTTTCTCATAATAGACAAATCGGCTGTTTTGTCAAGTTTGAGAAACGTATTGCTGGATGTCAATCAATCAACTTGTTCCGCCGCTTTCCGCAGCAGCCAGTCCCTGAACTGCGTCATGGCGGGAGAAGTCGTCTTCGACTGCAGCTGCGTGAGCCAGTAGCTGCCCACAGGCACCTCGACGCCAAAGGGCTGGGCCAGCCGCCCCACCCGCAGGTCATGCAGGAACATCCTTCGTGGCAGCAGCGCGATGCCTGCGCCCTGCGCGGCGGCTGCAGCGAGCGCCAGCGATGAATCGAGCACCGGCCCGCGCAGGGGCTGCGTCATCGCGCCCGCGCCGGCGGCCTCGAACCAGAGCCGCCACTCATCGCTGCGATACGAACGCAGCAATGTTTCGCCGCGCAGATCCTGCGGCGCGGCAAGGCGCCGTGCGATGGCAGGTGTGCACATGGGCGTGAGGGGCGCTTCGAACAGCGGCTCGGCCTGTGTGCCGTGCCACGCGCCTTGCCCGAAGCGAATGGCGAAGTCGAGCCCTTCGCCCGCCAGGTCGACGCGGTTGTTGTTCGTCATCAGGCGCAGGTCGACGAAAGGATGGTCCCGGTAGAAGGTCTCGAGTCGCGGCATGAGCCAGCCCACTGCAAAGGTGGCAACGGCCGCCACCGTGAGCGGTTCGCGATACGCACCATCGCGAAACTGCTCCAGGATGCTGCCGAGGCGGCCGAACGAGTCGGCCAGCATGGGCAACAAGGCCTGCCCCTCGTCGGTGAGCGCCAGGCCGCGCGGCAGCCGGCGGAACAGCGTCACGCCGAGCCGCGCTTCCAGGTTCTTGACCTGCGCGCTCACGGCGGCTTGCGTCACGCTCAGTTCCATGCCGGCCCGCGTGAAGCTCAGGTGCCGGGCCGATGCTTCAAAGGCGCGCAGTGCGTTCAGGGGCAATGTCATGCCCCAGATTATCTTGGGACTCGCCCCACAAATGATCGTTTGTCCGTGAACGTGTGGCTGGCTATCGTTGAAAAATGAACCGACGCGACTTTCACTCTCTCTTCGGCGCTGCTGTTGCGGCCGCCACGCTTCCGGCCTGCGCGCACGTCCCACCGCAGGACGCCTGGCGGCCGCTCGAGGCGCTCTCCGGCGGGCGAATGGGCGTGGCCGTGCTGCAGGCCGATGGCAGCCTGCAGGGGCACCGGCTCGACGAACGCTTTCCGATGTGCAGCACATTCAAGTGGCTGGCCGCCGCCCACGTGCTGCAGCGGGTAGACCGTGGGCTCGACCGGCTGGACCGCCGCATTCCCTACGGCCGCGACGCGCTGGTGCCGCATTCGCCTGTCACGCAGGAACACGTGGGCGCGGGCATGACGCTGGGCGAGCTGTGCCACGCCACGATCACCACCAGCGACAACGCCGCCGCCAACCTGATCCTGGCCACGTACGGCGGACCGCAGGGGCTCACGTCCTATGCGCGGAGCCTGGGTGACAGCGTCACGCGGCTGGACAGATGGGAGCCGGTGATGAACGAGGCCACGCCCGGCGACCCGCGCGACACCACGTCGCCTCGTGCCATGGCGCAGTTGCTCAAGACGGCTCTGTTGGGCGATGCACTGTCCGTGAGCAGCCGCGATCAACTCGCGCGCTGGCTCGAGGCGTGCGAGACGAATGGGCAGCGGCTGAAGGCCAATCTGCCCGCGGGTTGGCGTATGGGCAGCAAAACCGGCACAGGCGCGCGCGGCTCGACCAACGACGTGGGGATTTTCTGGCCGCCGGGCCGGCCGCCCGTGCTGGTGACCGTGTACATCACGAACACGCAAGCCCCGCCGGCCGACCGCAGCGGCGCCATCGCCGCCGTGGCGCGCAGGGTCACCACGTCGGGTTAGCCCGCGCCGCTCTCCAGCGCCGTATAGCGGCGCTGCATCTCATCGGTGTCGACGTCCTCGATTTGATGGCCGATCAGCCAGCGGTGGCCGAACGGGCAGCGGACCGTGCCGGAGCGCTCGCCATAGAAGGCGTCCGAAGGAGGGCGCTCGAGGCTTGCGCCGGCCCGGACGGCGCGCTCGATCATGGCGTCGGCATTGTCGACGTGAAGATGAAGCGTCACGGGCGTGGCGCCCAGCGTCGAGGCGCTGCGAATACCGTACTCGGGGAACTCGTCGCAAAGCATCAGCGTGAACCCGCCGAAGTCCATCTCGGCGTGGCCGATGCGGCCACTGGTTTCGGTCAAGCGGAACTTTTCCTTGGCGCCGAAGGCCTCGCCATAGAACGCAATGGCGGCGGCCGTGCCCGATACGCACAGGTAGGGAAAGAGTTCGTGGATCTTCATCGCTGGCTCCTTGAGTGAATGTGCGAAGCAGTGTTGCCGCACTTCCACCGCATGGATAGAAGAAAATTGCCGCGCTCCGTCATGGCGCAACCGGCAGGTGGTTTGCCTCGGCCGGTGCCCGCTGGCGGTACACCGCGGGAGTCACGCCGGCCAGCACCAGGAACTCGCGCCCGAAGTGCGATTGATCGCTGTAGCCTGCGCCGAGGGCGACGTCGACCAGTTGAGCGGCGGGCTCGGACCGCATCAACCGCAGAGCCGACTGAAACCGTCGAACCTGGGCATAGGTCTTGGGCGCCAGGCCGACTGCGTGGCGAAAATCAGCGATGAACCGGCGATGGCTGAGGCCGCTGGAGCGCACAGCATCGCGGACGGTGGGCGCGTTACGCATGTGCTGGAGCAGGGCGGCGACCTCTGGGTTCAGCCCTGTCGACAGCGGCAAGCGCTCGCCGAGCCGCCTCTCGAACAGCGCGAGCCTGCCTTCGGCGGATCCGATGCCGCTCAGTTCATCACGCAGGCGTGGGGCCGCCGCGCCCCACAAGTGTTCCAGTGACGTGTGACTCTCGGCGAGTTCACCCGCAGGCACGCCGAAGAGCAGTGAAGCAGCGCCAGGCCGGAGCAGGGCGCCAACAGAGCAGGACGCGGACGTGGTGAGGCGCGCATGGAATGTCGAACGCGCGCCCCCGACCAGGCAAGGCGGCAGGGTCACCCGTTGCTCTGCGCTCCGGCCCAGCAGGTACAAGGGCTGATCCGTGAGCCGGACGACCACATGCATCCACCCGGTTGGCAGAACATGCTCGTGCACCGGCGTGACGCCTGCAGAGATTTCCACTCTACCGTCACTCGCCCACAAGCGGGCGACGAAAGGCTGCAGTGGCGCTGCGGGAGCGCGTTGAAACACCATAAGCCATGGTGACATGCGCCGGGACCTTGTCAACCCGAGCCGCCCAACACGCCGGATTTCATCTCGGCAACCCATTTTTACAAGCCCATGTCGAGAACGGGCCGCCTCGTTCGTCGTATCGTTATGGGCCGCACTTCGCCGGCCCTCATCAAAGGAGATTTCGCATGAACTATGTCGATGGATTCGTGGCCGCCGTGCCGACCGCCAATCGCGAGAAGTACCTGCAGCATGCGCAAAAGGCTGCCGCCGCGTTCAAGGAATACGGTGCGCTTCAGGTTGTCGAAACCTGGGGCAATGACGTGCCGGAAGGAAAGGTCACGTCGTTCACCATGGCTGTGCAGCGCAAGGACGACGAATCGGTGGTGTTCTCATGGGTCACCTGGCCGTCCAAGGCCGTCCGCGACGACGCGTGGAAGAAGATGATGGAGGATCCGCGGTTCAACCCCGAGACCAACCCCATGCCGTTCGACGGCAAGCGGCTGATCTACGGGGGCTTCGAGATGATCCTCAACGCCTGACTTCAGGCAGGCGCTGTTCAGGCGGGCGCTGCGGGTCAGCCAGTGACCATCAGCTGGTTGTCGACAGACTTCACGCCTTCGATCTTGCGGGCCATGTCTTCTGCCTTGCGGCGCAGCGCCATGGACTTCACCTCGCCGCGCAGGCGCATGTTGCCCTGCGTCGTGTCGACGTTGATCTTGATTGCGCTCAGTTCCGGGTCTGCGGCGAGCGCCGTCTTCATCTTGGTGCCAATGGTCACGTCGTCAATGGCCTGGCCGGCCGTGCGCGTCGGGCCGCCCTGGCCGCCAATCATTCCGGCGCAGCCGGCAAGGCTCAGTGCAGTGGCTGCAGCAATGATGAATGTCTTCATGGTGTCGTCTTTCTTACTCGTTAGGAACAGAGACGATCGTGCGATTGCCGGGCCTTGGGTCATGTAGGAATGCACCACTTCAGGCGGTCAGCGTGCATGGATGAGGCGCGCAGGCCACCTGCCTAGAATGCCGTGATGCTCCAACTCCACTACCACCCCTCCCTAAACCCCTGAGGCGCGTCAGGCGATCTTGTCTTGCTCTGCCAGCCACGCAGGAATGTTCTTCTGCGCCTGCAGCACCCGCCAAACATCGAGGTGATCGTCGCATTCAAGATAGAAGATCAGATAGGGGAAGCGCGTCACAGCCGAGAACCGCAGCCCGGGCAAATCGAGGACGGCGGCATAGCGCGTCGAACCCGTCGCGGGGTGCAAGCTGATGTGGCGGAAGGCCGCCTCGAGGGCTCCGACCCACCTTGTGGCCAATGCGGTGCCACCTTCCTGAGCATAGTAGGCGGTGGCGTCCTCCACATCGATAACCGCGGCGGGCCGCAGCACCGCCGGCTTGGCCGTCACGCGCCGGCCCGCTTGCGCAATCGCTTGAAGAAGGCTTCGTCGGCCTTCACCCCGGGACCGGAGTTGGCGCCGTCCAGCAGGAGCTGGCGCAGCTGGGCGCGTTCCTGCTCCTTGCGAATCAGCTCGCGCACGTATTCGCTGCTGGTGCCGTAGCCTCGCTGCTCCACCTGCTCGTCAACGAACGCCTTCAGTGAATCGGGGAGGGAAATGTTCATGGTGCCCATGGCTGTCGATGATAGCCATCATGGCAAAATTTGGCAAAGTCCGAAGATCCTGCCCTTGCCCACCAAGCCCATCGATGACCTCATTTCGATGTCTTTCTGGGCCTGGCTGCGACGTACTACCGCCTTGCGCATCATGCGGCGCGGCGGCTGCGCGCACGCTGGCGCAAGCCATCGAACCATTCGTCGTCCATCGATCCGACGACCCGCTTGGCGCGCCAGTGGGCAACCCTAGAATGAGTGATGCTCCAGCTCCACTACCATCCCTCCCCAAACCCGCTGAAGGTAGCCCTCTACCTGGAGGAGGCCGGCCTCCCCTACGAGGTGATCCCGGTGGACACGCGCAGGGGCGAGCAGCACCTTCCGGCCTTTCGCGCCATCAACCCCAACGGCAAGACGCCGGCGCTGGTCGATGGCGACGCCGCGGTGTTCGACAGCAACGCGATCCTGCTGTACCTGGCCGAGAAGACGGGCCTGTTCCTGCCGCCCGACACGCCGGCCGAGCGGGCGCAGATGTATTCGTGGCTGATGTTCGTGGCCACCGGCATCGGGCCGTATTGCGGGCAGGCGATGCATTTCAAGCTCTACGCGCCAGAACCCAAGGTGTACGCCGTCAACCGCTACACCTTCGAGGCCGAAAGGCACTGGGGCATCGTCAACAGCCAGCTGGCCGGCAAGCGCTGGATGCTGGGCGACACGTACACGCTGGTGGACATGGCGGTGTGGGGCTGGGCGCGCCTCATCCCGCGCCTGATGGGTGAGCAGGGGTGGGCGCAGTTCCCCCACGTCAAACGCCACCTCGACGCCATCAACGCTCGCCCCGCCGCGCAGCGGGCCGAGGCGCTGAAGGAGCGCTTCGTGTTCAAGCAGGAAGTGGATGACGAGGCGAAGAAGGCGTTGTTTCCGCAGAACGCGCGGTTGGCGGCAAGTTGAAAAGCAGGGGAGTCTGATGTTGCGCCTGGCCGTCTTCCAACTCTTGGCAATCTATTTCTTTGTGCCACTCTTGATCGGCGTGGGTCTGGTTTTGACTGCACCGCCCGGGAGGAACTGGCAGCGCACCCTGGGGTGGGTGCTGAATGCGGTGGGCGGCTTGGCAGGCTTGGCGGGTGTGCCGTATTGGATCGGGCAGTATTTGGGGGTGGGTGTGCCCGAGTAGTTGGCCACTGGGCCTCGACAGGCGGTGCGCGGCACCGAATTAGTGAAGCAAGCCCTGAGCAGAGTCAAACGTCAACGTACTTAGGTCCGTCACGCCCACCAGCTTGATGTGCCTGTCGGCGCCGTTCTGAAACGTGGATTGCGCGTAACTGTTGTCTACCACCACGTAGGCATCGCCGCCGTGCTGAAACCAAGTGATAGCTGCGTGCGTGGAGCTCGGCTGCTTGCTTGCCGCAGCATTGAGGTAGGCGTTGAAGCTGGCGCCCGAAGCGAGGGAGATCTTTTTGGAATACCACGTGCCGTAATCGAAATCGGCGCCTACATTCGGATTCGGATAGCTGAAATTTGTCACCAGCGGATGAAGGTCCAGGGTATCGGTGCCTTTTTTGAAGTCTCCAACGATCGGCAGTTGCAGCTCGGGGTGGTCGCTGAAAATGAATCGATCAGCCCCAGCGCCGCCCAGAAGTTTGACAGCGCCGCGGCCACCAAGGATGTCGTTTCCGGCGCCTGCTTCGACGCTTCCGACCGTGCCATTCGCATATATCTCGTCCGCACCGCTGCTGCCGATCACACGACCCACGGCAGCCGCATTGACTCCAACAGAGCCAACAAAGCCAGACAAGTCAACGACGTCGGCATTCACATAAGACAACAAGAGTCCGCCGGGGGCTTCACCGGTGACAACGAGCGAATCGAGGTGACTGATGCTGCTCAAATTCACATGGTTGCCAAGCGGAGTCGCAGATTCCGCTGGCGGCATCACGAGCGTCAGATCGTCTACGGAGATTGCCAGCAATGTCAGTGTGCTGAAATCGTTGTTGGGAGCCAGATGCACCGACAAGTCGTTGCCGGCGACGACTTCGTTGTCGTTGTGCATATGCGCCAGCACGTAAAAATTGCCCACGCCTTGGCCGATGTGAAAGACAGCGCCGTCGGCCACGTTGGAAAGTTCCAGGTTGCCTGTCAGGTTGCTCAGTGTGATGTCGGTATATCCACCGACGTTTACTTGGCCGCCGACGTTTTGCATCTCGATCACGCGTGCATCGAGCACCGACTGCGCTTGCGCGGTCACGCCCGCGAGCACCTGCGTAGCATTGGCAACCGAGCCGCCGCCTTCGGCGTAGAACTGCGCCGCGGCAGTTCGATTATTGAAAAGAGCCGCACTTACCAGCCCTGCGGGGTCGGTGCCGGTGTAATGGGCGATGACGTCGATCATTGCGCTGATGACGGATCCTGGTGTCGCGCCTGGCTTATTGAGCTGCGCCGTCCAAAAGGCCAAGCCTTCCGCGTCAGCAATTCGCCCCAGCACATTGACGTAGAAAGACGCAATGACCTGCTCGTTGGTCGCTTCGTTGGGGAAGTAGGCGCGGGCGGGCGCGGTGGCAAACATTTGGTCGGCCACAACCGCCATCTGCCCCAGATCCATCAAGTACTTCCAGTATTGCAACCCCTCCCAGTCGGGCGCGCGACCGAACAGGGCGGCATACAACTGCGAGATCTTCGTGTTTGTCGAGTCCAAGAATTGCCTCCCGCCCTTCAGAAAACAAAGGGCCTAAGTGACAAATTGTATCAGCAGATGAGCTGGCCGCGCCTTTCCATTCACCACCCACGCGGTTAGCATGCCACTGCAAACACAACAGGAGACAGGCATGCGTGGTGGGTTGATCAAACTGGGTGGCGGCTTCGCCTTGGCCTTTGCACTGGCGGGCTGCGGCCACATGGGTGCGGGCGGCTGGACGAGCCTGGTCGATGGCGATCGGGGGATGGATAACTTCACCAGCATCGGCGGGGCCGACTGGAAGATGATGGAAGGAACCATCCAGGCCAGCAGCGGCGGCAAGACGCCGGGCTATCTGGTGACGAAGAATTCGTACAAGGACTTCATGGTCCGCGCGGAGTTCTGGTCGAGCGACGACGCCAACAGCGGCATCTTCATGCGCTGCCAGGAGCCGGCCAACATCACCGACGAAAACTGCTACGAGGCGAACATCTTTGACCAGCGCCCGGATCCGACGTACGGCACCGGCGCCATCGTCAAGGTCGCGCCGGTTTCGCCCATGCCCAAGGCGGGCGGCAAGTGGAACACCTATGAGATCACCATGAAGGGCGACCATCTCGTGCTGGTGCTCAACGGTGTGAAAACGGTCGACACCCGCCACGCAAAGCTCGCCAGTGGCCCGGTCGCGCTGCAATGGGGTCGGGGCACGATCAAGTGGCGCAAGGTGGAGATCAAGCCGCTCTGAGCTGTTGGAGGCATGGATTGCGGGTCGAGCCCGCAATGACAGACTTGGGGAGGCCCGCACGTGCACGCACCCGGTGGTACCCTCCACCGCGTGAGTTCATTCGCCAGCCGCTTCCGCCAAGCCGGGCTGCACCGGCCCCGGCTCCTTGCCGCGGGCATGGGCGCGGTGGCTGCGTTCTTCTTCCTTCCTGAAGCCTGGACGTTCACCGCGCGTGTGCTGGTGGCCTGGAACCTCGGCGTCTGGCCTTACCTTGCGGCGCTCGTCTGGCTGATGCTGCGCGTCACGTCCGAAGGCGTGCGCGGCATCGCCCAACAGGAAGACGCCAGCAGCGCGGGCCTGCTGGTGTTGATGTGCACCGCCGCCGTGCTGAGCCTTGCGGCCATCATGGTGGAGCTGGCACACGGCCGCGAGAACGGCGAAA
This sequence comes from Ramlibacter sp. WS9, assembly GCF_003797765.1. GTDB lineage: Bacteria > Pseudomonadota > Gammaproteobacteria > Burkholderiales > Burkholderiaceae_C > Ramlibacter. Next base: position 20,422 of record NZ_RKMB01000036.1, on the reverse strand, counting down.
GCCGGTTGTTCGTGTATGGCGTCACGCTGCTCACCGTGGTGGGGTCGTGGCTGCTGATCGGCGCGCTCTACACCTTTCACTACGCACACATGTATTACTCTGCGCCCGCCCATCGCCTGCCGCTTCAGTTCCCAGAGGAGCTCAAGTCGCCGTCGTACCTGGACTTCATGTACTTCGCGTTCACGATCTCCATGGCGGTGCAAACATCGGATGTGGCGGTGCGAACCACCGCGATGCGCGCAACGGTGCTGGCGCAAGCGGTGCTGTGCTTCTTCTTCAACCTGGCGATCCTGGGCTTGACGATCAACATCGCGGCAAGCCTGGTGGGCGCTCGGTAGTGACACGAAAGGAAAGTCATGCGATTGGAAGGCTCTTGCCACTGCCAGAAGGTCAGGTTCACCGTCGATGCGCCAGAACCGGTGCCGTTCATGCGTTGCTACTGCTCGATCTGCCGCAAGACGGCCGGTGGCGGCGGCTATGCCATCAATCTGGGCGCTGCCACGCACAGCATGAAGGTGACGGGCAAGCGATACCTTGGCATCTACCAGGCTCGCATCGCTGAGGAGGGCGAAACGAAAACCCATCTGAGCGAGGCGCGCCGCTACTTTTGTTCCCGCTGCGGAAGCGCGCTGTGGGCGTGGGATCCGCGATGGCCTGACTTGGTGCACCCGCACGCCAGCGCGATCGACACGCCGCTGCCGCCGCCGCCCGAGAACGTGCACATCATGCTCGGCTCCAAGGCGCCATGGGTGCAGGTTGAAGGCAATGCCGAGGATCCGCGCTTCGAGGAATATCCCAGCATGTCGCTCGCGCAATGGCACGAGTCCAAGGGGCCGCACCGCTGAATTGGGATGACTTTGCTCGGGGCGGTGCATATACTCGCCCTCACAAAGAGAGGGGTCCATGCGATTTCGACTGAGGCTCAAGACCGGGCACGTTGAGGGATGAAGCTCTATTCAGAGCTTGAGATCGTCATCCAGCGAGATGCTCAAGATAATTTTCAGGTTGGCGCGCGGCATCGGGTAGACGAAGGCGACAGCATCACGCCGAATGTGCCGATCACGCTGAGCGCGGCCGCTCCCGAGCACTTTTCTCCCGACCCGCGCGAGTGCGGCAAGGCACTGTCCCAGGCGATCTTCGGGCCGCCTGCGATCCGTGACGCGCTGGTCGCGGCCCAGGCGCGTTCCGAAAACGCCGGCCTGCAATTGCGGGTCCGGCTGCGCATCGATCCGGGTGCGTCGGCCCTGCACAGTTTGCGGTGGGAGACGCTGACCGATCCGCGTGACGACAGCTTCCTGCTCCTTTCGGGCCAGAGCATTTTTTCCCGCTACCTGTTCAGCCGCGAGCTGCGCTTGCCGAAGCTGCGCGCGAAGCAAGGGCTGCAGGCGCTGATCGTGGTGGCCAATCCCAGTGGCTTGAACGCCGACTTTGCGCAGATCGACGTGCCCACCGAGGTGTCGGTCGCGCAACAGGCACTTTCGCCGCTGGTGCCGACGGTGCTCGCGTCCGGCGGCCAGGCGACGGCTGAAGGCCTTCTCGCCGGGTTGGCTGAGGGTGTCGACATCCTCTACCTGGTGTGCCACGGAGCGATGACATCCAAGGGGCCCAAGCTCTGGCTCGAGGGCGCGGACGGCGGGCGTGACCTGGTCGACGGGCAAGAGCTGGCGGCGAGGATCGGCGCGTTGGAGAAGGGGCCGACACTGGTGGTGCTGTGCTCTTGCCAGAGCTCGGGAACGGGCATGCCGACGAAAGACGCGTTGACGGCGCTGGGCCCGCTGCTGGCGAAAGAGGGCGTGCCCGCGGTGTTGGCCATGCAGGGCAATCTCACGATGCAGACGGCGTCGCGGTTCATGCCGAAGTTTTTTGCGGAGCTCGCCAATCACGGCGAAGTCGATCGCGCGGCGGCGGCCGCGCGTGCCGCGGTGCTCGACCGGCCGGACTGGTGGATGCCCGTCGTGTTCACGCGGCTCGACAGCGCGCGAATCTGGTACCGGCCCGGCTTCGGCAAATCAGACGACGGCATCGACCCATGGGCTTCCATCGTGGGCAACCTCAACGCCCGCGAATGCACGCCTGTTCTGGGCCCATCGATGGCCGAAGCGCTGTTCGGCAGCCGTCGCGAGCTGGCCGCTTTGTGGGGAGAGATGTACCGGTACCCCATGAGCGGCAACCAGATCGAAGACCTGCCGCAGGTCGCTCAATACCTGGCCGTGATGCGGCAGGGCGCGTTCCCCAGGCGCGAGTTCTACCTGCATGTCTACAGGGGCTTGCTGGAGCGGCATGCCGATCTGGTGCCGGAAGAGTTCAAGAGCCTCAAGGAACACGAGGTGCTGAGCCGCTTGGGGGAAATGGTTTCCCAGGTCGGCGCACGGCTGCGTGCCGCCGATGCCTCGGAGCCGCACGCGGTGCTGGCGAGCTTCAAGCTGCCGGTGTACGTCACCACGGACCCGAGCGACCTGCTGGTGGACGCGTTGCGCGAACAAGGCGCGAGACCCAGGGTACGGCTGCTTCGCTGGAACAAGTTCGCCGAAAAGAAGGACGACGAGTACGTTGAGGAGGCCAAGTCGATCTCCATGGCCGGCCCCACGGAGAAGTTTCCGATCGTCGTGAAGCTGTTCGGCGATCTGGCGGAGCCCCGGTCTCTGGTGATGACGGAAGACCAATACTTCGACTACCTCACGAAGGCCACCGCCAGCGCGGAATCCATTCCCTCGGCCGTGCGCCATCGCCTGACCGACAGCGGTTTGCTCTTCGTCGGCTTCCAGGCCGAAGCGTGGGAGTTTCGCGTGCTGTTCCGCAGCCTGCTGAATTTGCCAGGGCAGGACTTGCGCAAGGACTACGAGCACTTCTCGGTGCAGATCGATCCCAACAGCATCCTGGACCCGGGCAGTGCGCGCCGGTACATCGAAGAGTACCTGCAGGAAAAGGCCAAGTTGAAGCTCTACTGGGGTGACGTGCCCACCTTCGTCAAAGAACTCCAGCGCCGCACCTCGGAGGGGGCATGACCATGGAATGCCCGTATGTAGGCCCCAGCCCCTTCGCCGAAAGGAACGAGATTTTTGGGCGCGATGAGGAGCTCGAGGAGCTGCGGTATCGCGTGGTGGCAGATCGTGTTGTCGTGCTCTACGCACCGTCGGGCGCGGGCAAGACTTCGTTGATCCGGGCGAAGAACGGGCTCCTGAGCAGATTGAAGGACAGATTTCATGTGCTCCCGGTGATGCGCCTCTGGGGCGCACCCACCGCGGGCAAGGAAGGCGCCTCGAACTGGCTCGCGCAAGTTGTCCTGGAGCAGCTCGAAGGCGCGGGGCTCGGCAAGATCGAGCCGGGCGATACGCTGCTGGACTACTTCAACAGGATCCCGATTGAAACAGGCACGCGCCCCAAGCGGCTGCTGATGGTGATCGACCAGTTCGAAGAAGTGTTCACGCCCGGTATCGACGTTGCCGACCAGCGAGCCTTCTTCAAGCAGCTGGGCGAGTTGCTGGGGCGCGAGCAAAGCCCCGTGTGGTTCATCCTCAGCATGCGGGAGGAATACTTCTCGTGGCTCGACCCGTTTCGCGAGCTGGTCCCCACCCGAATGACGAACACCTTCAGGCTCAACCTGCTCACCGTTGCGCAGGGCGTGGAAGCGGTGAAGGGGCCCGTGGCGATGAGCGGGGTGACCTTTCCGGAGACGGACGGGCAGAACGCTGCGCAAGCCCTGGTCGCCGACCTGAGCAAGATCCGTGTGCGCACCGCGGACGGGCACTTGGACAGCCGGCCCGGTGTTTCCGTCGAACCGGTTCAGTTGCAGGTGATCTGCGCGGGCCTGTGGGCGCGGTTGGCGGAAAGGGCCGGCGACAAAGAGATCAAGACCATCCGTGTCGAAGACCTCGTCGATTTCAAGCCGGAAGTCGCGCTGGAGGAGTACTGCAACGAGTCGCTCGCGAAGGTGGCGGCTGACGAAACCCGGGCGCGCAAACTGCGCCACTGGATCGACCGCAAGCTGCTCACGCCCAGCGGGCTGAGGGCCCAGGCCACCATCGACCCGGCAGATACGGATTGCCCCACGGAAGCGGAGCTGAAGGCCCTGCAGGAAACGCATCTCGTCCGCGCGCAAAGCCGACAGGACGGGCAGTGGTTCGAACTCTCCCACGACAGCTTGTGCGGGCCCGTTCGCGCCAGCATCGAGAAGTGGCGCCTGAAAGACGCCACGGTGTGGCAGGAACTCGCGCGCTTCTGGCATGTGGGGGGCGAGCAAACGAGATTCTTCAAGGCCATTTCGAACAAGAGCCGCGCCAGCATTCCGGTGTTCTTGCAGGAGCCCGGCGAGTTTTCTGAAGTGGAGAACCGGTTTCTCAGTGCGTTCCGCGACTACCAGGCGCAGAGAAAGCGCGACCTGATGCTGCATTGGGGCCTCGCAGGCGTCTTTGCCTGCTTGCTTGCCGGCATGGCGTACTTGAACAGCGGGTACCTCCAGGCAAAAGCGAACCTCTTCTCGACGAGAAACGTTCTCGCCACCCAGGCGGCGCTGCAAACGATTCTGGGCAGCAAGCCAAGCCTCGAACTCGCGGCACTGGCGGTTGTCGCCGGGACGGATCTTCAAAAGCAGCACAACGGGCTCGTGGGTTTCGATTTCCGCGCCGTGCTGGTCGAACTGCTTCACCGCACTCGGCAGATCGAGACGGTCGAGACATTGGGTGGGGGCAACACCAAGCAGGCCTGGTCCGACGACCGCTTCCGTGTGATCGCGGAAACGGGCTTCGACCGATTCATCGTTTCGGTACACGACCTCAAGACCGGCAAGGAAATCTGGGCGCCCGATCAAGCTCTCATGCAGAAAGCTCACCCACGGGGCGTTCGCTCCCTCGCATTGCTGGCGCAAGGGCGGCTGGCGATCGGCGGCGGCGAGGGCGGCATCTCTGTCTGGGACATCGAGAAGAAGCAGCAGCTCGTCAAGCTGGTGGCGCCCGCAGGCGCCGGATCCCACTTGCCGCTCATGCACGGCCCCGTCCGGGTGCTTGCGGAGTCAAAGGGCGCCTTGATCGCCGGATACGAAGCCGGCGTCGTGGCCGCATGGAATGTGCAAGAGCAGGTGCCTGAAGGCGAACGGCTCATGTCGACATCGAAGCAGGCAACGCGCATATCGGGAATCGTGCCGTTCGCGGGCGGGTCTTGGCTCGCGTCCGCGGATTTGGCCGACACGGAATCCGTAACCTTGATTGCCGTGCAAGACGGCAAGCTGTCGCCGGATCGCAAGAAGCTCGTGGCACAGCCGCGCGAGAGCGACTTCAAGGGCGCGCTCTACAGCTTGGCGGTGAGCCCCGACGAGAAAACCGTGGCGGCGGGCAACCGTGCGGGCCGGATCCATTTTTGGGACGTGGCCACACGGACGCACACGCGCGTGCTGGACGCCCATTCGGACAACGTGGCCCAGCTGAAATACCTGGCGGATGGGCGGTTGCTCTCGGTGGGATGGGACGGGCGCCTGAAGTTGTGGTCCTTCCCGGCGGAGGGGAAGGGCGCTCCCGTGGCCGTGACCCTGATCGAGATTCCCCGGCAACTGACGGCTGTGGCCCTGGCCGAAAAGCCGGACAGCGTCTATGTCACCACCGAGAAGGGCGGCGTGTTCCGCGTGAGCCTGGCGGCCGCGCGCCATCCCTATGGCGAGACGATCGCGCACGCCCCCAACGCGCGCGCGACGGGCGGCCTGCTGGCTGTCGGCATGGACAAGCTGTCACTGGTGACCTCGGATACCGCTGCGGTCAAGATGCATGTGCTGGACGCAAGCGGGCATATCGCGCGCTCGCAGCAGCTGCCCGCGGCCGGCACCGATGCGTTGGCATGGGCGCCCAAGGCGAAGATGCTCATCGCGGCGCAGAAGAACGGCATCCGGGTCCATCGCGGCGAAGACCTGAAGACAGTCGAAACGAAGGTGCTCGATCTCCCGCCTGGGGGCGAGATCCGCTCGCTCGCGATCAGCGATGACGGAGCCGTGGCGCTCGCGCTCACGAAAACCGCCGCGCCGGATGTTCATTTCGACATGAGATTCTTGTCGCTTGCGCAGGAGCCGGCGAAAGCGCGCTTGTGCAAAGCCGACGTCCCGCTCGAACTCGAGCCCAAGAAGATCCGCATGGCCGCGTTCCGCCCGAACTCGCACGACTTCGCCGCGGTGCACGGCGACACGGTTTCAATGTGGACGGTGAAGCTGGACGCTGGCGGGTGCCCGCAGGTGGTGCCGGCCGCGCAAGCCATCCAGAAGACGATGTACCGAGGAGAAGTGTTGGCGATTGCCTTCGAGCCGACAGGGCGCCGGCTGTTCGTCGGCAACTACGCGGGGCTGGTGTTTTCTGTTCCTGTCGGCGGGGCGGCCGAGCTGCCCGCGCCTGTGCACAAAGACGATTCGACAAGCGTCACCACGGCCCTGGCGGTGAGCGCCAACGGTGTCATTGTGGCGGGTGACGACGACGGCAAGCTGTTCGTCATGCATCCCGCACACGCCCAGCCTCTGCATCTGCCGCAGGACTTTCACACCTCGCGCATCATGTCGCTGTCCATCAGCGCCGATGGGCTTTGGCTGGTGTCGAACGGGGCGGCAGGCACCGCGCTGTGGAACCTCGATATTGCGTCGTGGTCGGCGAAAGCCTGCGCGTTCGTCACGCGTGATTCGTTCAGTCCGGACGATCTGAAGAAGTACTTTCAACAGGTCGAAGAAAAGCCGGTCGCTTGCCGCAAACCCGTCAAATAAAGGAGTCCCCATGCCCATCAGAAAAATTCCCGGCACCAACGCGCAATACCGGCTGCTCGCCGTCAACGAAGACGGGGTCGAAGCGGCCAACGATCCGGACATTCCGGCGGGGCGCATGAGCGACGCGGTGATCGCTGAACTCGCGGCAGGAAAGGTGAGCGACGTCTTCTTCTGGAGCCACGGCTGGAAAGGCGATGTGAAGGAAGCGTTCGATCAATACGACCGCTGGATCGGCGCCTTCGACAAGCTCCAACCCGACCGCCAGAAGATGGCGCAGAAGGCACCGGGTTTCAACGAGATGCACATCGGGTTCCATTGGCCCAGCCTCGCTTGGGGCAACGAGGGGCTGGTCTCTGGCAACAGCTTCGCGCCCAGCGGCGCGGCATCCGAGCAGGCATACGTGGATTTCTATGCTGATGCTCTGGGTGACACGCCGGAAGTGCGCGCGGCGCTGGAAAAGCTGTTCGGCGACCTGCGCAAGAATGCGGCGGCGGAAGAACTCACGCCGACCGCTCGCGCTGCCTACCTGGAACTGGATGCCGCGCTCGGGTTGAGCAGCGAGGGCGTCGGTGGAGACCCGGCCTCTGACCGCAAAGCGTTCGACCCGGATCAGGCCGTGCTTGACGCCGAGGAGGGCGTGTCGTTCGGCTCCGGTTCGTTCGGCAGCCTGCTGGCCCCGCTGCAGCAATTGAGCTTCTGGACGATGAAGAAGCGCGCGAAAACGGTGGGAGAGAAGAGCCTGCACGCCTTGCTCGCCCGGATCCAGACTGCCGCACCGAACGTGCGAATCCACCTCATGGGCCACAGCTTTGGTTGCATCGTCATGTGTTCCGCGCTGGGCGGCCCCGGCGGCACCACTGCGTTGCCGCGGCCGGTCGACTCCTGCGTGTTGGTGCAGGGCGCGATGTCGCTCTGGGCACTGGCGCCGTCGATCCCCGCGAAGCAAGGCGTCGCTGGCTACTTCAGCCGTCTGGTTCCGGACGGCAAGGTGAGTGGCGCTCTCGTCACGACCCGCTCGAAGTTCGACAAGGCTGTTGGCACCCTCTATCCGTGGGCAGCCGGCGTTGCAGGCCAGGTTGCCTATGAGGCACTCCCCGTGTTCGGCGCGATCGGTGCGTTCGGCATCTGCGGCATCGACGCCGCAGTCCAGTCGCCGATGCTGCCGGCCGATGGCAACTATGCGTTCAAGCCCAAGGGCATCTACAACCTCGACGGCTCCACGTACATCGCCAAGGGTGGTGGCTTCGCGGGCGCGCACAGCGACATCGACGGGCCCGAGGTGGCCCATGTGATCTGGCAAGCGGCGCTGCCCGCCTGATACCCATGGACGAAGAAGAATCCAACACCCCGATTCCGTTCGGCATTTCCGCTGCAACGGGGCGCCCGATCGAAGGCGTTTCTGAGAAGGACCTGAACGCGCTCCTGGGCAAGGATGACCAGGCTTCGGCGTCGCTTGTGAAAGCACTGGCGTACAAGGTCACGGAAGCGAATTTCGGTGTGCTCTCGGGGTTCGACGCGGACAAGCTGGACGAAGTGGGGTGGGGGCTGATATTTTCGGCGGAAGTGGACCCTGCGCCGCTGCTAGAGGCCTTGTCGCCGCTGGTCGAGCGTCGCCGGGCCGAGGCCGGCGATCGGTTCAAGATATTCCAGGGCGCGGATGGCTATCGGGTGGGCGACACCGCGAACAAATGGCTCATGCGCCGCGGCGCGTCGCTGAACATCATCGACCCGGATCTGGGAGTTCCCTACTATCTCGTGGTGGTGGGCGACCCATCGCAGATTCCGTTCTCGTTCCAGTACTCGCTCGACATCGTTGCCGGTGTGGGCCGCATCGATTTTCCGACCACCGCGGAGTACAGGCAGTACGCGGAAAGCGTCGTCGCACACGAGAGCGACCTTGCGCTGGCCACGATGCGCGAGATCGCGATGTTCGCCACGTGCCACGACTTCGACCGGGCGACACAGCTCTTCACGAACCAGGTCGCAAAGCCGCTGGCGTTCGGTGAAGGACCCAAGAAGTCCATCGGCGATAAATTCGGCTTCAAGGTGAACGCCTTGTTCGAGGACGCCGCAACGAAGGAAAACTTGATGGGCGTTTTGCGCGGTGCCGAGCGCGGTACGCCATCGATCCTGTTCACCGGGAGTCACGGAATGGCCTTCGCGGCGGACGACGCAAGGCTTGCGAACAACCAGGGTGCGTTGGTTTGCAACGATTGGCCGGGTTACGGGAGCATCGGCGAAAGCCATTGGTTCGCCGCGTCGGACGTCCCTGCCGACGCCAGCATCCACGGCATGATTCATTTCTTCTTCGCGTGCTATGGCGCGGGCACGCCGGAGTTCGACAACTTCAACCGCATGGGGCAGCCGCAGCGCGTCGCGCCTCATGCCATGACGGCCCGGTTGCCGCAAGCCCTGATGGCGCACCCCGGTGGAGGCACGCTCGCATCGCTCGGCCACATCGACAAGGCATGGGCGAGCAGCTTCCAGTCGCAGCGCGGCAAGGCGCAGACGCAGGGCTTTCGTGACGTGGTCGGGCAGTTGATGATCGGCACCCGGGTCGGCCAGGCGACGGACCAGTTCAACACGCAGTGGGGAACGTTGAGTACGGAGCTGTTGGAATTGCTCGACGAGCGTTCAGCGGGCGGCGAGGTGAGCGACGCCGCGTTGTTGAGCCTCTGGATCGCGCGAGACGATGCACGCAACTACGTGATCCTTGGAGACCCGGCCGTGAAATTGCGGGCGCAAGCTGCGGCAGCATAGGCTCAGGACTGTCATTGCGGGCTTGAACCGCAATCCATGTCTTTTCACTTTTTGCGTTCGTTGAACCTCGCGGCAAAGCTGTGCGTGGGCGGGCTGCGGCGCGATGGCTACGGCGTTCGGCATCGCTTGCTATCGCAAGCTCCAGCCGAATTCCTTGCGCCGGGAGACCCCGCGACCCGCGCGAAAAAACTCGCCTCCGCTGCGCTGCGACTCAAACAGTTTTCGCGAGCATGAAACGGTCGCACGGCTGAAGCCGTGCTGGGTCGCGGGGTCACCCGCCGCAAGCGCCTGAGCTTTATTCGCGCCGCAGCCCGCCCACGCACAGCTTCGCAAAACATTGAGGCGCGCCACCGGTGGAGGGCCACCCCTCCGCCGTCGGCAAAAACAGTGACACGCCACCGGTGGCACGCCACCGTCTCACTGCAACGCCGTAGCCATCGCGCCGCGGCCCGGCCGTGCACGGCGTTGCCGCGAGGTCCCAGATCGCCGGGTCATCCAGCCGGGCTGATGAACCACCCCGCGACGGCCCATCTTCGGGTTTCATCGACTTCCATGTGCACGTCTTCATAAAGCGCGCCGGCGGAGGACACCGAGCGGAACCGGATCGTCCATTGCGCCTGGCCGCCGCTGTTTGGCAATGCCGACGCTGCTGAACGATCCAACCCCTGCGTTCCGACCAAAGTTCGATTGATGATGCGCGGGCCTGCACGCGCACGCGTCGATTGCACTTGCTTCACGAACTGCGGGAAAGGGAATTGCGCTTGAACGCGCCGGCTGACGAGCGCGAAGGCGGCGTCGTATGCACCGGCGTCGAGCCGCCGCAGGAATTCAGTGGCGACCTGGATCCCCTGTTCCTGCTGGGGTACCTGGTTGGGGAGCATGCCGGCCCAACTGCGGCCCGCAAGGGCAAGCCCCACGACGGGGAGAAAGTGCCGACGCAACAGATGCGGTGTTCCCATCATTGGCCCCCGATCAACGCTGCACGCCAGGCGGTGCAGTCGCCCTCCGTCGTCGACAGCGTGACGCCGACAACGTTCAATGAACTGGAGGTGTCGCGCTCGGCGCGTGTCTGAACGACCACCTGGGCGCCACCGTCCCCGCCGGGCGGCCTGGGAGGGAACTTCACCTCCGCACCGGCAAACTGCATCCGCTCGATCTTCCAGTTCGCCTTGAGCTTGCCGCCGCGAAAATAGGTGCTCTCGCACGTCACGCCGTCACCGGCGGCCGCGCCTGCCGACAGCACGGCGCTTCCCACGACGGAGCAGCCACCGTCGCCCGCCAGTACTCGGGATTCGACGACCGCCCACATGCTGTCGGTGGCAGCCCTCAGAAATTCCGGACCCTTGACGGGGCACTCGACCGCGCCGGCGAAGCCATGCGCGGCAGTCAGCGCGGCCACGGCGCCCCAGCGGACGGCTTTCATGGTGCCCCCAGCTCGATCACGGGCGCGGGCTTCAGGCCGAACCCGGCGGGCACGAACTTTTCAAGCGGGATGACGCCGTTGATCTTCACCTCTTTCGCGAACTCGTCGATCTCCATCCGGCTTTGGTAGGCCGCCGGGTCGATGGTCACACCGCCGTAATGCGGGACTTGAAACGTGATCTTGGGCCAGCCGTTTCCCAAACCCGTCATGGGCACTTTCAAGGTGACCTGCCTGCCCGTCACAACCTGGATCTCCGGCGCGAACGTGACGTTCATCCCGTTGTAGAAGTTGCTGTACATGATCGGCTTGCCCTGCTCGTCGCTGGCGATCACCTCGGCCTGCAATGTCCAGTACGGCTTGAGCGAGGCGCCCAGAATCGCGTGCTGCCGCACGCTGAGCGGGTAAGCCACCAGAAAAACGATGATGTACGCGGCGAAGGCCCCTCCGGCCCGGATCGTGAGGTTGGACAGCGGCCCCTGCGCGCTCACCTTGGTGTCTGGAAACAGGCGATAGATCAGAACCGCCGGGATGAGCGGGCCGCAGACCCATAGCAGGTACAGCAAAACGGATTGCAAGAAGACTTGCTGATCGAATGACATGGCACCTCCCGCACGGTGGCGTGGGAGCCGGAGTGTACGCAGAAGGTCTTGCTGCGTCCTCCTTCAAGTGGATGAGGAAATGGCTGCCTTGCCGGTCGGCGCAGGTAACAATTTGAACGCCGCCGCCCCCATCGCCAGCGAAACAGCGATCGCGCCCAGCACGGCGCCATACGTCTCCACCCCCAACGCATGTGCCGCGCTGGCCACGCCACCGGTCACCCACTGCATCACGGCCACGCCCAGGAACATCGCCATCGTGAAAACAGCCATCGCGCGGCCCGTCATGTGCGGCGGATAGGCCGAGCGCACATCCGCGTACTGCAGCGTGCCGAAGCCGGCGAGCAGGCTCACGACCAGGGCCAGCACCACGTCGGCGGCCGCGCCGAGGTTCATCGCCATCACCAGGAACAGTGCGGCGCTGGCGAGGGCGCAGGTCATGATCCAGCGGCGGCGGTGTTCCTCACCCGGGTCCACGCGCCCGAAGAGCGGCGGGCCGATCATGCCGACGATGGAAATGGCGATGGCCACGTTGCCGGCCTGCACCAGGCTGAAACCGTGGCGCTCGATCAGCAGCGGCCCGAGCCACAGGCCGCGCAGCGTCATGAAGGACGAGTAGGTGGTGAGCGCCAGAGCGAAGATGCCGAGGGTGTGCGGCAGGCGAAAGAGCTCGCCATAACCGCGCAGCGCGGCCAGCACGTTGAGCTGCTGGCGGGGTGCGGTGGTGTCGTGGCCATCGCGCACGAAGACGAAGATCGCCAGCCACGCCATGGCCGCGATGGCCGCCAGCGCCACGAAGCCGGCTCGCCACGACGCGGCCTCGATGATCCAGGCGAGCGGCGTGCCGGTGAGCAGCAGGCCGACGGAGCCGATGCCCAGCGCCGCGCCGTTGACGGCGGCAAACCGGCCCGGCTCGAAGCTGCGCGCGATGAACACGGTGCACACCAGAAACGCGGGACCGCAGCCGATGCCGGTGAGCACCTGGCCGAAGATCAGCACGGGGTAGCTGGGCGCCGCGGCCATCACCAGCGCCCCCGCGACGGCGAGGGGGAACACGGTAACGATGGTGCGGCGCGGCCCGTAGACGTCGATGGCCATGCCCATGAAAAGCTGCAGCCCGGCAAACGAGAAGTGGAATGCCGCGGCGAACAGGCCCAGCTGCTGCGGCGACAGGCCGAAGTCTTTGGCCAGCGCGGGCGCCATGATGGACGCCGCGGTGCGGAAGGCTTGGCTGAGCGCGAAGCCGCCGATCAGGATCAGCAGCATCGGCCAGGCGGCGCGGTGGTTCAGGGACTGTTGTTCAAGCGGCACCCCGGCGACTTTACAGGGCTATTGCGCCGCGGGCTTGTAGGCGCCGCGCGCCACGCCTTCGAGGTTGGTCCCTTCGATGCGGACCAGCCGCGTCGGCCCCGCGCGGCTCGGCGCGTGCACCTCGCCTTCGTTGTAGACATGGGCTTGCCCGGGTGCCAGCGCGTATTCGCGCACCTTCTTCACCTTGCCGGGTTGGCCGGGCGCCGAGGGCTCGATCACGTCCCAATCGCTCATGACCGTCTCACCATCCGCCTGGCCGTAGATCGCCCACGACGGCCCGTGGTCGTGCGGCGGGCCGTTGCGGGCGTCGGTGTAGCGGTGCGCCAGGATGCAAAAGCCAAGTTGCGGATCCTGGTAGACGACTTTCCGCTCGGGGGACGCGTCATCGAAGAGCGATTCGACAAAAGGCCGGTCGGCCAGTGCATCGCGCAGGAGCGCGGCGACCTTGTCGCGGCCGGCGGGGGTGTTGTCGTCTTTCAAGATGTCGCGCACTTGTGCGGCGAAGGAGGGAAGGGTGTGCATCGTGGGGCTCCTGGTTCAGTCAATGCTAAGGGGAACACCAACGATACGAATTCAAGTCGACTTGAGGTCAAGCTGTTTCGTGGATGGGCTCACAAATGAGCGGTGATTAGGGGAAATTGAAAAGGGGGTTGTCATTGCGGGTCGGAGCTCGCAATGACAACCAGTTTCGGGCGTCAGCCCATCTGAATCTGCTTCTTCAGATTCGAGATTTCGTTGTGCGCGCGCTGAACGGCCTGCTGGGTTTTCGGGTCGACGTTGCCGGCCGAGCGGCAGGCCTGCTCGGCGCGGTCGGCGCTTTGCTCGAGCTGGTTCACGGCTTGTTGCAACTGGTCCTGGCCGCCTTGGCCGCCTTGCTGCTGCTGGCCGCCTTGCTGTTGCTGCCCACCTGTGGCTTGCATCTGCTGCTTGATCTGCCGGGCCTGCTGGTGCAGTGTTTCGACGCTCTGGCGCAGTTCTGGCGACGCCTGGCTCTGCTGCACGCAGGTCTGGGCCTCGTCCACGCACTGTTCGATCTGGTTGATTCGTTCCTTGAACTGTTCGGTTTGCATGGGCATGTCTACTCCTAGAAGTGAAAAACGAACCCCCACTATTGTTGGGGGGCGTCTGTCATTGCAGACCTGACGGCTTGAGGCGTATGCAGGGCAAATCGACAATGCCTGTCAGCCGATGCCGACTGGACTGTTCTTTCGACGCCGAGCCGGATGGCATCCACGTGTCGCTCTCAACGGGGTTTGGCGTATTGCGCCACGCCTGTGAAGTCGAAGAGAACACAGCGGTCCTTGCCGACCACCCATGCGTCGTGTCCGGGCGGCATGTAGAAGACATCGCCCGGCCCGTATTCCATTTCGGTTCCGTCATCGAGCATCTTCACCACCATGCGGCCTTCGAGCACGATGCCGGTGTGCGTGGCCTGGCACGAATCGGTTCCCGCAATGGGCTTCACGTGCTGGCTCCAGCGCCAGCCGGGCTCGAACTCGCCACGGCCCATGGTCTTGTCGCCGAACGCGAAGACACCCATCTTCCCCTTGCCGTCCTTGAACGGCCGCACTTCGTCCGGGCGGTCTGCGGACTTCTTTTCCAACGCCATCTTTTCCATGGTTGCAGGCATGACATCACCTTCAAAGTAAACGCGGGGAACCCATCGTATGCCTGGCAACGGTATGCGTGGCATGCGTGCGCCTTGCATTAACCATTTGTTGTGGATGTCGTACATCAGCTGAACGGCCCGGTGCCTCACCGTCCAGTTGCGATAATGCGGGTCGCATGAAATCTCGCTCTACCACTGGCGGCCTTGTCTATTCCACGGACGCAGGCCGCATGTGCCCGGTTTGCCGCAAGCCGGCCGCGCAATGCATCTGCAAGCAAGCCAGACCCGCGCCGCCGTCGGACGGCATCGTCCGCATCTCACGCGAAACCAAGGGCCGCGGCGGCAAAGCCGTCACCGTCGTTCGCGGCCTGGCGCTGGAAGCGGCGGAGCTGGACAAACTCGCCAAACAGCTCAAGGCCGCTTGCGGCTCCGGCGGCACGGTGAAGGACGGCGTGGTGGAAGTGCAGGGCGATCACTGCGAGAAGGTGATCGCGCTGTTGCAGGCGCAGGGCCGCACCGTCAAGCGGGCCGGCGGCTGACTTCCGCTCCACCATAATCGGCCGGTGGACCCCCAGCTGCTGCAACTGCTCGTCACTCGCGAAATGCCCTACGGCAAGTACAAGGGCCGCCTCATCGCGGACCTGCCGGGCAACTACCTCGCGTGGTTCGCGCGCGAGGGCTTTCCGCCCGGCGAGCTCGGCCGTTTGCTGGCGCTCATGCTCGAGATCGACCACAACGGCCTGGCGCCGTTGCTGACACCATTGCGGTCCGGCGCCCCGCGCCCTCCGCTTTCACAAAACAAGGACTCCCGATGAAAACACGCGCAGCAGTGGCTTGGCAAGCAGGCCAACCCCTCACCATCGAAACCCTTGACCTGGACGGCCCGCGCGCCGGCGAAGTGCTGGTCGAGATCAAGGCCACCGGCATCTGCCACACCGACTACTTCACGCTGTCGGGCGCGGACCCGGAAGGGCTGTTCCCCGCGGTGCTGGGCCATGAAGGCGCGGGCGTCGTCGTCGATGTCGGGCCGGGCGTCACATCGCTGAAGAAGGGCGATCACGTCATCCCGCTCTACACGCCGGAATGCCGTCAGTGCAAGTTCTGCCTGTCGCGCAAGACCAATCTGTGCCAGCTGATCCGCGGCACGCAAGGCAAGGGGCTGATGCCGGACGGCACGGCGCGCTTTTCGCTCGATGGCAAGCCGGTGTTGCATTACATGGGCACGTCGACGTTCAGCAACTACATCGTCGCACCCGAGATCGCCATGGCCAAGATCCGCAGCGACGCGCCGTTCGACAAGGTCTGCTACATCGGCTGCGGCGTCACCACCGGCGTGGGTGCCGTGATCTTCACCGCCAAGGTGGAGGCGGGCGCCAACGTGGTGGTGTTCGGCCTGGGCGGCATCGGGCTCAACGTGATCCAGGGCGCCAAGATGGTGGGCGCCGACAAGATCATCGGCGTCGACCTGAATCCGGGCCGCGAAGCGATGGCCCGCCAGTTCGGCATGACGCACTTCATCAACCCCAAGGACCACGAGAACGTGGTCGATGCCATCGTGCAATTGACCGACGGCGGCGCCGACTACAGCTTCGAATGCATCGGCAACACCACCACCATGCGCCAGGCGCTGGAGTGCTGCCACAAGGGCTGGGGCCAGAGCATCATCATCGGCGTGGCACCGGCCGGCGCCGAGATCAGCACGCGCCCGTTCCAACTGGTGACGGGCCGGCAGTGGAAGGGCTCGGCCTTCGGTGGCGCGCGCGGCCGCACCGACGTGCCGAAGATCGTCGACTGGTATATGGAAGGCAAGCTGAACATCGACGACCTGATCACCCACACGCTGAAGCTGGAAGACATCAACAAGGGCTTCGATCTGATGAAGTCCGGCGAGTCGATCCGCTCGGTCGTGGTGTTCTGAGATGGAGGGCTTGACGACGCTGGAGGAGCACGCCTGCTTCGGCGGTGTGCAGGGCTTCTACGAGCATGCGTCGGATGTCATCGGCCTGCCGATGCGCTTCGGCGTGTACCAGCCGCCGCAGATCGCGCAAGGCCCGGTGCCGGTGCTGTATTACCTGGCCGGTCTCACATGCAACGAGCAGACGTTCGCGATCAAGGCGGGTGCGCAGCGGTACGCCGCGGAGCACGGGCTGATGATCGTTACGCCCGACACGAGCCCGCGCAACACAGGGGTCGAGGGCGCGGACAAGGATTGGGATTTCGGGATCGGCGCGGGGTTCTATTTGGACGCTACGGAGGTGCCGTACGCGAAGCATTGGCGGATGGAGAGCTACATCACCGAGGAAGTGCCAGAGGTGGTGGCGAGGGCGTTTCGGGCGTCACGCGGCGCTGCCGGCATCTTCGGCCATTCAATGGGTGGGCATGGCGCGTTGACGCTGGCTTTGCGTCACCCCGGCATGTACCGCAGCGTGTCGGCGTTGGCGCCGATCTGCGCGCCGATGGAAGTGCCGTGGGGGCACAAGGCATTTGGCGGCTACCTGGGTCATGACACGGCGCGGTGGGCTGAGCACGACGCGACGCGATTGATCGCTTCGGGGAAGCGGGCGCCTAAGCTGCTGGTCGATCAAGGGTTGGCCGACCAGTTCTTGGAGTCGCAGTTGCGGCCGGAGCTGTTGGAGGCTGCCTGCGCCGCGGCGGGCCAGCCGCTGGAGCTGCGGCGACACAAGGCGTATGACCACGGGTACTTCTTCGTCGCCACCGTCGTGGCGGATCACGTCGCCCACCATGCACATGCGCTGACGTAGGCCTGTTATGCCGGGCTCGACCGGCCGGTTATGCGCGCGGGCTGGCCGACGTTCCCCATGGTGTTCGTCAAGGGCACGCTGGTGGGCGGCTACAACGATTTGCAGAAGCTGGTCGACAGCGGCGAATTCAAGACGATGCCGGCTACTGGTTGAAGTCCGGATCGGCGGCCACCTCGACCGCGCCTGCGGCGATCAGGAGCCGAAGGAGCGCATCAACTCGTTCTGCCTGCAGTCCCGAATGGGTGAGCATCCAGTTGCGATCGACCGGGCCATGGCTCATCCTCGATAGCGTGCGGTACACGTCCGCCGTCCGGTCGTGGCTGGGCAGGTCGGGCCAGCGCCTGAGCCGATAGGTCAAGCCCTCGCCGTTTCGCGCGACATCCCACTCCGTCGGCGCTCCGCTTGATTCGGGGGAAGACGAGGCCGCCAACCTCGCCCAACTGAACATCGTGCCGCGGAAACTTGGCATCATGGAACTACTTCCTTTTTGCCGATGCGGTCGCGGGCAGCACATTGCGCGTCGCGATTTGCTTGACGATCTCGGAGGTCATCGCATCCATCTCGCTCAGAATGCGCTCGCTGGTTGCGGCGATCGTCGCGAACTGCTCTTTCGTGGGGTTGTCGATGTTGCTCAGGGCATTGTCGAAAAAGACCATCTGCATGCGTGCCATGTCGACTCGGTCGGAAATCTGCGGAAATTCCGTCCTCGCATCGTCGAAGGCAATGATCGCGGCTTTGAACTCGGACGCGGCCTTCATTGCACGTGTCTTTAGTTCGTGTGACTTCGCCGCTGTCTGGTAGACGAAGTACGCGGCGGCCGCCCGCTGCGACAGCATCCGTTGCCGTGCCGCCAGGTTGACCATGGCCGCAGGCGCTTCAGCCCCGGATTTGATGAAGGCCTGCGTCACGGCTTCGGCGTTGGCGAGCAGTTCCTCGCTGACAAGCGTGGCCTGCTGCAGCGAACTCGCAGTGGGCTGCGTCGCGGTTATCGTCGCCAGCTTGTCGATGAGCATTGCCTGAGCATGCAGTGCGGCGCCATTGGCGTCCCTGGCCATGGCCCGCAACGCACCGTTGCTGCTGCGGAGTTCTTCCAGCGAAGTGGAGAGAATGGATGCGGCCTTGTCGGGCCCGACACTCAACGACAACTGCGCATAGGCCTTCAGCACACGCTGGCTGAGCATGCGCTGTTTGCCCGCCACCGCGACGGTGTTCAGCGTCATCACATTTTGTGCCGCTGCCGGCAGGACGATACCGACCATCAGCGTGACCGCGAGCAACCGTAGAGTGCGAAGAAGATTCATGTTTTCGTTCGTTTGACAAAGCGGCTATTACGCCTTCGTTTGCCTTTTTTTCTTCAAGGGGAAAACCCGGAACGCAGGCAAAAGATTTGCCCCTCTCGCAGAGACAGTTTCGACTCGTTCCATCATGGTGCGCAAACCTCATGCAATGCACTGTTCTGGATCGCAATCGGCAGGTTTGCGCAATACGTCAATAATCAACGTGATGACCCCTGCCCATTCGATCTGGAGCCCTCTGCGGCTGCCCGCATTCCGCGGCCTCTGGGCCAGCAGCGGCATCTACTTCATCGGCAACGCGATGCAGGCTATGGCGGCTTCGTGGCTGATGGTGGAACTCACCGGTTCCTCATTTCTGGCGGCGCTGGTGCAGACGGCCGTCTTCCTGCCGATGTTCCTGCTCTCGCTGCCCTCGGGCGTGCTTGCCGATACCACCGACCGCCGACGCCTCATTTTGTCGGCGCTGTCGGTGCAAGCCGCGACCGTGATCCTGCTGGCCTTGCTGGTATTGGCCGGGGTGGCCGGGCCGGTCACGCTGCTCTTCTTCACCTTCGCGGCGGGATGTTGCACGGCGCTCTTTTCGCCGGCGTGGAACTCCACCGTGGCCGACACCATCCCGCGCGAGGACCTGCCGCAGGCCATCACCGCGATGTCGATGGCGTGGAACGGGGCACGGGCGCTCGGGCCCGCATTGGCGGGCCTGGTGTTCGCGCAGTTGGGGGCGGGTTGGGTGTTCGCGCTGGCCGTGGCCAGCGGCCTGGTGATGATGCAGGCCATCCGCCGGTGGCCACCCAAGCCGCATCCGCAGTCGCGGCTGCC
This sequence comes from Ramlibacter sp. WS9, assembly GCF_003797765.1. GTDB lineage: Bacteria > Pseudomonadota > Gammaproteobacteria > Burkholderiales > Burkholderiaceae_C > Ramlibacter. The sequence goes on along the minus strand of NZ_RKMB01000036.1, from coordinate 1,120 downwards.
AGCGGAACGCTTGTGGGCAGGAACCCTGAGTGGGCTGCGCTTTGCGCGCCACTCACAGATCATCCTGGCGCAGCTGCTACGCACCATGGCGTACAGCGGCAGCGGCGCGGCGCTGTGGGCGCTGCTGCCCGTCATCGGCCAGCAGCAGCTGGGCCTGGGCGCAGCAGGCTTCGGCTTGTTGATGGCGTGCCTGGGCACCGGCGCGGTGGCGGCGGGCCTCGTGTTGGGCCGGGTGCGCGCCAGGTTCGGGCTGGAAGCGCTGGTCGGGGCTTGCTGTCTGATCTTCGCCGCTGTGATGGCGGTGGCTGCGTTAGTGCGCATTCCCCTGGTGGTGTACGCGGCCCTCGTGATCGGCGGCGCCGCGTGGATGGCGGTGATGTCCACCTTCAACACGGCCACGCAAACCAGTGCGCCGCCCTGGGTGCGCTCGCGCGCCGCGGCCTTGCACACGCTGAGCGCGCTGGGCTCTTTCGCCATCGGTTCGGCGTTCTGGGGCGCGGTGTCGGGCGTGGCAGGCATCCCGGTCGCGCTGTGCATTGCGGCGGTCTGCATGGCCCTGGGCCCGTTGCTGGCGCGCCGCTTTCCGCTGCGCATGGGCGAAGTGGGCGAGGTGACGCCGGGCACGCCGTGGCAAGAGCTCTTCGTCGAAGCCGAGCCGAACCCCGAAGACGGGCCTGTGGCGGTGGAGATCGGCTACCGGGTGCACGAGCGCGAGGCTGCGGAGTTCCTCAACGTGGTGACACTGCTGCGCGCACCGAGGCGGCGTGACGGCGCCACGTTCTGGCGCATCTACCGCGACCTGGGGGATTCATCGCGTTACGTGGAACGCTTCATCGTCACTTCCTGGGCCGAATACCTGCACCAGCGCGCCCGTGCCACCATGGCCGACCAGGCGCTGGAAGCACGCGTACGCGAATTCCTGGTACCCGGCGAGCCCATCACCATGCAGCACTACATTGCCGAGCGGTGAACGGTTAAGCTGGGCGATCTTTCTTCCTGAACAGGAGCGTGCCATGTCGAACGATTTTCTTTCACAAATTCTGGGCAGCGCCCTCGGTGGCAACTCGGGCAGCGCGGGCGCTGCCCAGAATTTGTGAAAGAAAATCGTTCGACATGGCAC
>NZ_RKMB01000035.1 GCF_003797765.1 Ramlibacter sp. WS9 | reverse complement strand
GGGCGGGTACGGCCTTGCCCTGGCTCGGTGCAGGCTTGCTGGCCGCCATGTCCCTGCGCTTGGCGTGGTTGCGGTGGCGTACCCCGCAGGCCGCGGCGGCACAACTGCAATCGGCTCCGACACCTGCGGCCATGCCCTCTCCACCGGTGTGGCTGTGGGCCGCGCTGTCCGCGGGATTGCCGCTGGCCCTGCCATTTGTGGCGCGCTCCGTCGCCTCCCAATCCGGCGAGGGCGCGCTGGCGACTTTCAACTACGCCTGGAAGCTCATCGAGCTGCCGCTGATTCTCGCCATTCAACTGGTGGCAACGCTGGCCTTCCCGGCAATCGCCAAGGCGTTGGCGGGCGACGACGCGGCGGCGACCGCGCGGGCCATCCGCAGCGCCATCGCCCTCGCTTGGGTGCTCGCTTGCGCCGCTGCCACCGCGCTGCTGGTGGGTGCACCGGCCATCGCGCAACTGCTATTCGGGTGGGGGCGCATGGAGCCCCAAGCCCTGGCACGGATTGCGCAATGGGGCGCTGCCGGCGCTTGGGGCCTGCTGCCGCAAGCGCTGATCGCCGTCGGCCTGACAGTGCTGGCTGCGCGGGGCCGGATGCGAGTCGCGGTGGCGGCATATGCGCTGGCATTGGCACTGCTGCTGTGGTTCGGCGTACGCGGACCGGCAGACGGAGCCCAGCTGATGCTGGTTTTGAACGTCCTGCTGAGCCTGGTGGCCATTGCCGTCATCGCAGCGCTGGGTCCACAAGCTCTCGGGTGGATGCCGTGGCGCGCCATGACGGCATCGGCTGCCTGCCTCCTGGGCGTGGTGGCGATCGTTTCCCGGGTGTGGGATGTATCGTCGGCGGGCCTCGCTCCGGCCTTGGCCCTGGCGGCCTTGGCGGCCCTGCTCGTGATGGGTGCGGCGTGGTGGAGCAGCAGCGACTTGCGCTCGGCCCTCGCGCGATAATCGCGCTCTCCCATGCTTGAACTGATACAGATCACGAACGACCCGGCGTTCGCTCGCCGCTGCGATGCCCTGGGCAACTTCCGCCTGTTCGTCGACCTGGAACGTTTGGGCAAGGCCGAACGGCAGGCCGGCCGCAACACGTTCATCAGCGTGCACGCGCTGGACGATGTGGCGCGTGTACGCGAAGTGGTGCGCCAATCCAAGTTGATGGTGCGAGTGAATCCTCTCAACGTGGGCACACCCGCCGAAGTGGACGCGGTGATCGCGCAAGGCGCGGACATGCTCATGCTGCCGATGTTCACCCAAGCGCATGAGGTGCGCGAGTTTTCGGCACTTGTGAATGGGCGCCTGCCAATCGTTCCGTTGCTGGAAACTGCGGGCGCACTGGAGTGCCTGGAAGACTGGATCGCCACGCCCGGCCTCACCGAGGTTTATGTGGGGCTGAACGACCTTCACATTTCGCTGGGCCACCGCTTCATGTTCGTGCCGTTGGCGCAGGGCCTGGTAGACCGGGTCGCGCACGCAGCCCATCGCCAGGGCCTTCGCTTCGGCTTCGGTGGCATCGCGCGGGTCGACGAAGGGCAACTGCCGGGCCGCGACGTCCTGGCCGAGCATCTCCGCCTTGGCTCGGGTTCGGTCATCTTGTCGCGCACGTTCAATCGCGCGGACGACAGCGGTGCTTTCGATGCCGAAGTGGCCAAACTGCGGCGCGCCGAAGCCGAACTGTCGCAACGCACGCCCGCGCAGATCGAGGCCGACCGCCTGCGGGTGGCGTCCACGATCAACGGCATCGCGGCAAGTCTTGCCGTATGAAGAGGGCGCTGGACGTGCTGCTGTCGCTGGCCGCGCTCATCGTGCTTTCTCCGGTGCTGCTGCTGGCCGCGGCGGCCATCGCCATTGAAAGCGGCGCGCCCGTCTTCTTCAAGCAAGTGCGCCTCGGCTTGGGCGGCCGCGAGTTCGGCATGTACAAGTTTCGCAGCATGGTGAAGGACGCGGCCAGCATCGGCCCCTGGCACACGGCCAGCGATGACCCGCGCATCACGCGGGTGGGCCGCTTTCTGCGCCGCACCAGCATCGACGAATTGCCGCAGCTGCTCAATGTGCTCAAGGGCGAGATGAGCATCGTGGGGCCTCGTCCCGACGTGTCGGCCCAGCGCGCGCTGTACAGCGACGAGGACTGGGCGGTAAGGTGCAGTGTGCGCCCCGGCATCACGGGCCTTGCGCAAGCATTGCTGCGCTCCGAAGCGACAGAAGTGCGCCGGCTGGAACTGGACCTGCGCTATGCGCGCTTCCATAGCCTCTCGATGGATCTCAAGATCATCGGGTGGACGTTGGCGCGTTTGGGCGGCAAGGGGAGCAACTAGATGTGCGGCATCTTCGGTTACTGGGATCGCCAACGCCGCGCCATGCCCGACGGCGCCTTGCCCGCCATGGCGCAGAAGCTCGTGCACCGCGGCCCGGACGATGAAGGCATCTGGCACCAGCCTGAGCGTGGCGTCGCCATCGGTAACCGGCGGCTGTCCATCATCGATATTGGCGGCGGACACCAGCCCTTCGTTTCGGACGACGGCCGCGTGGCTGTGGTCCAGAACGGTGAGATCTTCAACTACGTCGAGCTGGCCGCCGAGCTGCGCGCGCAGGGCGTGGAACTGCGCACGCATTCGGACACCGAGGTCATCCTGCGGCTCTACGAGCGCGAGGGCATTTCGTTCCTGAGCAAGCTCAACGGCATGTTCGCCATCGCGATCGACGATGCGCGCGAGGACGCGATGTACCTTGTGCGCGACCGTATCGGGGTCAAGCCGCTGTACTTTGCGGACGATGGCACGCGCGCGATCTTCGCTTCCGAAATCAAGGCGATGCTGCCCTGGACGGGCACCGATACCGGCTTCGACGGCATCGACCTCGAGGCGATCCACCACTACCTGACGTTCAACTACATCCCCGCGCCCTGGACCATTTGGCGCGGCATCCGCCACGTGATGCCCGGCACCTGGATGAAGTTCACGCGCAGCGGCGTGGAAACGCAGCGCTGGTGGGACTTGTCCGCACAGCGCGAACAGGATTTCGAGTTCGGCGAGTGGGCAGAGGAATTCATGTCCATCCTGGACGACGCGACGCGCATCCGTTTGCGCGCGGATGTGCCCTGGGGCGCTTTCCTCTCCGGCGGCGTCGATTCCAGCACCATCGTCGGCTTGATGGCGCGGCACGTGAAGGAGCCGGTCAAGACTTTCTGCATTGGATTCGCCGACCCGCGCTTCGACGAATCCGCCTTCGCAGCCGAAGCTGCGCGCCGCTTTGGCTGCGAGCACACCAGCGAGATCGCCGAGCTGAACATGCTGGATCGCTGGCCGCATGTGCTGTATCACCTTGACCAGCCGCATGGTGACGCGTCGTTCATGCCAACCCTGCGAGTGAGTGAACTCGCCGCAAAGCACGTGAAGGTGGTGTTGACGGGCGACGGCGGCGACGAGCTCTTTGCGGGCTACGAGAAGTACGAAGAGTTCTTCGGCCGGCCCGATGCACAGACGCTCGACACGGCGAGCTTCCAGCGCAGCTACTTCGACTCGATCTCGCTGTTTGCACCGGCGAACAAGAACGCGCTCTACCGGCCGGAAGTCGCGGCACGGCTGCAAGGCATCGACAGCTTCGACGCCGCCGCGAAGCCGTGGTTCGATGAAGCCGCGCATTTCGACCGGCTGAACCAGGCGCTGTACCTCGACATGCAGCTGCTGCTGTCCGGCAACAACCTCGTCAAGCCCGACCGCATGGGCATGGCGGTGTCGATCGAGGCACGCACGCCGTTCCTCGACTGGCGGATGATGGAGTTCGCCTTCCGTTCTCGTGGGGCCACCAAGATGCAGGGCGGCGACAAGAAGCATTGGTACAAGAAGGCCGTTGCGCCGTTGATCGGGCAGGACCTGGCTTACCGCAAGAAGCAGATGTTCACCGTGCCGGTGGGCGAATGGTTCCGCTCGACCAGCCATGAATGGTTGAAGCAGACGCTGCACGGCAGCGACTTGCTGCGCCGGCTGTTCCGCACGGAAGCCATCGACGCGATGCTTTCTGCTCATCGCGCCGGCACTGCCAATTACACGCGCGAGCTACGGGCACTGGCCGCGTTGGCCTTGTGGGAAGCCAATGGCCCAACCCAATAGCTCTGCTGGCAAGCACTTGCCGACCTGGCTGTTCGTCGCGTATGGGGGCGGGCATATCGCCATGGTGCTGCCGGTAGCGCAGCGCGTGCGCGACCTCGGAATCGCGCGACCGCTTGTGCTCGCCCTCACGACCGCGCAGGCGCCAAGCCGTGCCGCCGGCCTGGAGACGGTAGGGTTCGCGGACTTTGTGCAGCCCGAGGATGCGCCCGCCCTGGCGCACGGCGCGCAGCTGCTGGCAGGGCTGTCCGCGAGCAACGCCGACCCGCGAGAAAGCGCCGCCTACCTCGGCCTCAGTTACGCAGATTTGGTGGAGCAGTTGGGCGTAGAAGCGGCGGCGCAGGCGTACCGGACGTTCGGGCGCCAGTGCTTTCATCCTTTGCCGACCCTGCGACGCATTCTGCAGGCCGTCTCCCCTTCGCTCGTCGTGGCCACCAATTCGCCGCGGGCCGAGCGGGCTGCTATCGAAGCGGCCGGGGCGTTGACCATTCCTTCGGTCTGCATGGTGGACCTGTTCGCGGTCGACGAAAAGCGCTGGATCGGGCAACCGGGGTATGCAAATCGGGTGTGCGTGCTCAATGAGAGCGTGCGGCAGATGCTGCTGGCGGAGGGCCGCGCGCCGGATGAAGTGGTGGTGACGGGCAATCCCGCCTTCGATGGCCTCTTCGATCCGGCGCATCGGCAAGCATCGATCGACGTGCGGCAGCGCCTGAATGCAGGGCGCCGCAAGGTGGCCTTGTATGCGCCCAGCCCGGAGCCGCTGCGGCATCCGGTGCGCGAGCAGGCTGGCAATGAGCGCCTGCCCCACGACGTGCTGGCCCACCTCTTGGCATGGGCGAAGGGGCGGCCGGACGTCGTCCTCGCCGTGCGGCCTCACCCTAGCCAGGCTCAGGACATTTCGCTGCCGGAAGGCGGCAACGCCATGCTCGCGGCGCAAGGCTGGCCACTGGAGCCGCTGCTGCATGCCAGCGACGCCGTGTGCGTCACGGTGTCCACCGTCGGGCTGCAGGCCTGGCTCATCGGCAAGCCGGTGGTCCAGGTGCCGGGCTCGATGTTCGATGACGGGGCGCCGTTTGCCGCCATGGGTATCGCGCGTGGCTCGCCGATGGCCGACGTCGGCGCTGCCATGGACGCCGCCCTGGCCGAAACCGTGACGGAGCGCACGCCCCAGCGTGCCGCCGTGCCCCAAGTGATCGAGGTGCTGGCGCAGACGGCCAATTTATAATCGCAGGCTCCATGGAATCACCCCGCGGCATCACCATCGCGACGATTTGCGCACGGGGCGGAAGCAAGGGCATACCCGGCAAGAACATCCGTCCCTTTCCGGACGCCGCCGGCGCGCCCTTGATCGTCCACACCATCCGGCATGCGCTGCAGTGCGCCCGCATCGACAAGACCTACGTCTCTACCGATGACCCGGCTATCGCCGAAGTCGCGCGACAGGCGGGTGCGTTGGTCCCGTTCATGCGGCCGGCCGAGCTTGCGACCGACGGCGCCGGCAAGGTGCCAGTGATCGAGCACCTGGTAGCTCATCTCGAGTCCGGTGGCGAGCACGTCGCGCAAGTGGTCGACTTGCAGCCGACGTCCCCGTTGCGCGCCCCCGGCGACATCGAGGCCTGCCTCGACGCATTGGACGGGGCCGATCTCGCGTTGTCCGTCTGTGAGTCCGGAGTCCACCCCGCCTTCAGCCTGGTCGAACTGGCTCCCGACGGGACCGCGAAGCTGTGCAGCCCCGCAGGCGGCGTGCGGCGCCAGGATCTCAAGCCGGTCTATGCGTTGAACGGCAGCATCTACTGCTGGCAGCGCCAAGCACTGCCACGCGCAGTCAAGGACGGCGTCTGGAGCCTGCGTGTGCGGGGCGTTCCCATGCCGCGCGAACGGTCGGCGGACATCGACGATATGCTCGACTTCGAGTGGGCAGCCTGGCTGTACCAGCGCCAGCTTGCGGGGGGCGGTGCACGATGAAACGCATCTGCGCGCGCATCGACGTCAAGGGCGAGAACTGCGTCAAGGGCAAGAACTACGAGGGCCTCCGCAAGATCGGTCCGGCCGGCGCGATCGGACATCGCGCGTTCGGCGCCGGTTTCGACGAGGTGTTCTATATCGACCTGGTGGCGTCGCTGTACCGGCGCAACTTCGACGCGTCGGTCGTTGCCCAGGTGGCCAGTTCGCTCTTCATTCCCTTCTCGGTGACCGGTGGCGTCCGCTCGATCGATGACGCCAAGGCGTTGGTGGTGTCGGGCGTTGAAAAGGTCGGCGTCAACACCAGCGCGCACCAGAACCCCGGTTTGCTGGACGAGATGGCCGCACTTTTCGGCCGCCAGTTCTGCGTGCTGTCCATCGACGCCAAGCGGTTGGGGGCGGGCAGCTACGAGTGCCAGGTGCTGGGCGGGCGCGAGCACACGGGCGTGATGGTCGCGGACTTCGTCCGTGCCATGGCACCGCGCGTCGGCGAAATCCTTCTCACCAGCATCGACCGCGACGGTTGCCTGACAGGCCCCGACCTGGAACTCATCGAGCAGGTGGCGGGCTTGTGCCAGGTGCCGCTCGTGTATTCCGGGGGTATCCGAAACGTGGATGACATCCGGCAGGCCTTCAGGGCGGGCGCTTCGGGTGTCGCCGTCGGCGCGGCGTTCCACGACGAAGGCTTCATCGCCATGGAAGCCAAGGCTCAGCTTCAGGACGAGTTCGAGGTGAACCTGTGAAAGTCACAGTCGTCAACCTAGGCGTCAACAACATTCGCTCCGTGATCGGTGCGCTGGAACATGTGGGGATCGATGCGGCCGTCGCGTCGAGCCCCAACGAGCTGGGGCCGGTCTGCCTGATCCCAGGCATCGGCCATTTCGGCTTCGTCACGAAGTTGATGGAGAGGCAGGGCTGGATCGAGGCGTTGCGCACGCACGTCGCGCAAGACAAGCCCTTGCTGGGCATCTGCCTGGGCATGCAGCTGCTGTTCAAGGAATCAGTCGAGGCGCCGGGCGCCGAGGGCCTGGGCCTGCTCGAAGGCCGGGTGGGCAATATGGCCGACTTCCCGCTCGCCGGCGAGCGCGTGCCCGTCACGGGCTGGCGCAGGCTGGAAAGCGCCGATGCGCAGGTCGGCGGGCGCAACATGTACTTCAACCATTCTTATGGGCTGGCCGCGGATCATCCCCAGTGCCTGGCGTCGTATAGTTACGGCAACGCGCGCGTTGCCGCGATTGTCGGACGGGGGCGGGTCATGGGCCTGCAATTCCACCCCGAAAAGTCCGGGCTTGCGGGGCTGCATCTCCTCAAGCACTGCATCGAAAAGATCTCCACAGGAAGCCCTGATGTCTGATACGAATGTGCGGCTGGTTCGCTTCTGCACGCGTTGCGTGCAGTCCAACCAGCGCGTCTCCCCGTCCGAGGTGACCAAGGACTCGCGCACGAACGTGCGCCACACGCTCGAAATCGACGACGGCGTGTGCGACGCGTGCAAGGTCGTGGCCAAAAAGGACAGCATCGACTGGGCCGCAAGAGAAGCCGCGCTGGTGGAATTGCTGGACCGCTTCCGGGACCCGTCCAAGCCTTATGACGTGCTGATCCCCGGCTCGGGCGGCAAGGACTCGGTCTATCAGGCGCACATCCTCAAGACCAAATACGGCATGCGGCCGCTCACCATCACCTGGGCGCCCCACATGTACACCGACGTGGGCTGGGAGAACTTCCAGGCCTGGATCACCAACGGCGGCTTCGACAACCTGCTGGTGACGCCGGACGGCTCGGTGCACCGCAAGCTCACGCGACTGGCTTACGAGAACCTGCTGCATCCCTTCCAGCCCTTCGTGTTCGGCCAACGTCACCAGGCCGCCCGGCTCGCGAAGCGCTTCGGCATCTCGCTGGTGTTCTACGGCGAGCATCATGCCGAGTACGGCGCGCCCAAGGGCGAGGATGAATCGTCCGTCGTTCTGCCCAAGTACCTCACCGGTGAAGTCACGCCCGACACCCGCATCTCTGGTGTCACGGTCAGTGAGCTCGAGAAGCAGGGCATCAGCCAGCGCGACCTGGACATCTACATGCCCATGTCCGAAGCCGACTACACGGCCAGCGGGATCGAGACCCACTTCCTGGGCTACTTCCTGCGCTGGGACCCGCAGGAAATTTTCTACTACGCGCAGAAGCACACGGCCTTCCGGCCCAACGACCGGCGCACCGAGGGCACGTACTCCAAGTACAACTCCATCGACGACAAGCTCGACGGCTTTCACTACTGGTGCGCTTTCCTCAAGTTCGGGGTGGGGCGCTGCACGCACGAGGCCTCGCAGGAAGTGCGTCATGGCCACATCGACCGCGACGAAGCGCTGGCGCTGGTCGACCTGTACGACGGCGAGCTGCCCGAGCGCTACCTGCCCGAGGTGTTGGAATACATGGGCCTGGAGCGCGAGGAGTTCCTGCGGATCGCCGACTCGTTTCGCGCGCCGCACCTCTGGGAAAAGCGGGCGGACGGCTGGTGGCTGATGCACCGTGCGGCCGGCGTGCCCAAGCGTTTCGATTTCCTCAAATGAACACACCGACGTTCGCGGGCCGCACACCGTATGTGATCGCCGAAGCCGGCGTCAATCACAACGGCCGGTTCGACCTTGCCTGCGACTTGGTGCGCGCGGCCAAGGCGGCCGGCGCGGATGCGGTGAAGTTTCAGACCTTTGTGCCCGAGGCGGTGATCCAGCCCACGGCTCCGCGCGCGAAATACCAGGAAGCATCGCCCGGCGAAGGCGACGGCATGCTGGACATGGTGAAGCCGCTGGCGCTGTCATTCGACGATTTCCGGCGGCTGCGCACGCTGTGCGATGACATCGGCATCGACTTCATGTCGACGCCGTTCGATCGCGAGAGCGCGCGCTTTCTGGTGGAGCTGGGCCTGCCCTTCATCAAGATTTCCTCCGGCGACCTGGACAATTATTCTTTGCTCGAAGCCGTGGCCGACGCGCCTGGCACGCTGATCCTGAGCACCGGCATGGCGGACCTCGAAGATATCGAGCAAGCGCTCGCCTACCTGCGCGCACGCCGCGCCGGTGCCGTCGCGCTATTGCACTGTGTGTCGAGCTATCCGGCGCCGGCGGAAGACGCCAACGTCAGCGCGGTTGCCACGCTTGCAGAAGAATTTGGCTTGCCAACGGGATATTCGGACCACACCACAGGGTTCGCTGCGGCGTGTGCGGCCGTCGCACTGGGCGCGTGCATCGTCGAGAAGCACTTCACGCTGGACAAAGCGCTTCCCGGCCCCGACCACGCGTTTTCGCTGTCACCGGCCGAGTTGCAAGCCTTCACCGCGCAGTTGCGCGAAACGGCCGCGAGCTTGGGCGATGGCGTCAAGCTGTGCCTGCCGGTCGAGGTGGAATTGAAGACACTGGCCCGTCGCTCGCTGTACGCGGCACGCGACCTGAAGGCGGGAGAGGAAGTCGCCCCCGACGACGTGCTGGCCATGCGGCCCGCCACCGGTCTGGCTGCCAGCCTGTATCCGCGCCTCTTGGGCCAGCGCCTCGGGCGCGACATCCGGCGCCTCGAGGCATTTCAGGCCGTTGACATCGAGGGCGCTGCATGAAGGTCGCAGTCGTCACCGGCAGCCGCTCCGAGTACGGAATCCTGAAGCCCGTGATCGACGTGCTGCGCTCCGACTCGTTCTTCGATGTCGAAGTGATCGCCACCGGCTCGCACTTGTCGGCCGAGTTCGGCATGACCGTGACGCAGATCGAAGCCGACGGCATCGAAGTGCGTCATCGCGTGGAGATGCTGCTGTCGTCCGACACCGGCGTCGGCATGGCGAAATCGACAGGGCTCGGTGTCATCGGTTTCGCTGACACCCTGGCAACGGCCCAGCCGGAATGGGTGCTGCTGCTCGGCGACCGCTACGAAATCCTTGCCGCTGCGCAAGCCAGCTTGATGCTGGGGATCCCAGTGGCGCACATTGGCGGCGGCGACGTGACCGAAGGCGCGATCGACGATGCAATGCGCCATGCCATCACCAAGATGTCGCATTTGCATTTCGCGACGCATGAAAGCGCGGCGCAGTTGATTGCTCAATTGGGCGAGGAGCCGGAGCGCATCCATTGGGTCGGCAATCCCGGCCTGGACGCGATCCTGGGCGCGCCCCAGGCAACGCTTGCCGAGTTGCACGCGGCAGGCTACACGGTGGGTGCGAACGACTTGCTCGTCAGCCTGCATCCGGAGACGTTGGGCGACGCGTCCGGTCTCGGGACCACGGCCGCGCTGGCCCGTGAAACGACCCAGGCGCTGGAAGAATTTGCGTCGGGCAGCACCGTCTGGCTGGCCCTGCCCAACGCGGACCCGCAGGGCCGTGAACTCGGTCGGGTGTTGCGCCAGTGGGCGGACGGCAAGCCGTGGGTCCACGTGTACCCGTCGGTGCCGGCACGGATTTTCCGGGGGTTGATGGCGCACTGCCGCGCCATGGTCGGCAACTCGTCCGCAGCCCTCGCGGAAGCCCCGTCGCTGGGCCTTCCGGCCGTCAACATCGGTGCGCGGCAAGGCGGCCGGCTGGCCGGTGCGTCCGTGATCCACACGCAGGCGTCGGCGCCCGCCATCGTCGCGGCCATCCGCCAGGCCATGGCCATGAAGGGCCAGCCGTTCGTCAATCCGTACGGCGACGGAAAGTCGAGCCAGCGCATCGCCGACGTGTTGAAGGCATCGCACCCCGCACGCAATTGGCTGCGCAAGCGCTTCCATCGGATGGATACGGCAAAGGAGCGTTCATGCTGACGTTCGGCCTGGTAGGCGCGGGTGGCTTCGGCCGCGAGGTGATGCCGTTTGCCCGTGACAGTCTGCAGCGCAGCACCGGGGCGGCGGGCGGCCAACTGGATGTCGTGTTTGTCGACGACCGCCTCGCGGGCCAGGTTGTCAACGGGCTGCGCGTCTTGTCGGTGGCGGATTTCGAGACCACCGGCGAGCGCCGGTTGTTCAACATCGCGGTCGCGGATGCCGCGACCCGTCGGACGTTGGCCGCACGGCTCCGGCTTTGCGCCGAGCCGGTGAGCCTGATCGCGCCCAACGTTGTGATCGGCGACGGCAATTCGATCGCCCCGGGCGCGATCCTCTGCCCATTCACCAACGTGACCAGCAACGCCCGCATCGGCGAATTTTTCCACTGCAATATCTACTCGTACGTCGCGCACGATTGCGTGATCGGCGACTACGTGACTTTCGCCCCCGCAGTGCGTTGCAACGGCGCAGTCACCGTGGGCGATGATGCGTACATCGGAACCAGCGCCGTGCTGCGCCAGGGCACGCCGGAGCGGCCCATGCATGTCGGCGCGCGCGCCGTGGTGGGCATGGGCGCCGTCGTGACGCGAAGCGTTGCCGACGGCGTGACCGTGGTCGGCAACCCGGCGAGGGCCATGGAATGATCAATCAGGAAATTTGCGTTCCGCCTCAGACCACCGTGTTGCAAGCGCTTGCGCGGCTGGATGCCACCGGCTTCGGTGCGCTGGCCGTGATCGACGGGCCGCGGCTGGTGCGCGTCGTGACGGACGGTGACCTTCGCCGGGCCACGCTCGCGGGCCGCCAACCCTCGACGCCATTGTCGGAGTTGCCTTCGCATGAACCCATCTGCGCCGCCGAGGGCGACTCGGCAGCGCGGCTCATGGAGCTCATGAACCAGCACGTGTTCGACCACATCCCCGTGGTCGGCGCGGATCGCCGTCTCATTGACTTCATCTCGCGGCGCGAACTTTCGCAGCGCATCTGGTTGTCGTCCCCGCACCTGGGCGACGAGGAAACAGCCTTCGTCGAAGACGCCTTTCGCACCAACTGGATCGCCCCCTTGGGCCCGCACGTTGACGGATTCGAGCGCGAACTGGCCGCGCACGTCGGGGTGGGGCATGCCGCAGCCGTCAGTTCCGGCACGGCAGCAATCCATCTGGCGCTGCTGCTGTTGGGCGTGAAGCCCGGCGACACGGTGTTCTGTTCGTCGCTCACGTTCGTCGGCAGCTGCAATCCCATCATGTATTGCGGTGCGCAGCCGGTGTTCATCGATTCGGATCGGGAAACCTGGAACATGTCGCCCGCCGCGCTGGAACACGCGTTCGAGTGGGCGAAGAAGGAAGGGCGGCTGCCGCGCTGCGTCATCGTCGTGAACCTGTATGGCCAGAGCGCGGACATGGACGCGCTGCTCCCGATCTGCGAGCGTTATGGCGTGCCGGTTCTGGAAGACGCGGCCGAGTCGCTGGGTGCCTTGTACAAGGGCCGTGCCAGTGGCAGCTTCGGCGTCATCGGCGTGTACTCCTTCAACGGCAACAAGATCATCACGACTTCCGGCGGGGGCATGCTCGTGGCGAATGAAGCGGCCGTCGCGGAACGCGCACGCAAGCTTGCGACGCAGGCGCGCGAGCCCGCGCCGCACTACGAGCACGTCGAGGTCGGCTTCAACTACCGCATGAGCAATGTGCTGGCCGGGATCGGTCGCGGCCAATTGCGCGTGCTGGAGCAGCGCGTCGAGCAGAGGCGTGAAGTGTTCGAGACGTACCGGCGCGAACTGGCCGACCAGCCGCAAATCAACTGGATGCCCGAGCCGGAAGGCTATCGCTCGACCCGATGGCTCACGTGCTTCACGTTGCAGGGCCCCGGCGCGGCCAAACGCCGGGACGCGGTGCTCAAGTCGCTGGAGCGCCACTCGATCGAAGCCAGGCCGGTGTGGAAACCCATGCACCTGCAGCCGCTGTTCCGCGGGGCGCCGTACTTCCCGCACAGCGCGGACGACGTGGGCGCGAGCCTGTTCGAAGCAGGCATCTGCCTTCCGTCAGGCTCGAACCTCACGGCCGAGCAACAAGGCCGCGTCGTTGACCAGCTGCGCCGCGCATTGGCAGAGGACAGGCGTGCGGCTACCTAGGAACACGCTGTTCCTGCTCGCTGCCGATCTCGCGCTGGTGCTGCTGGCCGGATGGGCGGCGTTCTGGCTGCGCTTCAATTTCGTCATCCCCGAGGAGTTCGTGCAGCTTGCGTGGCGAGCCAGCCCATGGTGCGTGCTGGCGTATGGCATCGGCCTGTCGCTGGCGCGTGTGTACCGCCAGGTCTGGAGCTACATCGGCCTGCCCGAGCTGCGGCAACTGGCCGGCGGCATCATGCTCGGCGGGCTGCTGACCACGGCCGCCGTGCTCATGCAGCGGATGCCCAGCTTCCCGCGTTCGGTGTTGATGCTGCAGCCGCTGATCGCACTCGTGCTGCTGGGCGCTGCGCGGGCGGGTTGGCGGACGTTCATCGAGCGCCGGACGCTCGGCCATGGCGGGCGCCGCATGGTCATCGTCGGTTCGCTGCAGGACGCCTCGGACGCGTTGCGCGCCCTGAAGGGCTCGGCGCAATGGCAGCCGGTGGGCATCGTGTCACCGATCGCCGCGGAGGTGGGCCGCTCCATGCAGAACGTGCGCGTGCTCGGCCAGACGGCGGCCATCACGGACATTTGCGAAGCAGTGGAAGCCGAAGCTGCGCTGGTCGCCAGCCCGGCCGGTTCGCGCGACCGCCGCGAGGCGCTCATGAACGCGTCGGGCTCTCGAGTGACGCTGCTGACGATGCCGCGCCCTGACGAGTGGCTCAAGACCGAAAACGCCGGCCCACGCCGGATCGAACTGGAAGACCTCCTGGGCCGCACACCGGTGCAGCTCGACGAGGCGGGCCTGGCGGAACTGTTGTCCGGGCAGACGGTGCTGGTGACGGGCGCTGGCGGCTCCATCGGCTCCGAGCTGTGCCGGCAGGCGGCACGCTTCGGGGTCGGCCGCCTGATCTGCGTCGATGTTTCCGAATACGCCGTCTACCAGCTCGAGCAGGAGATGCGCGAGAACCACCCGCAAATGCACGGCGCCTATTACACGGCCAACGTGCGTGAGGTGGACAGGCTGCGCGCCATCGCGCTCAAGCACCGGCCCGCCGTCATGTTGCATGCAGCCGCCTACAAGCACGTGCCGTTGATGGAAGAACTCAACGAGGTCGAGGCGCTGCGCACCAACGTCGTCGGCACACTCAACGCGGCGCGGGTGGCGGGCGAGTGCGGCGCGCGCCGCTTCGTCATGATCTCCACCGACAAGGCGGTGAACCCCACGAACGTGATGGGCGCGAGCAAACGCCTGGCCGAGCTCATGGTGCAGGGCGTGGCCGCGAACTTCCCGCAGACGCAGTACGTGTCGGTGCGCTTCGGCAACGTGCTGGGCTCGAGCGGGTCGGTGGTACCGCTGTTCACGACGCAGATCGCCCGCGGCGGCCCGGTCACGGTGACGCATCCGGAGATCGTGCGCTACTTCATGACCATTCCCGAAGCCGCGCAGCTGGTGCTGCAGGCCGGGCTGATGGGGCGATCGGGCCAGATCTTCGTGCTGGACATGGGCGAGCCGATGAAGATCGTCGAGCTCGCGCGAATGCTGATACGCCTCTCGGGCCGGACCGAGCAGGAAATCCCGATCAGCTACACCGGTTTGCGGCCGGGCGAGAAGCTCTATGAGGAATTGCTGGCCGACGACGAAACCACCGAGCCCACGCCGCACCCCAAGTTGAGGATCGCCAAGACCAACGGCTCGCTGCCGGATATCGAGGCAGTGCTGCGTTGGATCGAGGAAGCCGGCCCGGCGCCTTCGCAAGAAGAAATCCGCCGCTGGCTGCGCACCCAGGTGCCCGAGTACGCTCCGCGCTGAAAACTGCGGAGCGTTGGCGCGCCCTAGTTGGCGATGCCGGTGCGCGAAAGCACGTCGCTCACCAGCTCCAGGCGCACCAAGGGGTTGTCCAGCTCCATCATGCGTTGCTTCAGCTGCATGGGCAGCGGCAGCAGCTCGCACCAGCGGTTGGCTACCCAGCCGCAGTCGTCCAGGCGCCAGGGGCCTTGCAGCGGCATCTGGTCAGGCCCGCCGGCCTTTTGCTGCAGGGACTCGATCAGCTTGCCCAACGCGGTGGCGGTCACCTTCAGGTCGTCCGGAATCGGCACCGACATATCCACCGGCAGGCGCTCGACGTCCGCCACCCACAAGCCATGCCGCAGTTGGTCGCTGGACGTGATGCGAAAGCGTTGTGCGCCGCTGGCCCGAACCATCATGAGCCCGGCGCGGGGGGTGTCGAAATCGGTGATGGTCGCCAGGGTGCCGACGTGGGAGAACGCCTCAATCCCGCCGGGCTTTTGCACCTCGCTGCCCTGGGTCAGCAGCACCACCCCGAACGGCGCGCCCGCCTTGTGGCAGCGGCCGATCATGTCGAGGTAACGCACTTCGAAAATACGCAGCGGCAGCACGCCGCCGGGGAACAAGACCGTGCCCAACGGGAACAGCGGCAGCGACTGCAGGGTGAGGGCAGATGACATCGGAATCCAGTTTCTGCCCGCTATCATCCCACGACCCCTAGCGTCGCGTCACATGACCCCCTTAATTTCCGACATTCTCGACATCCTAGCCGGCTTGCTCGGCGGTGCGTTACTTCTGCGGCTGATGATGCAATACCACCGCGCGCCTTTCGGCAATCCGGTTGGCCGTTTCGTATTCGCGCTGACCAATTGGTTGGTGCTGCCCCTCCGGCGCGTGTTGCCCGCGGTCGGACGGGTCGACACGGCCAGTCTCGTTTCGGCCTACTTGGTGGAACTGGTGCAATTCAGCGTGATGTGGCTGCTCACTGGACAGCCCACCAGTTTCGCAATCCTGCCGATGCTGGCGCTTTTCGGGCTGTTGCGCCTAGCTGTCTGGTGGTTGACTGGCCTAGTGATCGCTTACGCGGTGCTTTCGTGGGTCCAGTCAAATTCGCCGGTGGTTGACGTACTGGATCGTCTGTGCGCCCCCATGCTGGCGCCGTTGCGTAAACTGATTCCGCTGGTCGGTGGTGTTGACCTGTCGCCGATCGCATTTTTGCTGGCACTGCGCATCGCGTCGTACGCCCTGGCGTATTTGCAAGCAGTTGCCTTGCGCTGAGTCCTAGGCGTTAGCTGACGGCGTCGGCCGGCTGGCGCTGCAGCATGGCCAGTGCGTTCGCGACCGTCTTGCGCAGTTCGCGGCGGTCGCAGATGAAATCCACCGCCCCTTTGGATTGCAGGAACTCCGCACGCTGGAAGCCCTCCGGCAGCGTCACGCGCACCGTGGACTCGATCACGCGTGGGCCGGCAAAGCCGATCAGCGCCTTGGGCTCGGCGATGACGATGTCACCCACGAAAGCAAAGCCGGCGCTCACGCCGCCCATGGTCGGGTCCGTGAGCACGCTGACGTAGGGCAGGCCCTTCTTGGCCAGCCGCGTGAGCGCCGCATTGGTCTTGGCCATCTGCATCAGCGACAGCAGGCCCTCCTGCATGCGGGCACCGCCGGTGGCGGTAAAGCATATGAACGGGACCTTCTGCTCCACGGCCGATTCGACGCCACGCACGAAGCGCTCGCCGACGACGCTGCCCATGCTGCCGCCCATGAAGTCGAATTCGAACGCCGCGGCCACCAAGCTGATGCTGTGCACCGCGCCGCCCATCACCACCAGGGCGTCGGTCTCGCCAGTGTTCTCAAGGGCTTCCTTGAGGCGATCCGGGTACTTGCGGCTGTCCTTGAATTTCAGCGCGTCGACCGGCAGCACCTCCTGGCCGAGTTCGTAGCGGCCTTCGGCGTCCAGGAAGCCGTTCAGGCGCGCGCGCGCGCCCATGCGGTGGTGGTGGCTGCAGGTGGGGCAGACGTTCTGGTTCTGCTCCAGGTCGGTCTTGTAGAGCACGCTTTCGCAGCTGGGGCACTTGACCCACAGCCCTTCAGGGACCTGCCGGCGTTCGGCCGGGTCGGTCGGCTGGATTTTTGGGGGCAGCAGTTTTTCGAGCCAGCTCATGAGGGGTGCTCCTTCGGGGGAAGACTATTCTATGCGTCCAGTGCCGAGCGAATTCCGCGCAGGAATTCCGACACGGCGGGCACCACGCCGTCGCGAGGTTGTGATTCGGCCAGCTGGATGATTTTGGTGCCGATGACCACGGCGTCGGCCACCTTGCCGATGGCTTTGGCCGTGGGCGCGTCGCGGATGCCGAATCCGACGCCAACGGGGATGTGCACGTGGCGCCTGATGCGCGGCAGCATCTGCTCCACAGCGCCGGTGTCCAGGTGGCCGGCGCCCGTCACGCCCTTGAGCGAGACGTAGTAGACGTAGCCACTGGCCACGCGAGCCACTTGCTGCATGCGCTCGTCGGTGCTGGTGGGCGCGAGCAGGAAGATGAGGTCCATGCTATTCGCCTTGAGCTTGGCCGCGAATTCCTCGCACTCCTCCGGCGGGTAGTCCACCACCAGGACGCCGTCCACGCCCGCCGCAGCCGCGTCGCGGATGAACGCGTCCTTGCCGTGGGTCAGGTCGTAACGCTCCACGGGATTTGCGTAGCCCATGAGCACCACCGGGGTCTTGGTGTCCCGCTGGCGGAATTCGCGGACCATGGCGAGGACCTGCCTGGTGCCGACGCCCAGCGCCAGCGCCTTCTCGCCAGCTTTCTGGATCACCGGGCCGTCCGCCATCGGATCGGAAAACGGCACGCCCAGCTCGATCACGTCCGCGCCGGCGGCGACCATGCCGTGCATCAGCTCGGGCGTGATGTCGGCGAAGGGGAAGCCGGCGGTGACGTAGGGGATGAGGGCTTTGCGGCCCTGGCTCCTGAGCGCCTCGAAGGTCGTGGAAATGCGGCTCATCGTGCCTCCCGACGAGCCGCCTCTAGGGCGGCACGCGCCCCCTCGGGGGGCAGCGAACGAATGTGAGCGTGGGGGTTTCTCATGCTTTGCCGCCTTTGACCTGCAGTCCGCGCATGGACGGGCGGTCGTAGAAATCCACGCCCGCCAGATCAGCCACAGTGCCGATGTCCTTGTCGCCGCGGCCGGAGAGGTTCACCAGGATGCTCTGTTCGGGCTTCATGGTCTTGGCCAGCTTCATCGCGTAGGCGACCGCGTGGCTCGATTCCAGCGCGGGAATGATGCCTTCGGTGCGGCACAGGTAGTGGAAAGCGTCCAGCGCTTCCTTGTCGGTGATGCCGACGTACTCGGCGCGGCCGATGTCCTTCAGCCAGGCATGTTCCGGCCCGACGCCCGGATAGTCGAGACCGGCGCTGACGCTGTGCGTTTCGGTGATCTGTCCGTCCTCGTCCTGCAAGATATAGGTGCGATTGCCGTGCAGCACGCCAGGGCTGCCGCGTTGCAGAGACGCCGAATGCTTGCCGCTGTCGAGGCCCTCTCCCGCGGCTTCCACGCCCACCAGGCGCGTCTGTTCGAAGGGGATGTAGGGGTGGAAGATGCCCATGGCGTTGCTGCCGCCGCCGACGCACGCCACCACCACATTGGGCTGCGCGCCGGCCACCTCGGGCATCTGCTCGATGCACTCGTTGCCGATCACGCTCTGGAAGTCGCGCACCATCATCGGGTACGGATGCGGGCCTGCCACCGTGCCGATGATGTAGAACGTGTTCTCGACGTTGGTGACCCAATCGCGCATCGCTTCATTGAGCGCGTCCTTCAGGGTCTTGCTGCCGGACTCGACCGGCACCACCGTGGCGCCGAGCAGGTTCATGCGGTACACGTTCGGGCTTTGCCGCTTGACGTCCTCGCTGCCCATGTAGACCACGCACTCCAGGCCGTAGCGCGCGCAGATGGTTGCCGTGGCCACGCCGTGCTGGCCGGCGCCGGTTTCGGCGATCACCCGGGGCTTGCCCATGCGGCGCGCGAGCATCGCCTGGCCGATCACGTTGTTGATCTTGTGGGCGCCGGTGTGGTTGAGGTCTTCGCGCTTCAAGTAGATCTGCGCGCCGCCCTGTTCGCGGCTCATGCGCGCGGCATGGTAGACCGGGGAGGGGCGGCCGACGAAGTGCTTCAGCTCGTACTGGAATTCGCGCAGGAATTCCGGGTCGTGCTGGTACTTCGCATAGGCATCGCGCAGTTCGCTGATAGCGTGCGTCAGCGTTTCGCTGACGAAGCTACCGCCGTAAATCCCGAAGTGGCCGGTCGGGTCCGGTTGTTGATAGGAAGGCATTTGAATCTCACGCAAGGAGCTTGTCGGCAGCGCGCACGGCCGCGACAAACTGATGGATCTTTTCCGGGTCCTTGATGCCCTTGACGGTTCCCCCGCCAGCAGCGGACACCTCGACGCCGGAGCTCACATCGACGGCCAGCGTTTTACAGCGCGGCCGCACCTGCACGATGCCATCGGTCACGTTTGCAGGCGTCAACCCACCAGACAAAACGAGGTGAGAGTTGACGCTTGCTGGAAGAAGTGACCAATTGAATGCTTTTCCGCTTCCGCCGTACTCCTCGACATAAGCGTCGAGCAGGATGGCCTGGGCTTGTGGATATTCAGAGGCGAATCTTACCAAGTCGAAGGGTGTGGTTCCATCCAGGGGGATACGGGCCACGCGCACATAGGGGTGCTGGCCGTTTCCGCTCGCCTCCTGGCACTGCGCGGCTGTCTCGTCGCCATGAAACTGGATGGCCGCACCGGCGACTTCCCGGCACGCGGCCAGCACAGTGCCGGGCGCTTCGTTGACAAACAGCAACACGGGAGTGATGAAGGGCGGCAGCCGCCGCGCGAGCTCCGCGGCACGTTGCGGCGCGACGAACCGCGGGCTCTTCGCGTACATGACGAAGCCCACGGCGTCGGCCCCGGCCGCCACGGCCGCGTCCACGTCCTGTTCACGCGTCAGGCCGCAGATCTTGATGCGTGTACGGGCAACGAGGTTCATGGACGTGACTTCATAGGGTGACCGCGGAACCGGCTTTGCCGGTCCGCTGGTTGCGCCCCCTTGAGGGGGAGAGGGCAACGCCCGAGGGGGCATCGCCGCAGGCGCTTCGGGGGTGGGCTTTCATGGCAACCAATCATACGCAGCCGTGCGGGTCGGCAGCCCCCACTCGGGTGCGTAGACCGGGCCCATGAAATACAGCCCGTCGGGCGAGAAAGTGGGGGACGCGGCATCGCGGTCGCGCGCGGCCAGGACCTGGGCCATCCATAGCGCGCGTTCGTGTCCCTGGCCGATGGCCAGCAGGCTGCCCATGATGTTGCGGATCATGTGATGCAGGAAGGCGTCGGCTTCGAATTCGAAGCGCCAGTAGGCACCGCGGCGGCTGATGTCCACGCGCTTCATCGTCTTCACGGGCGACTTGGCTTGGCAGGCGGAAGCACGGAACGACGTGAAGTCGTGCTGGCCGATCAAAGCGGATGCCGCTTCCCGCATCGCGGCCGCGTCGAGTGGGCGAAACACCCAGCCGACGCGGCCCGCGTCCACGCTGGGCCGAACGGGCGATTCCAGCAGCACGTATGCGTAGCGGCGGGCGACGGCGCAGGCGCGCGAATGAAAGGCGTCGGGCACCGGTTTGGCCCATTGCACGGCGATGTCGTCCGGCAGAAAGCGGTTGGTGCCGCGGATCCAGGAGAACTCTTCGCGGTCGAGGCCGGTGTCGAAGTGCACCACCTGCATCAGGCCGTGAACACCGGCATCGGTTCGGCCCGCACACAAGGTCGACACAGGCTGGGCCGCGAACTGCGAGAGGGCGTCTTCGAGGCGGTCCTGCACGGTGCGCCCGGAAGACTGGCTTTGCCAGCCTTCGTAGGCCTGTCCGTTGTAGCTGATGCCCAGTGCCAGCCTCATTGGCAGGCCTTCACGAAGGAGGGGACGCGTGACGCCTGGCGGCTACTCAGCTGATTTCCGCGAGGAAACGCTGGGCTTTGCTCTTCAGGTCACCCGAGGCCTCGGCCAATACTTCTTGCGCGAGGCTGCGGGCGCCGTCCGGGTCGCCGATGGCGTTGAATTCCTGCGCCAGCGCGAGCTTCGTAGCCAGCGGGTCGCCACCCGTATCGTCGAAACCGCCTGTGCTGAGCGGCGCGCCGGTGGTGCCGAGGGAAGCATCCTCCGCGGCGGCGGGCCTGGAGGCGACCGGGGGCGGGCTGTCCAAGTCAAGCGACAGAGCGCCCAAGTCGAATTCGATCATGCCGGCGTCGGCCGCCGGGGCCGCCGCAGTCGGCGTCGCGGCCGGCGCCTTGGGGGGCTCGGGCGTGAAATTCAGCGAGTTGACGTCGGGCAGAGTAAGGTTCAAGTCGGGCGCTTCGAGGCGCACCGGCTTGGGCGATACGGCGGGGGGATCCAATGTGACGGTGGCCGATCCGAAGTCCATGTCCAACGACGGCATCGGCTCGGGCTGCGAGGCCGGGGGCACGGTCAAGGGGAGCGTCGGATGGCTGGCAAAGGACATCACCGTGGGGGCGGCGGAGGCCGTCGGTTCGTCGTCGCCCAGCGAGAAGTCCAAGTCCAGATCCAGATCGACCGGCGGCGCCGACGCCGCATGCATCGGTTGCGTGGTTGCCGTGGCGCCGAAAGCGCCGGTGGAAACTGCTGCCGCTGCCGCCGCCGCCGCAGCGCCGCCGGGCGGCTGGCCTCCAGGGCGGTACAGCGAGTTCGACGGATCGAGTTCCTGGCCCAGCTCGCAGATGTGCTCCCATTCCGAGCCTTCGCCGCGAGTCAGGCCATAAGCCTCCGTCGCCACCAGCTCGAAGGCTTTGGCGTCGCGGCGCTTCGAATAGATTTCGAGCAGCTTGCTGTGCACTGCCACGCGATTGGGCGTGGTGCGCATGGCTTCCTTGAGGATTTCCTCTGCCTGCAAGTCGCGGCCATAGGCCAGGTAGACATCGGCTTCAGCCACCGGATCCACGTCGCCCGCGGCGTCGAGCTGGCTGGGGGAGTAGACCATCGAGGAACCGGTCGCATTGCCTTCGTTGGTGTCGATGCGCTGGCCGCCGCTGGCACCGAAGAACGAGTCGGGCTGCAAGCGGCTTTCGAGGAAGGAGCTGTCGACCTGCGTGGACTTCTTGCGCTGCTGCGCGCGATAGAAGGCAAAGCCCAGAAGGAAGGCCAACAAGCCGCCCACCGTCGCGGGAATGATGGGGTTCTCCAGCAGGTCGTCGACCAGGCTGGTTTCGGCGGGTGCGATCGGCGCGGCGGCCGGCTTGGGCTTCGATGCCGTTGCCGCAGGCGCAGCAGCGACAACCGGAGCGCTGGCCGGGGCCTGCACCTCAGGTGCGATGCCGGCAACGGGAGCGGCGGCGCTGGCGGGCGCACTCGCCGCCGAGGCCATCGTGCCGGCGGCGGGCATCTCGGGTGCCGACGCCGGGGCCGCGGCTGCTGGCGCAAACGCGGGCGTAACGGCGACCGGCGCCGCCGTCATCGGTGTTGCAGCAGCAACAGGAGCGGAAGCAGCCTTGGCGACGCTCGCAGCCGCAGAGGCCGGCTTGGCCGCGGACGCGGCGACAGGTGCCGCAGCGATCGGTGCGGAAGCCGGCTTCGTGGCGGATGCCGCAGCAACCGGCTTCGGGGCCGAGGCGGCCACCACAGGCGCGGCGGGCGCAGCAGCCGGCCGCGCGCCGCTGGCGGTTCCCAACGGTACCGCGATGCCGGGCTTGGCCGCGCTGGCACTGCCGGTGGGGCCGGTCAGCTTGTTGAGGTCGCTGATGTTCTTGTTGAGCTCGGCGACGCGGGTGGAAGCGTCTTTTGCCGCTCGCTGGCGGGCAATCTGGTCGGCATTCGCCTTGCCTGCGACGGCGCCCTTGGAAAGCGTCAACTTGTCGGGGGCGGTCGCGGAGGCCTTCTTTTCGTCGACCTGCGCCTGGACCCTGCCAGACGACTGGCGGTCCGCGGCACCGATGCGCGTGGTCGGCAGGCCTTCGGCCAAACGGCGGCGGAACTCGTTGAAGTCGCGGCTCTGTGCAACGATGGTCTGGCTGGCTTCGCCGGATGGCACCAGGCCGACATCTTCGGAAGAAGGCACTTCGAGCACTGCGCCGGCCCGCAGCCGGTTGACGTTGCCGCCAACGAAGGCGTCGGGATTGGCACGCAGCAGCGCCACCAGCATCTGGTCCAGCGAGACGTCGGCCGGCTTGTGGGCCGCTGCGATTTTCCCTGCGGTTTCGCCACTTTGCACGGTGACCTGCTTGCCGTCGCCGCTAGCTGCTTTCGGACTGGCCGGCGTCGGCGTGGCGGCAGCGCGCTGCGGCCCCGTGCGCAACGGCGGCAGTGCCGAGACGGATGGAGATGGCGCAGTGGTGGGGCGCGCCTGCTCTGCGGGGGCGCGTGCCGCGGGTGCGGCAGGCACTTGCGCTGCGAGTGGGGGCGCGGTCTGCCTGAGGTTCGGCGGGTCGAACAGCATCGTGTAGTCACGCACGATGCGCCCGGACGACCAGTTGGCCTCCAGGATCAGGTCGATGAACGGATCGTTGATCGGCCGTGAACTGGTCAGCCGCAGGAAATGGCGGCCATCGGCACGCTTCTGCAGCGTGATCGTGAGGCCGGACAGGGACGGGTTGAAGTCGAAGCCGGCCGCGCGGAAAGCGTCGGGCGAAGCGACTGCGGCGCGCAGGCTCGCGATCTCGTCAGCGTTGATCTCGGGGATTTCGATGTCCGCGCGCAGCGGCTCGCCCAATGCGGACTGCACCGTGACGCGACCCAGAGCAAGGGCACTGGCGTCCGATGCTGATACGCCCAGCAGCACGGCCGTGGCCATCGCCAGGGCCGTCGCGCGCCATTGCTGCTTTTCCATCGGTTTTTGCGCCCCTATTGCTCGGTCTGCAGGCAATTTTTTTCTCATCATGCGAACAAACGCCTCGACACTGAATTTGCTAAAAGGACCATAACATCAATGTCTTAGGCTGACAAGCTGAGACAGGTTTTAACTTCGGCACGCTGTCTTCGAGCATGGTTACCACCCCTTCAACCGTTGTGATGTGACAACG
Source organism: Ramlibacter sp. WS9 (assembly GCF_003797765.1). Taxonomy (GTDB): domain Bacteria; phylum Pseudomonadota; class Gammaproteobacteria; order Burkholderiales; family Burkholderiaceae_C; genus Ramlibacter. The sequence goes on along the minus strand of NZ_RKMB01000035.1, from coordinate 22,867 downwards.
GCCTGTAAGCGCGATGATTACAGGCCGTCGCACAACGCAGGCAGCGCGGATTATGCGTCAAGCAGGATGCGCAGCATCCTGCGCAGCGGCTCGGCCGCTCCCCACAGCAGTTGGTCGCCGATGGTGAAAGCGCCGACATACTCCGGCCCCATCGCGAGCTTGCGGACGCGGCCCACCGGGATGCCAAGTGTGCCGGTGACGGCCACGGGCGTCAGGTCCTTGAGCGTCGCTTCCTTGGTGTTGGGAACGAACTTGACCCAGGCGTTGTCGTTGGCGATGAGCTGCTCGATGTCGGCCAGCGGCACGTCCTTCTTGAGCTTGAAGGTCAGGGCCTGGCTGTGGCAGCGCATGGCCCCCACGCGCACGCAGAAGCCGTCGACCGGGACAGCCGGCACGTCGAAGCCCGCGCCTTGGCCCAGGATCTTGTTGGTCTCGGCGCCTGCCTTCCACTCTTCCTTGCTCATGCCATCGCCCAGGTCCTTGTCGATCCACGGGATCAGCGAGCCGCCCAGCGGCACGCCGAAGTTGGCGATGTCGTCGCCGGACAGGGATTGCTGGCGCGCCAGCACCTTGCGGTCGATCTCAAGGATGGCCGACTTCGGGTCGTCGAGCAGCGAGCGCACTTCGGCGTTGAGCGTGCCGAATTGCGTGAGCAGCTCGCGCATATGCTGCGCGCCACCGCCCGACGCCGCCTGGTAGGTCATGCTCGACATCCACTCGACCAGGCCAGCCTTGTACAACGCGCCCACGCCCATCAGCATGCAGCTCACGGTGCAATTGCCGCCGATCCAGTTCTTGCCGCCCTTGGTCAGGGCGTTCTTGATCACCGGCATGTTGACCGGGTCGAGGATGATGATCGCGTCGTCCTTCATGCGCAGCGTGGAGGCGGCGTCGATCCAGTGACCGTTCCAGCCCGCGGCGCGAAGCTTGGGGAAGACTTCGGACGTGTAGTCGCCGCCCTGGGCGGTGATGACGATGTCGCACTTCTTGAGCGCTTCGATGTCGAAGGCGTTCTTGAGCGTGGTCTCGTTCTTCGCCTGGGCCGGGGCCTTGCCGCCGGCGTTGGAGGTGGAGAAGAACAGCGGCTCGATCAAGGCGAAGTCGCCCTCGGCCTGCATGCGGTCCATCAGGACCGAGCCGACCATGCCGCGCCAGCCGACCAGGCCGACCAGGGGTTGTTGTCCGTTGCTGAGTTTCATGTCGTCGCCCTTTTCAAAGTTTCAAAACTTTTGGTCTCCGGCTCGTCTGGCCGGGGGAGGGCGCGACGAACCGGAGCTTGCTAGCTCTTGGTAATCTTCTTCGTGGTGATCGCGGCCACGACGGCATCGCCCATCTCGCGGGTGCCGACTTTCACTACCGCAGGGGTCGTGGAGCTCTTGCCGTCGGAATAGATGTCCGCCGTGCGCAGGCCGGAGGCGAGCACGTCCTTCACCGCGGACTCGATACGGTCGGCGGCTTGGGCTTGGTTCAAGGAAAAGCGGAGCATCATGGCAGCAGACAATATTGTAGCCAAAGGATTGGCGATGCCCTTGCCCGCGATATCCGGGGCGCTGCCGTGGCTGGGTTCGTACAGGCCCTGGTTGCTGGAATTCAGGCTGGCCGAGGGCAACATGCCGATCGAGCCGGTGAGCATGGCGGCTTCGTCCGAGAGGATGTCCCCGAACATGTTGCCGGTGACGACTACGTCGAACTTCTTGGGCGCACGAACCAGCTGCATGGCGGCGTTGTCCACGTACATGTGATCCAGTTCGACGTCCGGGTACTCCTTGCCGACCTCGGTGACCACGTCCTTCCAGAACTGGAAGGTTTCCAGCACATTGGCCTTGTCCACGCTGGTGACCCGCTTGCTGCGCTTGCGGGCGGCCTGGAAGGCCACGTGGGCGATGCGCTCGATCTCCGGGCGCGAGTAGCGCATGGTGTCGAAGGCTTCCTCGGCGCCAGGGAAATGGCCGTCCACGGCCGTGCGACGGCCGCGGGGCGCGCCGAAGTAGATATCGCCGGTCAGCTCGCGGATGATGAGGATGTCCAGGCCAGAGATCAGCTCGGGCTTCAGGCTGGAGGCATCCACCAGCTGCTCGTAGCAGATGGCCGGGCGGAAGTTGGCGAACAGGCCCAGGTTCTTGCGCAGGCCCAGAATCGCCTGCTCGGGGCGCAGCGGCCGATCCAGCTTGTCGTACTTCCAGTCGCCGACGGCGCCGAACAGCACGGCGTCGGCTTCCTTGGCCAGTTTGAGCGTGGCTTCGGGCAGGGGATGGCCGTGGGCCTCGTAGGCCGCGCCGCCGACCAGGGCCGACTCCATCTCGAATTGGAGGTCCAGCACGTTGAGGACCTTCACCGCTTCCGCGACGATCTCGGTGCCGATGCCGTCACCCGGCAGAACTGCGATTTTCATTATTTCTCCGTTTCGGGGGACACCGCGGAACCGGCTTTGCCGGGCCGCTGGTGTCGCCCCCTTGAGGGGGAGGCGCCGTAGGCGCTTCGGGGGTGTTATCTCAATATATGGGCAAGCCAGGGCTTGGTGGCGAGGCGCTCGGCCTCGAAGGCCTTGATTTTGTCGGACTGGCGCAAGGTCAGGCCGATGTCGTCGAAGCCGTTGGTCAAGCAGAACTTGCGAAAGGGCTGGACGTCGAACGCCAGTTCTTCCCCCTGCGGCTTGACGACGACCTGGCGCTCCAGATCGACCGTGAGCTGGTAGCCGGGAAAGGCCAACGCCTCGTCGAACAGCGCCGTGACCTGCGCCTCAGGCAAGACGATCGGCAGCAGGCCGTTCTTGAAGCAGTTGTTGAAGAAGATGTCTGCATAGCTCGGGGCAATGATGGCCCGGAAACCATACTGGTCCAGCGCCCAGGGCGCATGCTCGCGCGACGAACCGCAGCCGAAGTTCTTGCGTGCCAGCAGGATCGAAGCGCCTTTGTAGCGCGGCTGGTTCAGCACGAAGTCGGGGTTGGGCTTGCGCGAGGCCGGATCCTGGCCCGGCTCGCCGTGGTCCAGGTAGCGCCATTCGTCGAACAGGTTCTGGCCGAAGCCGGTTTTGCGGATCGACTTCAGGAATTGCTTGGGGATGATCGCGTCGGTATCGACGTTCTCGCGGTCCATCGGGGCCACGAGACCCTTGTGCACATTGAACTTTTGCATGGCGTTTCCTTACGCGAACTGGCGGACGTCGACGAAGTGCCCGTGCACCGCGGCGGCGGCAGCCATGGCGGGGCTGACCAGGTGCGTGCGGCCGCCGGCGCCCTGGCGTCCTTCGAAGTTGCGGTTGCTGGTGGATGCGCAGCGCTCGCCCGGCTCGAGCCGGTCGGCGTTCATCGCCAGGCACATCGAGCAGCCCGGCTCGCGCCACTCGAAGCCCGCCGCCTTGAAGATTTCGTGCAGGCCTTCGCGTTCGGCCTGTTCCTTCACCAGGCCCGAGCCCGGGACCACCATCGCCAGCTTGATGTTCTTCGCGACCTTCTGGCCCAGTTTCTTCACGACGGCAGCAGCCTCGCGCATGTCCTCGATGCGGCTGTTGGTGCACGAGCCGATGAACACCTTGTCCACGTAGATGTCGTTCAGCGCCTTGCCCGGTTCCAGGCCCATGTAGACCAGCGCGCGCTCGATCGCGCCGCGCTTGCTCGCGTCCTTTTCCTTGTCCGGGTCCGGCACGCGGGCGTCCACCCCCAGCACCATCTCGGGCGAGGTGCCCCAGGTGACTTGCGGGATGATCTGCGTGGCGTCGAGCTCGACCACGGTGTCGAACTTCGCATCGGCGTCAGACTGCAACTCCTTCCAGTAGGCGACAGCCTGTTCCCATTCGACACCGGTGGGCGCGAGCGGCCGGCCTTTGACGTACTCGATGGTTTTTTCGTCCACGGCCACCAGCCCGGCCCGTGCGCCGGCCTCGATGGCCATGTTGCAGACCGTCATGCGGCCTTCCATCGACAGCGAGCGGATGGCGGAACCAGCAAATTCAATGGTGTAGCCCGTGCCGCCGGCGGTGCCGATGCGCCCGATGATGGCCAGGACGATGTCCTTGGCCGTCACGCCGGGGGCCAGCCTGCCCTCGACCTTGACCAGCAGGTTCTTGGCCTTCTTGGCCAGCAGGGTCTGCGTGGCCATCACGTGCTCGACCTCGCTGGTGCCGATGCCGTGGGCCAGCGCGCCGAAGGCACCGTGGGTCGACGTGTGCGAGTCCCCGCACACCACGGTCATCCCCGGCAGCGTCGCGCCTTGCTCGGGGCCGATCACGTGCACGATCCCTTGGCGCTTGGACAGGAACGGGAAGTAGGCGGCCGACCCGAACTCGCTGATGTTCTTGTCCAGCGTGGTGACCTGTTCCTTGCTGATCGGGTCGGTGATGCCGTCGTAGCCGAGTTCCCAGCCGGTGGTGGGCGTGTTGTGGTCGGCTGTCGCGACGATGGAGCTGATGCGCCAGACCTTGCGGCCGGCCTCGCGCAGGCCCTCGAACGCTTGCGGGCTGGTTACTTCATGGACCAGGTGCCGGTCGATGTAGAGGATGGCGGTGCCGTCCTCCTCGGTGTGGACGACGTGTTCGTCCCAGATCTTGTCGTAGAGGGTTCTGCCCATGGGGTGTTCCTAGTGAAAGCGATTTTATTCGGTGGTGGCGAGCGGCTCGGTCTGTTCCGCGCCCGCATGCAGGTGATCGACCAGCAGCCGCGCCGTGACCGGCAGCGTGGAGAAGTCGCGCGCCACGAGGTCGATGTTGCGCGCGGCCCAGGCATCCGTCAGCCGCACGCACTCCAGGTCGCCGACGCCGTGCATCAGCTCGAAGGCGCGGCGCGGCATCACGCCCACGCCCAGCCCGTTGTGGATCATCCGGCACATGGCATCCAGGCCGGTGACATGGATACGCAGCTTGATGGTGCGGCCGCCGGCGGCAGCCGCGTCGCGCATCGCGAGGTAGATCGAGCTGTTGGAGTGCAGGCCGACGTGGTCGAAATCCAGCGTGTCCTCGAACGCCACGGATTTCCTGCGCGCCAAGGAGTGTCGCCGCGGCACGATCAGCACCAGTTGGTCCTGACGGTACGGCCGGGTCTGTAGCTCATGCCCACTGCCCAGAACGCCGCCGTTGCAGATGCCCAGGTCGGCCGCGCCTTCCTGCACCGCCCGCACCACTTCCGTGGACAGGTGCTCTTCCAGGTCGATCTTGACCTCGGGATGGGCCTGCACGAAGCGGCCCAGGTCCTCGGGCAGGAACTGGACGATGGCCGAGATGCTGGCGTGGATGCGCACATGGCCGCGCACGCCGTCGGCGTATTCGGAAAGCTCGCCCTGCATCTTCTCCAGGCTGAACAGCACCGAACGCGCATGGTGCAGCAGGCTCTCGCCGGCCGGCGTCAGGTCCACGCCGCGTGTATGGCGGTACAGCAGGGGCGTGTCCAGCGTCGCTTCCAGGTCCGACAGCCGTTTGCTCACCGCCGAGGCCGCGATGAATTCGCGCTCAGCCGCCTTGCCGATGCTACCGAGCTCGCACACCGCCACAAAGAGCTGCAGTGACGTGAGGTCGATCCGGCGGGCGAAGTTGCGTTCGGAGGGTTTCATGAGGGCGGCCCATCGCCGTGCGCGAAGGCCAAGGATATTTTCCCCTAACGAAATCGCTTTTGTCATCGCAATCGGCGATGGCCGCCTTGCCGGCAGGGTGTTGGCGCGGCTTGGGCGGCCCGCGGAGGTAGCGCAGGCGGGCGAGTGATCAGCCGAGGGTGGCCAACGCGGTCAACAGGTGGCCGAACCCGACGCGCTCCTGCTCAAGCCGCAACTGGCGCGGTATCAGGCGTTGCCGGCGCAGGTCGTCGTAAAGCGTGCGTTCGTCGGCGGCGAGATGCTCGAGTTCGCGGACCGCCGGGCGCTGTTCGTCGGTCCAGTGCGCTTCATGGGTCATGAGGGTCTGCCGGTCCATCAGGAATGACCGGGCATGCGGCAGGCCCGAACGCAGTTCGTCAAGGATCGCGAAGCCATGGGTGTCGATGTCGCCCCAGTAGTGGACTTCCTTGTCGTGCAGCCAGGGAATGTCGGCCAGCGTTTCCAGGCCATACCCGGCGCCGAAGATGACCAGGCTGTCCAGCGCGGCGGGAAATGCGAGGAAATTGATCTCGTTTTCGGTGATGAACACGCGCGAGGCCCCGGGTCGCAGCTGCGCGAAGCTGTCGGCGTCCAGTGTGATGTCTTCGCCGCCACCGGTGCCCAGCAGCGAGCGCCGCGGGTCCAGCAGCCGGAAGCGGATGCGCACCGGCTTGTCGCGAAACCCATAGCGGCGCGCGAAATTGGCGAGGCCGGCCGCGCCGGCGTCGAATGCCTGCGCCGGCAAGGCCAGATCGAGCAGCTCGGCCAGCACGGCGCGGTGCTGTTCGATGAACTTGCTGTCGACGCCGGCCACGTCCACTTGGCGCAGGTAGATGCCGGGCCTCGGACAGGCCTGCAGCCAGGCGACCACGTCGAGCAGGCGCGTCCACTCCTGGCTGAGCGCGAGCGCCTGCAAGGGGCGCCGTGCGAGCCAGGGCACCAGGACCGGCTGCCGCTTGCGTGTCGCCGCCAGCAGCGTGGCGAAACGTCGCGCCTCGGACGCCTTGCCGGCGAGGCGCAGCGCATCGTCCAGCGAGTCGATCCACGCTTGCTGCGGCAACGCGTTGCGCCCGAGCACCGGGTGCTTCCACTCGCGGATCGCCAGTCGATAGCCCTCCATGGCGCCTTGCTGCAAACCCTGCGACCAGGCGCGCACCTCGTCAAAGCGGCTGGTGCAATCGGCCGAATCGGGACATCGCAGCGCCATGCGCAAGGGGAACTGCGTGCTGCCTTCATCCACCAGGCAGGCCAGCAGACGCCCCTGATCCCACAGGCGCAGCACCTGCGCGCGCAGATCCACGGGATGGGTCCAGGCCGCGCTCATGGGGCAATCAGCTTGCCGAACACCGCGGTGCTCATTGCCCGCGCGCCTCGCGCTCGGCGCGGTACTCCTCGATGGTCAGATTGCGCAGCCGCGAGTCGCTGCCGCCTTCGTTGTGCACGAAGCCGACGCTGTACACATGGGGCTCGATGATGTGGATTTTCTGCAGAGGCGTGACGACGAGCAGCTGGAGGTTCAGCTGGCGAAACAACTCTAGCCCGTAGCGCGCCGATTCATCGGAGCCGCGGCCGAAGGCCTCGTCGATCAGCACGAAGCGGAAACCGCGTGAGCGCGCGGCACCCCACTCGAGGCCGAACTGGTAAGCCAGGCTGGCCGCCAGGATGGTGTAGGCCAGCTTCTCCTTCTGCCCGCCGGACTTGCCGCCGGAGTCCGAATAGTGCTCGTGCTCGCGGCCGTCCTCGCGCCAGCGCTCGCTCGCCGCGAAGAAGAACCAGTTGCGCACGTCGGTGACGCGCGCGGCCCAGCGCCGGTCCATTTCGGCCGAGCCCTCGCGGCCGCGGAAGCGCTCGATGATGAGCTTGACCTGCAGGAACTTGGCCTCGGAATACTGTGCATCGTCCGAGCCGCTCAGCGCGCCTTCGGTACAGGCTCGCAGCTCGGCCTGGAAGTCGCGGATGTCGGCATCGGGCGCGGGCTGCGCCTCCAGCACGATGAAGCGCCCGGGGTTGTAGTCGATCTGGGTGAGCGAACCGTTGATCTGCGCGATGCGCTCCCTGATCTGCTCGCGCTCGCGCGCCAGCTGCGACTGGAAGTTCGCCACCTCGCGGATGGTGTTCTCGTTGAGCAGCTCCTTGAAACGCGCCTCGAAGCGTGGCAGGTCGTCGGCGCGCAACTGGTCCAGCATGGCGCGGAACTCGCCGCCGGCCTCCACGCTCGCGTCCACTTCCAGGGTGTCGAGCTTGTAGGCTTCCTTGTATTCCACCATGGCCCTGACGATCTTCTCGCGCAGGCGCGCCAGCTTCTTGTCCTCCGCGTCGATGCGCTCCTGCAGCCAGCGGCGCATGTCGTGCTCGCGGGGGTCACAGGACTCGACGGCCAGGCCGTGTTCGCCCAGCGCGTCGGCGCGCAGCAGTTCGATCTGGCCGAACCGGGCCGCGTGCGCGGTAGCGTCAGGGCCGGCCAGGATCGCGCGCGTTTCCACCAGCAACGCTTCGGCCTGCTCTTTCTTCAACATAGCCTGGGCCCGCTCCCCCGCGCGTTCACGCAGCACCCGCTCGGTTTCGGCCAGCGCGGCCTCGGTGGCCTGGAGGCGTTCGCCCAGCGTCTCCAGGATGTCCGAGGCGGCCCGCAGCGCGCGCTGCTCGTCCTGCAGGCGCGCGATGTCCGCCGCGACTGCATGCCAGTCGAGCTCGGCGAAGTCGCGGTACTCTTCCAGCTTGCCCAGCGCCTGCTGGCGGTCCCGCGCGGCGCGCTGCTCCTGCTGCAGCGCGGCGACACGGCCGGCGATCTCGCCCAGCCTCGCTTCCAGCACGCGCGAGCGTGCCTGCAGCGCGTCGATCTTGGCCTGGTTGCTCCAGCCCAGCACATACCGCCCGCGGTCGTCGATGCGGTGCCGGTCGTCCTTCTCGTGGCGCTCGCCCGCCGCCTTGACCATGCCGGCCTGCGTGATGGCGCGCGCCTCGCGCCTGAACTGCTCCGCGCTGCCGGCGCAGGCATAGTCGAAGCGGTGCGCAAGCTCGCGTTCCAGCCAGGCGTAGTACGGCGAGTCGGGCTTGATCGCCAGCTTGTGCACCAGGGAGCCGGGGTGCAGGGCGGGCAGGTCGGCCGGGGCGTTCCGGCGCGACGCGCGGACCCGGAAATAGACCAGGCGCCCTTTCAGGTGGGTGCGGTCCACCCATTCGCTCACGCGCGCGTAGTGTTCGTCGGGCACCAGCAGCGACAGGCCGAAGTTGCGCAGCACGCGCTCGGCCGCGCCCTCCCAGTCGCGCTGGTCGGCGCGGACCTGGATCAGCTCACCGGCGAACGGCATGCTGCTTTCGTCCAGCTTCAGCGCGTGGCACAGCGCGGCGCGCATGGCGACCTGCTGGCCATCGATGTTGTTGCGCCGCGCCTTCAGGCTGACGATTTCGGCGGACAGTACTTCATGCTCCTGCCGTCCCTGGGCGAAAGCGACGCCGGTTTCGGTGGCCTCGTTCTGCAACCGGGCCTCGGTCTCGGCAGCCGCTTCGCGCAACTGCATGCCGAGCTGGCGCTGCGTCAGGAAATCCGCGGCATCGCGCATGGGAAGCAGCTGCAGCGCGCTGCGCAGCTCGTCGTAGCGTCGGCTGCGCTCCTGCCGGCGCAGCTTCTCCTGCTCCCGGGTGGCGATGTCCAGCGCCAGCCGCTCCAGCCGGTCGCCGCCGTTGTCGGCGATGGCGCGGCGCAGCTCGCGTTCCTCGGCCTGCTGGAGCGACTTCTGCGCATCGAGCCGTTCGATCCTGTGCGCATGGCGCGCCAGCTCGGCGTCCAGCAATTCCAACCGGCGCTCCAGCAACCCGGCCTTCAGGCCGGCGAAGTAAGCGCGCAGCGCCTCGCGCGCCGCCCGCAGCTGCGCGATCTCGTCCTGCAGGTCCTCGTGCCGGCCGCAGTCGGTCACCAGCGGTTCCAGCAGCGCGAGTTGGCACTTGGCCTTGAGCACCGCCTCGTGCGCGCGATGCAGATCGTCGAAATGCGCGATCAGCGCCTGCAGGCGCGGCGCCACCTCGAACGGCTCCAGCATGTGATGGCGCACGAACTCCGTCAGGTTGCCCACCGACTTCATCGAGACGGTCTGATGGAACAGCTCGAGCGCCTGCTCATTGCGGATGCCCATCAGCCGCCGGAACTGCGCACCGTAGGGCGGGAAACTCTCTTCCACCAGGACGCCGGCGGCGCGCAGGCGCTTGCGCAGCTTCGTGACGTCGGGCCCGAAGCCGGCGAAGTCGGACGCGATGCCCAGCTCGCGCTCGGCCACCACGTACAGCCGCGCCGGCTGGCCGTGCGGCTCCTTGAACCAGAACACCTGTGCCAGCGTGACCGTCTGGCCATAGCCGGCATTGCGGAATACGCCCAGCAGCACCGAATAGCTGGCGGCGTCGCGCAGGGCGACCGGGCGTCCTGCGCTGCCCAGGTCGCTGCGTTCCGACTTGTAGTGGCCCAGCACGTAGGAACGCAGCGTGCGTTCGCGCGCCTCGGCGCCGGCGGCCTTGTTGTACGCGACGCGATGCGCCGGCACCAGCAGGGTGGTGAGCGCATCGACCAGGGTGGACTTGCCCGATCCGATGTCGCCGGTCAGAAGCGCGTTGCGGCCGTCGGTGCGCAGGGTCCAGACCCGCCGGTCGAAAGTGCCCCAGTTGAGCACCTCCAGCCTCTGCAGCCGGAAGCCGGCCAGTTGCTCATCGGCCAGGAAGTCCAGGGCCAGGGGGTCGTTTTTCATCGGTTCGTTGGTCGCGCGGCAGGGAATGGTACTGCGGGCCCTGGCTGTCGCGGGTCGAGCGACTCTGGCTGCGCCGTCGAAACAGGAATCGGGCGCCGAAATGGGCGCGGAGAATCGACACTGTGCGGGTGACTGGCCCTCAAATCGAACCCGGACCTTCGGCATTGAAGTCCGCGGCGGTGCGATTTTGGACAACGCGTGTGATCGGCAACCGGGCAGTGCTCCAGAACCTAAGCTATCGTGATGCCTGGTCAACGGCCCGGGTGCCGCAACCGTCATGCCTTGTCCTTGGTCCAGGGCGCAGCATCCGCATCGTCTTGCACTTGCCGGGGGTGGTATTGAATGTCACGCGGCGTCCCACGCCGCCCGCCAGGCCGAGAACTCGGATGGTCGAATCTGATAGCGCGCAAAATTCCCTTCGTGCAGACCCATCAGTTCGGCTTCGACGATCCCATTGAAGCGCTCGCGCTCGCCGGGGTCGATCGCCTCGCCGGGCCAGGCTGCGATGCGCGCCGCTGCCTCCTTGCGGCTCACGCGCGAACGGATCAGGGCGGCGACGATGTCGCGCAGCTGGTCGCGATAGCGAAGCCGGAAGGGATCGGGCTCGCCCAAGGATTGACGGACGGCGGCATAGCGGGCGACTGATCGCTCGTAGGCCCAGATGAACACCTCCTTCAGGAGGTCGACCTTGTTCAACTCGTAGACCCCGAGAACGGCGTCGGTATACGCCTGCCGCTCCAGGTCCGCGAAGGACAGCGGCGAAAGGTTGCCCTTGATGAGCGGAATATTGGCTGCCAGGCGCGACACCCGCTTGTTGACATCGTCGAAGGGCTGCAGATAGGGCAGCTGCACCATGATGAAGAATGCCTGTTCGAACGGATCGGCGATGGCGGCCGCGGTGGCGAGGACCTGGTCGAAGGCCTCCTCGATGCGCTGCGGCACTTCGAGCGGATGGAAGACGGAGCCTTCGATGCCGACCGCGATGTAGCGCAGCCGCCCGGCGGCCCCCGGGTCGGCCAGCAGGTTGTTGGCAAGCAGCGCGTGGAGGTTGAGGATTGTGTAGCGGTTGAACCCGATGTCGTCCGCGGCGCTCACGAGGAATTCGATCGCGTCTTTGTGGTTGAGGATCATCTGCGCTTCGCCATGCATCCGGCCCTGCGCCTCCTCGCCCAGCTCGATCAGGCGCCGGGTGTCGAGCAGCGAGTAGGTGTTGCCTTCCAGGCGGCTTGAATTCCAGGCGAGGTCGATGAGCAGCCTGTTCAGGATCTGCCTCGCATAGGTGCCGGCCGGCTGCTCGGCAACCTGCGGGCGCCCGACAGCCGCGAGGTGCGCACGTTCGTCCTCCGACAGATAGAAGCTCGCGTTCGGGCGATAGGCGTCGAGAAAGCGGCGGTCGTACCCCACCGGCTTGCGCGCTCCGGAGGGCTGGCGCACATGGTCACGGATCGCGATGGCCGCCGAGGAGAAGGGGAGGAGGAATTCCTCGCTTTCCGACGGCCTCTTGGCGGCAGCGTCGCCCGGCGGCGTGGGGGGCGAGTCGTATCGAACCGATCGGCCCGCGCCGTGCCGTATCAGGCGCCCTCTGGTGACGAGATGCCTCAGTCGGTATTGCAAGGTCCGTTGGGGGATGGGGGACAGGTCGTGCAGGAGTTGCTGCGCCGACGCACCCGCTGGATAGCGGCGAACGGCCCGCTCGATGGCATTCAGGTCGGCCTCTGAAATTTGTTTTGCCAGAATCAGCCTTCGAATGATTGCGCGATGGCGATGTGCGCAACTATGGTTGATTTTTGCGCAATTATCAAGGCTTGTGCGCAACCTATCTTGCGCAAAAAACCTACTCGTCGCCTGCGGCCCCTTCCAGCTGCTTGCGGTACTCGGTCAGCCGCGCGTCGAATTCCCCCAGCCACTGCGCGTCGACGAAGGCCTTGAGAATGCGCAGCACCTCGATCATGTGCTCCTGCCCGCGCAGTCGGCGCACGAAGCCCAGCTCGGCGACCTTGTTCAGGTGGGTGTCCACCTGGTCGACGAGGCGCGTCTCGTTGCTGCCTGCCGGCAGGAACACGCGCAGCATCTCGGCGACATCGTCGCGCGAGAGGATCAGCCGTGTGTCGCTGCCGGCGGCATCGAATTCGGCCAGCTTCTTGCGCAGCAGGGCAAGCAGCAGGCTTACCGGGAAGCTCAGGGGCCGGCGTGCCACCAGCCGCGGCGGGGCCGGTGCGGCCGGGTCCTCCGAATCGGGCTGTGAGCGCAGAAAGGCGTAGCCCTCGGCCTCGTCCAGGCTCAGCTCCAGACCCAGCACCGCCATGTGGTCGCGCACCCGGCCTTGCAGCTGCAGCAGCGCGCTCCAGCGCGCCGTGTCGTCGTCGCGATAGAGCACGCCCTTGAGCAGCGGCACCACCAGCGCGGAGAGCTCCGGTGCCGGGCCGGTGGCGGGTGTTTCGTCCATCCTGATTACCTCGTGAAAATCACGCGCGGCAGCCGCGCGCGGCGCTGGCCGCCGTCGGGCGTGGGCCAGCTCACGCTGTCAGCCTCGCCCTCTTCAGCGACTGCGGCGCCCTGTTCGGCGGCCAGCTGCAGATAGGCCAGCAACTCCGACAGGCCCTGCTGCAGCGGATGGTCCTGAACCAGTTCCGCCAGCGTGACCTGCGAACGCTGCTGCAAGGCCTGGCGGATGTTGCGCGCCAGCAGCGTCCTGTCCACCGCGAACTGCGAGAACAGGCTGGCGGCGTCCAGGTCCTCGTCGCCGCTTTCCAGCCGCAGGCTGGCAATGGCGGACCGGACCGAGGCGCGGTGCAGGGGCCGCTCCATCGGCAGCTCGATCTGTGCCTGGGTCTCGGCCACGGCCATGAAGGCGCCGGCCGGCGGCGCCTCGCGCACCGCCAGCGCGCCGGCCTCGATGCCGCGCAGGATTTCCATGATGCGGCGGTTCTCCAGCCAGGCCTGGTCGTCCAGGAAACGGCGCAACTGCTGCGACAGCAGGGCCACGGTTCGTTGCGCATGCTCGCCGGCTTCCAGCCAGTCGTAGTGGACTCGGCGCAGGCGAGCATCCGGCTCCAGCTGCGCCACCGGCGGCAGCGCCAGCACGCGCTCCAGCAGCCGGGACAGCTCCTCCTGGCGGGCTTGCGACATCAGGAAGTCCCAGAACGCGCGGAAACTGCGGCCCTGGTCGGACTCGGCGATCAGGTCGCGCTCGCCCATGATCTCCTGCAGCAGCGCACCCTTGCCGCCGTCCCACAGCGCGATGCGCTCGCGCACGCGGCGGTCGAGCGCGCGGAAGTTGTGCTCCACCTCGCGGAAGTCCGCCAGCAGCTCACGGGCCAGGCCGGTGAACTGCTGGAAACGTTCTCTGAGCGCCGTGTCGCCCAGCAGGGCGATCTCGCCCTGGCGCACCCGTTCGATCTCCGCATCCAACTCGTCCCGCCGGCGCTGCAGCTCCGCCAGGCGGGCTGCGGGGTCGGTCTCGCTGCCCTCGTCCATCTGCTTGAGCAAGGTGAACAGCGTGAGCAGGCGCGACTCGGTGCCGACGAAGGCGCGTTCGGTCAGGCCGGCCAGCCAGGCGACCGCCTTCTCGGTGGCGGGGGTCAGGTCGAAATGCGGTTCGTCCGAGCCCGGCGGATAGAACTTGCGCAACCAGCCGCGTTCGTTGGCGCACCAGTCGTTCAGGTAGTCCAGCGCGCCCCGGGGCCAGGCGGATTCGCCGCGCTGCTCGCGCAAGGCGAACAGCGTGTCCTCCAGCGCTTCGGCCAGTGCGCCCTGCGGCATGGAGCGCACATTGGGCTGCACAAACACGCGGTGCAGAAAGCTTGCCACCAGCGGGGCCGAGTCGGCCACCAGCAAGCGCCAGGCCGGGTGCTGGCGGCGCAGGGTTTCGAGGGTGGCGACATCCAGCGGCATGAGGGATGGCTATGCGGAGGGCGGCCGGCTCAGCAGGCCGCGCAGCGCGTCGGCCAGCCGTTGAACGGTCTGCGGTTGCGGCAGGGGCAGCTTCAGGAATTCCTGGCCGGTGTGCGGATCGCGTTCGATCCAGGGCGCGGCAGGCGTTGTGCCGGCGCCGCGTGAAGCGAGCGCCTGCAGCAGGGGCAGCGCAGCGTCGGCGAGCGCCGCCCAGGGATCCGGCGCGGGCCCGGCTTCCGGGGGCGAGGGCAGGGCCGGTGCCGCGGCCGATGCGACCGGCACGCCAGCTTCGCCGGCGGCTGCGGCGCTCTCGTCGGCGATCCCGGATTCGGGCTCGCCCATCGCGCCGGTCACCTTCTCCACGCTCGCCATGAACTGGGACAGCCGCGTGCCCTGCAGGAACACTTCGCTTTCGCCTCCGTCCAGCACGCCGGCGAAGAGCGACCTCTTGAACGCCAGCACCGAGAGCATGCCTTCCTCGATCGTGCCCTGGGCCACGAAGTTGACGACCTGCACGCTGCGCTTCTGCCCCAGGCGGTGCACCCGGCCGATGCGCTGCTCCAGAACGGCCGGGTTCCAGGGCAGGTCCATGTTGACGACGGCCGCCGCCGCGTGCTGCAGGTTGAGGCCGACGCCGCCCGCATCGGTGGACAGGAACAGCCGGCACCCGGGGTCTTCGTGGAAGCGGTCCACCAGGGCCGGCCGCCGCTGCGAAGGCACACCGCCGTGGAACAGCACATGGCCCCAGCCGCGCGCTTCGAGGCGCCGAATCAGCAGCTCGTGGGTGCGCACCCATTGGCTGAACACCACGACCTTGGCGTCGGGCTGCTCGAGCAGATCTTCCAGCAGCGTCATCAGCTCGTCGGCCTTGCTGCCGTGGTCGGTCTCGTGGTCCAGCAGGTAGGTGCTGTTGCACGACATGCGCATGTTCTGCAGGGCGCAGGTCAGGCGCCGCTGGTCGGCATCCGACAGGTAGCCGGTCTTGCGCCAGCGCTGCACGATTCGGCTGACGATGGCGCCGTTCTCGTCGTGGTGCACGCGCTGCTGTTCCGTCATGGGCACGAACAGCG
Source organism: Ramlibacter sp. WS9 (assembly GCF_003797765.1). Taxonomy (GTDB): domain Bacteria; phylum Pseudomonadota; class Gammaproteobacteria; order Burkholderiales; family Burkholderiaceae_C; genus Ramlibacter. The sequence continues at coordinate 7,608 of NZ_RKMB01000035.1, read as the reverse complement.
TGTTGTCGATGCGGCCAGGCAGCTGGTCCAGTACCTGCGCCTTGCGTCGTCGCAGCATGATGGGCGCCAAAGTTCCGGCGATCCGGTCGAGCGCGCGGTAGCCGATCACGCGGCCGGCTTCGTCGCGTTGCTGATGTTCGTTCAACAGCTTCCAGGTGGGCCCGAGCCGGTGCTGGTCGACGAACTGCACGATCGAGACCAGTTCCTCCAGCCGGTTTTCCAGCGGTGTGCCGGTCAGCACGATGGCGTAGGGGCTTGCGATGCGCTTGAGCGATCGGGCCGCGATCGTGTTCCAGTTCTTGATGCGCTGGGCCTCGTCCACGATCACGAGGTCGGGGCCCCAGGCCTGGATCAGGTCCAGGTCGCGCGACAGGGTTTCGTAGTTAGTGATCTTGGCCCAGCACGGCGCATCGGATGCGTACTGCTGCTGGCGTGCCGGTCGCAGGCCGTGGATCGCCTGCGCCTCGCGCCCAGCGAAACGGGCGATCTCGCGCTGCCACTGGTACTTGAGGGAGGTGGGACAGACCACCAGCACGCGTTCCACGCCGCAATGGCGCGACAGCAGTTCGGCCGCGGCGATGGCCTGGATGGTCTTGCCCAGCCCCATCTCGTCGCCGATCAGCGCCCGGCCGGCGCTGGCCGCGAACAGCGCACCCTCGGCCTGGTACGGATAGAGCGGCGCTTTCAGCAGGTTGCGCAGCGCCTTGCTCTGCGCGCCCTGGGGGTATGCCTGCGCGAACAGCTCGCGCCGGCGCCGCGTGTCGCGCAGCTCGGCCAGGAAGGCGCGCGCGTCGTCATAGCAGCGCACTTCGTGGCCCGTCTTCCCTGCAGTGCGCAAGAAGTCCTCCAGCGCGCAGTCCGGATCGGCGCTGCCGTCGACCAGCTTCCGGCCCTGCTTGGCCAGTGCAGGCGGGCAGTCGGCGCCGGCGCGAAAGCGCAGGCATCGCTGGCCGGCGTACTCCAGGTAAACCTCGCTGTAGGGCGCGGTAAAGCCGTTGCGCAACGCCGCCGGGCCGCCGCGCTTGCGCAGCAGGTGCGCCAACGTGGACTCGATGTGCTTGCAGGTGCCCAGCTGATTGGTGGCGAAGTCAGGACAAGTGCAGAAATTGTCGCCCGGCAAGCCGCCTCGGATGGCCACCCGGTAATGCCCGCCGCTTTCCGGGTTGCTGACGGCGAAATCGGAGAACACCGGCTCGTCGCCCAGGCGCTGGATCCGGAATGGCTGCTCGCGTCCGAACTGCGCGCGCAGCGCGGCCTGCCAGTCTTCGAGCGACATCTGGTCGGGCTTGCGGGTGCGGGACAGGCGTGGTGCGGCCGCGGGGCGCGAGACGCTGGCAGGCTGGCGGGGCATCGGTCGGGGATGAAGTGGGACGCGAGTCGGATTCTCGCTCAGGCGGCTCGCCCATGAGAAAAGCCCCTCGCGGGGCTTTCCTTTCCTGTCACACCGGACGGATCCGGCATCAACGCTGGTTCAGCGGCTTCACTTCGCGGCGGGCCGAGCCGGTGAACAGCTGGCGCGGGCGGCCGATCTTGTATTCCGGGTCGCCGATCATCTCGTTGAGCTGGGCGATCCAGCCGACGGTGCGGGCTGCCGCGAAGATGGCGGTGAACAACGAGACGGGGATGCCGATGGCGCGCTGCACGATACCCGAGTAGAAGTCGACGTTCGGGTAGAGCTTGCGCGAGACGAAGTATTCGTCTTCCAGGGCGATCTTTTCGAGCGCCATGGCCAGCTTGAACAGCGGGTCGTTCTGCAGGCCCAGTTCGCCCAGCACTTCCTTGCAGGTTTCCTGCATCAGCTTGGCGCGCGGGTCGTAGTTCTTGTACACGCGGTGGCCGAAGCCCATCAGCTTGATGCCGGAGTTCTTGTCCTTCACCTGCTTGATGAAGTCGCCGATCTTCTCGACGCCGCCGGCCTTCTGGATGTCGTACAGCATGTTCAGCGCCGCCTCGTTGGCGCCGCCGTGGGCGGGGCCCCACAGGCAGGCCACGCCGGCCGCGATGGCCGCGAACGGATTGGTGCCGGACGAGCCGCACAGGCGCACCGTCGAGGTGGAGGCGTTCTGCTCGTGGTCGGCGTGCAGGATGAAGATGCGGTCCAGGGCGCGCTCGAGCACCGGGCTCACGGTGTACTCCTCGCAGGGCGTGGCGAACATCATGCGCAGGAAGTTGCCCGAGTAGGACAGGTCGTTCTTCGGGTAGATGTAGGGCTGGCCGGCGCTGTACTTGTACGCCATGGCGACCAGCGTGGGCATCTTGGCGATGAGGCGGATGGCCGAGATCTCGCGGTGCTCCGGGTTGTTGATGTCCGTGCTGTCGTGATAGAAGGCCGACAGGGCACCGACCAGGCCCGTCATGATGGCCATCGGGTGGGCGTCGCGGCGGAAGCCGCGCAGGAAGAACTGCATCTGCTCGTTGACCATCGTGTGCATGGTCACGCGCTTGGTGAAGTCTTTCTTGCCGGCTTCGTCGGGCAGCTCGCCGTAAAGCAGCAGGTGGCAGGTTTCCAGGAAGTCGCACTGAGTGGCCAACTGCTCGATCGGGTAGCCGCGGTACAGCAGCTCGCCCTTGTCGCCGTCGATGTAGGTGATCGAAGACTGGCAGGCGGCGGTGGACATGAAGCCCGGGTCGTAGGTGAACATGCCCGTCTGCGCATAGAGCTTGCGGATGTCGATGACGTCCGGGCCCACGCTGCCCTGGTAGACCGGCAGCTCGACGTTGGGGCTGCCGTTGCTGAACGACAGGGTGGCTTTGTTGTCAGAGAGTTTCATAGCATTTTCCTTGAGTCTTAATCAGTCGGGGACAGAGCTGAAGGCCTGTCCGCAAGGTCACCGGCTTCGCAGCATCTCGATCACTTCTCTCACGTCGCTTCTATTTATGTCGCCTTCCGGTTCCTTGCGGCTAAGCAGCAGGTCCAGCAAGTCGTTGTCTGCCAAATCCATCAATTCGTTCAGGGCCGCCGCGTGCCTCGTCGTGAGGCTCGCTTCGTGCCGGGCAAAGAACCGCTCGATGAACAGGTCGTTCTCGAGCAAGCCCCGGCGACACCGCCATTTCAGCTTGCTGAGCGACCGCTCGTCAATCAGCTCATTGCCTTCATTCACTAGATAGCCCTGCGAACCATCAATTCCTTGATCTTGCCGATGGCCATGGTCGGGTTCAGTCCCTTCGGGCACACGTCGACGCAATTCATGATGGTGTGGCAACGGAAGAGCCGATACGGGTCTTCCAGGTTGTCCAGGCGCTCGGCCGTGGCTTCGTCGCGGCTGTCGGCGATGAAGCGGTAGGCCTGCAGCAGGCCGGCCGGGCCGACGAACTTGTCGGGGTTCCACCAGAAGCTGGGGCAGCTGGTCGAGCAGCTGGCGCACAGGATGCACTCGTACAGGCCGTTGAGCTCTTCACGCTCTTCGGGCGACTGCAGGCGCTCCTTCTCGGGCGGGATGTTGTCGTTGACGAGGTACGGCTTGATCGAGTTGTACTGCTTGAAGAACTGCGTCATGTCCACGATCAGGTCGCGGATGACGGGCAGGCCGGGCAGGGGCTTGAGCACGATCGTGCCCTGCAGCGTGAGCATGTTGGTCAGGCAAGCCAGGCCGTTCTTGCCGTTGATGTTCATCGCGTCCGAGCCGCACACGCCTTCGCGGCAGGAGCGGCGGAAGGACAGCGTCGGGTCCTGCGCCTTGAGCTTCATCAGGGCGTCCAGCAGCATGCGCTCGTGGCCGTCGAGCTCGATCTCGATGGTCTGCATGTACGGCTTGGCATCCTTGTCCGGGTCGTAACGGTAGATCTGGAAGGTGCGTTTTTGCATATATTCCTAGTCAGTTGGGGACAGAGCTGAAGATCTGTCCCGCAAAATCGTTTAGTTATTAAATCTAGGCGCTTTGCCGGTCAGCGGTATTACGTAGGATGGCTTAGAAGGTGCGGACCTTGGGAGGCACCGATTCCACCGTGAGCGGCTTCAACTGCACCGGCTTGTACGACAGGCGATTGCCTTCGCTGTACCAGAGCGAGTGCTTCATCCAGTTGGCGTCGTCGCGGCCCATCGGCGAGACCGGGTCGTCGGCCGGGCGCTCGTAGTCGACGACGGTATGGGCACCGCGGCACTCCTTGCGGGCGGCGGCCGAAACCATGGTGGCTTCAGCGCATTCGATCAGGTTTTCCACTTCCAGCGCCTCGATGCGCGCCGTGTTGAACACCTTGGACTTGTCCTTGAGCGCCAGCGATTTCACGCGCTCGCGGATGACGGCGATCTCCTTGACGCCCGCGTCCATCAGTGCCTGCGTGCGGAACACGCTCGCGTGCTTCTGCATGGAGTTGCGCATGTCGTTGGCAACGTCTTGCGCGTACTCGCCGTTTGCGGTGTTTTCGAGGCGGTTCAGTCGCTCCAGCGTCTGGTCGGCCGCATCTGCCGGCAATGGCTTGTGCGACTTGGTGCGGCTGGCGAATTCGACGATGTGGTTGCCGGCCGCACGGCCGAACACCAGCAGGTCGAGCAGCGAGTTGGTGCCCAGTCGGTTGGCGCCGTGCACACTCACGCAGGAACATTCGCCGACCGCGTACAGGCCGTTCACCACGGCGTTGTGCACCATGTTCCCATCACTGCCTTGCTGCGTGACGACCTGCCCATTGATGTTGGTCGGAACGCCCCCCATCTGGTAGTGAATGGTCGGCACCACGGGGATCGGCTCCTTGGTGATGTCGACGTTGGCGAAGTTCACGCCGATCTCGTACACCGACGGCAGACGCTTGTGGATGGTCTCTGCACCCAGGTGATCCAGTTTGAGCAGCACGTAATCCTTGTTCGGACCGCAGCCGCGGCCTTCCTTGATCTCCTGGTCCATCGAGCGCGACACGAAGTCACGCGGCGCCAGGTCCTTCAAGGTGGGCGCATAACGCTCCATGAAGCGTTCACCATTGCTGTTGAGCAGGATCGCGCCTTCGCCACGGCAGCCTTCGGTCAGCAGCACGCCCGCGCCGGCCACGCCGGTGGGGTGGAACTGCCAGAACTCCATGTCTTCCAGCGGGATGCCGGCGCGCGCCGCCATGCCCAGGCCGTCGCCGGTGTTGATGAAGGCGTTGGTGGATGCAGCGAAGATGCGTCCCGCGCCGCCGGTGGCCAGCAGCGTGGTTTTGGCTTCGAGGATGTGCAGGTCGCCGGTTTCCATTTCCAGCGCGGTGACGCCGACCACGTCGCCGTCGGCGTCGCGGATCAGGTCCAGCGCCATCCATTCGACGAAGAAGCTGGTCTTGGCCTTGACGTTCTGCTGGTACAGCGTGTGCAGCATGGCGTGGCCAGTACGGTCGGCCGCGGCGCACGCGCGCTGCACCGGCTTCTCGCCGTAGTTAGCCGTATGGCCGCCGAACGGGCGCTGGTAGATCGTGCCGTCGGGGTTGCGGTCGAAAGGCATGCCCATGTGCTCGAGGTCGTACACGACCTTCGGCGCTTCGCGGCACATGAACTCGATCGCGTCCTGGTCGCCGAGCCAGTCGGAGCCCTTGACGGTGTCGTAGAAGTGGTAGTGCCAGTTGTCCTCGGACATATTGCCCAGCGACGCGCCGATGCCGCCTTGGGCCGCGACGGTGTGCGAACGGGTGGGGAACACTTTGGACAGGACGGCCACGTTCAGGCCGGCGCGCGCGAGTTGCAGCGAGGCGCGCATGCCCGAGCCCCCGGCGCCGACGATGACGACGTCGAACTTGCGCTTGGTGATGTTGTTGGTGGTGTAGCTCATGTTCTTACTCTTACAGTCTCCAGAGGACCTGGATCGCCCAGCCGGCGCAGCCGGTGAGCCAGACGATCGTGAAGATCTGCAGCAGGAGGCGCAGCCACACGAGGGAGGTGACGTAGTCCATCAGCACGTCGCGGATGCCCACCCACACGTGCCAGAGCAGGGCGACGATCACGGTGAACGTCAGCACCTTCATCCACTGGGCGGCGAAGATGCCGGCCCATTTGTCGTAGCCGATCGGGCCTTTGGAGAAGATCACCTGGGCCAGGACGATCAGGGTGAAGAGGGCCATCAGGCCGGCCGTCACGCGCTGGCTGAGCCAGTCGCGCAGGCCATAGTGCGCGCCAACGACGATGCGCTTGGAGCCGTAGTTCACGGACATTTTCTGGTGCTCCTTGTTGTTGTCAGTACAGGCCGAACAGCTTGGCGCCCAGCACCAGGGTGAGCAGGATGCTCAAGCCCAGCGTCACCAGCGCGGAGGTGCGGCCGAATTCCTTGCTCACGGCGGCGTGGCTCACGTCCATCCACAGGTGACGCACGCCGGCGATCAGATGGTGCAGGTAGGCCCAGATCAGCGACAGCACCACCAGCTTGATGAAGAAGCCGGGAACGAACCCGATGCCGACGTTGAAGGCGGCCCTGAATTTGGCGAAGGAGAGTTCGGACGAGACCGAGGTGTCGAACATCCAGATGATGAACGGCATCAAAAGGAACATCAGGACGCCGCTCACGCGGTGCAGGATGGAAACCCATCCGGCGGCCGGCAAACGGTAAGAGGGGAGGTCCGTCAGCGCGTTGATGTTGCGGAATTCGGGCCGCTTCTTGGCAAGGTCGGTCATGAGCAAGGCTTTCGCGGTGGTAACCGCTTTGTAATTCGGAAATGGCAGACAGCCCAAAATTCTATTGCAACGCAACAAGCTGACACGGAACCTTCACCTTTCTTCAAGTCAACTCAAATCGTTGCGGTAATGGTGTGTGTCCGTGCGATACAGGCCCCGGCGCAGTTCCATCGGCACGTCGTTATAGGTGTAGGCGATCCGCTCGACGCTCAGCAGCGGGCTCGCGTGCTCCACATTCAATAGCAAGGCCTGCTGCGCATCGGCCGCCACGGCACGGATTTTTTCTTCTGCACGGACCATGCGCACGCCGAATTCGACTTCGAACATCGCGTAGGTCGGACCCTGGTAGCCGGCCATCTGGTCCGCCGTGATGCCTTTGAAGGCGTTCCCCGGCAGCCACAGGTCTTCCAGGATGGTGGGCACGCCGCCGAACGAGAGCGTTCGCCGCACCTGCACCACCGGGTCGCCGGAGCGCAACGCCAGCGCCCGCGCGATATCCGCGGTGGCGCGCACGCGCTTGCATTCGAGGACCGAGCGCTGGGCGGGGCCGTCGGTGTCCTGGTTGCCCGAATCGGGCATCAGCTTGAGGAACCGGTATTGAACGTGCTGCTCGGAGTGCGTTGCGACGAAGGTGCCCTTGCCCTGGCGCCGCACGACCAGGTTTTCTGCCGCCAACTCGTCGATCGCCTTGCGCACTGTGCCTTGGCTCACCCTAAAGCGCGCGGCCAGGTCGATCTCGCTGGGGATGGCCTCGCCGGGCTTCCACTCGCCCGACTGCAGGCTTTGCAGGATCAGCACCTTGATCTGCTGGTACAGGGGGCTGAACGCCGGTGTCGCCTGCTCCTGCGCGCCGAGCTGTGCCAGGGCGTTGTCGTTGGAAGAGGAGGGCGTCTGGGCCATCGCGTCAGCGTGCGGTCAGGGGGTGGAATTTGCTGCTTGAAACAAGTGCAATCATATCTTATATAAGACATAAGACAAGTTGACGCCCTAGGGTTTTCGCGAGTAAACTTCGCGGTTCCCGGCAAGGCCCCGGCCCGCAGGCC
>NZ_RKMB01000034.1 GCF_003797765.1 Ramlibacter sp. WS9 | reverse complement strand
CCCACGCTGAGACTTGCACACGCGATCAGTCAGTGGCACGCCCTGCGCTACCGGCTTGCCGAGCCTCCGCGCAAACGCGTCCTGCAGCGCCGACGAGCACGTGAACTTCTAAGTTAGCGCTTATGGGTCTCTATCCGGCATCCCGACAAGGCAGGGCGGGATCGGGGCGGCGGGGGACATTCGCTGCATCGGCCACCCGGCGTCCATGGCCGCGCACACGGTCGCTGTGCAGCGCTTCGATGAGATCAGACTTCGGGCAGCAGCGGGTCGAGCCCGCAATGACGCGTCGGAGAAGACCATGATGTAATTCCCGCATGGTGCGTCCTTCCCAGCTTCTCCATCCCCAGCGCGAGCCGGCAAAGCCGCGTCCTGCCGCTACCGTCCTGCTGCTGCGCGACACGCCGCAGGGCATCGAAATTCTCATGACGCGGCGGTCACCGACAGCCAGCTTTGCCCCCGGCGCCTATGTATTCCCCGGTGGTGGCATCGATGCGGCGGACGCGCAGGCGCATGCGAGCGCCGCCCGGCGGCCGACCCAGGACGATCTGCGGCTCACGCAGGCCATCGCCGCCATCCGGGAAAGCTTTGAAGAGCTGGGCATCCTGCTGGCCCGCCACAGCGATGGCCGCAGCGCCGATGCCAGCGACGTCGCCGCGATGGACCGCCATCGGTCCCTGATCGATCAGTGCCGCGAGCGGGGCCTCGTCCTTTCGGCTGATCAGGTCTTCGTGCTGGCGCACTGGATCACCGACCGTGACCTGCCGCGCCGGTTCGACGTGCCTTTCCTGGTCGCGCGGATGCCGGCGGGTCAGACGCCGGTGGCCGATGAGGCCGAGCAATTCGAGCCGGTCTGGGTGCGGCCCGCCGATGCGCTGGAACGCCACAAGGCCGGCACGTTTTTCATGATCTTCCCGACCATCCGCACGCTGGAGCGGCTGGCAAAGTTCGCGTCCGTCGACGCTGTGCTGCAAGCCTGCGCCGGCGAACAGCCCCTGTGGACGAGTTGCCCGCGCGCCGGCCTGCTGAACGGCGCTGACGCCCGTTACATGGAACACGAAATGCCGTTCGGCGAGCTGGCCTTGGTCAGCCCCGACGGCCAAGCCGTGCATCACCTCGACTGGCGCACCGACCAGCCCGTGCCGCTGCTGAAGAACGTCACGCGACTCACAGCGCCCAATCCCGGCGTGATGACCGGCCCCGGCACCAACAGCTACCTGGTCGGCGACCCGACCACGGGCTACATCGCGATCGACCCCGGGCCCAACGACGCGGAACACATCGAGCGGATCTGGCGTGCCGCGGGCGGCGACATCCGCATGATCGTCTGTACGCATTCGCATCCCGACCATTCACCGGGCGCGCGGCCGCTGCAGGCACTGTGTGCGAGGAAGCCGCCGATCCTGGGCCTGCCGTCCGCTCCGACGGCGCGTGCCGCCAGCGAGTTCGTTCCTGACCGCGCCCTGGTCCACGGCGAAGATCTCGCGGTGGAAAGCGCAGGAATTCGCCACACGCTGAAGGTTGTCCACACGCCCGGCCACGCCGCCAATCACCTGTGCCTGGTGCTGCAGGAAGACGGCCTGCTCTTTTCCGGCGACCACATCCTCAACGGCAGTACCACCGTGGTCGATCCGCCGGACGGCGACATGACGGCCTACCTCGATTCGCTCGACGCGCTGACCGCAGCGTGCAAGACCTACGACATCGAGTTCATCCTGCCCGCGCACGGCTGGGTGCTGGGATTTGCGCAGCAAGCGATTGCCCACCTCAAAGGCCACCGCCTGCAGCGCGAAGCCAAGGTGGTCGCCGCCATGCAGGCACGGCCGCAGGGTGGCCTGGAGGATTGGGTGGAATTGGCCTACGACGACGTGCCGCCGCGCATGTGGCCCATGGCCAAGCGCTCGCTGCTGGCGCACGTGCAGCGAATTGAGTCGCTCGGCCTGGCCAACATCGATGGCTGAGCCGATTCGCCTGGCCAAGCGGGTCGCCGCGATGGTGCCCTGCTCGCGCCGCGAGGCGGAGGAATACATCGAGGGCGGTTGGGTGCGTGTCGACGGCCTGGTGGTGCACGAGCCGCAGCACCGCGTCGCCGACGAGCAGCGGGTGGAGTTGGATACCGGCGCGGCAACCGCCAACCTGGAACCCGTGACGCTGCTGCTGCACAAGCCCGTGGGCGCCAATGATCAACAGGCCCTGGCGCTGCTCTCCCCGGCAACGCATGCGAGCGACGACGATTCCGGTGTGCGCAGCGTGAAGCGCCACTTCGTGCGCCTCGTGCCGCTGCTCCCCTTGCCGTCGCAGGCCAGCGGCCTCGCGGTGTTCAGCCAGGACGGCCGCATCATCCGCAAGCTGACCGAGGACGCACTGTCCATCGAGCAGGAACTGATCGCGCAGGTCACCGGGACGATCATGGACAACGGTCTCGCGCGGTTGGCGCACGGCCTGGTCTACGAAGGCCGGCCGCTGCCACCGATCAAGGTGAGCTGGCAGAACGAAACGCGCCTGCGCTTCGCGCTGAAGGGCATCCCGCCCTGGCTCGTCGAGTGGATGTGCGCGCAAGTCGGCTTGCGGCTCACGGCCCTCAAGCGCATCCGCATCGGCCGCGTGCCGATGGCGGCGCTGCCCGAAGGCCAGTGGCGCTACCTGCGGGCGGGCGAGCGGTTCTAGGGGCCAACACCGCTGCTACACTGGCCCGCACAGGTGGAGGACGAGCAGTGCAAATGCAAACAGACAGCAGCCCCGTGGGCGCTGCGGCGCGGCGCGCGGGCCCTTCGGCCTATCGCATCGACACCAACGACGACATCGAGCCCTTTGCGCTGGAATTTCTCGGAACCGGCGGTGAATTCTTCCGGGTCTGGATCGTCAACCTCCTGCTGAACATCGTCACCCTGGGCTTTTACACGCCGTTCGCGCGCCGACGCACGGCCCAGTATTTCTACAGCCACACGCTGGTGGCCGGCAGCCCGCTGGAATTCATTGCGCAGCAACGCAAGATGGTGTTTGGCTTTCTGCTGCTGGCGGCTATCTACATCGCCTTCCAGGTGGCCGCCGAAACCGGGCAGGACGCCGCCGTTTCCATCCTGATGGTTGCCGGCGCCTTGCTGGCGCCCTACCTATGGGCCAGCGCCATGCGCTTTCGCCTCGGCGCGACGCGCTGGCGCGGCGTGCGGCTGCAGTTCGCGGCCAGCTGGGGCGAGGTGTACAAGGCCAGTTGGCCGGTCTTCGTGACCGCGCTGGTGTGGATCCTGGTCAGCACGGTGTTCACCTACCTGTTGGGTGACATCCCGGAGGACCAGCCTGATGCGCTGCTCTTTGCGGCCGTCCCGCTCTGGGCTTGGCTGCTGGTGCCCGCCGCGCTGGTCACCACCTTCCTGTGCATCATCCGGCTGGAATTCAACTACAAGAGCCTGCTGGTCTCGCGCGCCTACATCGGCGCGCAGGCCGGGCGCTGGAAGCCGGTCTACAAGGACTTCGTGCGGATCTGGCTGGCCACGCTGGGCGTGTTCCTCCTGGGCGCTCTGGCGCTGGCGGCCGTGACCGCCGTGCTGGTCGGCGGCTCGATATTCGCCGCTGACGGCGGCAAGTCGGCGGGGTTCGGCGCGGTGCTGGCCGTCATCGCGGCGGTGTTCGGCTTCCTGATCGGCCTGGTCTTCGCCTCGGCGCCGGCTCGCGCCTACCGCCAGGCACGCATGTTCCAGCTGGTCTGGAACAACGTCGGCGTGAGCAAGATCGCCCGCTTCAAGTGCAGGCTGCGCACCCGGCGGTTCGTGCTGCTGCGGGTGAAGAACATGGTGCTCACGCTCCTCACGCTGGGCTTCTACCGGCCGTTTGCCATGATCAGCGAATACCGCATGAAGGCCGAGTCCGTCACGCTGCACGTCAAGGGCGGCCTGGACCAGCTGGTCGGCCAGCTGGTAGGCCAGCAAGACGGTATCGGCGACGCGCTGGCCGATGCAGTGGGCCTGGACCTGGTGGGCTGACGCGCCGTGGAGCCGATTCGTGCCCGCTGGTTCGATGGGCGCAGCAGCCGGCCGCAAGACGTGCTGGTCAGCCTGCACGCAGGCCTGCGCGGGCCTGCGCTGCACCTGCACCCGCTGTCGCAACCAGCCGGTGAACTGCTGAAACTGCAAGCTGGCCAGATTGATTGGCCGGAGACCTGGAGTGCCGGCCGCGCGCCGCGCACGGTGACGGTCGACCTGCGTGACCACGGCAGCCTGGAAATCGACGGCGCGCCGCAGTGGCAGGCCGCGCTTGCGGCGGCCGGCGAGCGCCCGTCCCTGGCGCAACGCATGCAGACGCGCTGGTCGGTCCTGCTCGGCGTCTCTCTGCTGGCCGTCGTGGCGCTCGGCGCGTTCTACCGCTGGGGCACGCCGTGGGCCGCGACGCAGGTCACGCGCCAGGTCCCGCTGGACTGGGAAACCAGCTTGACCGCGGACGCACTGGTGGACTTGGACAAGCTGTGGTTCAAGCCGAGCAAGCTGCCGCCCGCGCGCCAGTCGCAATTGCGCGAGCGCTTCGACGCCCTGGCCCGCCAGATCGAGCCCGGCATGCGGCGCTACCCCGCCTACTCACCGCAGCTGACCCTGGCGTTCCGTTCCGGCTTCCCCGCCAACGCGCTCGCGCTGCCCGGCGGCACCATCGTCATGACCGACGCAATCGTCGAAGCCGCAGCGGCGCAGGGCGTTTCCGACGACGCGCTGGTGGGCGTGCTCGCGCACGAGATCGGCCACGTGATGCACCGGCATACCACCCGAATGCTCGTGGAGCAAGGCGTACTCAACGTCGGCCTGGGGCTGGCGCTGGGCGACGTGTCGGTGCTGGTGTCCACCGGCGGCTCGCTGCTGACCGGCCTCGCGTACCAGCGGGGCCACGAGAGTGAAGCCGATTGCTTCGCGGCAGCGCTGATGCGCAAGGCGCAATTGCCCACCGCGCCGATGGCGGAACTGCTGCTCGGGATGGAAGCCGAGCGCGGCGCCAAGAAGCCGGCCGAGGCCGAATCCCGCTGGATGACCCTTCTGAGCAGCCACCCCGACACCGCCGCACGCGCCCGCCAGCTCAAGGCCGGCCGCGTGGAAGGCTGCTAGTGCCTGCCGCACCCGCGCGCGAAAAATAAAGTGTGAAGTCCGCCGATAAGCCGGATTCTGTGGCGTCTGGCCCTCTTGCGAAGGCCGAACGTGACCGCCATTCCTCTGGGCCGGGGGTCGCCCCCACGGCTCGGTGCTACCTACCCGCCAGCTCCGCGGAGCCACATCAACGCTGGCCTATTTGGTATTGCTGCGCGTAGAGATTGCCCGTTTCACCCGCACCGGTTGCCCGGTGCGACTCGTCTCTGTTGCTCTGATCCTCACCTCACGGTGGAGAGGTATTACCTCCTACGCTGCCCTGTGCAGTCCGGACGTTCCTCCAGTGCCTGGTTTCCCAGATTGCACCAGCGGCGGTCTGGCGGGCTTCACGGCGCTATTATCGGCCCTCTCCCATTTGCCCGATGAATACGGGCCATAGGACGACGAATGATCCGACTCTCCGAAATCAAACTCACGCTGGCCGAGGCGGAAAATCCGCAGCCGGTCTTGCACGCGGCGGCCTCCCGCATCCTCTCGGTTCCGCCCGCGGACATCGCGCAAGTCGACGTCTTCAAGCGCAGTTTCGACGCGCGCAAGGTGGACCTTTCGGCTGTGTACATCGTCGATGTCACATTGGCCGATCCTGCAAAGGAATCCGCCGTTCTTGCCAGGCTTGCAGGCCGGCCACACATCGCGCCAACACCCGACATGGTGTGGCATCCGCCGGTCCAAGTCAGCCAGGCTCTGCCGAATCGCCCCATCGTCGTCGGCTTCGGCCCCTGCGGCATCTTTGCAGCACTGGTGCTGGCGCAGATGGGCCTGCGCCCCATCGTGCTGGAGCGCGGCAAGAAAGTGCGGGAGCGCACCAAGGACACCTGGGGCCTGTGGCGCAAGCACGTGCTGCATCCCGAGAGCAACGTGCAGTTCGGCGAAGGCGGCGCGGGCACCTTTTCCGACGGCAAACTCTACAGCCAGATCAAGGACCCGCGCCACCTCGGCCGCAAGGTGATGCAGGAGTTCGTGAAGGCCGGGGCGCCCGACGAAATCCTGTACGTGGCGCATCCGCACATCGGCACATTCAAGCTGGTGAAGGTGGTGGAGAACATGCGCGAGCAGATCATCGCCATGGGCGGCGAGATCCGTTTCGAGCAGCGCGTGACCGACTTCCTCATCGAGGGCGAGCCGTACAGCAAGCAATTGCGCGGCCTCACCGTGCTGAACCAAGCCACCGGCGAGAGCAGCGAACTGCGTGCGGACCACGTGGTGCTGGCGCTGGGCCATAGTTCGCGCGACACGTTCGAGATACTGCATCAGCGCGGCGTGTTCATGGAAGCCAAGCCGTTCTCCATCGGTTTTCGCATCGAGCATCCGCAAGGCGTGATCGACCGCGCGCGTTGGGGCCGCCACGCAGGCCACCCGCTGCTGGGCGCCGCCGACTACAAGCTGGTGCACCACGCGAGCAATGGCCGCTCGGTTTACAGCTTCTGCATGTGCCCGGGCGGCACCGTGGTGGCGGCAACGTCGGAGCCCAACCGGGTCGTCACCAACGGCATGAGCCAGTACTCGCGCAACGAGCGCAACGCCAATGCGGGCATGGTCGTGGGCATCGATCCGTCGGACTATCCCGGCGGACCGCTGGCGGGCGTCGCGCTGCAGCGCCAGCTCGAGTCGAACGCGTTCGTGCTGGGCGGCGAAAACTATGAAGCGCCAGGGCAGCTGGTTGGTGACTTCATCGCCGGAAAGCAGTCCACGCAACTCGGCGGCGTCGAGCCTTCGTACAAGCCGGGTGTGAAGCTGGGCGATCTGCATGCCGCCCTGCCCGCTTACGCCATCGAGGCCCTGCGCGAGGCCCTCCCCGCCTTCGGGCGAAAAATCAAGGGCTTCGACATGCCGGACGCGGTGCTGACCGGGGTCGAGACGCGGACTTCATCGCCGGTGAAGATCACGCGTGGCGAGGACTACCAGAGCCTGAACGTTCGCGGCCTTTACCCGGCCGGTGAAGGCGCGAGCTATGCGGGCGGGATCCTGTCGGCGGGTGTCGACGGCATCCGGGTGGGCGAGGCCGTGGCGAAGTCTCTTGTTCCCTCTCCGTTCCCTCTCGCTATGGGAGAGGGTTAGGGTGGGGGCAAGCAGTGCGCGTGCCTGCCCCCCCCCCCTGCCCTCCCCCGGAGGGGGAGGGAGTAATACCTCAGCCCTGCGCCGCCTGCAGCGCCGCGATGCGCTCTTCGATCGGCGGATGGGTCGAGAACAGCTTGCCCACGCCCGAAGTGATGCCGAAAGCCTGGATGCTCTTGGGCAGTTCGCCGGGCACCATGCCGCCCAGGCGTGCCAGGGCGTTGATCATCGGCTGCTTGCGGCCCACGAGTTTGGCGGCACCGGCGTCGGCGCGAAACTCGCGCTGGCGCGAGAACCAGGCCACGATGATCGCCGCGACGAAACCGAACAGGATGTCCAGCACGATGGTGGTGATCCAGTAGCCGATGCCGGGGCCCGAGCGGTCGCTGCCGCGGGACAGGAAGCTGTCCACGGCGTAGCCCACGACGCGCGACAGGAACACCACGAAGGTGTTCATCACGCCCTGGATCAGCGTCATGGTCACCATGTCGCCGTTGGCGATGTGGGCCACTTCATGGCCGATCACGGCCTCCACTTCCTCACGCGTCATGCCTTGCAGCAGGCCGGTGGAAACGGCGACCAGGGCGCTGTTCTTGAAAGCGCCGGTGGCGAAAGCGTTGGGCTCGCCCTCGAAGATGCCGACCTCGGGCATGCCGATGCCCGCCTTGTCGGCGAATTTGCGGACGGTATCGACGATCCAGGCCTCGTCGGCGTTGCGCGGCTGCTCGATGACCTGGACCCCGGCGCTCCACTTGGCGACCGGCTTGGAGATCAGCAGAGAGATGATCGCGCCGCCAAAGCCCATGATGAGGGCGAAGCCAAGCAGCGCGCCCAGGTTGAGCCCATTGGCCGTGAGATAGCGGTTGACGCCCAGCAGGCTGGCGACGACGCCCAACACCACCACGACGGCGAGGTTGGTCAGGACGAACAGGACGATGCGTTTCATGTTTCTCCGATCGAAGAGTGATGAGAAGGTTCACTCCGCGCAAAAGATGAGGATCGCGGTTCCCAAATCAAGGGGGCGGCCGAAATACGAGAGGGTCATCATAGAAGGAAAAAGCGGCGTTTTCGGCGCACCAGCCCGGCACGCCCAGCACCGGCAGGGGCAGGAAGGGTTTGGCCGCCAGCCGCTCGGGCGTGAGCTGGCCTTCCAACCACTCGTCCACCTGGACGGTGGACCCGCTGGGGCCCGGAACGTTCCACACATGCGCCGTGAGGTTCTTTCGCGGTTCGACCAGCTTTTCCAGCAGGGCGTGCCCGACCACGAGCAGGCAGGCCTCGCGCCACAGGGGCCGCAGGTCGACGAACAGGCGCTGCCAGTCGCGCGCCCCGAGGGCCTGCCAGAGCGGCTCGGGCGCGCTGAGCACGGCGCCGTTCTCGTCGAACAGCGTGGCGGCGTCGCGCACCGGCCCCCGCCGCGTCGAAACGCCATGGGCTGCGATTTGCGCTGCCTGCACCCGATTGAGCTGGCGCTTGGCGCGCGGCAACTCCAGCCAGACCAGGCCGTTGAAGAAGTCGTGCAGGTTGTCGCGGGTCGGGCAGCGGCCGGTGTCGAAGACGTACTGTTCGTACGCCATGCCTGCCGGCAGGTGATCCGGCGACACGAAGCGGGGCTCGCCTGCGCCCTGCTCGTTGAGCGCCTCGTGCAATGGTGCGCCGGCTGCCATCGAACCCGCAACCCGCTCCCCGGCGTCGCGCCAAGGCTCGAACCAGGGCTCGCCGTCGTGCAGCGCGGTGAGCCGGTCTTGCCACCGCGCCATCGTCACCTGGCGCGTGAGCCGATGTATTGAACCTTGCTCGGATGGCCCTCGGGCGTCAGTGCGAAGAAATCGGGACTCTTCTTGAACAGCTTGAGCGAACTGCCGCTGCGGCTCAGCAACTGGGCCGCGCGCAGGGCTTCGGCTGCCTGGTTCAGTTCCATCCGCTCCCCGCCGCGCAGTTCCGGGAGGGCTTCGAGGATGCGCAGAACGCCATCGGGTAATGGCACCGGCACCGGAGCCGCTTTGGCCGGCCGCGCCGCGCGCTTCGCGACGGGCCTCTTGGCAGCGGGGGCGCGTGCCGCGTGATGCTGCAAGTCGGTGAACTCGTCGTACACCGTCGTCGTTTCTTCCCCCGTCTTGCCCTGCTGCCCGATGCCGCAGACCCGGCAGCCCTTTTCGCGCAGGCGGATCACCAGCGGCGCGAAATCGGAATCGGACGACACGAGCACGACGACATCCGGCCGCTCGGCCAGTACCAGGTCCAGTGCGTCCACCGCCAACGCGATGTCGGTGCTGTTTTTGCCAGCCGAGAGATTGACCATTGGCCGCACCGACAGCCGCTTGAACAGCAACTGATGCTTCACCGCCATCTCGGCGTTGCAATAGGCGCGGCGCACGTGGATGGCACCGTATTCGGCCAGGGTGCGCTGGGTCGCTTGCTCGATCACGTCAGCGGACACATTGTCCGCATCGATCAGCAGCATGACCTTGCGCGAGCTTGTCATACCAGCTTCCAGGTCAGCGCCTCGTTGGCGCGCAAGGGCTTGAGCTGCGCCTCGCCGAAGGCATAACTGTCGGGCGTGGTCCAGGTTTCGCGTCGCAGCGTGATGGTGCCTGTGTTGCGTGGCAGGCCGTAGAAGTCCGCGCCGTGGAAGCTGGCAAAACCCTCCAGCTTGTCCAGCGCACCGGCGTTGTCGAAGGCTTCCGCGTACAACTCCATCGCGGCGTGCGCGGTGTAGCAGCCGGCGCAACCGGTGGCGTGTTCCTTCAGGTGAGCGGCGTGCGGCGCGCTGTCGGTGCCCAGGAAGAACTTCGCGCTGCCGCTGACGGCCGCCTCCACCAACGCCAGGCGATGGCTCTCGCGCTTGAGCACCGGCAGGCAGTAGTAATGCGGGCGGATGCCACCCAGGAAGATCGCGTTGCGGTTGTACAAGAGGTGATGCGCCGTGACGGTCGCGCCGACGAATCGGTCCGCGCTTTGCACATACTGCGCAGCTTCACGCGTGGTGATGTGCTCGACCACCACTTTCAGCTCCGGCAGGTCGCGCCGAAGCGGGATGAGCTGCGTGTCGATGAACACCGCTTCACGGTCGAACAGGTCGACGTCGGGCGACGTCACTTCGCCGTGCACCAGCAGCGGCATGCCTTCGCGCTGCATAGCTTCGAGCGTCTTGTAGGTCTTGCGCAAGTCGGTGACGCCGGCGTCGCTGTTGGTGGTGGCGCCAGCCGGGTAGAGCTTGACGGCGACGACGCCGAAGTCCTTGGCCCGCTTGATTTCGTCAGGCGGCAAGTTGTCGGTGAGGTACAGCGTCATCAGCGGCTGGAAGCCTGTGCCTTCCGGCACGGCCGCCAGGATGCGCTCGCGGTACGCCGCCGCCTGCGCCGCGGTGGTAACCGGCGGCTTCAGGTTGGGCATGATGATCGCGCGGCCGAACTGGGCGGCGGAGTGCGGTGCCACCGCCTTCAGCGCCTCGCCGTCGCGCAGGTGCAGGTGCCAGTCGTCGGGGCGGGTGATCGTGATTTGCTGGGTCATGGGACGTATTGTCCCAAATGCGGGCGACCCAGGCACTCATGCCGGACTTGATCCTGGACTTGATGCGGCATCCCACCTTTGCGCGCCCACACGGATGCCGGGTGAACTGCAACCCCCGACTTGATCCGGGGCCGGGATGACAGCCGACTCAGTGCGCCAGTATCTTGCTCAGGATGTTCTGTCCTCTCCCATCCGATAGCCCATTGCCTTGTAACCGCTCTGGCGCTTTGTCCACATTCGCAGCAGGGCCGGGTGGCCTGTGTCGATGAAGTCGATGATCCGCACGTCGGTCTTGGTCGCGTGCTCGCGGTGCAACCGGCCTGCGTACTGCTGCAGCGTGCCCTTCCACGATATCGGCATGGCCAGCACCAAGGTATCGAGCGGGGGATGGTCGAAGCCTTCGCCTACCAACTTGCCGGTGGCAAGTAGTACGCGAGGCGCGTCCGGCGGCAGCGCTTCGAGTTCCCCGATCAACCCGGCGCGCTGCTTCTTCGACATCCGGCCGTGCAAAACAAAGGGCGACGCAAGCCTCCCGTCCAAAGCGGCCAAGATGGCATGCAGATGCTCAGTGCGCTCGGTCAGTACCAGAACTTTGCGACCGTGGTCGAAGGCATTCTTAATTTCCGCCGCAATCGCCTCGGTGCGTGCCGGATCATTGGCAAGGTGGCGAAACACGTCCTGAATTCCCGCCTCCTGCGCCAGGTCGATTCGCTTGTGCAGTGAGTGCGGAACGACCTCCAAATCGTGCGGCGCACTCGCCGGCTTGGCAGCCGTGTGCCTGATCGGCCCGCACTGCATGAAGATGATCGGCTGTTGACCATCACGCCGGATCGGCGTGGCGGTGAGGCCGAGCACGTATTTGGCCTTGACCCGCTTCAGGATCGCATCGAACGACGCTGCCCCAATGTGGTGACACTCATCAATGATGACGTGACCATAGTTTTCGACCAAGGGGTTGATTTCGCCCTGGCGCGACAGCGACTGCATCACCGCAATGTCGATCTTGCCGGTCGGCTTGGCCTTGCCGCCGCCAACGGTGCCGACCACACCCTTATCGGCGCCAAGAAAGGATCGCAGACGCTCCTGCCATTGCTTTTGCAACTCCGTGCGATGCACCAGCACGAGCGTGTTGACGCCACGACGGGCGATCATCGCAGCGGCGGCCACGGTCTTGCCAAAGGCGGTCGGCGCGCACAACACCCCGGCGTCGTGATGCAACATCGCGGCCACGGCCGCTTCCTGATCGAGCCGCAGAGTTCCTGCAAAAGCCACGTCGAGCGCCTCGCCATCGAATCGCTCATCGAGCAGATCGCAGCGGATGCCGTTGTCCCGCAGCAGGGCCTTCGCAGCGTCCAGACAGCCGCGCGGAAGCGCGATATGGTTCGGGTAGTTCTCGGCGCAACCGATCACGCGAGGCGTGTCCCACACCGAGAAGCGCATGGCCTGCGCCTTGTAGAACTCGGGATTCTGAAAAGCGGCGAGGCGGATCAGGCGATTGGCCAGCGATTGCGGCAGCTGCGCCTTTTCGAAGTAGACGAGATTGGCGAGCGTTACCGAAAGCGATTGCGGCATGGGTCCGGCGAGCCTCCTGGCTACAGGTGCAGATCGCTTCCACGGTTCCTTGTGATCCTCATCGTCGATGAAGCTCACGTCCAGCGGGTGTCCTGGGCCGGCAGCGCGCAGGATTGTGGGCTCGATGTCGTGTGGCGCCATCGGCTCGATCGACTGCAGGAAAGCCCACTGGTCGGGATACGGGCGCAAGGCCCCGTCCACGAACACGCTGCAGCCGTTTTCGCGGGGCTGCTTCTGCAGGGGCAACGCGATAAGATTGCCGAAGCCCCCTTTTGGCATCGTGTCCTGGCTGGGAAACAACCGGTCGTAGGAGGTCAGCTTCAGTTGCCGGGTACGGGCGCAGGTGTGGCTGATGATGGCGGTGCCCAGGCGACGGGCGTCACGGGCGGACACGCTGCCGGCGAAGAACACCCAGGCGTGCGCGCCGTTGCCCGACCGGGAAATTTCCAGAGCGGCGGGCACACCCAGTTCGTGAAACGACTTGGCGAACGCCATGGCGTCCTCTTTCCATTCTGCTTCGTCGAAGTCGACTGCGAGGAAATTGCAGGTGTCCTCGGACAGCAGCGGATAGACACCCACCACGTGTTTGCCGGCGAGGTGGTCATAGATCACCGAATCAGAAAGCGGGATCAACAGGCGGTTGCCGCAGTCCGAACACTTGATGCGCGGCTTTTCGCAGACACCGGCGCGCCACTCGTTGGCGCAGGCAGGGGCGTAGCCTGTCTTGCCACTGGTTTTGCTTTCCCAGCGGATGGGGTAGACGTCAGTGCGGCCGCGGAAGAGGCGGCGAAAGAGGGCGACCTTTGCGGCTGTATTCAAGTTTGATGGTTCGGATACTGGAGAAGGCTGCGACCTTGGTGCCGGAGGCACGCGCCAGTCGATACCGTGCGCCTCAAGCAGCGCGACAAGTCGCGCCTTCTCAGCCTTGAGCTCTACGAATGACCCAGGCTCGTGCATCTCCGTAGGCAGCCCCTTGGACTTCATCTAAGGCGCTTTCCCGTGCCGTCGAAGGTACTCCGAAAGCCGTTGGAATCGAACGTCGACTCTAAGTGCCGGAGCGGCGACTCCGATCGCCCGGAGGCAATCGGTCAGGTGGCTGGGGGGCCACTGCGCGCTGTCACTAATCACGATGTCCAACAGCGTCAACGCCGCCTCGGGAAACCTTTCAGCAAGTTTCGCTTCATGAAGCGGTTGCACGATGTCACCCGGAAACTCAAGAGGTTGCAACCAGTGCCTCAATTCATCCAGCGCCTCTGGGAATGCATCTGTCGCCGCCACACAAAGCTGGGCAAGGCTTCGTGAGATCGTAGGTGTGATGACGTCGCGCGACTGTGGCCAGATCGATTTGAGATACGGCAGTACACGATGTTGCCAATATTCGGCGCGTTGCTCGCCAGCACCCTCCAGGGCTCGAACGAGTGCTTGCGCTGCGCTGCTCAGACCATCGGCCGGGAGTGATCGTGTTGCACCTGCAAGTTCTGCCTTGGAAAAGCTGTCGCTGGGTTCCAGGGCTGCAAACGTCAACAAGGCAGCATACTGTTCGTCGTGCTTGCCCAGCTGTGCGTAGTGGTCCGCTGTTCCCAGGAATGGCTGCTTGATCGCCTCCATGAGCGGTCGATATAAGCGCGGTGAACCAAGAAAACCTTCCCAAGCTGCCCGAGCTTCTTCACTCACTCGCTCCCAATCGAAAAGCGGCAACAAATACTGCGCTGCCCAATCCGGGGCGACACGAAATAGCTGGATCACATGAGCGGCCAGCACGACTCGACCGTGCCTGAAGCCGACGATCTGCGTATTGCAAAGTTCGGTGAACAGTGGCTTGACCTCATTTGGCAAACCTTGTCCATCCTCGAGCGAGTGTCGATACCACCAACGCAGAGCGGCCTCAGTCACGTGACCGACGGGATGATTGATGGCCCGTGAAACAGGATCATCGCTAGCCTCAACGCCATCGACGTGTTCAAGTGCCAGTAGGCGCCAGATGAGATTGAAAAAAACGGGCTCGCGCCCCTGAAACGTCTTGGCGATCGATCGCAGCCACCAGCCGAGCGGATGCGCAAGTTCCTTGAGCATGTCATCGGGCGCTCCATTCAGCACGGTGCCCATGCAGCGCCATGACCGATTCAGGAGCTTGTCCTCGGCCCAAGCCTGCAAGGCCTCGTGCCATCTTGAAGTGGGCCACTCCCCTGCCCGAGATAGCGCCACCAAGGCGCAAGCCGTGGTTGGAAAATCGTCGCGGCATCGCTGCCGCCAGTCGTCTTCCTGCCAATGGTCCGGTGTCGCTGGCTGCCTGAGCCATTCCACTAGGTCGCGGCGCCGCTTGGGCGCGACCACATACTTGCGCCATTCGTCGCCATCGCCCATCCAGACCGGGAACTCATCGCGCTCGTCAGTCGCCAGCTTCAGATACGGATGTCGCTGCGTCAACGTCTGAAGGTGAGCCTCAGCCTCTAAGCTGAGCTTCGCGCCCGCCGCGTTTGCTTTGGCGAGCCGCAACCATATCTCACGGTCGCCCGTTTGTTGGAAGCGCTCGGGCACGATATCGTCTCTGAACATCGAACGAGGGGGGCCCTGCAGAATCGCTTGCTGCAAGGCCGCGAGACCCTGAGCATCCAATTTCGGCGCAAGTGCAACCAACAAACGCAATGCTTCGCGTTCGGTTTCCACCGACCAAAGCCACCAGCCGCTGTCGGATAGCAACCAGCCAAGACTCCGGTCGATCCCAATCAGGTCAGAATGCGCAGCAGCAAAGAACGCCAAGCGCCGAAACAACGGATAGGGAATGCTCAACCAACGTTCTGCCTCCACGCGCGCGCGGTCGGGAGAGTGTTTTGCCGTTTCCAGCCAAGCTTCACGCGTCAACTCGATCAATGCGGTCCAGTCCCGAAAGGCCTTGTTCTGCGGATGCTCGCCAATGGAAGGTTGCCGCAGATAAGACAGATCGTGTAGATCGTCGACTTCGCCCAGTTCGCGCATCAGGTCCAGCGTGTCACGAAGCAAGTTGGTGGCGTCAGAAAGCAGGTCTAGCAATACTTGCCGCCACCGTGGACTGTCCGGGACATCTCGCAGCGCCGAGTGCACATGATCTGTACCAAGCACAATCTCCCAATCCACTATGTCACTGATCCGGTTGGGCTCCTTCGGTTCACCATCTTCCGCACCGTCCCAGCCGTGAAAGGGCTCGCGCAACTGCACGCGCGGACTGAGAATGTCGCGCAGTTGCAAGCGCAGCGTTGGCGTTAGTCCGTCACGCTTGAACTGCTCGCGCCAGTCGTAGAGATCGAATCGCCCGTAGTGAGACTTCACCCGTCCAGAGAGCACCACACGCCATAGCGTCTGCATCATCGGTGGCGGCGGACTCTTCTCAAGTGCGTGCTTGATCCACCATTCAAACCGGTGATGCAGTCGCCCCCCGGACTTGGCCACCCACAACACAAGTTTGGGGTCATGAATGTGCCGCGAGAGCCAGCGGGCTATCTCGTTCATCACGTCGTCCCATTCGCTGCCGGTATGTCCCCCGCTGACCAGCGCCATCAACGGCGCGCGGCTGTACGGCGCGGGGCGCTGCACCAGACTGAAAGCCAGCTTGTCATCCTCCTTTGCGTCCGGCATGACGCCGAAGCGCGCCAGATCGCCGTGCTTGAACCGGGGTTCGGCTAGAGGTTCGAGCCACTCCAACGGCGGCAATGGATCGTGTTCTGCAAAACGCTTCGCAGGCAGCGCACGCTTGTCGCTCAACGCCCAGAGCATCCGTCCGACGAAATCGTCCTGACGGGTACTGGCCATCGGCTTCGACATCGCGTACTCGACCACGATACGTTCTTTGCCGAGTACGCCGTCCCGGTGAGTGTCGGCCCATTCCTTCAGCGTCTGATGAAGCCCGGAGTGATCATGCGTGCCCGGTGCCACCTCATACAGTACAGGTGATACGCCCTTTGCTTGCCACTCGATAAGCGCCTGATTTTCCCCGCCCGTGAGGTAACTGCCAAACGCATAAGCCTGCGGCGTTGACTCACCGAGCATTCGGTCGGCAGCCAATGCGTCCATCATGTAGCGCAACACTGGATCGTTGATGCTGTACCCGACGAAGCAGACGATATAGTTACGGAACAACTCGCTGACGAAGCGCGCCGCCCAGCGTTCTGTCAAGTAAGCTAGCCCAAAATCTCCGCTGGACAGCACAAGCCGATTGAGTTCGCTCTCCTCCGGGGTCTCGGGCAACAAACCATGCAGGTAGACCACGCCGTTCCAGCGGCTGTTCTTCGGGATCGGCATCAAAGGAGCTGGGTAGCTCGGTACGGCGGGCTTAATCCGCCCCAATAGTCGCTGGAAAATTCGGTCGAAATTGGTAGTGACGAGCCGGACGTTGTTGCCGCGGTCGCGAGCAAGTTGTAGTAACGCGGCGTGGGTGGCGGTCGCGCCCTTTCGGCGCAATTTGGGTTTAAGTATCTTCGCCAGCGCAGCCCTTACCGCTGCCCGTTGACCTGGAAAGCGTCGTTCCAACAGGTCGAGGGTCGCGTCGTACTGCTCTTTCTGGTACGCCTGATCTTCGATGACTGTTCGGGTGGTGCCCAAATCGGCATATATCTGGTCCACCAAGCCGCGAAAGCCGGGCAAACCAGCCGGATACGAGATGCCTGCACCGCAGAAGAAAACCACACGCCCGTCTTCGTGAGCCTGTAGCAACTGCTCCGGAACATCGGGGCCGTTCCTGATGAATTGCATCGCTATGCGCTCGCCGCGAACACCCGTTCAAGGGTTGATGGCACCAGCGCCTGATTGGCTTCGCGGATGGCGGCGTGTTTTGCTTTGAGTTCGGCGATCCTGGCCTGCAGGGCATTGAAGGTGCGCTGAACGTCCAGTGACGGTAGAGGTACTTCGATAGCCATCAGCTTTTCCAAGCCGAGAGTCCGATTCCGCCCAGCACCGCCGGGTGACGCCTCGCTAATCTTCGCCAGTCCGACGTTGGTCAAGAAGAAGTAGCGGAGAAACTCGGCGCTGGTGATGCTCTCGTCGGCCACACAAGACATGAAACGATGCGACCCAAATCGCCCGGCATCGACTTGTCGGGCGATGGCAATCGCGCCTTCCCAAGCGAATACGTTTGAAAACAGGAGGTCGCCTGCCTCGATACGGAACAGGCGCTTTGTACCAACTTCAGCACCAGCAAGGGGTGGCTTGTGGAAGGTGCCTTTGCCAAACGACCGGACACCCAGTTCGAGGTAGCTGCCTTCAAGGTCGATCTCCTCTTCGCGCCGCACCAGCGGCGCCACCGTTGCCATCGTCCGAAGTGGCGCGTCACTGATCGCGTCCCGAAAACGCACGGCAAGCAGGCGCTCGGCATCCGCCTCGACGGCACCGAGGTGATCGTTGATATTGAGTGCCTTCCCGGCCAGCACCTGCATATGCTCAACGATCCGTTCTTGAATTTCCAACGCCGGCACGGGCACTTCAATCTTGCCGAGCGCCGTGGCAGTCAAGGTACGGTTGCGCGCCACGGTCCCCGTAGACGCGGCGACCAACTTGGCCATGCCTTCCGACGTCGTGAAGTAGTGAGCGAGATAAGCCGGAGCGACTCGGGTTCGGTCACATGCACAAGTCAACATGCGGTGGTTGCCGATACAGCCATCGTCCTCTGGCTTGGCCATGGCCACGGCGCCTTCCCAGGCCATGATGTTGCTGAAGACCAGATCATCCTTATTGATGCGATAGAGCCCTTGCCAAGTGAACTCTGCGCCGGTCACCGTGCGCCGATGAAACGTGCCCTTGTTGAAGCTACGAACACCCAGCTCGGTGTAAGTCGCGTTTGAGTCGATGGCAATCTCGCGCCGCACCAATGGGGCAACTGCGCTCAAGGGCAAATATTGAGTGCCGCCTTTCTGGCCCAGTCTTACGTTCATGCCGGAGCTCATGCATCGCCCTCTGGTTGGGCCCCCGCCAATCGCCGCCCCTCCAGTTCCTGCCGCGATCGCGCCAGCTCGTTCGCCAGCACCTTCTCATCCGGCAGCACAGTCTGGTATTCCGCCGCCAGCACCTTGTTGGCCAGCCCCTCCAACGCATAGTGCGCCTCCGCCGCGCCCTTGGCAGCGCAGAGGATCAAGCCCACCGGCGGGTTCTCGCCCGGCTTCATCCAGTGTTCGCGGGCGTAGTTCAGGTACAGGTGCATCTGCCCGGCGTCGGCGTGGCTGAACTTGCCGACCTTGAGGTCGATGACCACCAGGCATTTCAGGCGTCGGTGGAAGAACAGCAGGTCGATGCGAAACCAGGTGTCGTCCAGCCGCAGGCGGCGCTGGCGGCCGACGAAGGCGAAGTCGTCGCCCAGCTCCAGCAGAAAATCGGCCAGGTGCTGGATCAGCGCGTCTTCCAGGTCGGACTCGGAGTATTGGTCCTTCAGGTTGAGAAACTCAAGGACAAAGGGGTCCTTGATGGCTTCCTCTGGCGTGATGGCATCGCCGGGCTCGGCGTGTTCGGCCTTGGCCAGCATCGCCACCTTGTTCTTGGACAGGGCGATACGCTCGTAGAACTGGCTGTTGACCTGCCGGTCGAGCTGGCGAACCGACCAGCCGTTGCGCAGGGCTTCGGTTTCGTAGAAGCTGCGGGCAGCCGGGCTCTTGACCGAGAGCAGGCGGACGTAGGCTGACCAGGGCAGCGGGAAACGGGCCGCGAGCGCGGGAAGGTCGAGGGATCGCCTCTCAGAAATCGCAGGCAGCGTCTGCAAAATTGGCTCGGCGGAAGATTTGCCAGACGCTGTCTGGCTAATTGCCTCTGCCGGCCATGCGAGGTAAAACGCCCGCATCTGCTGGAGGTTTTGACGGCTGAAGCCCCGCCCGAACCGCTGCGTCAGGTCCAAGGCAAGTCGCCGGAGCAAGGCCTCGCCGTAGCTGGCACGTTCCGCGCCACCCTGTTCGAACTCGACGACGCGCCGCCCAATTTCCCAATAGCTGGCGGTCATCAGTGCGTTGACGCTGCGGGCCGCGGCGTGGCGCGCGGCTTCCAACAGCTCGACGATGCCGGTATGGATGTCGCCGTAGGCCGCGGGCACCTCGGGAGATGTCGTCACGACTCCACCTCGCTGACCAGTGCCTCGATCTCCCCGAGCAGGCGCATCACCTCAAGCTCATGGCTGCGCATGCTGGCAATCAGCTCCTTGGGGTCGGCGTGTTCCAAGCCGGCCTTGGCGTGCGGGTTCTTCAAGTCCAGGTTGTAGATCGGCCAGTACACCGCATCGCCTTCGGCTTGCGCCGACTTCGCCGCGACCTCGTGGGCCTGTTGCCGGGTTTTCAGCGCGCGCAGCCGCTCTTGCAGCACGGCCTTCTTGCCGTTGCCGGCCGCAGCAATGTCCTGTTCCAGCTCGCGAATCGGCTTGCCCAGCGCCAGCGCGGCGGCGCGTTCGGCCTCGGCGCGTTGCCAAGGCGGCTCGGCAGCGGCCACGGCGCTTGCCCGCCTGGCGGCAAAGTCCAGCCGCCAGGCTTGTGGGCCTTCCTCGCGCTGGCCCCACCAGGCCAGCGCCGGTGCAAGCTCCTCGAACTGCAAGGGCGCCGTCTTGCTGTACTTCTTGCGCCCCTGGGGCAACGGCAGCTCGTAGTACCAGATGGTTTCGGTCGGCCCACCACGCTCGAAGAACAGCAGGTTGGCCGGAATGTCCGTGTAGGGCGCAAACACACCTTGCGGCAGGCGCACGATGGTGTGGAGCTTGAATTCCTTGAGCAGCTCTTCCTTGATGACGGCGCACACGCCATCGCCGAACAGCATGCCGTTGGGTACGACCACGGCAGCGCGGCCACCGCGCTCCGCGCCGAACCCGGCCACGCGCAGCTTGCGCATGATGAACTGCAGGAACAGCAGCGCGGTTTCCGCCGTCTGCATATTGGCCGGAAAGTTGGCCTTGATTCCCGCCTCTTCCTCGCCGCCAAAGGGCGGATTGGTGAGGATGACGTCCACCCGCTCGCTGTGGCCGATCTCGGTGATGCGGCGCTCCAGCGTGTTGCCATAGGCGATCTGCGGCGCCTCCAGGCCGTGCAGCAGCAGGTTCATCTGCACCAGCATGTAGGGCAGCGGCTTGGCTTCCTGGCCGAACAGCGTGGCCCGTTGCAACTGGTGCCGATGCTCCGGCGTTTTGACTTGTTCGGCCATGTGGTCGTAGGCCTCGACCAGGAAGCCGCCCGTGCCGCAGGCCGGGTCGAGCAGGGTTTCACCAAGCTTGGGGTCCATGGCCTGCACCATGAAGCGGACGACCGGTCGCGGGGTATAAAACTCGCCCGAATCGCCGGCCGCGTCGCGCATTTCACGAAGCATGGATTCGTAAAGGTGCGAAAGCGTGTGGACCTCTTCGCTGCTGCTGAAGTGAATGCCGTTGATCTTGTTGACGATGTCGCGCAGCAAGTAGCCACTGACCATGCGGTTCTGCACGCCCTTGAAGACGTTGGCCACCACCTCGCGCTGGCTGCCTTTCTCGCCCTCGCCTGCCAGGCCTCGCAAATAGGCGAACAGCCCCTTGCCTTTCGTGCCATCGGCACGGAAGGCGGCTTCCTGCCCGATGAAGGCCAGCAGCTCTTCACCGTTGATGCCGTCTTCTCGCGCCGCCCAATCGCGCCAGCGGTACGGCGCTTCGACGATGGGCTGATAACGCTTGCCGTCGAGTTCGGCCTCTTCTTCGTGAACGATTTCAAGGTCGTCCAGGAACTTGAGGAACATCACCCAGGTGAGCAGGGGCAGGCGATCCACGTCGCCGTTGAGCCCCTTGTCCTTGCGCAGAACCTGCCGGGCGCTGCCTATGAGGGCCGACAGGTTGTCGCGGGTGGTGAGCGGCGCCTTGGCTTTGCGGGGTGTTTTCGCTTTGGTGGCAGTCTTGGCAGAAGATGACGGGGGCATTCAGCAAGCACTCATTGTTGGTAGATCGCTGTCTGCAGTCGTGAGACAGCGTCCTTAAGACCGCGCACGCCGCCGAAGTGGCGGGTCGCGATTTCAGAAGGGGTTCCGTAACGGTCGAACGGCTGGACTTTCATCAGGTCCGACAAGGCGCTGAACTGGATGATGCCGCGCTCAATGTACTTGTCCAGCAGCAGCGACAGCACTTCGCGGGCCGTCTCGCCGTATTGCCCGAACAGGTCTTGCGTGGCTTTACGCGCGCGCTCGGCCCGCTCGCGGCGGGTCAGCAAGGGGGCGTTCCAGGCGAGGTGGCAAAGCAGATCGAAGGGGTCGGCATCAGGCTGATCCGCGCTCGCGGCGAGTCCTTCGAAACTGACGCCGCGCTCGGTCAATTCCCGCAGCACTTCGGTGCGTGTATCGGGATCGGCCCAGGCGGATTGCAGCTCTGCGCGGTTGGGGTACATCGAACGCACGGCGCGGCCGGAGTACTCGGTGTAACGCACGATCTGCAGCTTCTTGCCGTCGCTGTCGAGGTCGTAAACGAGATGGCCTATCACCTCGACTTCGCCGCCGTCGACATAAAACTTGCGGGGCTCGTCGGCTGCTTCGGTCAGGATTTCGCCGATGCCTTCGGCGGTCTCTTCCAGGTACGGCGCCTCCGGTTCGGAAATGCCGGGTGGTGCTTCCACGACCGTATTCACCGTTTCACCGGCCTCATCGACGGTGACTTCCTCGATGCCTACCGGATCGCCATCGAAATCGGGATCGGCGAAGTGACGCGTGGCCGTGCCGGTGAAGTCGATGATGTTGAAGTATTCCTTGCCGTAGTCGACCTTCAGGCGCGTTCCCCGCCCGATGATCTGCTTGAACTCGGAGCGCGAACCCACCACCCGTGCCAGCACCACGTTTTTCACCATCTCGGCGTCCACGCCCGTGGTGAGCAGTTGCGACGTGGTGAGGATCACAGGCGTGGGTTTGTCCACGTCCTGGAAATGCGCCAGATGGGTCAGGCCGATGACGCCCTCATCGGCGGTCACCCGGCAAACATAGTCAGGGTACTGCTTGACCAGATCGCTGTTCAGGTTCACCAACTCCTGGCGCATTTCGGCCGCGTGCTCCTGATCAACACAGAACACAATGGTCTTGGCGAAACGGTCCGTGCCTTTGAGGAAATCGGAGAGGTGCCGGGCAATCGCCTGGGTGCGCGAGCGCAATGCCACGACACGCTCGAAGTCCTTGGTCTGGTATTCGTCGTCAGGCACTTCGCGGCCATAACGATCGAGTTCGTCCTTCGATGGACGCCAGCCCGCAGCATCCACCGTGGTGATGACACGGTGAACACGATATGGCGCGAGGAAGCCGTCTTCGATGCCTTGCCGCAGGCTATACGTATAGACCGGGTTGCCGAAGTACTCGTACGAGTCCCGGCTTTCTTCGCGCAGCGGTGTAGCGGTCATGCCGAACTGGACGGCGGGCTCGAAGTAGTCGAGCACGGCTCGCCAACTGCTGTCATTACGGCTGGAGCCACGATGGCATTCATCGATGATGATGAGGTCGAAGAAATCGGGCCGATACTGGCGAAAGACATCCTCGTTCGCTGTGGAAAGCGCCTGATAGATGCCGAAATACATGTCGCGGCTCTGGCTGACATCGCCGCCGGCGATTTTGTGCCGGGCATCGCCGAACGGCGCGAACATCTTAGCCATCGGGTCGTCGACCAGCAGATTGCGGTCGGCCAGGAACAGTATCTTGGGTCGGCGATATTCGCCAGTACGGTTCCACCGGCTGTTCCACAACTTCCAACAGACCTGGAAAGCAACGCAGGTCTTTCCGGTGCCCGTGGCTAGGGTGGCAAGAATACGCTTGTCGCCAAGCAAGATCGCTTCGATGACGCGGTTGATCGCGATCTGCTGGTAGTAGCGTGGCACCTTTCCGGAAACAAGGTTGAACGGTTCCAGCAGGTGGGCGGCCGCGGCTTCCGGTATCTTTTCCGCAGCGGTCAGGCGTTGCCACAATTCGGCGGGCGTAGCAAAGCGATCCACCTCTCGCTCGGTGCCAGTCGTGTAGTCAATCTCGATGATGCGGTGGCCATTGGTCGCGTACGCAAACTTCAGGCCGAGAATCTCGGCGTACTCCCGCGCCTGCTGGACACCCGTTTCGACGGGTAGCCCCGTTTCCTTTGCTTCGACCACAGCGAGGGGATAGTCGCGCCGCAAATACAGCAAATAGTCGGCGCGTTTTTGCTTGCCGCGCCGCACCTTGCCACCGGCAACGATGATGCGCCCGTTGGTGAAGGTCCGTTGCTCTCCAATGGAGTACGGGGCGACGGACCAACCCGCCTCGACAAGCCGGGGCGTGACGAATTCGCGGCAGGTGTCCGCTTCGGTCATCACCCCCTCGCGCTTTGCCGTCCAGTCCATCCAGCAGGCCCCATCATTCTTGACGGCGGCCAGTTTATCAGCCGGACGGCGTGCCCCAACCCAACCCTCCCCCCGGAGGGGGAGGGAGCAAGACGTCAGTGCGCGAGGATCTTGTTCAAGAAGTCCTTGGTCCGCGGCTGGCGCTTCTCGGGGTTGCCGAAGAAGTCGTCCTTGGTGCAGTCCTCAAGGATCTTGCCGCCCACGTCGATGAAGATCACGCGGCTGGCCACCTTGCGCGCAAAGCCCATCTCGTGCGTGACCACCATCATGGTCATGCCTTCCTTGGCCAGCGTCACCATCACGTCCAGCACTTCACCCACCATCTCCGGGTCGAGCGCCGACGTGGGCTCGTCGAACAGCATCACGATCGGGTCCATCGACAGCGCACGCGCGATGGCCACGCGCTGCTGCTGGCCGCCCGAGAGCTGGCCGGGGAACTTGTCCTTGTGCGCCATCAGGCCCACGCGGTCGAGCATCTTCAAGCCGCGCTTCATGGCCTCGTCGGGCGAGCGGTTCAGCACCTTGATCTGCGCGATGGTGAGGTTCTCCGTCACCGACAGGTGCGGGAAGAGTTCGAAGTGCTGGAAGACCATGCCCACTCGGCTGCGCAGCTTGGGCAGGTCGGTGCTCGGGCTGGTGACCGAGATGCCATCGACGGTGATCTCGCCCTTTTGCACTGGCTCCAGCGCGTTCACGGTCTTGATGAGCGTGGACTTGCCCGAGCCCGAGGGGCCGCAGACCACCACCACATCGCCCTTGTTGATCTTGACGGAGCAGTCGGTCAGCACCTGCACGGGGCCGTACCACTTGGAGACGTTCTTGATTTCGATCATGGCGATTCTCTTCAACGAATAATGGCGATTTTGGCCTGCAGGCGCTTGACCATATAGGACAGCCCGTAGCAGACGGCGAAATAGACGACGGCGGCCAGCAGGTAGGCCTCTTCCGGCCGGCCGTACAGCTTGCCGGCGGTGACGAAGCCCTTCAGCAGGTCGTAGGCGCCGATGGCGTAGACGAGCGACGTGTCCTGGAACAGGATGATGGTCTGCGTGAGCAGCACCGGCAGCATGTTGCGGAACGCCTGCGGCAACACCACGAGCTTCATGTTCTGCGCATACGTCATGCCCATGGCCTGGCCCGCATAGACCTGGCCGCGCGGGATGGACTGGATGCCCGCGCGCATGATCTCGCTGAAGTAGGCCGCTTCGAACGCGATGAAGGTGATGATGGCCGAGTATTCGGCCCGGTTGTTCGCGCCGTTGGGCAGATAGTTGTAGAACCCGGCCGGCACCAGCAGGAAGAACCACAGGATCACCATCACCAGCGGCACCGAACGCATGCCGTTGACGTAGAACGTGGCGGGAATCTCCAGGAATTTCTTGCCCGAAAGGCGCATCAGCGCGAGCACGGTGCCCAGCAGGATGCCGCCCAGCGTGGCGATCACCGTCAGCTGCACGCTGAAGATGAAGCCCTTGACGACGAACTTGCTGATGATGTCCCAGTTGAGGAATGTGAGGTCGAGGCCGCCCATGTCAGTGCCCCCCGCCCGTGCCGGCCACGATGAAGCCGGGGATTCGCATGCGCTTCTCGATGAGCGCGAAGATGCGGTTGACGACGAAAGCCGAGAACGCATACAGCAGCGTGACCGCGAGGTAGATCTCGATGCCGCGCGACGTTTCTTCCTGCGCCTGCAGCGCGAACATCGTCAATTCGGCGATCGACACCGCGAACGCCACCGAAGAATTCTTCAGCAGGTTCATCGACTCGCTGGTGAGCGGCGGCAGGATGATGCGCAGCGCCATCGGCAAGATGACGTAGCGGTAGGTCTGCGCGGTGGTGAAGCCCACCGCAAGCCCCGCGTAGCGCTGGCCGCGCGGCAGTGCCTGGATGCCGGCGCGCACCTGCTCGGCGATCCGCGCTGACGTGAAGAAGCCCAGCGCGAACACCACCAGCAGGAAGCCCGGCACCTGCTGAAACAGCGGGAACGCCTTGGGCACGACGAAGTACCAGATGAACAACTGCACCAGGATCGGGATGTTGCGGAACAGCTCGACCCAGGCGTTCGCCAGGCGCACCACCCAGGGGCTATTGGGAAGGGTTCGCGCGGTGCCGACGAGGCCGCCGACGATGACGGCGATCACCCATGCACAGGCGGCCACGGACAGCGTCCAGCCCCAGGCGTGGACCATCCATTCGAGATACGTGATGTCGGAACCGGAAGACCAGCAAGTGGCCTCCATCGTTCCTTCAGTCGTGGTTTTGCAGAATACCTGCCAGTCCCAAGCCATACAAAGTCTCCCTCCGGGGGATGCGTGAAAATTTTCTTGTGGGCCGGCGCGCGTCGCGCGCGGGCCGGGGCTACCTTAAAGCAGAAACCCCGCCTGGGCAAGCGCGGGCGGGGTTTCGCAAGCTACAGGCCCGGGATCACTTCTTCGCGTAGTCTTCGAGCGGCTTGTCGTTCGGCGTGGTCCACGCGTCCTTGGTTGCGGTGCTGACTGGCAGGCCCACGCGCGTGTTCTTCGGCGGGATCGGCTGCACGAACCACTTGTCGTAGACCTTCTGGATGTCGCCGGTCTTCATCATGTCGCGGATGGTGTCGTCGGCCAGCTTCTTGAAGGCCGGGTCGTCCTTGCGCAGCATGATGGCGATCGGCTCGACGCTGATCACTTCACCCACGATCCGGAAGTCGGCCGGGTTCTTGGCGGTGGCGATGTTGCCGGCCAGGATCTGGCCGTCCATCACGAAAGCGTCGGCGCGGCCCGATTCCAGCAGCAGGAAGCTGTCGGCGTGGTCCTTGCCGAAGACTTCCTTGAAGTCGATGCCATTGGCGCGCTCGTGCTTGCGCAGCAGTTGCACGGAGGTGGTGCCCGTGGTGGTGGCAACGTTCTTGCCGTTGAGCTTGGCCAGCGAGTCGATGCCGGAGTTGGCCTTGGCGGCGATGCGCACTTCTTCCACGTAGGTCGTCAGGGCGAACGACACGTCCTTCTGGCGGGTGGCATTGTTGGTGGTGGAGCCGCACTCGATGTCCACCGTGCCGTTCTGCACCAGGGGGATGCGGTTTTGCGAAGTCACCGGCTGGTACTTGACTTCCAGCTTCTTGCCGGCGGCCTTTTCCAGGTTGGCGATGATGCGCGAGCAGATCTCGACGTGGTAGCCGGCGTACTTGCCGTCACCCAGGGTGTACGAGAGGGCGCCCGACGAATCGCGAACCCCCATGGTCACGACGCCAGAGGCCTTGACCTTGGCGATGGTGTCGCTTGCCTGGGCGAGCGCGCCGCCGG
Source organism: Ramlibacter sp. WS9 (assembly GCF_003797765.1). GTDB lineage: Bacteria > Pseudomonadota > Gammaproteobacteria > Burkholderiales > Burkholderiaceae_C > Ramlibacter. Next base: position 22,209 of record NZ_RKMB01000034.1, on the reverse strand, counting down.
CGGCCAGGGCCGTGACTGCGAGAGCCAAAAGATGCTTCTTCATACAAATCTCCTGTGGTGAAGCGTTAGGGTTAACTGACAACGAAATTCTAGAGACTCGGGCTTTCGGGAATACCCTGAATCTCTTCTCTTCTTCTGCCTATTTCTTTCTCGCGTACAACAAAGCAGGCTTTGTGCCCGCCCTCGTCGTTCATTCAGGCCGCAAGGGTTGCGTCAGCTTTTCGGGCACCAGAAGCTCGTCCATCTGCGCCTTGGTGAGGATGCCCAGGGACTGCGCTACTTCGTCGATGGGCAGGCCGGTGGCCATCGCCGTCTTGGCGATCAGCGCCGCTTTCTCGTAGCCGATGATCGGGTTGAGCGCGGTGACGAGCGTGATCGACTCGCGCACGCGCCGGGCCAGCAGCTCGCGGTTGGCTTCGATGCCGGCCACGCAATTGGTGTTGAGCGTGAGGCACGCGTTGCTCAGATGGGTAATGCTTTTGAAGAGGCTCCAGCCCATGATCGGCTCGAAAGCATTCAGCTGCAGTTGCCCCGCCTCCGACGCCATGGTCACGGTGACGTCGTTGCCGATCACCTCGAACGCCACCTGGTTCATCACTTCAGGAATCACCGGGTTGACCTTGCCGGGCATGATTGACGAGCCGGCCTGCCGCGGCGGCAGCTTGATGTCGCCGAAGCCGGCTTGCGGGCCGCTGGAGAGCAGGCGCAGGTCGTTGCAGGTCTTGGACAGCTTGGTGGCCACACGCTTGAGCACGCCCGACAGCTGCACGAAGGCGCCGGTGTCCTGCGTCGCTTCGACAAGGTTCTTGGCCTTCACCACCGGGATGCCGCTCACTTCGGCGAGGTATTTGCAGGCCAGGTCGGCATAGCCGTGCGGCGCGTTGATGCCGGTGCCGATGGCCGTGGCGCCCAGGTTGATCTCCTGGATCAGCGCACGCGCCTCACGCAGCCGCAACTCGTCTTCCTCGATCATCACGGCGTAGGTCGAGAACTCCTGCCCCAGCGTCATCGGCACAGCGTCCTGCAACTGCGTGCGGCCGATTTTCAGGACGTCCTTGAATTCCTCGGCCTTGGCCTCGAAACCCTGGCGCAGCGTGGCCATCGACGCAAGCAGGCCGTCGATTCCGGACCACAGGGCCAGGCGCACCGCCGTGGGATACACGTCGTTGGTGCTTTGCGAAGCGTTGACGTGGTCGTTGGGATGCAGCACGTCGTACCGGCCCTTTTCCTGGCCCAGCTTCTCCAGCGCGATGTTGGCGATGACCTCGTTCGCGTTCATGTTCGTCGAGGTCCCGGCGCCGCCCTGGATCACGTCGACCACGAACTGCTCGTGGTAGTGGCCTGCGATCAGCTGTTCGCAGGCGCTCATGATGGCCGCGGCGCGCTTGGGGTCCAACGTGCCGAGTTCGGCATTGGTGCGCGCAGTGGCCTTCTTGACGTAACCGAAAGCGCGGATCAGGTCAGGCATCGCCGACACCGGCGTGCCCGAAATGGGAAAGTTCTCCACCGCCCGCGCCGTGTGCACGCCCCAATAAGCTTCGGCGGGAATTTGCTTTTCGCCCAGGAAATCTTGCTCAATGCGGAAGGTGGTTGGCATGCGGTACAGATCGGTTTTGCGGGTGGCGCGAACTGTAGGGCCGCCCCGCATTCAGCGCCAATGCTGTTTGCGCGGCCGATTATGCAAATTATTTATAGATGCCAAAAAGCATCACTTCACGCTACTGTTCGACGCCAAATACGCCCAGAGTGCCTGCGCCGTCCCCTTCGGCGCCTCCTTGCCTACGGGTTTCTCCCGATAAGCGCGCACGTCCATCGTCATCTCCAGGCCCTTCGTTTCGGGCGTCGCCGCGTTGACGAGGCGCTTCGATCGCAGCTCTTTTTTCACGGCGCTGTACGGCAGGAACGCAACGCCATGGCCTTCCAGTGCCATCACCTTCAGGCCCTCGGCCATGTCGGTTTCATAGACCCGGTCCAGATGGATCGCGGTGCTGGACTGCTTCAAGATCAGGTCCGTCACGCGCCCCAGGTAGGCGCCGGGCGCGTAGCCCAGGTACGGCAAGGGCTGGCCGGCGCGGCCCGGCAGCTTGAACATCGGCTCGCCATTCGAATCCGCTTTGCAATAGGGCGACAGCACCTCTTCGCCCAGTGTCACCATCTCGTAGCGGTCGGCATCGAGCTGGAAGGGCTGGGAGGCGTGGTGGTAGCCGATGAAGATGTCGCAGCCGCCTTCCACGAGGCGCATCACGGCGTCGTGCACGTTGAGCGCGATCAGCCGGCTCTTGATCGGTCCGAACTTCTCACGCAAGGACGACACCCAAGCCGGGAAGAAGGTGAACGCGAGCGTGTGCGGCACCGCGAACTCGATCACGTCCTGGCCCGCGGCGGAATGCCCGCGCAGCATGGCGCGTGTGCTTTGCAGGGCCTGCAGCATCTCCAGCGATTGCGCATACAGCGTTTCACCGGCAGGCGTGAGCCGCGTCGGGTAGGAACTGCGATCCACCAGGTCGGTACCCGCCCAGGCTTCGAGCGCCTGGATGCGCCGCGAGAAAGCGGGCTGCGTCACGTGGCGCAGCTGGGCCGAGCGGCTGAAACTCCGGGTTTCGGCAAGGCTCACGAAGTCTTCAAGCCATTTGGTTTCCATGGCTAGGGCCTGTTCACACTGTTTATGCCAGTGCGAACGTGTTTAAAACCGCGCCAATCTAGGCGCGCGACGACGCCAAGGCTTGACGCCTTGGCTAGGAGCGTAACAACGAGTGGCGCGGTTTTAAGCACGTTCCCTCCGGGTTGCGGCCAAAAAGGCCATGCGCCGCGTTGCGAAGCCTGGCCGGACGTTGAGTCCGGCTGCGTTTCGCGCCTTGCGCATGACCTTTTTGATCCGCAACGCATCTGGCAAAAACAGTGTGAACAGGCCCTGATTATTGCGGTAGCGGCTTACACGCGGCTGCGGTACAGCGCGGCGTGGTCCAGGGCGTACTCCGCCAGCGGGCCGTGGCGGACGTCGGCCAACGTGAACTGCGCTGGCGGTTTGAGGTAAGCAAACACGCTGCGAGGAGCGCCTCGCGACGCACCACGCAACTCCACTTCAATGGATGCGCGAACGTAGCCGTCAGGCTCGCCCACCCGCTCGAGCTGGTCCATCAGGGACAGCGCCGCATCGTCGACCTGGAACACCTGCCCCGCGACCTGGTGGCCCTCGCCTGCACTATGCACCAGCCACGGCGAGCAGCGCTCGCCCACGAGGTAAAGCGGGAAGCGATCCACAGTGACGAACTCGCCAGGCACTCGCGCGCCCTGGTTCACGTGGAAGTTGGGGAAACCCTCCTTGAGCGTGCCGAACACGAAGACCAAGTGCATCGCGGACTCACTTGTTCGGCGCGGCCACCCGAGCGTCGCAACTCACCCGGCTCATCGGAAAGTCGATCACGCGCAGCGATCCGTTGCGCGTGCCTTCGATGCGGGCCGCCAGCTTGCCGTCGGCTTCGAGCTTGTAGGCGACACGCTGCGGGAAATCATGCTGGGCATTCTCGAAAACCACTTCGTTGTCGCTCATTCGCAGCATGGCGAAAGCTGCCGAGCGCTGGCCCGCGGGATGCGCGACGAAAGAAAGCACGCCATCGGCGCCCACGCGAATCTGCATGAATTCGTGCGTCACCGTCTTGCCCTGCTTGACGGTGCGGCCCATGCCCATCATGGTGTCGCCCGCTGCGGGCATCCAGTATTCCTCGGACCCGGCCTCCCCGCTGGCCGCCTTCCAGCAACCGCCCAGCCAAGCCAGCCGCGCGAGGTCGGCGTTATGGGATTGCCCTTGCGCGGGAGCGCAAACACCGGCCACCAACGCCAATGCGAAGAGAACGTTGTTCGTGCGAAAGAGCTTCATGGGAGTCTCGTCGTGCAGTATTGCCGAACTTTGCCGCGGGACAAAGCCTCTTTCGAAGTCATCGCGTCAGCGCAGTTCCTTGCGCACCACGAGCTTCAGGCCGGACCACACTTCGGTGACGGCGCAGACCTTCACATCCACGAAACCCAGCGGCAAGGCCACCTCGCGGATGGTGTCCTCGCTGATGTCGGTGGGCACCTTGGATGCCTTCTTCGGCCACGACACCCAAAGCATGGCGTCCGGCCGCAGGCTCTTGCGCAGCGACGCGAGGTGGCGCACGAGATCCTTTCTGGCCGTTGCGAAGACATGCGCCATGTCGGTATCGGCCGCAGGCCGGCCGGTGAAGCACACCCCCGCCGGCAGTGGCTCCAACAGTTCGGCGTACTCCACCGGCGCGTCCACCAGAAACACGCGCGCGCCTTCCTTGATGCCGAGCTTCCTGACCAGCGGCGTGCCTGAATAGCCGGGAGCTTGCGTGCTCATGGCGCTGCTCCAGCGGGTTCGCGCCGAAACTCTCGTCGGCAGTGCGCCATCATGATGGCTCCCGCCGTTCGAAGCGCGGACTGGACGGAACGTTTGACGGTGGCCAGCATGGGGTTCGTCAAAAGAGCTGTGCGAGCGCGCTTTGCACACCCAACTCGGGGCTGGAGAGGACTTCGACGCCGAAGTCCGCCAGCATCGGCGCGGCCGGGGCCATCGAGGCCTGCGCGAGGACGACCACGTCGCACGTCCCCGCGGCGCCGCGCACAGCGCGAGCCACCGCTTCGGCATACGCCGCATGGTCCTGCCGCAGAAAATGCGCCCAAGCGCCTTCCACCAGCAACGGCTTCAGTTCAATCTGGGTGGCCATTGCGGTGGCCGATTCGCGGATCAATTGCGCCGTGGGCTCGAGCGTGCTTTCGAGTGCGGCGACAACGAGCACGCGGGGCCCCAGCCGCACCGCCCGGTCGGCCATGGCGCGATCGATGCGCATCGCCACGAAGCGCCCGCCGGTGGGCGTGCGTTCGGCCGCGCCGCCGATGGTGGAACAGGTGCAGATGACGACGGCCGCACCACCATCGGCTGCCGAAACCATCGCCGCCTGCACACGGTCGATCAACGCCGGCTCGGCCGCGCCGACGCGCTGGGCCTGCGCCAGCAGGTCTTCCGCCACCACATGATCGATCTTGACTTCGGGAGCGGCAGCGCCGGCCAACCGGGTGAACGTTTCCACATGGACCGGCGAGGTATGGAGGAAGGCGATGCGGCGTTGCATGGATCAGGGGCGAGCCTTCCGCACCATCATGTACTTGACGATGCCGTGCGGGTAGACCGCATGCTCATACCGCACCTCATAGCCGAGCGAGCGATAGAACTCGGGCGCCTGGAAGCTGAAGGTCTCGAGATAGAACGTCTCGCAGCCGCGGGCCTGCGCGCGGGCTTCGAAGTCGCGCACCAGCCGCGCGCCGGCGCCGTGCCGCCGATAGGCCGCCTCGACCCAGAGCTGCTGCAGCTCGCAGCACGGCCCCCACGTGCGTCCGATCGCGCCGCCCACCACTTCACCGGATGCGAGCCGGGCGAAGCAGGACAGTGGCCGAACCTCGTGCAGCGGCGCAGCTTGGTCATTGAAACTGCCCAAGCCTTCGTCGACGAGCCGCGCCTCCTCTGCAGGGAGGTCGTCATGGACGGTGTAGGCAATGGGCGTCATGAATCTTGTTGCGCGGGCTCCACCCGCACGAATCGCCGCTGGGCCACGCCATCCACTTCGACGTGCCCGAAGAACATGGCGTGGGGACGCACCCACCATCCTGAATCGTCATAAAGCGGCCGGTACAGCACCAGTGGTTCCAAAGTTTCGCTGTGGCGCACGACACCGCTGACCTCGTAGTCGCCGCCCTTGTAGTGCCGGTAGAGGCCGGGAGGCGCCTCTGGCAGCGGAGAAAGTTCGCGGCTCATGGCGCGCCGGGTTTGCCCGCCCGCAACTGCTTGAGCTGCGCCGTCATCCAATCGGCGCTGGGCACTTCGCGCTGGTCCGCGCACTTGACGAGATAGGGTTTGCCGCTGGCGCTGCTCTTGCTGCCAGCGAGCGCGATGAAGTCTTCGGTGGTGCTTTGCGGCCGCCTGTCTTGCAGGTGCTGGTATTTCTTCGCCAGGTGGGTGCGCGCCTCGGCGGCGTCATACCAGCTGCCGTTGCGCTGGAACCGGCAGCCCGACGCGGCGAGCCGTGACAGCAATTGCTCGACTTCGGCATGGGGCTGCGCGGCGAACGAACTGAAGACCGTCGTGGCCGCAAGAAATGAGATGGCGAGGCGCTTCATCGCGAAAGCGAGGCCAGGCACAAGTCAGGCGCTACGTCCCGGCGTCGTGTACCGGCGGACGATGTCGGCCAGCGAACGTTCATTCAAGTCCTTGAACTCCCCCGCGTCGAAAAAGCGCCCACTGCACGACGAGCAGGCCTCGAACCAGATATGCGGCTGGTCGTTGTCGACCATGCGGATCAACGGTGTGTTGGCGCACTTGGGGCAATTGATTCGGTCCACCGAGTTGAAGCGCGCGCCGCGCTCGGCGCTGCCGACGTCGATTTCCGCGGCGTGCGCTGCCTGGCTCTTCACTTCTGCCCGGTCGAACCACATGCCGCCGCAATCCTGGCAGCGGTCGACGGTGCCGGCATCGGTGGTGACGGGTTGCATGGTGCCTTGGCACTTGGGACATTTCATGGCGGCGCTCACTCGCGGAATGACTGTAGTCTGAAGTATGGCAGAACGGCTACCGCCTTCGCGCATCCCAATCCTTGCGAAGCAGCGAATACTGGAGCATGTCGTGGTATTGACCGCGCCAGTAGCCGAGTTCGCGCAGCAACCCTTCGTGCTGGAAGCCCAGCCGCGAAACGGAGTCGATTGACGCGGTGTTCTCGGGATGCACCTGCGCCTCGACGCGATTCAACTCCATGTGGGCGAACCCCCAATCCAGCACAGCCGTCAGCGCCTCATGCATGTAGCCCTTGCCTTGCGCGCCCGCCGCCAGCTCGTAGCCGAGGGTGCACTTGCGCCAGAGGCGATGCCCGGCGAACAAGCCGCAGGTACCAACCAGATGCTGCTCACCCTTCACCTGGATGCCCCAGCGCGTTCCAGGATTCGGCTGGGCACGCCACGACGCGAATATCTCCACGAGCTTTTCCGCACCGGCGAGATCTTTCAGCGGATCGACACCGAACCAGCGCATCAGCGTTTCGTCGCCATGAATGGCAAACAGGGCGCCCGCATCATCGGCCACGATCTCGCGCAACACGAGCCGCGCCGTCTCGATCGTCGGGAAAGTGGTCATCTGCTGACCCCGCGGACCACGCGGGCGATGAACGCACCGCACGATACCGCCAGCACCACGCCGGTCACGGCCTCCGCCCAGATGGTGATGTTCGCCGCGATCGAATGCTCCGAACACAGCGCCAGCCAATAGTGCCCGAGGCCGTCGAGTCCCATCGCGCCATAGGCCAGCAGGAACGCGGCGCCGACGATCGTCCAACGCAAGCGCAAGGCCGCGAAGCCGATGGCGCCGACGCCGGTGATGGCCAGCCACACCAGGTAGACCTGCTCGCGGGTCAGCCCCTTGCGCATGTTCGGATAGAACGCGATGTACTCGGCGTTGTGACTGAAATGCGCGAGGCTCGCGGCGAAGTAGAGCACCGCGAACGCCCACACATGCTGGGGAACACGGCTGCTTGGAACGAACAGCGCGGGGGTCATGTCTTGTGCGCCGGGCTAAGAGCCGCGGTCCGACGGATGGTGAACGCCGTCGCTGACGGGCACATCGGGGATCAGGTACGGGTCCACCCCTTCCAGGCACCCGACGTTGTAGCCGTATTGGTGCCGGTTGGAGCGCCGCTGGTGGTGCGTGTACACGCCGCAGACGGAGCAGAAATAGTTGCCTACCTGCTTGATCATGAAGGGGTGCGTTGGCTTGGCCGCTTCAGGTCGCGGGCCGGCGAAACGGGTCGATCGTCCCCGCGTCATAGGCCTGCAAGGTGGGCGGGCTGTCGCACAATTCCGCGAGCGCCTTGCCGAACTGGCGCGAGGCTGCCACCTGAAAGTGGGCCTGAAGCGATGCCAAGTCTTCCCATTGCTCCAGAAAAACCAGGCGGCTCGGGCTCTCGGCGTCACGATGAACCGAGTGCGAAATGCAACCACTCTCGCCGCGAGAGCGTTTGACGTGTTCGAGACTCAGCGCGAGAGCTTGCTCTTCGCGCCCACCGCGCACGCTGGCACTACCAATGACGACGATCATTTCGGCAACCTGGGTTAACGTATCGCGCCCGGCTGGATGCAGACGGACACCGAAACACTTCCCGCCAGGGGCCTGTTCGAACCGATGCGCGCGTCGAAATAGGTCAGCTGCTGCATCGAGGTATTGCCAAAGTCCGTGGTGACCACGAGCTTGGAGCCGTAGACGTAAGGGCCACTGATGGATTGTTGAGCGCCGTCCAGGTAGAACGCATCGATGTTCGGATAGGCGGCTGTCGCGCTGATGGCGTAAGCCGCCGGCATGTTGACGATCCGGGAATTGGCGACGCAGCCGATGGGAAGCATGCCGTTTCCGAAGGGCGGGTTCAGCGCCGGCCCTTCGCCCTGGGTTTCGTAGACGCCCGGGTCGACCGAGCGAACGCAAAGGCCGTCGGTTCCGTTGGTGCCACGCCGGTTGGGAACGCGCGGATCCATGAAACCGCCGCCCATGAAGACCTTCGAGACAAACTCACCCCGGCTCACCGGCACAGGTATGGCGCGTGTCTGCTTCCGGTTCCATGCGTTGGGGAAGAAGTCGTTGCTGGAGAACGTGCCCAGCGTCACGAGGCGGCCGGGCAGGCACTCCAACACCGGCGCTACGACCCACTTGCCCTCTGGGTAAGGCAGCAGCGAGCGCCACGTGCCGCCCTCGGTCTGCACTCGCGCATCGCCCGTGGTCTCGTTGAGGCAGGTATCGGTCCCTGGGATGTAATGGAAGCCCGGGCCATAGAGCGAACAGATCCTCACGTACTCCACGGGAATGGCGTTTGCCGTGGGAGCGAGCAGCAGCCCGGCGAATAACGCAGACGACATCAAGTGCATCTTCATGGTGCGCTCCGTAGGGTCTCGTGCAAAGGGCAGCTCGGGCTGCTACGTGCCTCAGCAGTATAGCGTGCGGCCCGCTGCGCCTAGACCAGGACATCGCGGATGGACGCATCCTTGTCGAACTGTGCCTTCGCAAACGGGCACAGCGGGACAACCTTGATGTCCGCACTGCGGACCCACCCGACAAGCGCTTGGAGCAACTTCCGCCCCACGCCCTGGCCGCCCAGGGACGCATCGACTTCCGTGTGATCGATGATGATCAGCGATGCGTTGGTGCGGCTATAGGTCATCTCGGCGAGGCGCTGCCCGCCGTTCTGGACGAAGAACGCCCCTTTGGCGCCTTCGTCTTCGTGCTCGATTGAATATTCCATAGTGTGCTGGCTGGCGGATGGGGTTGTGATGAAAGGGTGTGCCTGCGGCATCGACGATGCTTGTTATCTGTCACGGCGCTTTGTCTGCGAGCTCGATGTCATTCTCAGCGGCCCAAGCACGCAATGCCTGGCCGATGCCGTTCGCCTCGTATGTGTGCCAAGCGTCCAGCATCCCTGCAGCTTCGAGCAATCCCTTGAATTTCGAGTACGCCCCAGGCCTCGCGAAAAAGCCTCGAATCTCCATCGAATGCTCCGGCACGTGTTCAGCCGCGAACTGGAGCGCAAGACTCCTGCCCAGGTCCAGCTCATTCTTGCTCGGAACCGGCAAGTACAACGATTCGTCGCCCACGTCGGCAGGAGGTTCTTCGCCAACATCATCAAAGTCGGAGACAAGCCAGACCTTCCCCGACCCGAGAGTCACAAACGCTTCATTCTCGAACGGGCCGACAACGCTGACCCATTCAAACGCCTCGAGAAGTTCGGAAAAAAGGACGCGAGTGGTCATTTTTAATCTCACGAATAACGTGGAAGTGACAGGCGGATCATGGGCAGGCGAACGCCCGCTGCCAGGATGTTACTCGGCCTCGATTGCTTGCTTCGCCCACTCGAGTAACTGTTCTTGACTCTCAAGCAGCTCCTCGGGCACGGCGAAGTACTTTCGAACTTGCACGAGTCCATTCTTTGTCGAGTAGGAAAACGGCTTCGAACCCTCCGCCTCGTACCTTTGCCGCGTTTCGTTGTTGACGCGAAAGTACAGCGTGCTGCCCATGATCATGGCGAACTGTACTTGGCGATATTTGAAGGCGAGCCCACCAAAGAACTTGCCGTCCGTGAGCGCGCCGACGGGGGTAAGCAGATCTCTGATGTGTTCGACAAACGGGGGGCTTGCGCTCATAGTGTTCTCTCATGCCTAGCGTGAAAGTATTCAAAGGGAACCACCGAAACCGAAACCGTTTCAATGACACACAGCGGAACTCCATCCCAGTCGGTGACGACGCTCAGATCGCCCGGCTTCGGAGGAGGCCTTTTCTCTCCGTCAAAGGACCACGCCAAACCGGCGGTGGCGCGCTTCTTTCCGGCAAGAACCAAAGTCGCGAGGTGGTTCGCGCCGGATTCGTTGTCGTCAAAGTGTGTAGCTTCATAGAAGCGAGACGTGACGTGCGCGCCACGTGCCGCTTCGAATGCAGCCCAGAATGGCGCGATCGCTGCGGGGATCGAGGGCGTGTTCATCTCTGTTGCTCTCCTTCCTCTATGTCCATAGGACCGCGAGGCGCGCTCATCAACCGTTCTTCAAGTCCAGCCGCATCAGAGCGTTCGGAATGGTGACGCCGCGGAGCACTGGGTTGCGGTGCTCGACCACACGAAACCCAAACCTCTCGTAGAACCCCTGCGCGGTTCGGCTCACATCGGATGTCACTTCAGACAAGCCAAGGCACCGGGCTTCCTTAAGAATCCGCGTCATGAGCATCGTGCCGAATCCGCACCGCGGGTACGCCCCCGAGACGAAGAAGTGGTCGATGTAGCCACTGGCCTGGATGTCCGCGTATGCCACGACGGTTCCGTCCAGTTCTGCCACGAAGGGGTTGATGCCGCGAATACGGGCCTCCCAAAGCCTCGAATCCAGATCGCGCGGAGCCCAGGCCTCGATCTGATCCGGAGTGTAGTCACGACTCGCCACAAAGTGGATTGCCGAGTAGTAGACGGCAAAGAGCGCGGGTTCTTCTCCTTCTCTGTAGCGACGTACAAGCACGGTGTCATTCATGAGGTCAACGTTGGCGTCGCCGGTGCCGCGGGTGTCCGCGTCGATTGACATGTTATACGGCAAGCCGTCCAGTGCTAGACTGAGCCCTATGAACGCGCGCGTGGACCACATATTGGACGAGGCTCTGGCACTTCCTGCCGATGAACGCTCGGCAGTTGCTGTTGCATTGCTCGACAGTTTGGAAAATGCCGACACTGCCTCGGTATCCGAAGCTTGGCGCGCCGAAATCAAACGCCGCCGCGACGAATTGCGTGCCGGCAATGTGCGTGCTGTTCCGTGGGCTGAAGTAAAGCAGCGTTTTCGCTCGCTGTGACTCGCTTCACGATAGTCGTCCTTCCGGACGCGGAAGCGGACATGCGCGATGCCTTCCTTTGGTACTTTGACAAGAGTCCACTCGCAGCCGACGCGTTTGGCACAGAAGTGGACGCTGCAATAGACGGTTTGGAACAAACCGCGGGCGACTGGCCGAAGGATGAGGATGGAGTTCGCTTCTATCACCTCAAACATTTTCCATTCACCCTACGATATGAGATAGCCGGAAGTGAAGTGACGGTACTCGCCGTGGCTCACCAACGCCGCGAACCGGGCTACTGGGACCGTCGCTGACCGCGGCCAGTCTTCTTGCCGTATAACGTTTAACGTGGAGGTAACCGGCGCTGCGCGGCCGTTTGCGCAGCGTCCGTGTTGACCGCCCAGTTCGACCTCATTCTCACGCTCTGCGGGAATGGCGAGCTACATACTGACGAAGCACGCCATCCATTTTTGATTGCCAACCGTCACCAGTGGACTTGAAATAGGCGACCACTTCCGGGCTGTACCGTACAGACACCAATAGTTTTCTATTTTCCGATTTCGGCCGACCCCGCAACGCACGCATGGGAACCATGGCCTTTAGCTGCGCTGGCGTAAGAGGCTGCGCATCAGGATCGTTGCGAGCCGCCTTTGTAATGGCCTTATCCTCCTCAACGCTAGGCAAGACGACGGCAGGTCGCTTAGAGATTTTCGACATAGTGCTTCACCTCACGACGAGTAGCTCGGCGCAGACTGATGATTCTCAATACTTCGCCGTTATCAACAAAGGCTACGTAGTACAGGATCTCGGTCTTTGGCGCGAGCGCGATCATGCGCAATTCGTCATATTCAAAGCGTTCGTCTACCCATACCAGCGCAGCTTCCCAATTGAGTTCTTCAGCCAAGGCCAGCGATACGCCGTGCTTTTCAAGATTCGCTGAGTCTTTGGCCGGGTCGAACTCAATTCGCATGCTTTAATGTAGCTACACTAAATGCGCTTGTCAAGTGTGTCAGCGGGTGAATCAGCGCATGCGATCCGATGAGGTCGAACGTGAAGATGACCGGACCACCAACATGAGCGGCGAAGCCGCCTCCTGCTGTTGTGGGTCCGTGTCGATTGACATGTTCGACGGCATTGCTCAGAGCGGAGGAGGCTGACCGCGGCTCTCATGCCAGAAACCCACGATTTCCAGGAACTTGCCTCGCACCCGGTAGTAAACGAAGTAGCGTATTCGGCCGAGATATAGTCTGCGAACGATATCGGCGCGAGGAATCTCGACTCTTGTACCGATGCCAGGCTCGCGAGCCAATAAGGCAAGGGCGGACTCAAGGTCTTTGCGAATGGCTCCCGGCGCGGCCGGTCGATTCTCGAACCACCACTCCGCGGCCTTTTCAATTTGCCGCAGAGCGCGTGGCTTGATCCGAACGACGAATCCCAAGGTCAGCCGAACCGCTGGAGGCGTGCGAAGAGCTCCTTAGCGGATACACCTTCTTCGAGATCGGCCTCATCAAGCGCCTCAAGAAGCTCAGCCTCATCGGAAGGCGAAAGGCGAGCAACTTCGTCGTCATCACGGGTCAAAACCGTAACGACAGTTCCCTCTGGCAGGGTGAGTCCTTCGACCACGACCTTGCCATCTACGACGGTGCCAGTAGCTAGCTGCATAAGGCAATGGTACTGCAACGCGGCGCGAGATGCGAGACTGCCGTTGAACGTAGAGATGACCGGCGACCAACATGAGCGGCGAAGGCGCCTTCCTGCTGTTGTGCGTCCGTGTCGATTGACATGTTAAGCGGCGCTTTCACTTTCGCTGCAACCCCTCTAGATACGACGCGATTTCCACTTGACCCCGCTCCTTCGCAAATGCAGCGGCATCCATGGCCTCCATGGATTCCCCGGTGTACCGGATGTCTGTGTCTATCCCGGCTTGGACAAGCACACGAACCACTTGGAGGTGACCTCCGTAGACTGCGCCGAAAAGAGGATTGCGCTCGGGTTCAGAGATGTCCAATGTGGCTCCAGCCTCCAGAAGGTACCTCACTATGTCCAGGTACCCATTCGATGCCGCAACATTGATGGGAGCGCCAGCAAAAGTGCCACCGCGACGGTTGACATCTGCACCAAGAGACACCAAACCGCGCACCACCTCCATGTGGCCATGGGACGCCGCCACATGGAGAAGGGAGCCAAACGGTGTTTCAGCCTGAAGAAGCTCAGGGTGACGGTCAAACAGCTCACGAAATGCGTCGAATTGGCCGGCGACGACTGCGCGATACGCCTCTAATGCAACCTGTGCCGTCATGTGCCGTTTAACGTGAAGATGACCGGACCACCAACATGAGCGGCGAAGCCGCAGCCTGCTGTTGTGGGTCCGCGTCGATTGACATGTCTACGCAGGACTGCATTTGTACGTATGCCCAAAGTTTTCCTCACGATATCCATGCCCATAGTTTGCCGCACGGGTGCTGGCGAGCCAACTCGCCCGAGCACCGCATTTCCTCTGACGTGACCCATAGTTTGCCGCACGGGTGCTGGCGAGCCAACTCGCCCGAGCACCGCATTTCCTCTGACGTGATGAGGCCATGGCGCGAAGGCCAACGAATGCAGAGACCTGGCCGGAGATGTCGGTGGGCAGCTGCTTGGACGTCGGCGTCGCGACTCGCCCGAGCGTTGAGATGAGACCCCCAGAAAAGCAGAGCCGCTACGAGCGAACGGAAACGATTGACGCCATGCGTGAGGTTGCGAAGCCGGTCGCGTGATGTCTGCGCGCGCCACTGCCTTCACCCCGCCGTATAACGTGAAGATGACCGGACCACCAACATGAGCGGCGAAGCCGCAGCCTGCTGTTGTGGGTCCGTGTCGATTGACATGTTATGGGGCAGGACGGCCTTTCTTGCACGTGCTCATAATTTTCCTCGCGATACCCATGGCCGTAGTTTGCCGCACCGACGCTGGCAAGCCAACTCGCCCGAGTACTGCGCCTCCTCCAGTTTGAGGAGGCCGCGGCGCGAAGGCCGACGAATGGCGAGACTCGGCCGGAGATGTCGGCAGGCCAATGCCTGGAAGCCGCCGCCGCGACTTGCCCGAGCGCCCGGGTGCGACCCCCAGAAAAGCGGAGCCGCTACGAGCGATGTGCAACGCTTGACGCCGTCCATGCGGTGCGAAGCCGATCGCGTGAACGCTTCGCGCACCACTGCGTTCACCCCGCCCTATAACGTAAAAATGACCGGACCACCAACATGAGCGGCGAAGCCGCAGCCTGCTGTTGTGGGTCCGTGTCGATTGACAAGTTAGGAATCATGCCACCCGAGACCTTCGAACAAACAATCCGCCCGCTAGGGTGAGGGGAACGGCAAGCAGAAATGCGGGGACGTTGTACCAAAGCGGATAGGCATTCATCTGGAGCGGCATGAACAAGCACGCGCTGTAAAGAACAACGACCACGCCGACCGCGAGGGCGTTAGCCACCTCCGCACCTCGAGCCAGTCGCCCCGCCACCCATCCGGAGACGAAAGACGAGGCCAACGCTCCGACCAAACTCATTCCAATGAATTCGGGCATTTCGTTCAAGGCGGCAGCTGGATCGCTGGTGTGTGCCAATCGAGGAAACAATGCCCATGCGACTGCGGTGCTCCACAGCAGTCCAGCAAGGAATCCAGCCAGTACCCCGATCACGACGGCTCGAACGCTCACGCTTCGCAAGATGATTCCTAACGTAAAAATGACCGGACCACCAACATGAGCGGCGAAGCCGCCTTCTGCTGTTGTGGGTCCGCGTCGATTGACAAGTTAGATTTCAATGTTGGCCAAATCTAGCAATGGTTCGAGGTCAATGTACTTGCGGTGTGCTCCAGTTCGACTGTCGTCGCCGCCCGACAGCCTCTTCAAAGGCTCGTCGCTCCAAAATGCATGCCACTCGCCAGGCGACCGAACGATCAAATCCAACGTGGCTGCATCCGAGCCAGTGGCGGCCATTCGTTCTCGGGCGAGCGCTGAGAGTGAAGCAAACTCGTCCGCCTCTAGTTCCAGCCGAACTTTCTTTGCCGCTCGGAACAACTGTTGTCGAATCGCGAAGAAGTCAGCGCTTGCAGCCATGCCCGCTGTGGAGTCCTTCAACTCGCAGTTTAGAAAGACAACGGTAGTCGCGGTCGGAGCCAAGTTCCAAATTGCCTGGACAAGCTGGTGGCCTACTAACGCGGTCTGAGAGCGATCGGCTTTCACTTGAGATCTAACGTGAAAATGACCGGACCACCAACATGAGCGGCGAAGCCGCAGCCTGCTGTTGTGGGTCCGTGTCGATTGACCAGTTAAAGTGCATTGGCAACTGCCTTCCCTCTGTGCTGCCACCACTGTGCCACAGCCAGCAGAGCCGGGAAAGCAAGAGCGAGAGCTGCCACCAGGCGAAAGCCTTGCCGCTCAAAAAGAGACAGGCTGACGTGGGACTGCTCGAAGTCGCACGTGGACCGGACGTGATCGAAACTTCCCCCCTTATCCAAGCAACTGTCGATTGCAACCATGTCGCGAAGTACGGGCAAGAGAATCCACAGCCCGAGAGCGACCACTAAGGCTCCGACAACCCGCCGAGCCATCACCAGGCGAGGCGAAGACGGCGACCCAGATGCGCGCGTCGGCAGAAACAGCCGAACTGCTGCGGCAGAGGCGAGTAAGAACACAGAGCCCCACAGGTTCGCATTCTTCAAGGCTCGTTCGCCAGTAAAAAGCATGATGCCCTGAAAGAAACCCATAAGCCCGTAAAGGGAGACCAGCACAAATAGGCACCCGAGCGCGATGTGGAGTCGTCTGCGGCGGATCACAAGCTGCTCTGCACGTGCGCTTTAACGTAGAGATGACCGGACCACCAACATGAGCGGCGGAGCCGCATTCTGCTGTTGTGGGTCCGCGTCGATTGACCAGTTAAGCATCGTCCTTCTTCTCGAAGAAACCGGTAGCCTCAAGAATGTCATGGTGCCGCTTGTGGGAAATTCCGGCGCGCTGCTCATGCGACAAAGCATGCGACGAATCGGTAACGTACACGGCGGGACGCTCGCCGGCTTTCCGCAACCGTACTTCCACCGCTAGCCCAATCGTGCCCCCATAGCCTGGCACGTCATTGGCAATTTTTCCAGCAAAGGTGAACAGGTCAGGAGCTTCTTCCTCGAACCCCGCGAGATAGCGATCATGATGGGCCTGAGCAATTTCCACCCAGACACCCCAGCAAAACTCGTCTTCACTGCTCTGAACGGGCAATGGCAAGACACCACGCACATAGTAGCGAGCCTCATCCAAAGCGCAGAAATCAGCGTTGCTTCGCGAACGCAAATATCGATCAAGATAGCCGAGAGAGTGCACTTCGTCCGGAAGCCGAAACCCGAAATCCATCGGGAGTCCAGCGTGACGCTCGCCACACGTCTGGCAGATGAAAGATTGGTCGTCGCTCATTTGGTAGATGTTTAACGTGAAGATGACCGGACCACCAACATGAGCGGCGAAGCCGCAGCCTGCTGTTGTGGGTCCGTGTCGATTGACATGTTATGGCGTAGGCCGGCCTTTGTGCACGTGCTCATTGTTTGACGCTCGATAAGAACGACCATAGTTTGCCTCACGGATCCTGGCAAGCCAACTCGCCCGAGTGCTGCGCCTCCTCCGATTTGATGAGGCCAGGGCGCGAAGGCCGACAACCGCCGAGACCTGGCCGGAGATGTCGGCAGAAAAAAGGCCTGGGCGCCGGCGCCGCGACTCGCCCGAGGGAGGAGATGCAACCCCCAGAAAAGCGAAGCCGCTACGAGCGATGTGCAACGCTCGACGTCATCCATGCGGTGCGAAGCCGATCGCGTGAAAGCTTCGCACACCACTACCTTCACCCCACGCTATAACGTGAAGATGACCGGGCCACCAACATGAGCGGCGAAGCCGCAGCCTGCTGTTGTGGGTCCGTGTCGATTGACATGTTATGGGGCAGGACGGCCTTTTTGCACGTGCTCATAATTTGTCTCGCGATACCCATGCCCATAGTTTGCCGCACCGACGCTGGCAAGCCAACTCGTCCGAGTACTGCGCCTCCTCCAATTTGAGGAGGCCGCGGCGCGAAGGCCAACGAATGGAGAGACTCGGCCGGAGATGTCGGCAGGCCAAGGGCTTGGATGGCGGCGCCGCGACTCGCCCGAGCACCAGGGCGGAACCCCCAGAAAAGCGCAGCGGTCCGAGTGAATGGCAACGATTGACGCCGCTTGTGAGATCGCGAAGCCGGTCGCGTGACAGCTTCGCGTACCACTGCCTTCACCCCGCCCTATAACGTAAAAATGACCGGACCACCAACATTCGCGGCGAAGCCGCAGCCTGCTGTTGTGGGTCCGTGTCGATTGACCAGTTAGCCTGCGCCGATGGCCGCATGAATCGATGCTTCGCTTCACCGCGAAACCATCAGCCCTCTTCGCATGCCATCTGCGGACTCGGCCAAAGGCTCACCCCAAACGTAGATATGATCAACGTCGCTGACCATCGCGCCTATGAGCCCCGCCGCGATTCCTGCGCCGAGTCCGGCAGCGCCGGGAGATACCATCGCAGGGCTATTAGCGACGATGTTGACTACGGCGACCGTTGATGGATCCGGAGACGTCCGAGAGGACTGCTGTTTCCTCAGGACGTCTTCCAGACTCTCGCCCATAATGTTTCCGCGCCTCCCATCGGTGAATATTCGCGGAACAGCTCGTGAGTCTCGAGGAAGCCACACTCCGCCGGGGATCAGAACGAACCAGCGGTCACCGAGCTTTCTCCATACAGAGTAGCCGGTGCCCATGTACAGGCGACCGAACTCATTTTCCCATTCAAGATGGTACTCACCCGGTAGGAGGTTCACTTCGTGAACGTTTCCACCCATGATGAACTTGTACGAAAGTTGGGCCGGAACCGTCACGGTCTCAGAGCTCGCCGGAACTCTCTTCAGGTTAGCCATGATTGATGTTCGTTGGGGGTCGGTCGCGCAGCCAACTAAGAACAACAGCGCCCCTATTAATGCAGAAAGAATGCGACTACTCATATAGGTTCTCCTCGATTCCGAGCAAACAACGGTGCTGCACGCAGGCTAACGTGAAGATGACCGGACCACCAACATGAGCGGCGGAGCCGCATCCTGCTGTTGTGGGTCCGCGTCGATTGACAAGTTAAGCATCAGACCCCTCACTTGGTTGTCGTCGCGTATGGTTCAGACCGGGGGACGACAACTGTACCGTCGAACAAGACAACTGCAACTAAGTCTGCACCCCACACTTTTCGCCCCGCAATCACCGGTTGAAACTCGATGCGGTAGAACCAACGCTCATCGACTCCATGCCCCGTTTGAGACTG
Organism: Ramlibacter sp. WS9; assembly: GCF_003797765.1. Taxonomy (GTDB): domain Bacteria; phylum Pseudomonadota; class Gammaproteobacteria; order Burkholderiales; family Burkholderiaceae_C; genus Ramlibacter. The sequence continues at coordinate 3,485 of NZ_RKMB01000034.1, read as the reverse complement.
CGTGCGCAACATTACTTGGCTTAAGGCGAGCTTGTTCACGTCGGCGTGTCGTTTACGCAGCCATGAGTCAGCAATTTCCACTGCCTTCGCAATAGGCAGCGGCGGCGGATTGGTAGAGGATGGATGCCATTTCGGCTGCGCGCGCCACTTCTCGTGACTCACCTCCCAATTCTGCATGACGTTGTCGCGCCCTTCCCCGATCAGTGAAACCCCGACCGGCTGCGCGCCGACGGCCGCGGGCATCAGCGCGAAGATGAAAAGCAAGAAGAAGGGGCCGACGTGCATGATGATGTTTAACGTGAAAATGACCGGACCACCAACATAAGCGGCGAAGCCGCAGCCTGCTGTTGTGGGTCCGCGTCGATTGGCAAGTTAGACGGCATGCTCATCCTCGTGAAAGAAGCAATGCCCCTTGTTTGGAGCAAGCAGCCAATCGCGGAAGCCGACGCGGTTGCAGGACTCGACGGCAAGACTTGGCGGCGCTCCTTCATTCCTGGGGCCGTACTCCCCGAACGTCCAAAGTTGACGCACCGTCGCTAGCGCCCGGGCGCTGGCCACCGCGTCGCTCGTAGCCCAAATCGTTCGCGAAGTGTAGAAGCCGATGATGGGCTTGGACGGATCTGCCCCTGGCAATCGAATGCCTTCCGCCTGCACCAGAACCGTGTAGAAGGGCATAGCGTCGTTCTGCCGTCTAACGTAGAGATGACCGGACCACCAACATGAGCGGCGAAGCCGCAGCCTGCTGTTGTGGGTCCGTGTCGATTGACAAGTTAGAGCGTTTCATTTGCCGTCCCGTGTCTCGCGCAATGCGATTTCCGACCACCGCGCTACCGCCTCGTCTGAATCGGCTGCGAGTTTTCGGATTTGGTAGATCTCCTCGGCCTCGAGCGTACGCAACCCGGAGATCACCTGCAGCGCCTCACGGCGTACAAATGGACTTGAATCCGACAACGCTGTGAAAACGCAGGCTCGCGCCTCGAGGTCTAGGGAGGCCAATTTTCCAAGAGCCGCAATACAAGCTTGGCGAACGCCAAACGCGTGGTGTTCCCGTGCAGTGTTGAGAAGACTTGAGACGACCGGTCGGGCACGATCACCAAGGCAACCAAGGGCAATCGCAGACCAGAATGCGACTTTCTCGTTCGAGGAGCGAAGACCTTGCGAGATTGGCAGAACATCAACATCGTCCAACGGCGACAGTCCCCCCAGTCGCAACGTAGCCTCCTTCCGCTGAGCGTCATCGGATCCGTCAAGCGCCTCCAGCCAAGGGGTAGGGTCGATCAGCACTGAGCTCTAACGTAAAAATGACCGGACCACCAACATACGCGGCGAAGCCGCCTTCTGTTGTTGTGGATCCGTGTCGATTGACATGTTAAGCAGCATCGTCACAGGTTACGCAGATGGTCACGCTCGGGGAGGCAACTTGCCCTCTGGAATCGGCGACTCGCAGCCGGTTGCACCCTTTTCGACAATCACTACTTCGATGTCCACCCTTTGATTCCAGCCATCCACCAGCTTGTTCTCTTTCTTTGAATGCCATCGCTCGCCGTCGATGAAGAACTTGTGGCCTGGAGCTCCGGCCAGTTGGAGCAGTCGCTTTACCTCCCCCGCCCTAAGACGAGCAAGGTCCAGTGGCCTCTTCTCGCGACTTGACGAGTTTGCGCCGATCACGACATGCTCGGCACTCAAGGCCCAACAACCTAGGCGAAGAAGAATCTCTCGCTGGTCCGCACTGAGCGTCGAACTTCCCTCTGCGAAGTATAGGGTCCTCGAAAGTCTTAATGGCGATCTTGCTTCGGCGGCGCAAGCGACTGCCAACAGAAGGAGAGCTGCCAGGGAGCGAGCAACTAAGTTCATGCTGTTTAACGTGAAGATGACCGGACCACCAACACAAGCGGCGAAGCCGCAGCCTGCTGTTGTGGGTCCGTGTCGATTGACAAGTTATACGGCATTTCGCGATGCTCCGATTACCCATGAAACATCGTCGTGGAATGAGTCAATCACCACGCCCACACCGCTTTTTCGCACGTACTCGGCGACATCGGCGTCAGGGCTGCGGCAGAGGTCAGGGTTTGTCTTCGGCGGCGAAGCGCCAACAGTGAGTTGCCAGTTGCCCATATACAACCAATCCAGCATTGCTTCGCCGCTCACCCCAACGGGTAGCCACCAAAGGTGCGGCTCCACTTGATCAGTTCCATCAATTCCGTCAGGGCATTCTTCGTAGCGCACATACGCTCGATGCGTGCGACAAATCGTCTCCAGCACCGCCGCCTTGTATTGCCGCTCCCTTTGAGACGTGCCCTCAACTCGCCACACCGAAGCGCCTTCGAAGTCCTGCCGTCCTCCGAGAGAGTCGAGCACCGCCACGACATCCGCGCTGTCACTCATGCCGTATAACGTGAAGATGACCGGACCACCAACATCAGCGGCGAAGCCGCCTCCTGCTGTTGTGGGTCCGTGTCGATTGACAAGTTATGGGGCGGGACTGCCTTTGTGCATGTGCTCATTGTTTGCCGCGCGATACGCATGACCATAGCTTGCCTCACGGATGCTGGCAAGCCAACTCGCCCGCGTGCTGCGCCTCCTCCGATTTGATGAGGCCAGGGCGCGAAGGCCAACAAGCGGCAAGACCTGGCCGGAGATGTCGGCAGGCAAACCGCCTGGGCGCCGGCGCCTTGACTCACCCGAGTGCCAGGGTGCGACCCCCAGAAAAGCGCAGCGGTCCGAGTGAATGGCAACGATTGACGCCGTTTGTGAGATCGCGAAGCCGATCGCGTGACAGCTTCGCGTGGCACTGCCTTCACCCCGCCCTATAACGTGAAGATGACCGGCGCACAACCTTCGCGGCGAAGCCGCATTCCTGCAGTTGTGCGTCCGTGTCGATTGACATGTTAAGCCTCATTTTCCCTATTCCGCTTGACGACTCTACCAATAAGAATGCTCGCGTAAAGGCCAACACCGAGCAGCGATATTCCAGACGACAACAAGACAGGAAGCGGGCGCGAGAGTTCAGGCGCTGCCGCGAAGAGCGAAACCACGAGCGCCCCGACAGCAGCTACCGCCGCCAATTCAAATTTGTTTGCGAGAGTCGCACGCCAACACCAATATGCGACACCACCGGCGAGCACACTACCAAAGATGAACCAAGAGTTCAGGCGAAAAAGTGCGACGCACGCCGCTGAGGACACCAGCACCACGCCGAAAACCACACCGGCACTCCTCTCCATCGCGGTAAAGCGCGCAGATGATTCACCGGCTGGCTGCAAACGCGTGTCCATGAGGTTTAACGTTGGAGATGACCGGACCACAACACGCGCCGCGAAGCGGCGTCCTGCTGTTGTGGGTCCGTGTCGATTGACCAGTTGGACGAAGCCGCTACGCGGAGGAATCCCTCTCCTCGCTGGCACGATCTGTACTGCATGACGCTCCCTTCAATCCCGATGGGGGTGATTTTGCAGCAACTCGTGAGGATCAACCAGCATGGCTAC
>NZ_RKMB01000033.1 GCF_003797765.1 Ramlibacter sp. WS9 | reverse complement strand
GCTCCCGCACCGGCTCCGGCCCCCGCACCTGACGCTGCTGCTGCTGCCGCTTCCGGCGCCGCCGCTGGCGCTGCTGCTGGTGCCGCCACCGGCGCTGCCGCTGGCGCCGCTGCTGGTGACGCCGCCGCCAAGGCTGCCGCCGACGCTGCGACCGCTGCCGCTTCCGCCAAGAAGTAATCGCATTTCAGCGATCCGCAAAAAAGCCGCCCTCGGGCGGCTTTTTTCTTGGGTCTACCCAAAGTAGCTAACAGGCCAGCCAGCCGCTGCCGTTGGCCGCGTCGGCCACCAGGATGTCGGTGATGCCGCAGCCGAGGGCCGCAGCCAGCGCCGCGCGGGCGAGGTCCGGGCGGTTGTTCTGTTCGCTCAGGTGCGCGGCCACCACCTGCTTCAAGCCCGCGCCCTGAATGGACTGCGCAATCGCGGCCGCGGCTTCGTTCGCGAGGTGCCCGTAGGCGCCTCCGACACGGCGCTTGAGGAAGGGCGGGTAGGTCGACGCCGCGAGCATCTGCGGATCGTGGTTGCACTCGAGGAGCACCGAGCCGCAGCCGGACAACTGCTCCAGCACATGGCTGGTGGCGTGGCCCAGGTCCGTGAGGACGCCCAGGCGCTCGTCGCCGTCGGTGCAGGTCAATTGCAAGGGTTCGCGCGCGTCGTGCGGCACCGTGAACGGCATCACGCGCAAGGCGCCGATCTCGATGGGCTGGGTGTCGTAGGCGATGCGCAGCAGGCCGTTGAAGTCCGGCTCGCCCATCGCGGTGTAGGTGCCGTGGCTCATCCAGATCGGGATGCGCTCTCGCAGTGCGAACTGGCGCGCGCAGCCGATGTGGTCGGCGTGCTCGTGCGTGATGAAGATCGCGTCGATCTGCTCGGCGAGCATGCCGGCCTGGCCCAGGCGCTTGTCAAGTTGCCGGATGCCCAGGCCGCAGTCCACCAGCAGGTGGGTGATCGACGTGCCGCCGCGCGCCTGGATGATGGTGGCGTTGCCGGAGCTGCCGCTGCCCAAGTTCTTGAACCGCAGCACGTCGATTTCTAGTCAGTGTTACTTCAGGTCGTCGGCAATGACCTGGACGATGCGCTGCGCGTTGGCCGAAGTTTCCGGCGCGCCGTTCATGTTCAGCACTGACACTGTGGTCGACTCGCCCTGGCTCTTCAGGCTGATGCGGAACTTGAGCGGCGCAGCCGCCTTTTCCGAGCCGCTGAACAGCTTGGCGAAGAAGCCCTTTTCCTTCTTGTCGGCGCTGGGCTCGACGTAGCGAACGAAGTACGTTCCCTGTGCGCGGTCGCGATCTTCGACGGTGAAGCCTGTGCGATCCAGCGACAGGCCGACACGGCGCCAGGCGCGGTCGAAGCCTTCGTCGATCTGCACGACGGGGGTGCCCGCCACGGTGGCGACGCGCGACGTGGTCTTGCCCGCGCCGGTGGCGACGATGGCCTTGGACTGTTCCTGCGGCACGCCCAGCTTGACCATCAGGCGGCGCAGGAACTCAGCTTCCAGCTCCGGGTCGGTGGGGCGCGGCTGCCAGACGGTCTGGTCCTTCTGCGCGTTGTTGTAGACCTCGATCATGCCGCGATGGCTCACGTAGATCTCGGTGCCGCCGTTGGCGGCGCGCTCCAGGCGCGTGCGAAACTTGTCGCGCTCGGACGTGGAGTACACCGAGTCGATCAGCTTGCCCAGCGTGTTGCGGATGAAGTCCTGCGGGATCTTGGCGCGGTTCTCGGCCCAGTCGGTTTCCATGATGCCGAGGTTGGAGTCGTCCAGCGCCAGCAGGAAGCCGCTTTCCTGCCAGAACTCGCGGACCGGATTCCACAGCTGGTCGGCGGAGCGGTTCACCACGAGCCAGCGCTGTGCGCCGATGCGCTCGATGCGCACGTCGCCCACGGTCGTGGTGGCGGTGGGCAACTGGGGCGCGGCCTGGCCGACCTGGAAGCCGCTGGCCGTCACCACGCCGCTGCCTGGCACGGTGTAGCGGGAATCGCGCGACAGCTGCGTCAGGTCGGGCGGAACTTCGAGCGAGGGCCCCTTGCCGGCGCTCTTGTAGTCGATCTTCTCCGCGTCGAACACCGAACAGGCCGTAAGCGCGGCACAGATCGCCAGCACGCCGAATTTTGCAAATTGCTTCACGTCATCCCCTCAAGGGTTGGGTCTCAAAGAATCGGAACAGGTCAAGCCAGCAGGCCGGCAGCGCGCAGGGCGCCTTCGACCACAGGCTCGTTGGCCGGCGACAGGGGCGTCATCGGCAGGCGCAGCGTGCCGCCGCACAGGCCCATGCGCGCCATCGCCCATTTCACGGGAATCGGGTTGGCTTCCACGAACAGGTGCTTGTGCACCGGCATCAGCTTGCGCTGGATCTCCATCGCGCGCCTGGCGTCGCCCGCCACCGCGGCCACGCACAGCTCGTGCATCAGGCGCGGCGCGACGTTGGCCGTCACGCTCACGTTGCCCTGGCCGCCGCACAGCATCAGCGCCACGGCCGTCGGGTCGTCGCCGGAATAGATGGCGAAGCCCTTGGGCACGTCACGGATCAGCCACTGGGCGCGTTCGATGTTGCCCGTGGCTTCCTTGATGCCGACGATGCCGGGCACTTCGGCCAGGCGCAGCACGGTGTCGTGCAGCATGTCGGCCACGGTCCGCCCGGGCACGTTGTAAAGCACGATCGGCAGGTCGCCCACCGCTTCGGCGATGGCCTTGAAGTGCTGGAACTGGCCTTCCTGCGTCGGCTTGTTGTAGTAGGGCACGACCTGCAGCTGGCAGTCGGCGCCGACCTTCCTGGCGAACTTCGCCAGCTCGATCGCTTCGGCCGTGGAATTGGCGCCGCAGCCGGCCATGATGGGCACGCGCTTATTGGCCTGCTCGACCGACACGCGGATGATTTCCTGGTGCTCTTGCACGTTGACCGTCGGGGATTCGCCCGTCGTGCCGACCACGCCAATGCAGTCCGTGCCTTCGGCGATGTGCCAGTCGATGAGTTTGCGCAGCGCCGGGTAATCGACGCTGCCGTCTTCGTGCATCGGGGTCGCCAGCGCCACGATGCTGCCTGTAATCGGTGTCATGTCCGGGAATTCTCGGGAAAGAGCGATTCTAACTAGAGCGGGTAACGCGCCGTTCGTTCAGCCGGGTGGGGCCTTACGGCCGCGATCCGCTGGACAAAGCGAGCAGGTTCTTCGATGAAGCCGTCTTCATAGGCGACGACTCGCAAGTCCTGGCAGGCCCGCAGCAGTTCCCCGGGTTGCAACAGGAAGTCGGGCCGGGACGGCTTGCCCACCGTTTCGTTGCCGGTCGCGAAGGTTTCGTAGATCAAAGCCCCGCCCGGCGCCACGCTGCTGACGATCTGCGGCAGCAGGGTACGCCACAGGTAGTTGGTGACGACGACGCCCTGGAACGTGCGGCCGGCGAGGGGCCAGGGGCCGTTCTCGATGTCCGCCAGAACGGCGTCGCCCAGGCCGGCTACGGCTTCGATGGCTTCGGGCGACCGATCCACGCCGCTGACCGGGTGCCCACGGCCGGCGAACCAGCGCATGTGCCGGCCATGGCCGCACGCCACGTCCAGCACCGCGCCGCCCGCCGGGATCAGGTGGGACCAGCGCTGGACCCAGGGAGATGGAGATTCGGTTCCGTGCATACGGCTCAGTGCGGCTTGACCTCGTCCTTCAATGCCGCCAATGCCATGCTCTCCACCATCCCCGGCACGATCAGCTTGGCGAAACGCCCCAGCTTGCCCTTCGCGGTCATGACCACCTCGCGCCTGCGCGCGTTCATTCCATCGAGGATGCGCCGCGCGCACTCCTCGACGCTCATCGCGTCGTCTTCTTTCAGGCCGCTGGAGCCGGCCGGCTCGCCTTTCGCGTTGTAGCCGCGGTGCCGGATGCTGGTGGCTACCACGCCGGGGTAGGCGGTGGTGACGCTGACGCCCGCGCTCTTGAGCTCGGCCCGCAGCGCCTCGAAGAAACCGGTCATCGCGAACTTGGTCGCGCTGTAGGCGGTGCGGCCCGGCACGCCGACCAGTCCGGCCAGCGACGACACCGCGACGATGCTGCCTTTGCTGGCCTTCAGGTGAGGCAGGGCGGCGTGCGTGCACCAGACGGCGCCCCACAGGTTGACCTTCATCAGGTTCTCGTACCAGTGCAAGTCTTCGGCTTTGACGTCGCTGAACAGGGCCTGGGCCGAGACGCCGGCATTGTTGATCAGCGCGTCGATGCGGCCGAACTTGGCGACGGCCTGTTCGACCAGGGCCCGGCATTGCGCTTGTTCCGAAACGTTCGCCACCACCACCAGTGTCTGCGCGCCCAGCGCCTGGCACTGCGCCGCCACCTCATCCAGCTTGGCCCGGTTGCGCGCCGCGAGCACCAGACCCGCCTGCGCGCCATGCGCCTTGGCCAGCTGGCGGGCCATTTCGGCGCCGATCCCGTCGGAGGCGCCGGTGATGATGAAGACCTTCATGCGACTGAAATGTACCCCGTTGCCCGCGCGGCCCGGACATGATGCAATCTAGCCGCCATGCCGAAGACCGACCCCCGCATCGACGCCTACATCGCGAAGTCGGCGGATTTCGCGCAGCCCATCCTCGCGCACCTGCGCCAGGTGGTGCACGCGGCCTGCCCGGACACCGAGGAAACCATCAAGTGGGGCATGCCGCACTTCATGCACGGCGGCAAGATCCTGGCCCAGATGGCGGCTTTCAAGGCGCACTGTGCCTTCGGTTTCTGGCAAGACGTGGCGCAAACCGGCAAGAACCGCGAGGCCATGGGCCAGTTCGGCCGCGTCGCGTCGCTGAAGGATTTGCCGGCCAAGGCCGAACTGGTGAAGCTCGTGAAGAAGGTTGCGGCCGTGATCGACTCGGGCGAGAAGCCGGCGCGCGCCGTCAAGTCCGCGCCCAAGGCGCCACCCGAAGTGCCCGACGATTTGTCCGCCGTGCTCAAGCGCAACGCCAAGGCGCGCAAGACGTTCGAGGCCTTCTCACCGTCTCACCAACGCGAGTACATCGAATGGCTGGTGGAGGCCAAGCGGGCCGAGACGCGCGAGAAGCGGCTTGCTCAAGCCATCGAGTGGATGGAAGAGGGCAAGTCGCGGAACTGGAAGTACCAGAACTGCTGACCTAATTGAAGCAGGCCCAGAGCTGGTCCGCGAGCGTCACCAGGATCGTCGGCTGCATGTACAGCGCAAACACAGCCAGCAGCGCCGCGATGGCGCTGGCGTAGGCAAGCAGTTTGCGCGTGCGCAGCTGCATGTTTCAGGCAGGTTGCGGCGCGGTGCCGCGCGCGATTGGCGCTTCCCGCACCGGCAGGTTCACCAGCGCCGCGAAGATGCCCAGCGCGATGGCGATGTACCAGACCACGTCGTAGCTGCCTGTGCGGTCGTACAGGAAGCCGCCCAGCCACACGCCCATGAACGATCCGATCTGGTGGGAGAAGAACACGAACCCGCCCAGCATCGACAAGTGCGCCACCCCGAAGATCTGCGCGATGGTGGCGTTGGTGGGCGGCACCGTGGAGAGCCACAGCAGGCCGATGACGCTGGCGAAGATGTAGACCGACATCGGCGTCAGCGGTGCCCACAGGAACACGGCGATCGCGACCGCCCGCCCCAGGTAGATCGCAGCGAGGATCTTGCGCTTGGCGAGCTTCTGCCCCAGGCTGCCCGCGATGTAGGTGCCGAACACGTTGAACAGGCCGATCAGCGCCAGCGCGTAGCTGGCCACCTGCGGCGACAGGCCCTTGTCCTTGAGGTAGCTGGGCATGTGCACGCCGATGAAGACCACCTGGAAACCGCAGACGAAGTAACCAGCCATCAAAAGCTGGAAGCTCGGGTACTTGAAGGCCTCGCGCAACGCCTGCAGGATGGACTGGTCGCGCGCGGGTGCCGCGCCGCCCGCGAACCCCGGCTCACGCAAGCCGAACGCCAGCGGCGCGATCAGCAGCACGAACACACTCAGCGCCAGCAACGCCTGCTGCCAGCCAAAACCTGAGATGAGGAAGCCTTCCACCGGCACCATCAGGAACTGGCCGAACGAGCCCGCGGCCGCCGCGACACCCATGGCCCATGAGCGCTTGGCCGGATCGATCTGCCGGCCGATCACGCCATAGACGACGGCGTAAGTGGTGCCCGCCTGTGCCGCGCCGAGCAGGACGCCCGCCGTGAGGGTGAAGACGAGCGGCGTGGTGGCCAGGGCCATGCCGGCCAGCCCGGCGCCATACAGAAGCGCGCCGCCGATCAGGACGCGCGACGCGCCGAAGCGATCCGCCACCATGCCCGCGAAGATGCCGAAGATGCCCCACGACAGGTTCTGGATCGCCAGGGCGAACGAGAAGGTCTCTCGCGTCCAGTTCTGCGCCTGCGTGATCGGCTGCAGCCACAGCCCGAAGCCGTGGCGGATGCCCATCGAGAGCGTGACGATCATGGCGCCGCAGATCAGGACCTGGGCCATCGAGAGTTTTTGGGCGGCGGTGGACTGCATCGGTCGAATGTAGCCAAAGGCCATTGCCGGTGCTTGCGAAAGGGCTGACGCTGCCGTTGAAAGTTTTGGGCCGGATTGATGCGGCGCGGGCATCACCGACTCGTGTGCGGCAGTCTTTCTGTACGTTCATACAGTACTTCGTGCAAGCCCGACTACAATGCCCCCTCCCATGGCGACCAAACCCCCCTCAGACTATTCCGAAGGTTCGATCCGCGTGCTCAAGGGCCTGGAGCCCGTCAAGCAGCGGCCGGGCATGTACACGCGCACCGACAACCCGCTGCACGTCATCCAGGAAGTCCTGGACAACGCGGCGGACGAGGCCCTCGCGGGCCACGGCAAACGCATCAAGACCACCTTGCATGCCGACGGCTCGATCAGCGTCGAAGACGATGGCCGCGGCATCCCATTCGGCCTGCACCCGGAAGAAAAGGTGCCGGTCATCGAGATCGTCTACACGCGGCTGCACGCCGGCGGCAAATTCGACAAGGGCAAGGGCGGCGCCTACAGCTTTTCCGGTGGCTTGCACGGCGTTGGCGTGTCCGTCACCAATGCTCTGGCCAAGCGCCTGGAAGTGACGACGCATCGCGAAAGCCAGGTGGCGCGCATCGTGTTCTCCGGCGGCGACGTGATCGAGCAACTGCAGATCCGCAAGGCGGTCGAAGGCGACAGGCGCTCCGGCACCTCGGTGCGCGTGTGGATCGATCCCAAGTATTTCGAGACCGCCCAGTTGCCCATGGCCGAACTGGCCCACCTGCTGCGCAGCAAGGCGGTGCTGATGCCCGGCGTGGTCGTGTCCCTGGTCAACGAGAAGACCAAGGAAACGCAGAGCTGGCAATACAAGGGGGGCCTGCGCGACTACCTGATGCAGACGTTGACGGGCGATCCGGTCATCCCGCTGTTCGAAGGCGAAGGGTTCGCTACGAACAACGACAACTTCGCCGAAGGCGAGGGCGCGCAGTGGTGCGTGGCCTTCACCGAAGACGGCCAGCCGGTGCGCGAGAGCTACGTCAACCTGATCCCCACCAGCGCTGGCGGCACGCACGAGAGCGGCCTGCGCGACGGCCTCTTCAACGCGGTGAAAAGCTTTGTTGACCTGCACTCGCTCCTGCCCAAGGGCGTGAAGCTGCTGCCCGAAGACGTCTTTGCCCGAGCTTCCTATGTGCTGTCGGCAAAGGTGCTGGATCCGCAGTTCCAGGGCCAGATCAAGGAACGGTTGAATTCCCGAGACGCCGTGCGGCTGGTCTCCAGCTTCGTGCGGCCCGCGCTCGAGCTCTGGCTCAATCACCACGTCGAATACGGCCGCAAGCTGGCCGAGCTCGCGATCAAGGCCGCGCAGAGCCGGCAGCGCGCGGGCCAGAAGGTGGAAAAACGCAAAGGCTCAGGTGTCGCCGTGCTGCCGGGCAAGCTCACCGATTGCGAAAGCCGCGACATCTCGCACAACGAAGTGTTCCTGGTCGAAGGCGATTCCGCCGGCGGCAGCGCCAAGATGGGCCGCGACAAGGAAAGCCAGGCCATCCTGCCGTTGCGTGGCAAGGTGCTGAACACCTGGGAGGTCGAGCGCGACCGCCTGTTCGCCAATACCGAGATCCATGACATCGCCGTGGCCATCGGTGTGGACCCGCACGGCCCCAACGACACGCCAGACCTGTCTGGCCTGCGTTACGGCAAGGTCTGCATCCTGTCGGATGCCGACGTGGACGGCTCGCACATCCAGGTGCTGCTGCTCACGTTGTTCTTCCGCCATTTCCCCAAACTCATCGAATCGGGTAATGTCTACGTCGCCAGGCCGCCGCTCTTCCGCGTGGATGCACCGGCCCGCGGGAAAAAGCCGGCTTCCAAGACATATGCACTTGACGAAGGCGAATTGACCGCTATCTTGGACAAGCTGCGCAAGGAAGGCGTGCGCGAAGGGGCCTGGAACATCAGCCGCTTCAAGGGCCTGGGAGAAATGAGCGCCGAACAGCTGTGGGACACGACGCTCAATCCCGACACGCGCCGCCTGCTGCCGGTGCACCTGGGCGCGATGGATTTCGCCGCGACCGAGAACCTGATCACCAAGCTGATGGGCAAAGGCGAAGCCGCCGCCCGCCGCGAACTCATGGAACTTCACGGCGACGCCGTCGAGATCGACGTTTAGACACACTGCCACATGACCGCCGCCAACTTCGCCGCCAGCTCCCCGGACCGCACCACGGCCCGCGTGCGGCTGCGTCCGACGATGACGAGCGATCTGGAGTACGTGCTCTCGCTGGAACAGGACCCGGAGAACCTGGCGTTCATCACGCCCTGGGAGCGTACGCAGCATGAGGCCGCGATCCGCTTCCCGGACTTCCGGCATTTCATCATCGAAGGCGGCGAAGGCCTGGACGCCGTGGGCTTCCTCATCCTGATCGGCTGCCGCAGCCAGCACCAGTCGATCGAGCTGAAGCGCATGGTCGTGCAGGCCAAGGGCTCCGGCTTTGGCCGCGCCGCGCTGCGCGTCGCCAAGAAGGTGGCGTTCGACGACCTGCGCGCGCATCGCTTCTGGCTCGACGTGAAGTCTCGCAACACACGGGCCAAGGCGCTGTACGACAGCGAAGGGTTCGTCGTGGAGGGTACGTTGCGCGACTCGGTCAAGGTGGAGGGCGGTTTCGATTCGCTGATCGTCATGTCGATGCTGCAGCCGGAATTCACGGGCCGCCGCACCCTGGGCCTGGAGCTGCGCGGATGAAGGCCGGCCTGGCGTCCTGGCTGGCCGGCGCCGCGCTGGCGCTGCTGCTCGCGCCGGCCGCGCAGGCCGAGGTGTGGGGTTACGTCGATGCCAAAGGCGTCGCGCACTTCTCTACCGAGAAGGTGGACGAGCGCTACGAATTGTTCTTCCGTGGCGGCGAGAGTTTCGATACCGCGCGCGGCACGGCTCGCGAAAGACACGAGACGGCTCGCGCCGTGGCCGTTCCCACGGCGCCGCGCAAGCTCATCGCGTTTTTTGAGATTTCGCCCAGTTACAAGCAGGTCAAGCACCATCTGCGCGAAGCGTCGAAGCACCACGACATCGACTACGAGCTGCTCCAGGCGTTGATCGCCACCGAGTCGGGCTTCGACGCACTCGCGGTGTCGCCCAAGGGCGCCGTGGGGCTGATGCAGATCATGCCGGCCACCGCCGAGCGCTATGGCGTCACGGGCGATGCCAAGACGCCCGTGGGCAAGAAGCTCTCCGACCCGCGGACCAACGTCAAGACCGGGTCACGGTATCTGCGCTACCTGCTGGACCTGTTCCCCGGCCGCCTGGATCTGGCGCTGGCGGCATACAACGCAGGCGAGGGCGCGGTGCAGCGCGCCGGCAACAAGATACCCAACTACCCCGAGACTCAGAACTACGTAAAGACGGTGATGCAGCTGTACGCCATGCTCAAGCCGCCGTCTGTTTTGGGGGTGGGCCGTGCACCCAGCCGCGTGCGCATGGAACTGCCTGTGGGTGGGGCGGCCGGCCGCGGCAATATGCCCGGCGGCGCGCCGGCGCCCTTGGCGCAGCCCCTCGCCGCAGCGCGTGGCGACATCAAAAGCGATGCCGATTAACGCTGCCGGTCCGCACCGAGCAGTACGTTGCGCGCGGCCAGGAGGGCGCGGCGCATGATCCCTATGCCGTCCGATGCCAACGACCTGGTGGCGCTGGGCGCCTTTGCGGGCGCCCAGGTGCTGGTGGTCTGCTTCAGCGTCATCTTTGCCAACGCCTATCGCGAGCGGGGTTTGATCATGCACGCGGCCGCGACGACCGCGTCCGTCGTTGCGGTGCAGGCGCTCGTGGGCGGGCAGGCTTTTCTCGCCCAGGCCGCGTTGCTGATGGTGATGGCCATCGACGGCATGCAATTGCGCGAGCTGGTCAGCCACGCCGGAGCGCTGCGCAACCTGAGGCGTTGGCTGCTGGCCGTCAGCCTCGGCGTGCTGCCCGCTCTGGCACTGGCGACAGCGTGGGGCTACGGGCACCTGCTGCTTGCGGGCCTTGGTGCATGGGCCGCAGTGGTGATCGTCATCACGCTGCGCGCCTGGCCCCAGAGTCAGCCCTGGGCCCGTTGGCTCGTGGCGGGTCACTTGGCGCTCGGCTGGGGCGTTGCCTGGCTGGGATGGCGATCGCTGGACAGCGAGCCGGATTCGGCGGTTCCGCTGGCGGGCTTGCTGACCGCCTGGGCGGCTGCCGGGTTCCTGGCGTCCACTTGGCGTAGCCGGATCTTCAGCGAAACGCGCGTGCGCGTCGATGCACGCAACACCATCGATCCCCTGACGGGGCTGTCGACGCCGCTGATCTTCTACGAGCGCGTCAAGGGCGTGCGCAACCTCGCCCGCCGCTACGGCCATCCGAGCGTGCTGTTGCTGGTGCACATCGAGAACCTGGACAGCCTGGCCGCCGAATTCGGCGAGGAAGTGGCCCAGTCGGCCGTGCTCGCTTCGGCCAATCGCATCCGCCAGGGCCTGCGGGACGGCGACGTCGCGGCGCGTGTGTCGAATTCGCGCATCGCGGTGCTGGCCGAAGGCATGTCGCTTGCCGAAGGGATGGCCAATGTGGCCAGCCGCATCCTGGTGGCCGGCCTCAAGGAGCCGTTGCCCATGGCCCTCACGGAATTCCTGCACTTTCGCATCGTCCTGGCACTGGTGCCCGTCAATGACACGGCGCCCAAGGCGGTGCTGCAACGCATGGCGGCGAAGCTCGACGAGCAGTTGATGGCGCCCACCGAACGGCGCATCGTTGCCATCACCGCGGAAGAACTGCTCGGCTGAACAGATTCACTTTTCCATCGATCCCCTTTTTTCTCTCTAGCAGTCATTCATGGAGCAAGACCTGATTTCCCTCAAAAGCGGCGACGGCGGCGACGACGCCGACCTGAACCTCGCCTCTTACGCACAGCGCGCCTACCTCGAGTACGCGTTGAGCGTGGTGAAAGGCCGCGCCTTGCCCGACGTGTGCGACGGGCAAAAACCGGTGCAGCGCCGCATCCTCTATTCGATGTCGCGCATGGGCCTGGGCTACACCGGCGCTGGCGGTGCGCGCCCTGTGAAGAGCGCGCGCGTGGTCGGCGATGTGCTGGGCAAGTACCACCCGCACGGCGACCAGGCGGCCTACGACGCGATGGTGCGCATGGCGCAGGATTTCGCGCAGCGCTACCCGCTGATCGACGGCCACGGCAACTTCGGCAGCCGCGACGGTGACGGCGCCGCGGCCATGCGCTACACCGAAGCGCGCCTTTCCCGCATCACCAACCTGCTGCTCGACGAGCTCGACGAAGGCACTGTCGACTTCGCCCCCAACTACGACGGCTCGGAGCAGGAGCCGCGCCAGTTGCCCGCGCGCCTGCCGTTCACGCTGCTCAACGGCGCGAGCGGTATTGCCGTCGGCCTGGCCACCGAGATCCCCAGTCACAACCTGCGCGAGATCGCCGACGCGTGCGTTGCGCTGATCAAGACGCCGAAACTGTCCGACGAAGACCTGTTCGCGATCATCCCCGGCCCGGACTACCCAGGCGGTGGCCAGATCATCAGTCCGGCCTCCGACATTGCCGAGGCGTATCGCACCGGCCGTGGTTCGCTGAAGGTCAGGGCGCGCTGGAAGATCGAAGAACTCGCGCGGGGCCAGTGGCAACTGGTGGTGCAGGAACTGCCCCCCGGCGTGAGCACGCAGAAGGTGCTCGAAGAGATCGAGGAACTCACCAACCCCAAGGTCAAGGCCGGCAAGAAGGCGTTGTCGCAAGACCAGGTGCAGCTGAAGCAGACCGTGCTGGCCGTGCTGGACACTGTGCGCGACGAGTCGAGCAAAGACTCCGCGGTGCGCATCGTCTTCGAGCCCAAGACCAGCCGCATCGAGCAAAGCGAGCTGATCACCTCATTGCTGGCGCACACCAGCCTCGAGACCTCCGCGCCGATCAACCTCACGATGGTGGGCCTGGACGGCAAGCCCGTGCAAAAGTCGCTGCGGCTGATGCTGAGCGAATGGATCGAGTTCCGCCAGGCCACGATCGAGCGCCGCTCGCGCCATCGCCTCGGCAAGGTGCTGGGCCGCATCCACATCCTCGAAGGCCGGCAGCTGGTGCTGCTGAACATCGACGAGGTGATCCGCATCATCCGCCACAGCGACGAGCCCAAGGCCGCGCTGATCGAACGCTTCAAGCTGAGTGACACACAGGCCGAGGACATCCTCGAAATCCGCCTGCGCCAATTGGCGCGGCTGGAAGCGATCAAGATCGAGCAGCAGCTGAAGGAACTGCGCGAAGAGCAGAAGAAGCTGGAAGAAATCCTCGGCAGCCCGGCCGCGCTGCGCCGCCTGATGGTCAAGGAAATCGAGCAGGACGCCAAGCAGTTTGCCGACGCGCGTCGCACGCTGATCCAGGCCGAAAAGAAGGCTGTCGCCGAGATCAAGGTGATCGACGAGCCGGTCACGGTCGTCGTCTCGCAAAAGGGCTGGGTGCGTGCACGGCAAGCACACGGCCACGAAGCAGCCAGCTTCGCGTTCAAGGCTGGCGACGGCCTGTACGCGACCTTCGAGGTGCGTACGGTGGACACGCTGCTGGCCTTCGGCAGCAACGGCCGCGTGTACACGGTGCCGGTGTCCATGCTGCCCGGAGCGCGTGGCGATGGCCAACCGGTGACCACGCTGATCGAGCTGGAGCCGGGCACGCAGTTGATGCACTACTTCGCCGGCGCGCCGAGTGCGTGGCTGCTGCTTTCCGGCTCCGGCGGCTACGGCTTCCTGGCGACGGTCGAGAACATGATGTCGCGCCTGAAGGCCGGCAAGGCTTTCATCAGCTGCGGCGAGGGCGAGACCGTCTGCCGGCCGTCACCCGCCAACGTGCCGGCCCCGGCCGGTGTGGTGCCGTCGGGCCTGTACATGCCGGCCACGCACGTGGCCTGCGCATCGACGGGTGGCCGCATCCTCACTTTCGAGATCGGCGAGCTGAAGCCCATGGCCAACGGCGGCCGTGGCCTGATGCTGATCGATCTCGATCCCAAGGACGCGCTGGCAGGTGCGGCGGCCTACACGCGCAGCGTGAAGATCGTGGGCCAGGGCCGCAGCGGCAAGGACCGCGAGGAGACGCTGGAGATCCGTTCGCTGAACAACGCGCGGCTGCATCGCGGCAAGAAGGGCAAGATGGCCGATCTCGGCTTCAAGCCGACGTCGATCGAGCGTGTAGAGTAGAAGCAATGACCAACGAGACTACCGGGCGCGACGCGCCCCTGCGCCCCTTTCACCTGGCTTTTCCCGTGCACGACCTGGCGGCCGCGCGCGCCTTCTACGGCGGCCTGCTCGGCTGCCCGGAAGGGCGGAGTTCTCCCGACTGGGTCGACTTCAATTTCTACGGCCACCAGATCGTCGCCCACATGGCGCCGGGCGAGACCGGCGCCGCGGCCACCAGCGCCGTCGACGGCCACGGGGTCCCCGTGCGTCACTTCGGCGTGGTGCTCACCATCCCGCAATGGACCGAGCTGGCCGACAAGCTGCGCGCGGCCGGCACGAAATTCGTGATCGAGCCCTATATCCGCTTCAAGGGTGAGCCGGGCGAACAGGCCACGATGTTCTTCCTCGATCCGTCCGGTAATGCCGTCGAGATCAAGGCATTCGCCAGCCTGGAATCGCTGTTCGCGAAGTAGGGTCCGCGACCGGGCGTGTCATTCGATGCGGCGTACGTCGCCGTTGCCCGGCGTGGCGCTTTCGTGGAACAGGTCGAAAAGATACTGTTCCATCTCGTCCACTTCGATGAAGTCCGGCACCACGAAACCGGCCGGGCTGCGCTTGCCGTCCAGCCCCACTGCGTAGGCCTGCCACAGACCCGCCTCGCGCTGGATGAGGACTGTGCGGCCGAAGACGTTGAAGCGGTGAAACGGCGCGCTCATGGTGGCGTGGGCCCGGGCCGTTGCACCAGGTACGTCGCATACACGCCCATCGCATACTTGGCCTCCAGCATGCGGAAACCGGCGCGCTCCAGCAGGCCTTCCATGACCCAGGCGAAGGTGCTGTGCTCTTCCCTCACATGCGTGACGTTCTCGTCGCGGCTGTAGCCACGTTCTTCCTGCATCCAGCGCAGCCACGCATCCACCGTCTGTTTGATCTCGGACGGATGGCATGAATACACGACATCGCGCAGCAGGAGCTTGCCGCCAGGCTTGAGCGCGGCATGGATGCGCTGCAGGGCAACGAGCTTCCAGAAATCGTTCAGGTGATGGAGAGCGTACTGTGTCGTCGCAACGTCCAGGGAAGCCGGTTCCAGCGCAAAACTCAGGAATCCAGCCTGCTGTGTGGTGACGGATGTGGCTCCCAGGTGCGCCGCACGGCGGCGCGTCGCCTCGAGCATCGCCGCCGAGATGTCGATCGCATGCACTGCGCACTGCTTGAGGGAGGCCTGGCAGGCCAGCACGCCCGTACCGCAACCGAAATCGGCCACGGTTTGGCCCGCCTCGACGCCGATTTCCGCGAGCAGGCTTGCCGCGGCCGCGTCGGTCGACTTCTGCCGGGCGTCGTAAGTGGCGACCTGGACCGGATCCGAAAAGTCGACGCCGACGTGCTTGAGGTCGTCGTAGTACCAGTCCGAGGATTCGAGTGATGCGAGGGCAGGGGTCATGGTGAGGTGATGATCGGCTTGCTAGTCCGCATCGCGCCTGGCGGCAGACTCTGGAAGGCCGAACACGCGATCGAAGGTCCAGGTGAAGGCAATGGCATAGAAAAAGAAGAATACCAAGAGTCCGAGATTCGCAAGAAATGCGTCGAAGGCCGAGATGTTCAGCCAGAGCGACATGACCGGGACCAGGATCACCACGAGGCCCCCTTCGAAGCCGATGCCGTGCGCCAGGCGCCTGGCGAACGAACGCCCACGCACCGATTGACGAGACTCCCATCGCTCGAAGATGGCGTTGAAAATGTAGTTCCAGGTGAGGGCAATGCTCGATAGGACGAAGGCCAGCCCCAGCGTGGACGCATGCGGCTTGTCGAAGGCGAAGCTGAGCACCGGGCCCACGAAGGCGATGGCGAAGACCTCATAGAGAAGGGCCTGAAGCACGCGCCTGTTTCTGGGGCTCATGCGATCGCTGACGCGCCAAGAAGAACCAACCAAGCCACGACGATCGCAACGGTCGCAATGCCCGCGGACCACCCAAGCCACCTGCCAAGCGCCCATCGCCGGCGCCAAAGCGCAAGAAAGCAACAGAAGTACACCAGTGACCAAAGAAGCAGCGGGATCAGGAGAAATACGTCTTTCTCTCCCCCGCCGAAATTGAGGTGTCCTTCCATCGTCAGCCAGCCAAAAAGGACCGTGAAGATGAACGGGGCCACGGCCACCAGCAACTTGAGAGGAATGCTCATGTCGGTACCTTGTGCATCGCGCGATCAAGCCAACTGTTGCCCATTCTCGGGCCGGCCGGCCAGCTCACCAAGGCTCGGCTCGGAGAGCCTGAAGCTCAGTCTTTCGAGAACCTGTTGCGCGCCGAGGCTTTCGTAAAAGGCGATGCCCCTCGCGTTCGACGCCTTGACGGGCCAATCGATGCGGCGGCAACCGTTGTCGGCCGCGTACCTCGCAACCCAGGACATCAGCGCTTTGCCGACGCCAAGGCTTCGGGCGGACGAGCGAACGTAAAGCTCTTTCAGCTGGCAATGGCGACGCTGCTCGGGCGCGGGTTCGACCAGCGAGAACGTCAGCGTGATGGCCGCAAAGCCAAGCACTTGGCCTTCACCGTCATGTGCCACGACCAGGCGCAAGGGCGAGTCGGGGCCGAGCAGGTTTTCGAGCAGGTGCGATCGCACCATCTCATGCGGCACCGTCGAGCCTTCGTTGTAATAAGTGTGCAGCTCGCACAGCAGGTCGACGAGCGATTCGTGCTGCGGTGGGGAGACGAGGTTCACTTGCATGCAACAGGCGTCTGTCAGGCCGCGCGCGGAGCCCCGACCGGCTGGCCGGGCTTGACGACCACGCGGCGAGTGAGTCCCGCGCGCGCGATGCCGATCGCCCAGTCTCTGCTTCGACCCACCACGTTGCGGGGCGCGGCCGCCCATGTGGCTGCATGAATGCCGGGGCGCTCTTGCATCGGCGGAAAATCGACACTCCAGTACCGGTACCGCGCGTCGCCGACCGGCATCAGGTTCTGGCGTTCGCGGCGCGGATCGAACAGGCCTGCCACCGGCAGGTGGATGGTGTGGGCGGACTCGGAAAGCCAGGTCGCCAGCCAGGCGAACGAACTGATGGACGGCACCACGCAGCCCGCGTTTCGCATGGTCTGGAAATCTTCGATCGGCGTACCCAATGGCAAGTACCGCGCGAGGGGAAACCGTTGCCGGAGTGCCTGGACGTACGGACCGGGCTGCAGCTGGCCCATGAAGACGGGTCGCTTTCCCTCCGCACGGATGACCGATGCGTAAAAGTCGAAGGGCAGGGGAAAGTAGCCGGGGTGCCTGCCTGACTCGATGTCTTCCGCGCGAACATTGATGAGGACTTCATCATCGCCTACCTGTTGGCCCTGCACATCGGACTTGAACAGCGCCCGGCACTCATCGATCTCCGGGTAGTACTCCACCCGCATGCCCCAGCCCCGGAGGACGATGGCATTGCACAGGCCGGCGCGCAGGCAGTGCGCGATTTCGTCGAGATCGAACAGGTGTCCGTCCAGAACCAGCGGGCTCGTGGGCTGCTTCGGCACGGGTGTGGCGGCACATCCCCACTCGGGCATGCCGGGACCGTGCACCACAGCTCGCGGGCCCAGCCTGCGCTGCAGCTGCGCGGCCAGCATGTACTGGAACATCAGATTGCCGTGCCGGCCCCGCGGCGAGATGATGAGGGGAAAACTGGGTGGCGGGACCATGCGTGGGGCGCGCGATGCCTGGGTGTGGCTCTTGTCGGTCATGCATCGTCGCGCGAAACGAGATAGGCCTCGACTGCCGCCTTCAACTCGCCTGCCGGGTCCTTGAAGCGCAAGGCGTCGCCGTTGCGGTCGACGTCGCGTTGCGGGTCGTAGTCGCGCGGGCCGAGGACGAGCTGGCGCTGTTTAAGCCGGCGGGCTTCCATTGTTCCGTGCCAGAGGTGCAGCACGCGGCCTTCAGCCCAGCCCAAGCGCGCTTGCGAGGGGAGGCAGCGAGCTGCCCATGCGAGGACATCCGCCCGGTGCCCGGGTGAAAAATGGCGATGGAGGAAGAGGTCGTCCAGCGCTCCGTGGATGCCTGCCATCAGCACCAGGTCGCCACCACCGACGATGTTGCCTTCATAGAGCTTGAACTCCGGCAATTCGGCCAATCGCACGGCGGTGGCCAAGCCCGGGTTGCCGGAGAGAGGTGACGCATTGACCCATGTCTGCACCATGACCGGGTCCGTCGTGAAGACCTGATTTCCTTGCGACAGGGCATAAGCCAGCGACGGCATGGAGCGTTCCGGCTCCACCGCCAGCAGCTCGGCGCGCGTGTGGCTTTGTGCAGGCAACGGCGGCAGGTAATCGGCGCGCGAAAAGCACTGGACGACGGGCCAAGCATCGAGCGCGGCCGACGTCCGTTCCGCCCAATCGGCTGCAGCGAAGACCGCGTCGGCGTCGATGATCGCCACGTCGCGGGCGAGCCCCGCTTCGCGAATGTGGGCCAAGCCCCGATTGAGCAGCCGCTCTTTCTGCCACAGCACGTCGCCGCCGTTCACTCGGAGCATCACGTCCGCGTCGCCGGCCGACAGATCGAAGCGTCCGTCCGGCGACCATTCGACAGCGACGAGCGGAACGCCAAGGTACCTGCGAAACCGATCGTAGTTGCGGCGCCGCCGCTGGCCGTGGAACGGGTTGTAGTACGAGGTGAGCGCGATCAGTGGAGCAGTCATGAATGCGATCCGACGGAAACCGTAAACCGCGCCAGGACAGGCGGGTCGATGAGTTCGGCGGTTGCCGCATCGAGCAGCAAATCGCCCGCCATGTGCGGGGCCAACAGTTTCAGGCACGCGTTCAGGCGCGGTACCAGCCCCGGCCCCGGGCCGCACAGTACGCGCACCTGGTCCAGGTGCAACCACGGCAAGCCTTGCTTGAGCACCTCTTCGGTGGTGAGCGCGGCGACCACCGCGGTGGCCTCGCGTTCGAGTTCCGCCGCCATCGCAGCGGCAAACGCGTCGCGGCCCGGCGGGGCGAGCCGTTCATCGTTCAGCCATGTGCCGTCCCGGCGCGTGGACAGCACGCGCTCGCCACGTTGCACCAGCTGCTGCGCCGCCGCGGCCACGCCGGCGTCGCTTTCCAGCGCATCCGACGCGTGCAGGACGAGAACCGTGCGCATGCGGCCGGGTGCGGGCACCATGCGGGCAAGCAGGTCGCGGTAGACGTTTGGCGCGAACTCCGTGTTGATCTGCGGCTGCGAATTCACCTCGCAGATGCCTGCTTTGCAATCCATCCACGACACGGAGATGTCCGGGATGATGAGGTCGATGCCCGCCAGGTCCAGGCGCAGCGCCTGGGTGGCGCGAAGCGCGAGGCGCGCGTTGTCCGGATGGATCTGGTCCATGACGTCGCGGCTGATGCCGCCGGTGGATATGTTTGCGCGCCGCCTCAGCACGACGAATTCGCCGGCGGGCGGCACGCTCCGTGCCGTCATGCCGCGTTCGGCAAGAATCCCCAGCGCTTCCTCGTCCAGCGAAATCATGCTGGTGCGCCGACGGTCCCCGGTGGTCGCCGCGACGGCGGCCCGGATGATTTCCTCCACCGACCGGCGACCGTCCCCGAGCACTCCGCCCGGCTGCCGGCCGATGGCCTTGACGATCTTGCCGTTTTCAACGGTGATGCGATAGTCCTGGCCTTCGATGTGGCTCTCTACCAGGACCTTTCGCGAGACGGCGGCCGCCAGCGCGTAACAGCGCCGCACCTGCTCTTCGGTGCGCAGGCCCGCGTGCACACCTTGCCCGCCATCGCTGTCCTCGGGCTTTACCACGACGGGGTAGCCCAGCGTACGCGCCGCCTGCACCGCTTCCTCCTCGGAATTCACCATCTGGTGTGTGGGCGCAGGCAGGCCGTGCTGCCGCAACAGGGAAGCCGTCAGTGCTTTCGACCGCGCCAGGTTCGCCGCAAGCGCCGGAGTCCACTCCGTCTCCGTGCTTCGAAAGAAGCGCCCATAGGGCCCCGAGCCAACGTAGATGAAACCGCCGGGCAGCCATTGGAGCGGCAACTGCATGTCGGCGCACGCCCGGGCAATGCGCACGGTGTTGACACCGCCGGCCTGCATCTTCGCTTTCAAAGCGTCGCGGGCCGCTATGAGCCGCGGGTTGACGGTGTCGGCGAGAGCACGACGCCGTGCCGGTGGCAAGTTGCTGTGGCCCAAGTTGATGGAAGACACCAGCCACTCCGCGAGCCCCAGGGTGAAATTGGGTAGGCAGCTTGGCAGCGCCAATGAGAACGTCACCGAACCATCCCGGACGACGGCGGGCGCCATTTGCACGCCTGGCTGCGTGACCGGCGAGTACGATGACTTCTCCAACACAGCCAACAGCGCGAGGAACGCATCGATGCCGAAACCCTTGGCCAGGTGCCGCTCTGCGTCAGCCAGGGACAGCCCACCTTCCTCGTGCAGGAAAGGGACCATGGCGCCGGTCTTCCAGCTGGTATTCACCGGCCACCGGACCAACCCAAGCAGCACATACCCGCGCAACCCATAGGCGTGCCCTTGCACCACCTGCCAGCTGGCCGCGAGCGCGACCGGCGTACCGCGGTATTCGACCGCCTGACCGGCGCCCGCGCCGGTCATCTCAGGCATCCGGCAGCCCCCTGTAGTGCCACCAGTCTCCAAGGCGCATGTCCCATTCCGCCGGCTTGAAGTGGATCCATCCCGCGCGGGGCGTGAAAGTGAGTTCGCCGAACCGGATGTCGTTGCCGCAGCAGTAAAAGTCGACACGCACGAAATCGAAGCCGGCCGAGAGCGCCGCGGCGGCCTCGAGCATTTGCGAAAGCACGGCCGGCCGGGGGATGTGGGGCGTCTCGTACCGCTCGCGATAGGTCAACTGCACGGCTTCCCAGTCCGGGGTGAAGAAGCGGTGAATCGTGTGCGAGCGGCTACCCACCTGGGCGAGGCGCGGGACACCATCGAAACAGAAGAAGATGTAGTCGATCGGCCCGTCCGGATGGCCGTCGTCGAGCCGCTCGTCGACCAATAGCCGGCGTGGCACATCCCAATAGTGGAATTCGCGCCGAAACCAGTAATAAGACTGCGACTGCCAGCGAAGCGCCAGCGCCTGCGCCGCTTCGGGTTGGTACGGTGCCGCAAGGCGCGCACCTTTCCCCGAGCCTTCGTTGCACTTCAGCAAGATCTCTGGCGGCAGTCGTTCCCACGGAATCTCCCGCGCGTCGTCGCCCGACCAAAGCACCGGGGTCAAGAACCGCTCGCCCACGCGCCCCGCCACGAAGTCGCGCACCGCAAGCTTGTCGGACAGCCTTGAATAGGTCGGGCACCCTTGTTCGTGCACGTCGAGCATGCGGCAAAACAGCTTTTCCGTGAAGCCGCGCGGATCGCGACGGTTGATCGCACGGCTCTGCTCCGCCTCGAAGTAGGCTTCCAATATCGCGGGACCGCAGGCGACCGCATCCGTCTCACGGCCCTCGGCCCGCAACGCCGACGCGCGGTCCAGCAGGGCGCGCAGCGCCAATGCAGCCTCACTCGTGGGCAGTGGCGGGTTGAAATGGCCATTCGATGACATGCAGTGCGGCGTAGGAACCCGAGGCCCGGTGGAGCCGCCAGGAGGGCGGGAAATTCGCAGCAGTTTAATTGACGCCGACTTTGCAGGGCCCCAGCCCTACGGCGGTGTCAGGCCACGAGCCCAAGGCTCTGCGAATAGAACAACTTCGCCGCCGCAATGTCGTCCACGAAGACGTGTTGTGTTCAATTGCATGCCCACCCTCCATCTCCGCTCATGCGACCGGACGGCTGGCGTGCCAGCTCGCAGCATCCGCTTCGATGGAAGGTGTTGGCGTCGCCAGGGCCGGCGGGCGGTTTGCCGTCGTGTTCTGGCCCAGCGCCAAGTCCCGGTCCAGCAACTGCTCGACATGCTGGATTCTTCGCATCAGCTCCCGCTGTTCCTCGTCGGTGAAGATATTCTTGTCTTCGATCAGGTGAAGAATGATGTTCGCGATGATCATGGGGATGACCACGAAAATCCAGAAGTGGCCGAAGAAGGTGCCTGCGACGCGGCCGGCTGGGGTGACGGGCGTCAAGTCCCCGTAGCCGATCGTCAATGCCGTGACGGCCGCCCACCAGAGTCCCTCGCCGAAACTCTTTTGTTCCAGCAGGGCGAAACTCGCAGCGCCGGCCAGCAGGCTCAGGGAATAGATTCCAAGAATGAGCCAGATCCGGTTGGCGACGTACATCAAGACTTTTTTCATGTTCTTTTGTGTACCGTTGAGGACGCTCGATTCTGCACCCAAGTCGAGCGGCTGAAAAGGGGGCCTCTGCGCTGCGCTCTATACGCCGCCCCCGGCCCGTGCGAACAACCAGCCACTCATGACCGCGACTGCGATGCAGGGCGCGAGGAAGAAGAGTTGGCCGGCTTCGAACGGTGAAGATTGCAGAACCACGATCACGACGAGGCTGCCGATGGCCAGCAGGCAGAGACAAAGCGCGCTCATTCTTTGAAATTGGGCGAAGAACCCCATCGCCACGAGGCACAGCCAAAGAAGCGCGAAGCCATAGATTCCCCAACGCAGGATCCAGGTCGCGTGGTGAAGCACGACGTCGGCAAGCGCGAACAACCCTTTCGATCTTGCCGCCTCGCCAATGAGCAGGAACAAGGCGGCGAAGAACAGGTACGGGAGTATCAGGATGGCGCCGATGGTGTGCAGAAGTGCGTGAATTTCGCGCTCCTAAGGTGTGTGGGCTCGTTGGCTCACGGGAGAAAGTCGCTGTTCGACCGAAGTGTCAGCCCGCAGTTTTTCAGGAACTTCGTACCAGAACGACGGCGGAAGGATGTGATTTCGGATCAGCCAGGCGTGGAAGTCCTGCTTGGAAACAAACTCATCGTGAAGCTGCTCCGGCTCGGGCACTGCAGCTCGTTCGACCACGCTGCGCAAATGCTTCAAAGCCGGTGCTCGAACGAATATGGGCAAGTCGCCTTCCCTCGAAACGTACCCCACGAGGGGAGCGCCCCGCAGCTCGAAGGAGCCGACGCTCGCCCACTTCGGGTCCACGCTCTGGACGCGCAGCCCCTCTCGAATGACGCCCTTGGCCAGAACCCGCGCGACCAGGTGCTCGTGCTGCATTCGCTCGCGAGCCCACTGAACCACCACATCCCAGAAGCGATAGCTCTCGACATGTCTCGATAGATGCATGGCAACTCCTTCAAGCTAGGGGTGCGGCAAATCGGTGACCAGTGCTTTCGGTGCCTTGTGCTCCCAAGCCTGCCGAACCAGCAGTTTGACTGCTTCTGCGTCCGCCTCGGCCAGCCTGACCTTCAGGCCCAACGCCTTTGCGCCCCAGAACAGCTTTTCCAGGAAGGCGCCATGCACGGCCAGCGCCTGCTCGCGGATCTGCTCTGGGACGAACACATGTACGAACTCGTCCCCAGGCGGCACGGTGACGAATATCTTGCCGCGAACTCTGAACGACGCGTAGTCATGGTGCGGCTCCTCGCCTACCTCGGGCAATGACAGTGCGAACTTGCGAACGGTGGCCAGCCGTACTCCCATTCCGTCATTCACCTTCCGCTGCCAGCTCTTCCAGGACTTGGATGGCGCCGCGAATTCGTTCCAGCGTCATTCGCAGTTGCTCTGTTCGAGACTCAGAAGCAGCGAGTTGCGCCTTTCCGGTTTCGTATTCCTGTCGCAGTTCAGCTAGCCGGCTTTGAATTCGTGGGTTCATTTCTTGTCTCGGTTGGGAAGTGAAGATTCGCCTCGGTGTGGAAGCTCATGTAGGTAGATATATGCCGTCGAACCGCATGGCGTTTCCGCAAGCAGTAGTGACCTGCTACCGGCGAGTTTTCTCAAAGCGTTTCCTCCAAGATGGGAGAAGTTGGTCAACGACAAGCACAAAAAGAGGAAGTATCCTGAACAGCCAAGCCAGCAACGCAACCCACGGTGGCGCGGGATCACCCGAGGGCCGGAAGTGCGATCGGGAAAGTGGAACATTCACATCCACTGTGAAGATCGACAGGGCGGTTGCGATGAATGCAAGCACGAACAGAATCCACGCGTACTTGCCTCTGACGACAATACATAGCCATCGAGCTATGAAGTAAGCGAGCGTGGCGACTACAAGCATGGCCAACACCGAACCGAGGGTGGATTCGTTCATGGGAAACGTGAAGTTGATGGCACGCTCACGGTCGCGCTTACGGGATTTCGCTCTGTGCGTGTAAAGCTGATCCAGCATTCCGCCAGAACCAAATGCAGCGAAAACGCCAACCAGAAGGAAATTCCAAGGGCCTCCGAAAACGGCAGGCCAGCCAGGGCGGTGAGTATCCCCACCATCGGACGCATGGTGGTCACTGCCAAACCGAGGGCAAAAGCGCGAATCATCCATTCGCGATGGGCGGCGACTTCGCGCCGGCGGATCCGGAAAACGGCGAGGCCAAGGGAGATCAGAAACAGCGTGGAGAAAAACGTGACAGCGGTTGTTTCCGTCGAACCTGCAAAGCCGACGACGACTCCCAGGACCAGCGCGCTCACACCGACAACCGCACCGGACGCCACATAGATACGGCCGCACCATCTGTGGAGGTTGGTATATCGAGCGCGAATCCTGGTGGCGAACTGAAGGGGTCCCAGAATCACGAAGACAAGACCCGGCACTATGTGGAGCAACGTCAGGCCGGGATGCCGCGCGTAACCGCCGTCGTACGGGTCGGCCGGTGACGGGGTATTGCCAGAGAAGGCCTCGGCAAGGAGAAGCGCCCTGAGCACAACCATGACCACTCCCGTAGCCGCCAAGGCAACCACCAATGTACTGAGCACTGCTGTCGCTGCTCTTCGTTGCATTTTTCCCGGTTCCTATGAATCATTTGTCTGGACGATGTGCGCTCGGATTCGATCGCGCAGCTTCTGGGTTGCCTGACGTAGCGGGTAACACTGCGGGGAAACCTGGTGTTGTCGCCTCAAAGTGCTCATTCGCTCCTCTCTGACCCGCACCCACGTTGGGTCTCGTGGATTGGCGTCCAATTTGTAGTTTATTAGTTTGCAGGCAAGCGCCGCAAGAAATTTTGCGAGTCGCGTCGCTGCATTGGTGACCGCCGCGTTGCCCCGCGGGTTTTAAGATGCTCCGCATGCCCCGCAACCCCTCCGCACTTTCCTCCACGGCGCCCGCAGCGTCCGCGCCCACCTCGGACGCGCCTCCCTTTCGCACCATCGCCGACCTCGTGCGCGAACACGCCTTGGCGCGGCCACGCCAGTTGGCACTGGTGCAGGGCGACCGAAGCGTCACTTGGGCCCAGCTTGACGCGATGGCAAACCGGGTCGCCGCCTCGCTGCAGCGCGACGGCTTGAAGCCGCGCCGCAGCATCGCGATCTGCGCCTCCAATTCGCTCGAATATGCCGCGGTGTTTCTCGGCGCCTTGCGGGCCGGCGTGGCAGTGGCGCCGCTGGCCACGCAGTCGTCACCGGCGCAGCTGGCGGCGATGTTGGCCGATACCGGGGCGGAGCACTTCTTCGTGGACGGGTCCGTGCCAGCCTTCGACACGCCGGTGCAGCGCATCTACATGGACGGCTCCGCATCGCCTTCGCTGGAGCGTTGGCTCGCACCGGCCGGCACACGGCCGCGCAAGGTCGACGTTCAGCCGGACTGGGCGTTCAACATCATCTATTCGTCGGGCACCACGGGTTCGCCCAAGGGCATCGTGCAGTCGCACGGCATGCGCTGGCAGCACGTGGCGCGCGCGGAGAACTATGGCTACGGCCTCAGCGCGGTGACGATGATCGCCACGTCGCTGTGCTCCAACACCACGCTGGTGTGCTTCTTCCCGACCCTTGCCAAGGGCGGCTGCGCGGTGCTGGCGCCGCCCAAGTTCGACGCCGCGACCTGGTGCGCGCTGGCGGAAAAGGTGCGCGCGACACACGCGATGCTGGTGCCCGTGCAGTACCGGCGCATCATGGCGCAGCCGGAATTCGACGGCTACGACCTGTCGTCGTTTCAGATGAAGTTCTGCACCAGCGCGCCTTTCCTCGCGGATCTCAAGGCCGACATCCTGCAGCGCTGGCCGGGCGGCCTGGTGGAGTTCTATGGCATGACCGAAGGCGGCGGCACCTGCATCCTGGAGGCGCACAACTTCCCGGACAAGCTGCACACCGTGGGCAAGCCCGCCGAGGGCCACGACATCCGCGTGATCGACGAGGACGAGCGCGAGCTGCCCTTCGGCGAGATCGGTGAGGTGGTCGGCCGCTCCGCATCCATGATGACGGCGTACCACAACCAGCCCTTGAAGACGCGCGAGGCCGAGTGGTATGACGCGCAGGGCAATCGATTCATCCGCACCGGCGACGTCGGGCGCTTCGATGAAGAGGGTTTCCTCACGCTGATGGACCGGCGCAAGGACATGGTGATCTCCGGCGGCTTCAACATCTACCCGAGCGACCTGGAGGCCGTGCTGCGCCAACATGCTGGCGTGGCGGATGCCGCGGTGGTGGGTGTGCCTTCGCAGGAGTGGGGCGAGACACCTGTGGCCTTTGTCGTCCGGGCTCCTGGCGCGCCAGCGGAAGAGGAGTTGCGCGCCTGGGCGAACGGGCAGTTGGGCAAGACGCAGCGGCTGTCCGCGGTGCGCTATGTCGACGAACTGCCCCGCAGTGAGATCGGGAAGGTGCTCAAGCGGCAGTTGCGGGACGCGTACCAGGCCGCCTGACTGCCGATGGCAGGCTCAGATCTCCGCCACCATATCGATCTCGACGCAGGCGCCCATCGGCAGCTGCGCCACACCGAAAGCCGCGCGGGCATGCGCGCCCTTCGCGCCGAACACCTCGCCTAGCAGGTCGCTCGCGCCGTTGGTCACCAGGTGGTGGTCGGTGAAGTCGCTGGTGGAATTGACCAGGCTCACCAGCTTGACGATGCGCTTGACCTTGTTCAGGTCCCCCACGGCCGCATGCAGGGTGCCCATCAAATCGATGGCCACGGCGCGCGCTGCGCCCTTGGCTTCTTCCGTCGTCATGTTCTTGCCCGCCTGGCCGACCCAGGCCTTGCCGTCCTTCTTGGCGATGTGGCCCGACAGGTAGACCAGGTTGCCGGTCTGCACGAAGGGCACGTAGGCGGCGGCGGGTGTGGCCACCGGGGGCAGGGTGATGCCCTGTTCTTTCAGCTTGTCGTAAACGCTCATGGGGCTCTCCTGGTCCATTTGGGGATCAGGCGATTGTAGGAGGCGTCTACCGCGGCGCGGGTTCGGCCTGCTCGACGGGAGTGACCGTCACGGCGACCCGAAGTGTGTGGTTGGCGCCGCCATGCAGCACGCCACGGACCGGGGCCACGTCGGAATAATCGCGGCCGGTGGCGAGCGTCACGTAATCTTCGCCGGGCGGGCGGTTGTTGGTCGGGTCTAGGTCAGCCCATTCGCCGGGCTCGCCGTCGCCGGGCAGGTACACCGACACCCAGGCGTGTGATGCATCGGCGCCGACCAGCCGTGCCTTGCCGGGCGGGGGCTCAGTCAGCAGATAGCCGCTCACGTAGCGTGCCGGCAGGCCCAGGCTGCGCAGGCACGCCAGCATCACGTGTGCGAAATCCTGGCACACACCCTTGCGCAGCTCCAGCGCTTCCAGTGCGGGCGTGCTCACGTCAGTGGCCTCGGTCTCGTATTCGAAGTCGGTGTGGATGCGCTCCATCAGTTCGTGCGCGGCCTCGAACAGCGGACGGTCCGGCATGAAGCTGGGCCGCGCGTAGGCGATGAATTTTTCGTGGCGGGGGACGTAGGGCGAGGGGAAGACGAATTCCGCCGCCGGGTCGTACGCGGCGCCGCGGTGGTAGCGCATGCGTTCGCGCGCCTGCTCCCACGACATCTTGCTTTGCGGTGCAACGGGCGCGGAAGTCGAGACCAGGCTGTCGGCCACGACCTTCAGTTCGCCATGCGCGCCCTGCAGGCTGAAGAAGGCCCGCGTGTTGCCGAAGACATCGATGGATTCGCTCTGCTGCGCGGGGCCGGGCTCGATCGCGAGAACATGCTTCAACAGCCGCTGCCGGCTGCTGTTGGCGGGCTTGAGGTGGGCCACGTGCTGCGCGGTCTTGACCGCGGGCGCGTAGTCGTAGTGCGTTTCGTGGACGACGTGCAGCAGCATGATGGTTTTCGATTACGCGCCGACGCTGTGGCGCGCGTCGCCCGAGTGCGTGAAGTAGCGGGCACCCAGGTCGTCCGACAATTTGTACGCGGCGTCGGTGCACTGCTGCAACAGATCGAGCAGCACGGTGTATTTGCCGTCGGCATCGCGCTCGCACATGGCCTGCAGTGACCATTGGCGCGGATCGGGCACGGTCAGGGCGATGTCCGGCACTTCGCCGGCGGCGCTGCCCGCAAGCTTGGCCAGGCGGCCGCGCAGGGTCTGCGCCACCCAGCCGAGTGAGCGGGGGTTGTCGCGGTCCAGCACCAGCAAGTCCAGCAGGGCGGGGATGTCGTGGCGCTGCTGGTACTGTGCATGGAAGGTGATGGTGCTGTCGAACAGCGCGACCACCGCTTCGAAGCCGCCTTCGTCGAACAGCGCCTCCGTCTCGATGGCCCAGCCCAGCGACGCGGCCAGAAAGCCCAGGCGCTCCAGATGGCGTCCGCTGGAGAGCAGCCGCCAGCCGTCGTCTCGCGTCATGCGGTCGGTTTGCGCGCCGGTCATCGCGGCGGTGGCGCCCGACAGCGCCTCCAGCACACGCAGCGCCTCCACCGACGAGTAGTCGCCGTCTTCGGTGACCAACGCGCAGCCGCTAAAGAATTCTTTCTCGGCGCGCATGATGACGTTCCACTGTTCTTGCGACAGGCGCTCGCGCACCGCCGATGCCGCGCCGCGCAAGGCCTGCAGGTTGAAGCCGACGCTGGTGGCGTCTTCCGTGTCACCCAGGCCGGCGATCAGCGAGCGTTCGAACACACGGCGGCTTTGCGTGGCGGGTGGAACGGCGGGCAGCACGAGCGCACCGGCCACGGCCATTTCGCTCAGCCAGGCCAAAAGCGGCTGGGACGTCTGGTCTTCGCCGTTCAGGCTTTCGAGGATGAGCCGTGCCAAACGCGCGGTGTTCTCGGTTCGCTCGGTGTAGCGGCCCAGCCAGAAGAGATTCTCGGCCGCCCGGCTCGTCGCGCTGCGGCTGCGATGCGCGATGTCGACTGCGGGCTGCTCGTAGTGCAGCAGGCTCGTAGCGTCGACTTCGCCGTGGGTCAGCACCCAAGTGTCGGCGCTGCTGCCGCCGCGCTGCATCGAAGTGATCTCGAGCGCGGCGCTGGCAATGCGCGTCAGGCCGCCGGGCAGCACGCGCCAGGAGCGCACGCCGTCGGACACCGCGAACACGCGCAGCATCATCGAGCGGGGCACGATGTGGTCGCCTTCCGGGCCGTGTTTCCACGTGGGCATTTGCGACAGGGGCAGGTACGCCTGCACCGTGTGGTCTTCGGATTCGCGCACGATGCGGCCGGCCCATTCGTCGAGCTCGCGGCGCGAAAGGTACTTGCCCAATGTCGCGCCCGAGCCGGCGCCGCCGTACGTGGGCTTGATGACGCTGCCGGCCAATTGGGGCAACACCGCTTCCAGGGCGGCCCGCTCGCCGCACCACCAGGTGGCGAGCGACGGCATTTTCAGTTCCTCGCCGAGCAGGTGCCGCGACAGCGCGGGCAGGAAGCCGAGCAGGGCGGTGGACTCCAGGAAGGCGGAGCCGGGCGCGTTGGCCACCAGCACGTTGCCGGCGCGGATCGCCTGCAGCAAGCCGGGCACGCCCAGGCGCGAGTCGGACCGGAGCTCCAGTGGATCCAGGAACTCGTCGTCCAGGCGCTTGAGGATGCCGTGCACCGGCTCCAGGCCCTGCAGGGTCTTGAGGTACAGGCGCTGGTCGCGCACCGTGAGGTCGCTGCCTTCGACCAGCGTCAGGCCCAGGTAGCGCGCCAGGTAGGCATGCTCGAAGTAGGTTTCGTTGTACGGGCCGGGCGTGAGCAGGACGATGCGCGGCTCGCTGTCGGCCGGGCACATCGCGCGCAGGCCGTCTACCAGCGCGCGGTAGGTCGCGGCCAGGCGCTGCACCTTCAGGTCGCGGAACGCTTCGGGGAACAGGCGCGAGGTGATGAGCCGGTTTTCCAGCAAATAGCCCAACCCGGACGGTGCCTGCGTGCGTTGCGAGATGACCCACCAGTTGCCGGCCGGGTCTCGCGCCATGTCGAAGGCCGCGATGTGCAAATGCGCACCACCAGCGGGCGTGACGCCGTGCATCGCGCGCAGGTAACCGGGGTGGCCCTGCACCAAAGCGGGGGGCAGCAGGTTTCTTGCAAGCAATTGCTGCGGGCCGTACACGTCGGCCATGATGCGATCGAGCAGCTGCACGCGCTGCAGGACGCCCGCTTCTATCTGCTGCCAGCTCTCAGGCGTGATGATCAGCGGGAACAGGTCGAGCGACCACGGGCGCTGCGGGCCGTTGGCGTCGGCATACACGTTGTAGGTGATGCCGTTGTCCCGCACCTGCCGTTCGAGGTTGACGGTGCGGCGGTTCAGGTCGATGAAGCCGTCATGCCCGAGGTTCTCGAAGAAGCGGGCCCAGGGCGGGCTGGGCATGGCATGTGGCTCGACCTTATTCGGTGCGGCGGCATCGTCCGAAGGCGCGGACACGCCACCGCGCAACTCGTCGAAGTGTCCTGGGGCGGCGGGGGGCGCGAGCGCAGCGGCGAGAGCCGCTGGGGCTTCCTGGTTGGAATCCCCGAAGAGCGATTGGGCCGGGTCGTTGTGTTTGTCCACGTAACGATATTGTCACACTGACGAGCTGTGGCCGCTCCGATCCATTATTTGTGGCCCATGCGCATGTTGCATGCGGACTACGCGGTGCCGCATGGCGGACAATGGCCCATGTCCGACGCCCCCACGCCTGCACCCCTGCGCCCCATGCCGTCTTCGGCTCCCCACGCGGTGGCCATGCAGCCCCCGGCGATCGATACGCTGCTGCTGGCGGCCGCGCGCGTCGTCACCTTCGATCGGCAGCGCATCCTCACCAACGCCAGCGGGTTCTTCTTCCAGCGAGGCGAGCGCCTCTTCCTGGTGACGAGCCGCCACGTGATGGTCGACGAACCCAGCAAGCACTACCCGGACCGGATCGAGATCGAACTGCACATCGACCCGGTGAACATGGCCCGGTCCACCGGCTTTTCGATGCCGCTGTACCGTGACGGCAAGAGCGTCTGGCGGCAAGGCCGCGACACCGGCGGCGACATCGACGTGGCGGTGCTGGAGATCGAGCGCGGTGCGTTGCCCAAGACCGCCGAGTACCGCGCTTTCACGCCAGACCATCTGGCGGGCCCGGCCGAACCGGTGGAAGTCGGTTCGTTGTTGCTCGTGGTGGGATTCCCCCTCGGGTTTCACGATGCGCTGCATCACCTGCCCGTGGTCAGGCACGCCGTCAACGCTTCATCGTTCGGCATGCGGTTCCAGGGCAAGGGCTATTTCCTCACCGACGCGCGCACCCACCGCGGCACGAGCGGCGCGCCGGTGGTCATGCGCGCGGCCAAGGAAGGCCTGGGCGATCTGCCCTGGATGCTGCTGGGCATCCACTCGTCGCGCATGGACGTTGGCACGCGTGATTTGAAGCTCGACGAGGCACTGGGTCTCAACTGCGCCTGGTACGCCGATATCCTGATGACGTTGACGAAGGAATAGGCTGTTCGGCTAGTTCTTTCCGGGCGCTCTGAGACCTCGCGGCAACGCCGTGCATGGCCGGGCCGCGGCGCGATGGCTACGGCGTCCGGCATCGCTTGCTTTCGCAAGCTCCTGCCGGAGTCCCCGCGCTGGACGGTCTTGCGGCCCGCGCGGCACAACTCACCGCGCCTTGCGCGGTTCAAACAAGTGCCGCGAGCATGAGACGGTCGCGTCGCAAGCGACGCTGGGCCACAAGACCGTCCACCGCGGGCGCCTGAGCTTTATTCGCGCCGCGGCCCGGCCATGCACGGCGTTGCAGTGAGATGGTGGCGTGCCAGCGGTGGTGAGCCGATGTTGGAGCAGAAATGTCAGAGCGTTGGCACGCGACCGGTGGCGCGCCAACAATGTCTCTGCAAAGCTGTGCGTGGGCGGGCTGCGGCGCGAATAAAGCTCAGGCGCTTGCGGCGGGTGACCTCGCGACCCAGCACGGCTTCAGCCGTGCGACCGTCTCATGCTCGCGAAAACTGTTTGACCGGAGCGAAGCGCAGGGAGTTTTTTCGCGCGGGTCGCGGGGTCTCCCGGCGCAAGGAATTCGGCAGGAGCTTGCGAAGCAGGCGATGCCGAACGCCGTAGCCATCGCGCCGCAGCCCGCCCACGCATAGCTTTGCCGCGAGGTCTACGAGCGCCGAGCGCCGAGCGACTTTCAGTTTCCTTTCGCTCCTTGAGCGGGCTTCCACTCTCAAGTTCAATCCCTGCCGCGCGCACTATCGCGGCATGCGCATGCCCGCTATTGCGAACAGCTCATGAACAAGCCAGGGAGCAGTGATCGGATCGAATGGTGAAGGAGACTCACATGTTGCGTAGATGGATGATGATCGCGTCGGCCCTCATGCTGGCCACGGGGCTGGCTTCGGCCCAGAAACCGGCGTCGCCGCAGGGCTACGTCAAGACGAGGCAGGTGGTGTCGGCGCCGCCGCAAAAGCTGGTGTTCGGGCTGATCGCGCTGAAGAATGCCGAGCAGTCACTGGCCGACTGGGCGCCGTTCATCGAGGCGATGAGCAAGAGCCTGGGCGTGCCAGTGGAGGGCAAGGCCTTCCCGATGCAGGGCGACCTGGTCGACGGGTTCGCGCAGGGCAACGTCGATGTCGCCTGGGTCGGCAACGTTCCCGCGCTGGCGTTGGTGGAAAACGGCCAGGCCACGGTGTTCGCGCAGATGGTGGTGAATGGCCAATCGGCGTACCGCTCAGTGATCGTCACGCACGCGCATAGTCCGATCCAGTCGCTGGGCGACTTGCAGGCGAACAAGGGGAAGTACGTCTACGGTGACGGCGACGTGAAGAGCACGTCGGGCCATATCGTCCCGCGTTACTTCGCCTTCGTGCGGCGCGGCATCAACGACCCCGATGCGCTGTTCAAGGAAGTCAGGCGCGGCAGCCTGGCCGAGAACATGGAGCGCGTGGCCAGGCGAGAGATCGACCTGGGCACGACCAACTCGAACGAGCTGCAGAAGTTCCAGTCGCTGTCGCCCGAGCTGGCCTCGCAACTGCGCGTGGTCTGGCAGTCGAAGGACATCCCCGAGTCGCCGCTCGTCTACCGCAACGAACTCTCCGCGCCGCTCAAAGCCAGGCTGCAGGCATTCGTGGTGAATTACGGCTCCAGGCTCGCCGACGAGAAGGCCGCGCTCAAGAAGATGAACAACCTGACGGGGTTTCGCAAGTCCAGCAACGCGCAGTTGGTGACCATCGCCGACGTGGAGATGTTCAACGCGCGCCAGCGCATCAACAACGATGCGAAGACTCCGCCGGAGGAGCGCGCCGCAAAGATCGACGAAGCGATCAAGCGCGGGACGCGGCTGGAGCTGATGCTGAAGCTCGGGAAGGTCTGATCATGAAGGAGCAAGGTATGAAGCGGCGTCTCATCATCTCGGCCGGCGGCCTCGTGGCTGCCGCACCCGCCCTTTGGGCCCAAACCAATCCGCGCCGCCCCGCGGCGAAGGCACCACCGCCAGCCCGGCTGACATTCGGCCTCATCACGCCGCGCAACGCGGAGCTGACGCTGAAGAACTGGAATCCCTTCATCGAACGCATGAGCGTTTCCGCGGGACTGCCCATTTCTGCGCAGACCTATGCCACGGCCGCGGAGTTGGTGAAGGACTTTGTCGACGGCAAGGTCGATCTCGCCTGGCTTGGCAACGCCGGCGCGCTCGAGATCGTCGAGGCGGGCAAGGGCAGCGTCTTCGCCGTCAAGGTGAACCAGGGCAAGACGTCCTACCGCTCCGTGTTGATCGCGCACCGCGACAGCGCCATTCGCAGCCTGGATGACGTGCAGCGCCAGGCGCCGCAACTGGTCTTCGGCGACGGAGACCTGAAGAGCGTGTCGGGCCACATCGTGCCGATGTACTTCGCCTTCGTGAAGAGGGGCGCGAACGATCCGGGCAAGCTGTTCAAGGAGACGAAGCGCGGCAGCCACGAAGCCAACCTGCTCGCCACGGCCAAACGCGAAGTGGACGTCGCGACGAACAACACGACCGAGCTCGACAACCTGCGCACGAACCAGCCCGAGCAGGCCGCCCTGGTCCGTGTGGTGTGGGAGTCGCCCGAGATTCCCGAATCCCCGATGGTCTGGCGCGACAGCCTGCCGGCCTCTCTCAAGACGCGCATCGCCGCATTCACCGAGCGGTTCGGCGCCACCGATCCGGAGGAGAAAGGCATCCTCTGGAACATCGACAAGCTGACGGGGTTTCGCAAGTCCACCAACCGGCAACTGGTGACGATCGCGGACATCGAGATGTTCACCGCGCGGCAACGCATCATCAACGACGCGGGGCTCAGCGCTGAAGCACGTCTGCAGCGTGTCGATGAGGTGACACGCCGCGGATCGAAGATCGAGCTGATGCTCAAGGCATCGAGCTGACATAGGGAATCCCCCGAGGCGGCCCCTCGGGGGGTGATGAATGCTGTACCAATGAGATTGCTGCTTGCGGAAGACGACTTCGATTTCAGCGGTGTGCTGAGCCGATACCTTGCCGGGAAGGGCTGGGACGTGCTGTGCTGCGCCGACGGCAAGGAGGCGTTGACGCTCGCGCGCAAGCAGGCCTTCGACGTCATCCTGCTGGACCTGAGCCTGCCGCAGTTGGACGGCCTGGAGGTGTTGCAGCGCCTGCGCAGCGACAACAGCACCACGCCGGTCCTTGTGATCACGGCGCGCTCCCAAGTCGCTGAGAAGGTGGTCGGCCTCGAAGCCGGCGCCGACGACTACCTCGGCAAACCTTTCGATCTGGTGGAGCTGGAAGCGCGCCTCAAGGCGCTGACGCGGCGCTTCGGCCGCGACGGCCAGCTGCGCTGCGGCCTGCTGCGTTTCGACCAGTCCAGCGGCAGTTGCTGGCGCAGCGAGATGCCGCTCGACCTGTCGCCGCGCGAATCCACGCTGCTGCGCGCGCTCATGGCGCGGGTCGATCGTGTGGTGCCGAACCGCGAGCTGCTCACGGCGGTGTTCGGCGGCGATGAATCCGTGAAGCCCGAGGCGCTCGACGTGCTGCTGCACCGCCTGCGCAAGAAGTTGCTGGGCGCGGGCGTTGAAGTGGTCAACCTGCGCAACGTGGGCTACCTGCTGCGGGACGACACCGCTGGCACGCCCCCGCCCTGAGAGGCGGCGTCGTGTCCTTGAAGCGGCACTTCCTTTGGTGGCTGGGCGCCGGCGCCGCCGCGCTCGTGCTGGCGGTCGCGAGCGTCCAGCAGTTCATGAGCTACAGCGCGCTGGCCCGCCAGCAAGACGCGCGGCTTGTCGGAGCGCTGGATAGCCCCAATCCGGATGCGAATGTGGTGCGCCGCGTGAGTCGCACCACCGGCGAGCGCCTGGAGGGTGACGCAGCCTTGCCCGCGTATACCTGGCCCGGAGAACTCCGCGCAGGCGACGCGCCACGGCTGTATTTCACACGCGTGGGCGGGGACATCACACGCGCCGCGGTGGCCTTGAAGCCGGGCCCGGGCGGTGAAGCGGTCGTGGTCCAGGTCGCCGAGCCGTTGGCGCGTCGGTTGCCAGGCATGAGCCTGTCTTCGCCCGGCCCAGCCAGTGCTTTCGCGGCCGGTGTGCTGCTGATGCTGGTCGCCGCGGCATTGGCAGCGATGCGGGCCCGGCGCTGGATCGTCCGCGCGCTGCAGGACTTCGACGTCGAGAAGCCCGCGCACGTCGCGGCGCCCGAAGAACTGCAGCCCACGCTGGACAACGTGCGGGAACTGCAGCGCCAGCAGCGCCAGTGGGTCGACGAGCAGCGGCGGTTCCTTGCGGACGCGGCGCACCAGTTGCGCACGCCGATGGCGGTGCTGCGCACGCAGTTGCAGTCGGCGCTGGTGTCGGAAGCAGATCCGCGCGCCACGCTGGGCGAGATGCTGCACACCGTGGACCGCGCGGCGGGCCTGGCCAACCAGCTGCTGAGCCTGACACGCATCGAGCAACTCAAACGCATTGGACAGCTCCAGTCGATGGCAATCGGTAGCGTGGTGCACGAGGCCGTGGTCGAACTGTCTCCCCTCATCGCGCAGCAGCGCCTGGACTTCGCACTCGAAGGCGAAGAGTTCGAGGCCTCGGCCGACCCGATGATGCTGGGCGAATTGATCCGCAACCTGCTGGCCAACGCCATCCACCACAGCCCTCGCGGGGCGCGACTGGGCATCGTGATGCGGCCCGCGCCGTTTCGCGAAGTCGTCGTGTGGGACGAAGGCGCCGGCATCGACGACGACGTCAAGCCGCGCCTCTTCACGCCGTTCACCGCCGCGCGGGGCGGCGTGGGGCTGGGGCTGTCGATCTGCCAGCAGATCGGCGAAGCCATGGGCGCGCAGGTGCGCCTGTACAACCGCGTGGAAGGCGGCCGCACCACGGGCGTGGACGCGGTAATCGGCTGGCGGCCTGCAGAATGAGCGAGCGCACGGAACGCCGGGCCGTCGTGGCATGGAGCGCCTTCGGCGCAGCCGCTTTCCTGCTGCTGCCGTGGCACAGCCTGTCTGCTGGTTTCGCCGGGTTGGCATTGCCGGGCAGCCTGGTGACTGACGCGGAATCGGCCACGGCGCTTTGGCAGGCCTTCCTGTTTCGCCAGCCCGGCTTGCTCTGGGGCCTGGCCGCGCTCGCTGCGTGTGCGGGCTCCCTGCGCCTGCAAGACCCGCGCGTGCGGGCCCGCTTGCTGATGGCGGCCGGATTCGGCGGCGCCCTGTGGCTTCTCGCGTACGGCAGTTTCGCTCCGAGCGTGCCGCGGTTGGCTTTCGGCTGGGGCAGCGCCGGTGTGCTCACGGCATTGGTGGTTCTGGGTTCGTTCGGGCTCGCGCACGTGCGGCCGGCTTTCAAGGGTGACTTGTTCGCGAGCGCCGTCGCTGTGTTGACCGCATGCGTGCTGATGCTATTCGTTGTGTATCCGCTGGTGCGCGGCCTGGCGGTGGCTTTCATCGGCGACGATGGGCGGTTCAGCCCGATGGCGGCCTGGGCGCGGGTGGGTGGGGAGAGTGTGTGGAACCTGTCGTGTTTGACGCAAGAGCCCAATTGCGGCGTGGCCTGGAACACGTTGGTACTGGCCCTGCTGACGGCCGGCGGCACGACGTTTCTGGGTGCGCTGCTGGCGCTGGCGGAGCTGCGCAGCGGATGGCGCCTGGCGCGCCTCGTCCGCTTGCTGGCTCCGTTGCCTTTCGTGGCGCCGCCCTTCATCGCGGCCCTGGCGTTGATCCTGCTACTCGGCCGCTCGGGCCTCATCAGCCAGGCCCTGGAGGCTTCGTTCGGCTTCGTGCCCGGGCGCGGCCTCTACGGCCTGCCTGGGCTGTGGCTCGCGCAGATGTTCTCGTTCACGCCCATTGCCTACCTGATCGTGCGCGGCGCGCTCGTGGGCCTGAATCCGGCGCTGGAGGAAGCCGCGCGCACGATGAGCGCATCGCGGGCCTACATCTTCCGCCGCGTAACGCTGCCGTTGCTGGCGCCGGCATTTGCACATGCTTTCCTGGTGGGCTTCCTGGAGAGCGTCGGCGATTTCGGCAGCCCGATCATCATCGGCGGCTCCTACGGCGTGCTGTCGACCGAAATCTTCTATGCGATCCTGGGTGCGCAGTTCGATGGGGGGCGCGCGGCGGCGCTGGCGCTGGTCCTGGCATCGTTCGCCTTGGGCGTCTTCGTGATGCAGCGCGCCGTGCTGCGCACGCGGGACTACCGCGGCGCCGAAGCCCGTGGGAGGGCGGCGCCCGCGCTCCTGCCGGCGGGCTGGCGGCGTGTTGCCGTGCTGGTGTCGCTGCCTTGGTTGCTGCTGACGGCGGGCTTGTACCTCAGCGCCATCTCGGCGGCTTTCGTCGAGACCTGGGGCCGCGACTTCCAGCCGACGATGAAGCACTTCGCGGGCGCGTTCGGCTTTTCTTTCGCGAACGGGTCTCTCGAACTCACCGGCCTGGCGTGGCCGTCGCTGCTCAACAGCCTGACGTTCGCCTCCGTTGCAGCGGTGGTCAGTGCATTGGGCAGCATGCTGATGGCGTGGCTGCTCCAGCGCAACCGCTTTCCCGGCCAGCACGTGATCGAACTCACGGCGCTGATGGCGCTGGCCTTGCCGGGCACCGTGCTGGGCTTGAGCTACGTCCTCGTCTTCAACAGCCCGCCGATCGAGCTCACGCGCACGGCGGCGCTGATCGTGATGTGCTTCATCTTCCGCAGCCTGCCGGTGGGGGTGGGGATCGGCACCGCGGCTTTCAGGCAGATGGACAGCGCGCTGGAGGACGCGTCGCGTGTCCTGGGCGCCTCGACAGCGCGGACGTTG
The DNA here is from genome assembly GCF_003797765.1 of Ramlibacter sp. WS9. GTDB lineage: Bacteria > Pseudomonadota > Gammaproteobacteria > Burkholderiales > Burkholderiaceae_C > Ramlibacter. The sequence continues at coordinate 21,748 of NZ_RKMB01000033.1, read as the reverse complement.
TGGCAAGTCGCGCTGCCGCTGCTCAAACCGGCGCTGTCCGGGTCGCTCGTCTACAGCTTCGTGCGTTCGATGACGACCGTGTCGGCCGTGGTCTTCCTCGTCACCGCGGAGACCGAACTGGCCACGACCTTCATCATCGGCCGGGCAGGGCAGGGTGACTACGGACTCGTGTTCGCGTACAGCGCAGTATTGGTGCTGCTGCTGTCGGCCTTCATGGCCGTCGCGCATTGGCTGGCCGAGGGCCTGCGACTGGGCCGCGTCACGCGCCCGATCCGGCTGGTGAGGGCGACGTGAGCGGCTTGCTGCAGGTCAGGCAGCTGAAGTTGCGCTACCCCGGCGCACCGGCCGATACGTTGCAGGACGTGAGCTTCGACGTGCCGGCGGGCTCGCTCACGGCGCTGCTCGGCCCTTCGGGTTGCGGCAAGACGACCGTGCTGCGAGCCATCGCCGGGCTGGCGCAGCCGGACGGCGGGCAACTGCTGCTCGAAGGGAATGACCTCGCCTTGCTGCCGGCTGAGCAACGGCCGGTGGGCATGGTGTTCCAGGAGGGGGCGCTGTTCCCGCATCTGGATGCGCACGAGAACGTGATGTTCCCGCTGGAAGCCGCTGGGGTGGCGCCGCGCGAGGCGCTCGCGCGCGCAAGGCACGCGCTCGATGCGGTGGGCCTGGCGGGGTTCGGTAGCCGATGGCCTTCGACGCTGTCAGGCGGCGAGCAGCAGCGCGTTGCAGTGGCTCGCGCGCTGGCGCAAGCACCGGCCGTGTTGCTGCTGGATGAACCGCTATCGAGTGTCGAGCCGCGCCTGCGCCGCGCGTTGCGCGAAGAGATCCGCGACCTGCAGCGGCGGCTCGGCCTGACGGTCATCTACGTCACGCACGACCAGCGCGAGGCGCTTGCCGTGAGTGACCACGTCGTGCTGATGGAGGCAGGCCGCGTCGTGCAGGCAGGGAGTCCACGGTCTCTCTACGAGTCGCCCGCAACGGCATTCGCGGCAGCGTTCATGGGCGAAGCGAGCATCGTGACCGGCCATCGAGACGCGGCGCAATCCGTCTGGCTCGGCCCGATCGCGTTGGCGCAGCCACACGCGGGTGCAGAGGGGCCGGTGCAGGTGGCAGTGCGGCCCGAGGCGTGGCGCGTGCTCCACTGCGCGCAACCCGGCCTGGCCGGTCGAATCGTCAAGCGTTCGTTCCTCGGCCGGCAGATGGAGTACATGGTGGAGACGCAGCTGGGCGCAGTGCTCGTGCACGTGCCGGCCGTCGGTGCGGGGCTCGAGCCGGGTGCACCCGTGAGCTTGCAGCTGGCGGGGCATGGGGCTTGGGTGGCGGGTGGGTAGTTTCTGTCCCTGGCGCTCGTGGACCTCGCGGCAACGCCGTGCATGGCCGGGCCGCGGCGCGATGGCTACGGCGTCCGGCTGCGGCGCTTTCGCGCCTATAGCCGGAGTCCCCGCGCTGGACGGTCTTGCGGCCCGCGCGGCACAACTCACCGCGCCTTGCGCGGTTCAAACAGGTGCCGCGAGCATGAGACGGTCGCGTCGCAAGCGACGCTGGGCCGCAAGACCGTCCACCGCGGGCGCCTGGGCTTTATTCGCGCCGCGGCCCGGCCATGCACGGCGTTGCAGTGACAGGGTGGCGTGCCAGCGGTGGTGCGCCGATGTTGCAGCAGAACGATGAAGCGGTGGCCAACGACCGGTGGCGCGCCAACAAAGTCTCTGCGAAGCTGTGCGTGGGCGGGCTGCGGCGCGAATAAAGCCCAGGCGCTTGCGGCGGGTGACACCGCGACCCAGCACGGCTTGAGCCGTGCGACCGTCTCATGCTCGCGAAAATTGTTTGAGTCGCAGCGCAGCGGAGGCGAGTTTTTTCGCGCGGGTCGCGGGGTCTCCCGGCGCAAGGAATTCGGCTGCAGGTGCGAAGCACCGAAGCCGAACGCCGTAGCCATCGCGCCGCAGCCCGCCCACGCACAGCTTCGCCGCCCCGGTCACAGAACACAAAGAATGAATTCGGGGTCATGGATTGCGGATCAAGTCCGCAATGACAACCCGGCGTTCGACTTTCAACTGGCTTTCGCCGCGCGGCGGTGATTCCTCTCTTATTCGAAAGGGGCGTCTCCCGAAGAATCACTACGTTCCCAAACACTTTGCCGGAGACCTAGTGAAGAAAGCCCTTATCGCCCTTTCCCTGGCTGCTGCCGCCACCTGCGCATCGGCGCAGGGCCAGCTCAACATCATCTGTTCGGTCCAGGCCGAGTGGTGCAACCTCATTTCCACCGTGTATGCCCGCACCAGCGGCGTCAAGGTGAACGTGTCGTTGCGCGGCTCGGGCGAGGCGCTTGCGCAACTGATCGCCGAACGGGAGAACCCCAAGACCGACCTCTGGTTCGGCGGCACGGGCGATCCGCACCTGCAGGCGGCGGAGCAGGGCCTCACGCTCGAGTACAAGTCGCCGCTGCTGCCGCAACTGCACCCGTGGGCGCGCAAGCAGGCCGAAGACGCGAAGTACCGCACCGTGGGCGTCTACCTCGGCCCGCTGGGCTTCGGCTACAACACCGAACTGCTCACCAAGAAGAAGGCGTCTGCGCCCAAGACCTGGGCCGACCTGCTGCGCCCCGAGTTCAAGGGCGAAGTTCAGATGGCCAACCCGGCCTCCAGCGGTACGGCATACACCATGATCGCGACGCTCGTGCAGCTGATGGGCGAAGAGCAAGCCTTCGACTACATGAAGAAGCTGCACCGCAACGTGAGCACCTATACGCGTTCCGGTACCGGGCCGGTCAAATCAGCGGCACGCGGCGAGACGACCATCTCGATCAGCTTCGTGCACGACGTGACGACCGAAGCGCTCCAAGGCTTCCCGGTCGCATCGGCCACGCCGGCCGAAGGCACAGGCGCCGAGATCGGCTCCATGAGCATCGTGAAGAACGCCCGCAACGCCGATGTGGCGCGCAAGTTCTACGATTGGGCGCTGTCGCCGGGCGCGCAGCAGTTCGGCGTGGCGGCGCGCCAGTTCCAGTTGCCCAGCAACTCGCAGACGCCGGTGGACGCGCGCGTGCCACAGCTCAAGTCGATCAAGCTGATCAACTACGACTACGCCAAGTACGGCGCCAGCGCGGAGCGCCGCCGGCTGATCTCGCGCTGGGAAAAGGAAGTCCATGCACTCCCGCACTGAGCGCATGGCCGTGGCCCGGACTGACCCGCAGCGGGCCATCCGGTTGTGGCTGGCGGTGGGCGGGTTCGGCTTCATCGCCCTGCCTTGGTACTCGGCGCCGCAAGCGCCCTGGCTGGAGCTGTTCGCGGGACTGCTCTCCGACGCGCAGGGCGGCAATGGGTTGGTACAGGCCGTGCTGTTCGGCCGCTGGTGGCTGCTGCTCGCGCCGCTTGGCCTGGCCTGCGCGGCGCTGGCCCTGCAGATGCCGCCGGGGCGCCGCCAGGGCAATGTGCTGCTGGCGTGCGGCGCGCTCGTCGCGCTGGGCCTCGCGCTGACGGGTCTCGCGATCCGCGACAAAGGCTGGGCCTGGCCGATGCTGCAGTCATGGGGCGAGCTGTCCGTCGGGCAAGGCGGGATGGGCGCCGGGGCGGCGCTCTCTTTCGTCGCCGGCCTCATGCTCCTGTCCATCGGCCTCGCACGGCGCGGCCTGTTCCGCGGCGATGTGTTCGTCGCCGGCAGCGTGGTGGGCTGCGGCGCGCTGCTGTTGATCTTCATCGTGTGGCCCGTGACCAAGTCGTTGGCCGCGGCCTTCGTGCAGGAGGATGGCTCGCTGTCGCTGGCGGCCCTGTGGACGCGCATTGCGAACGAGCGCATCTGGGGCCTGGGCTGCTTCGCCGGCAAGGCCAACTGCGGTGCGGGCTGGAACACGCTGGTTCTCGCGCTGTTGACGGCGGCCAGCACCACAGTGCTCGGGACCATGATGGCGTTGATGGCCGAGCGCGGCAACTCGAAGCTGCAGAAGCCGCTGCGCGCGCTGGCGCTGCTGCCCATCATCACGCCGCCGTTCGTGGTCGGCCTGGGCCTGATTCTGCTGTTCGGCCGTGCCGGTGTTGCCAACCAGTTCTTCGCCTGGATGTTCGGTGTGGAGCCCACACGCTGGTTCTACGGCATGTTCGGCGTGTGGATCGCGCAGATGTTCGCCTTTACGCCCATCGCCTTCATGATCATGCGCGGTGTGGTGCAAGGCATCGCGCCCAGCCTGGAGGAAGCCGCGCAGATGCTGCGTGCCGACCGCAGCCGCACGTTCTGGACGGTCACGGTGCCGTTGCTCAAGCCTGGCCTGGCCAACGCTTTTCTGGTGGGCTTCATCGAAAGCATTGCCGATTTCGGCAACCCCATCGTGGTGGGCGGTCAGTTCTCGGTGCTGTCCACGGAGATCTTCTTTGCCATCGTCGGGGCGCAGTTCGATCAGGGCCGCGCCGCGGCGTTGGCCTGGGTGCTGATGCTGTTCGCGCTGTCGGTGTTCGGCACGCAGCGCTGGCTGCTGGGCAAGACCAGCTTCACCACCGTGAGCGGCAAGGGCGACGCAGGCATGCCGATGGCCTTGCCCCCATCGGTGCGGCGCACCGTGAACGCCGTCGCGTTGCCCTGGATCGCTTTCACCGTGGTGGTGTACCTGTTCGCCTTCGCGGGCGGCATGGTGCAGACCTGGGGTCGCGACTACAGCTTCACGCTCAAGCATTTCCACACGGCCTTTTCGTTCGAATGGGGAGCGTACGGTTTTGCGTTGACGGGCACGGCGTGGGATTCGCTCATCACCACCGTGAAGCTCGCGGGCATCGCAGCGCCGATCACGGCCACTGCGGGGTTGCTGATCGCCTGGCTGCTGGCGCGCACCGAGTTCAAGGGCCAGGGCGGCTTCGAGTTCGCCGCGCTGCTGGCCTTCGCGATTCCGGGCACGGTGCTGGGTGTGAGCTACGTGCTTGCCTTCAACGTACCCCCCCTGGAGCTCACGGGCACCTCCGCGATCATCGTGCTGTGCTTCATGTTTCGCAATCTGCCGGTGGGCGTGCGGGCCGGCACGGCGGCCTTCAAGCAGCTCGACCGCTCGCTGGACGAAGCCTCGCTGATGCTGCGCGCATCGTCGAGCCGCACGCTGCGCCACATCGTGCTGCCGTTGCTCAAGCCGGCGTTCATCGCGGCGCTGATCTACAGCTTCGTGCGCGGCATGACGACCGTCAGCGCGGTGATCTTCCTGGTCACCGCCGAAAACGAGCTGGCCACGACTTACATCATCGGGCGTGTCGGCCAGTCCGACTACGGTGTGGCGCTGGCCTACTGCACCGTGCTGATCGCACTGATGTCGGCCGCCATCGCGCTGATCCAGTTCGTCGTCGGCGAGCGCCGGCTCGGCCGCCGCAAGGCCGCGGCGCGCCCCCTACCCATCGCCACCCCGCAAGGAGCCACATGATTTCCGCAGCCACCGCCAGCAAAGCCGCCGGCATCGAGTTTCGTAACGTCACCAAGCGCTATGGAAGCGAGGCCGATGCGCCGCTGGCCGTCAAGGGCATCGACTTCGTCGTCCCGACCGGCACGCTCACGACCATCCTCGGGCCGTCCGGGTGCGGCAAGACCACGACGCTGCGGATGATCGCCGGCCTGGAGTCGCCCACCAGCGGCCAGATCCTGATCGCCGGGAAGGACGTCACCACGCTGGGCCCGGCCGAGCGCAACGTCAGCATGATGTTCCAGAGCTACGCGTTGTTCCCGCACATGAGCGTGGTCGAGAACGTGATGTACGGCCTCAAAATGTCCGGCAAGCCCAAGGGCGAGGCGCGCCAGCTGGCCGCCGAGGCGCTGGCCAACGTCGGCCTGGTGCGCTTCGACGACCGGCTGCCCAGCGAGCTCTCCGGTGGTCAGCAGCAGCGCGTGGCGCTTGCGCGCGCACTGGTGCTCGAGCCCGCGGTGCTGCTGTTCGACGAGCCGCTCTCGAATCTGGACGCGCGGCTGCGCCGCGAAATGCGCGACGAGATCCGCACGCTGCAGCAGCGCCTGTCGCTCACCGTGGCCTACGTGACGCACGACCAGGCCGAGGCGCTGGCGGTCAGCGACCAGATCATCGTGATGGACCACGGCCTGATCGCGCAAAGCGGCCCGCCGCGCGAGCTGTACGAGCAGCCGCGCAGCGAGTTCGTGGCCGGCTTCATGGGCGAGGCCATGCTGTTCCCGGGCCGCGTCGACGCGGGGCAGCATGTATGCCTGGGCCCGCTGCGATTCAAGCCGGGCAACGACATGCCGCAAGGCCAGGTGAAGGTGGCGGTGCGGCCCGAGGCCTGGCTGATCGGCCCACCCGGCAGCGGCATGGAGGGCCGGCTCAAGAAAGCCGCGTACCTGGGCAGCACGTACGAATACACCTTCGAAACCGAGCTGGGACCGATCTTCGTCGTGTCGCCCGATCTGGCGAAAGTGGTGCCCATGGAGGCCGATGTGGGCCTGAGTCTGGCGGATCATGGCGTTTCAGTGGTGCGAGCCGATTGAGTGGCGCAGGCCCGGTGCCTGCGACGGGCCGGCCGCGAGCTTGCCGGGTGCGGGTGCGCGATGGCTTCGCAATACGGCCCTGCTGCAGCACGACCATCCCAAGATCCGGCTGCTGGCACTGCGGTTGACGCAGCTCAAAGGTGGCCCCGCGGACAAGGCCGTGGCCTGCTACCAGCACGTGCGCCAACTGCCTTTCGCCTGCGCGGCGGATGCGCCCCACACCACGTCCGTCGGCGTGCTGGGTGCGCAGGCGGGTGACGCCTTTACCAAGAGCACCTTGCTGATCGCGCTGCTGCGCTCGCTGGGCATTCCGGCGCGGGCGCGTGTCGTGGCGCTTCAGCCGGACTTCCTGTGGGGCCTGATGGACATCAGTGGGCGCGCCATCGAACACGTGATCACGGAGATCCTCATCGACGGGCAGTGGCTGGGCGTGGACTCCTACGTCGTCGATCTGGCGCTCGGGCTCCAGGCACGCAACCAGCTGCTGCGGCAGGGGCGCAAGCGCGGCTGGGGTGTGCACATGAACGGCGAAGTGGCCTGGAACGGCACGAGCCATTCATTGGCACTGTTTCACCCGCGCGAGCCGGAGAGCCTGCCGCTGCACGAGTTGGGTGTGTTCGACGACGTCGGCGAATTCTGCGAGTGTGGCACGGGGCAGGCGCCACCCAGCTGGGCCCGCAAGCAGCAGTGGGCCATCGCCGCGGCGATGATCAACTGGCGCGTTCGCAAGTTGCGTGAGGGAACGCTGTAGCAGGCGATGACCCGGGCGGCAAAGCTGTGCGTGGGCGGGCTGCGGCGCGATGGCTACGGCGTTCGGCATCGCCTGCTTCGCACGCTCCTGCCGAATTCCTTGCGCCGGGAGACCCCGCGACCCGCGCGAAAAAACTCCCTGCGCTTTGCTCCGGTCAAACAATTTTCGCGAGCATTAGACGGTCGCACGGCTGAAGCCGTGCTGGGTCGCGGGGCCGCCCGCTTGCCAAGCGCCTGAGCTTTATTCGCGCCGCAGCCCGCCCACGCACAGCTTCGCAAACCATCCGTGCGCGCCACCGGTGGACGGCCAAAGCTTCACCAGTTCGCCACAACATCGGCCAGCCACCAGTGGCACGCCACGCTGTCACTGCAACGCCGTGCATGGCCGGGCCGCGGCGCGAATAAAGCCCAGGCGCCCGCGGTGGACGGTCTTGCGGCCCAGCGTCGCTTGCGACGCGACCGTCTCATGCTCGCGGCACTTGTTTGAACCGCGCAAGGCGCGGTGAGTTGTGCCGCGCGGGCCGCAAGACCTTCCAGCGCGGGGACTCCGGCTATAGGCGCGAAAGCGCCGCAGCCGGACGCCGTAGCCATCGCGCCGCGGCCCGGCCATGCACGGCGTTGCCGCCCCGGAACATCGAACGCAACGGCTCGAACGAGCATTAGTCGAACGCAAAAGTGAAGATCAAATCCACCCCCGCACGCTCGCCGGCCTGTGCCCGCACCGTCAGCCGCCGCGACACGTCGTAGAAGATATAGAGCGTACCCAGCGCGCCCGAGAGGCTGCGCTCGTACGACGCGTAGAAGTTGCGTGCGAATCGCTTGCCGAGCGTGACGACCGCGCCTTCGCTGCCGTCGCGGCGCACCGACAGTTCGTCCAGGCCAACCGTGGCCGCAATGCCCTTCGAGCCGGGCCGCCGGCTGGCCAGCAACGCCAGCGCCGCCTGCTGCACCAGCGCCGCCTCGGCCCCTGTGCTGGGCGCCGCGCGGCCGGTGACGAGCCAGGCGAGTTTCTCTGCGTCGGGCAGGTCGGGCTCGGCGTACAGGCGCACGAAAGGCACCTGCGCCGTGCCGTTGATCAGCACGCCGACGCGCTGCACGAGGTTGGGCCGCACGGCAAGGATGTCGAGCACCGGGTTGTCGATGCGGCCGTTGAAGCGCAGCACGCCGCGTTCCACGTCCAGGCGCTGGCCATAGGCGCGGTATTCGCCGCCCACTGTCGTGATCGTGCCCACCAACTGGGGCTGCGCGATCGACTGCGCCGACAAGGCGAGCGAGCCGCGCAGCTTCGTCCGCAGGCCTCGGCCTTCGACCTGGAAGTCGTTGCCCATGTCGAGGTCGACAGCGACAACGAGCGGTTTCTTCGCGGGCGATGCAGGCGATGGGGGTGGTGTTGCCGGCGGCTTGGCGGCGCGCTCCTGCGCGGTCGCGCCCATGGCCTGCGTGTTGCGCACGACGACGTCGTCGCCGAGTTTCGGCGCGGTTTCCTCAGGCAGGATGATGCGGGCCTGGTCCACCTTCAACGCACCACGGATCTGCGTCGACTCTGCGTCCATGCGCGATTCGAGCCGGCCCGAGACCGTGAGTTGCCGGTCGGAGCGGATGCTGGCGCGCAGCTTCGTCAGCAATGCCGTCATCTGGATGCGGGGCGCCTTGTCGACCCACGCCGCCTCGCCGGTGGCCGATAGGGTGCCGCCGCCATCTTTCTCGCCCGCGCCGCGCAGCATGAATTCGGTGAGGACCACACGGTTGCCCTCCAGCCGCGCGCGCATGCGGCCGCCTTGGAGCTCGATGCCGTCGACGACCGACCGCAGGGCCAGGTCGTCCGCCGCCACGGTGCCTGAAAGTTGCGGGTCCGCACGCGTGCCGGCGGCCTTCACGTCGGCGGCGAGCGAGCCGCGCAGGCGCCAACCGGGCGGCGCGAGCAGTGACCAGACGCCGATGCGCGGCAGCTGCGCGCGCAGGGCGCCGGAGATCGGGGCGTTGTCCGCCCACTGCCAGCCAGCGGCGCCGCCGGGTGTGAGCCGTGTGGCCAACCGGCCATCGGCCGTGCCGGCCCGCTCGCTGTCCCAGCGCATCGTCAGCACGACTTCTTCGCCCTGGCTTACCAGCGTGAGCCGAGCGTCGCGCACGCCCGCCGCCACACGCGACGACGCGCCGTCCGCCGTTTCGGCGAGCACCGTCAGGTCGCCACGGCTGCGCGCGAGCGATGCATTCAGCTTGAGCGTGCGGCCCAGGCTCGCATCCCACTGCGCATCGAACACCATGTCGCCGGACAGGGCCGAACCCGCCAGCTGCGGCCCGCCCACCAGTTCGATCCAGCTCATGGGCAAGCCCGTGAGCTTGCCTGCCGTGCGCAATTCACCCGCGCGCCAGCGCACCGGGTCCCAAGCCAGCACGGCCTGCGTTGGTGCTGCTGTGCCCTTCACCGCCGGGGACGTCAACGTGGCCTGGCCCGCGGTCACGTCCAGGCTGGGCCCGCCTGGGGACCATTGCACATCCACCGCGCGTTGCAGGGCCAGCTGCCACGCGCCCGCTCCGATGGCCGGGTCTTGCACGTTGATCGACAGGTTCGCCAGATTGGCGCGCCACTGAGGCGCCGCGCCGCGTTGCATGGGAGCGCGGCCGCCGCGGCCCACGAGTTGCACACCGGCCTGGCGCTGGCCCTGCTTCGCGCGTGCCTGAATCGAAAGAGCCGCGTCGCTCAGGCGCCCGTTCAAGGTGGCCAGCAGGTCCGTCACGTTCCAGCCGGGTGCCTTCTCGTCGGCGCGGTTGCGCACCTCGATCGAGGGCGACGACAGGCGTGCCTGTATTTGCGGATCGTTCCATCCGCCTTGCCACGTGACCGCAAGGCCGGCGCGACCGGCCAGTGGTGGCGCGTCGGCCGCCACGGCCAGGCCCGGCAGGCTTTGCAGCCACCGCTGCGTCGCGGCGAGGTCGCTGCCCTCGAGCTGCAGCGTGCCGCGGCCCTTGGTCTCGGACAGCGCGCCGTCGGCGTTGCCACGCAGGCCCGGTGCCTGTAGCACCAGTTTGCCGCTGCCGGAGCGCGCGGCGGGTTCCACCTCCAGTGAGCCTTGCAAGCTTGCGTCGCTGGTGCGCAGGGCGAGGGCGGGCAGCGAAAGATGGCCATCGGCCCAGCGGCCCTTCGCCGACAACTCGCGAATGGCCAGCGCGGGGGGCGCGGCCTTGGCGCCGCGCCGGGGCGCTGCGCCTTTGCGCGCGCTGCCGCCATTCAAAGCGACATCGAACGCGATGGCCGTGCCTTCCTGACGCGCATCGATCTTTCCACCCAGCGGCGTCGCCGCAAGCTGCGTGTGCAGGGCTGCCGGATCGACGTTGGCCAAGGTGCCGTGCAGTGCCCAGCCCGTGCCACCGCTTCCCGTAGCGCCGCTGCGCCATTCGCCCGTGGCCTTGAGTTGTCCGCCGCCGACCTGCGCGTCGAGCTCCTGCACCAGCGCCATGCCGCCTCGCCATTGGCCTTGGGCGCGAAGTTGGGAGATCGGCAGCTTTTGCTCGTCCCACGGGCCGGGCAGGTCGTTGCGCACGTCGGCGGTCGCTTGCCACGTTGCCGTGCCTGCAGGCACGACGCGCACTTGGCCGGCCAGTTGTGTGTGAGGCGCTTGCGGCCACAGGCCCGCCAAGTCGAGCCCGCTCATGGTGACCTCGGCCTGCGGCACCGGTTGCGCCTCCCACAGCGTGACCCGCGCTGTCCCGGTGGCCTGCGTCGCCTCGACGCCGGCCCGCGTGCTGCGGACCTTGGCTTCGGCCTTCAAGTCCGCGAGCGGCCCGCGCAGGGTGGCCGTGAATTCGACGGGAACCGTCTCGGCGCTGCCGGGCACCTTCGTCTCGAGTTTGCCCGACAGCGTCGCGTCGAGCGGCAATTTGCCGTTTGCACCCAAAGTTGCGGCTGCACCATACGTCCCACCGGCCCATCGCACGGAATTCAGGCGCACCGTATGTGCGGCGTCGCCGTACCAGTAGCGGCCGGTGATGTTCTCCGCGACGACGGTCTTGTTGGTGATCCACTCGATGCGGCCGATCGCCAGGTCGTCCAGCTCGACGTCGGGTTGAATCTCCAGCGAGCCGGGCATCTTCCACGGCTCGTTGGAAGGTGGCCGGCTGTCGACGATGCGCAAGGCCGCGGCGTGAAAGCGGCTCAGCTTGATGGTGCCGCCGAAAAGGAACAGCGGCCGCCAAGCCAGGTCGACGTCGTCGGCCTGGAGCATGAGGCCCTCGCGCTCCCAGGTCAGGCGCTTGACGTGCAGGCCGGTTCGCAAAGTGCCGCGCGCCTCTTCAACCACGATGGGCTGCGAACTCACCGCGCGCCGCAGCGCCCATTGCAGCGACGCCTCGGTGCCGGCCCACCACCACAGGCCGACAGCCGTTGAAACGATCAGCACGATCACACCGAGCAGCAGCGTCGGCACCAGCTGCCATTCGCGGGGGGAGCGCATCACTTTCAAAACACGAACCCCACGCTCATGTGCACGCGCACCTTGCGCGACTTGACGCCATAGGCCAGGTCGGCCTGCACCGGGCCCACCGGGCTCTTCCAGCGCACGCCGGCGCCTACGCCCGTCGAGAAACGCAAGTCGCCCACGCGGTCTGCCACGGCACCCGCATCGACGAACACGACGCTTTCGAATTCGGTGGGCGCCCCGCGCCAACGAATAGGCCTTTGCCATTCGGCGCTGCCCACCGCCAAGAAGCGGCCGGGCCCGACCTGGCCGCCGGGCAGCGGCACGCCGATTTCGCGGTAGCTGTAGCCGCGCACGGTGGTGTCGCCACCCGTGCGGAAGAGCTGCGTGCCAGGCACCTGCGCGGACGATCGCGCCAACACGGCGCCCAGCTCGCTGCGCAATTGCAGCCGCCCTTGAGTCAGTGGGCGATAGCCCAGCCAACGGAACACCGTGCGTTGGAACGGGCTGCGGTCGCCGGTGAGAGTGAGGCCGCCGCCCAGCTCCAGGCCGAATCCATGGCCGCGCGTGGGAAGCGTGGGGTTGTCGAAATAGCGGCCCGTCCAGACATAGTTGGCGGAGATCGCCGAGCCCGCGCCGCTGTCCAGAGTAGTGACCGGCGCGCCGGCCTGCGTCTGCACCGTGGCGCGGTCGTACTGGAGGTAGACGTTGCGATCGATGTGATCTTGGCTCTTCAGGCGGCCGAAGCGCAGGCGCTGGCCGTGCGTCACCAGGTTGCCGTCGTCCAGGCGTTCGCCACGGGCGAGGCCCGCCCAGCGCCAGCCGCGCTCGTCGGGGATGTCCATCAACTCGGTCTGCGCGAACGGCGTCTTCTTGTCGAGCTGCAGCTTGCTCACCGCGCGCCAGCCGATGCCGGGCACGCGGTTGTGGATGTGCTCGACCGAGACGCGCGGTCCGCTGTCGGTGGTGAGGCCCACGCCCAGCACCACCTTCTGCAGCGGCGCCTCGCGTACGGTCACCTGAACGGGCGCGGCTGCCGGGTCCGCTTGCGGGTCGACCAGGATGAACGCCGAATCGAAGTAGCCGCTGCTGGCCAGCCGCAACTGCGCCTGCAGGATGCGGTCGCGGTCATAGATGGAGCCGGGCGCGAGCCGTGCCAGGCGCGGCACCAGCACCGGATCGTAGCGCTCGACACCGGTGGCTTGCACAGGGCCCAGGCGGAACAAAGGCCCCGAGTCCAGCCGCAAGCCCAGGTGCGCGCGATTTGCCGGTGCGTCGATATCGGCCAAGCTGTCGGCGAGCCGGCCGGCCGGATAGCGCCGCGCCTGCAGCTCGCGCAGGGCCGCGGCCTTGGCGTCGTCCCACGCCGCCTGGGTGAAGGTTTGCCCGGGCGGCATCAGCCAGCCGTTGCGGATGCCTTCGCGCTGCCTGACCGCGTCCTCGTCCTTGCTGCCCGCGATGTCGCCTTCGAAGTCGATCTTCACCTCGCGTACGGAGGTGGCCTGGCCCGGATCCACCGCCACGGAGATGACGGGTCGCGCGCCGGGCTCGCGCGCGATGCGCACGTTGGGGCTGAAGTAGCCCAGCGTCGCCGCGATTTCGCGCACGTCCTTTTCGGCGAGCGTGATGAGGCGGGCCAGTTCGGCATCGTCCAGGTCGCTCACCTCGCGGTAGCGGCGCAACTCCAGGTGGCGCTCCAGCAGGGCGCGCAACGGTTGAGGCGCACGGATTTCGAGATCGAACGAAGGCTTCGGCGCGTCGTCGGAAGCGGCCCTGGCACTGGGAAGCAGCCCCAACAGGGCCGCCGCACCCAAGGCGGGAATGAGCCTGGCAGCCAGTCGAATTCGGTTAATGGATGGCACGGTGTGATGAGCTGGGAGCAAGCCTGCCACTATGCAGGCTCTGCAGCGCCGGTGGCGTAGGCCGTGTCCGACAAACAGCCCCGGCTTTAAGGCAAGCCTAAGACCGCGCAGCCCATAATCGCGGCGAGCCGGAGAAACCCAACCCCATGCGACTGCTGCTGGTCGAAGACGACGCGATGATAGGCGAAGCCGTGCTCGACGCCCTGCGCGCCGAGCACTATGCCGTCGACTGGGTGCGCGACGGCGCCATGGCCGATACGGCGCTGCGCAGCGAGACCTACGACCTCGTGCTGCTGGACCTGGGCCTGCCCAAGCGCGACGGCCTGGACGTGCTGCGGGCCCTGCGCGCGCGGCATTCGACCGTGCCGGTGCTGGTGGCCACGGCGCGCGACGCTGTGGGCGACCGGATCGCCGGCCTCGATGCCGGCGCCGACGATTACGTGGTCAAGCCCTACGACACCGAGGAATTGCTGGCGCGCATCCGCGCCTTGATCCGCCGCAGCGCCGGCCGCGGGGAGCCGGTGTTCAGCCACAAGGGCGTGACGCTCAATCCTGCAACGCGCGAGGCGGCTGTCCATGGCGATGCCGTGTCGCTGTCGGCGCGTGAATGGGCCGTTCTGGAGCCGATGCTCGCGCGGCCCGGCGTGGTGTTCTCGCGTGCGCAGCTCGAAGAAAAGCTCTACGGCTGGAAGGACGACATCAGCAGCAACGCGGTCGAGGTGTTCATCCATGGCTTGCGCAAGAAGCTGGGCAGCGAGCTGATCCAGACCGTGCGCGGCCTGGGGTACGTGGTGCCGCGCGAATGAGTACCGGTGCACCCACGGCCGCGGAACCGCATTCGCTGCGCAGGCGGCTGCTGTGGCTGGTGCTGGCCGCTATCGCCCTGGCGTCGGTGTTGCAGGCGAGCACGGCCTACCGCACGGCCTTGCAGCAGGCCGACACGATGTTCGACTATCACCTGCAGGAACTCGCTCGATCGGTGCAGGGCGGCGTCCCGTTTCGCCCGGGCAGCGGCGCGCAGCCCTTCGACTTCCAGGTGCAGATCTGGGGCCCGGACGGCGCGCAGATCTTCCGCTCGACCGGCACGGCGCTGCCATCGCGCGCGGTGCTGGGTTTCTCCGACATGGAAGTGGAGGGCGTGCGTTACCGCGTCTATTCGCTGCAGACGCCCGAACAGACCATCCAGATTGCGCAGGACCTCGATGCGCGACAGGCGCGTGCCCGTGTGCTGGCCGCGCGCGCGGTGTTGCCCGTGCTGCTGTTGGCGCCGCTCCTGATGATGGCGGTGTGGTGGCTGATCAGCCGTTCGTTGGCACCGGTGCAGCGCGTGCGCACGCAGGTGGCCGGGCGGGCCGCTGACGATCTCTCGCCGCTGCCTGAGGCGGGGCTGCCCGAAGAGGTGATGCCGTTGGTGAGCGAGTTGAACCTGCTGTTCGGCCGGGTGCGCGAGGCCTTCGCCGCGCAGCAGACTTTCGTGGCGGACGCTGCGCACGAGTTGAGATCTCCGTTGACGGCATTGCGGCTGCAGGCGCAAGCCCTGCGCCGCGCCCAGGACGATGCGGGACGCGAGGCCGCGGTGGCGCGCCTGAACGACGGCATCGAGCGCGCGATCCAGCTGGTGAACCAGTTGCTCGTGTTGGCGCGAGAGGAAGGCCACCGCGAAGGCGAGAGCCGCTTGCAACGCATCGACTTGCAGGACCTTGCGCGGCAGGTCGTCGCCGACGTGCTCCCGCAAGCGCAGGTGCGGCGCGTCGACGTCGGCTTGGTAACGGCTGAGAGTATCAGTGTGCAAGGCCAGCCGGAGCCGCTGCACATCCTGCTGCGCAACCTGCTCGACAACGCCATCAAGTATTCGCCGGAGGGCGGGCAGGTCGATATTTCGCTGTCGGCGGCGAAGGGTGCTCCTTGCCTCAGGGTGGAAGACAGCGGCCCCGGCATCGCCGAGGCGGAGCGGGAGCGTGTCTTCGATCGCTTCTACCGCACGGCCGATGCGCGCGCCGCGGGAAGCGGCCTGGGCCTTGCCATCGTGAAGACCATCGCCGCGCGTCATGGCGCCACGGTGCAGCTCGGCAGTTCGCAGCGCCTCGGCGGCCTGAAGGTCGAGGTGGTGTTTCCGCCGCCGGACGCCGCACGGCTTTAAGACTCGCCTAAGCGGGCGTCCCCACAGTTGGGTCTATCGATTTCCAACTATTCGTGAGGACCATCCCATGACACAAGCCCAGTTCAAATCGGTACCGCTGGTGCTGGCGCTGCTCGGCGCCGGTGTGATCGGCGGCGCCGGCGTAGAGGCATTGCACCGCAACGCCGTGAACGCCGCGCCGACGACAGTGGCCGCACCCGCCACTCCCACAGCGGTTGCGACGGCTCCTGTCGCACCGGCTTTGGCCGCATCGACGCTGCCCGATTTTCCGCGCATCACCGAGCGCTACGGCCCGGCCGTGGTGAACATCAGCGTCTCGGGTACGCGCAAGACGTCCGGCATGGAAATGGATGCGCAGGCGCTCGGCGACCCGTTCGAATTCTTCCGCCGCTTCCAGCAAGGCCCGAATCGCGGCACACCGCGCGAGGTGCCGGTGCGCGGCATGGGCTCGGGCTTCATCATCGGCGCCGACGGCGTCATTCTCACCAACGCGCACGTGGTGAAGGACGCGAGCGAAGTGACGGTGAA
This sequence comes from Ramlibacter sp. WS9, assembly GCF_003797765.1. GTDB lineage: Bacteria > Pseudomonadota > Gammaproteobacteria > Burkholderiales > Burkholderiaceae_C > Ramlibacter. The sequence goes on along the minus strand of NZ_RKMB01000033.1, from coordinate 5,597 downwards.
GCTCACCGACCGGCGCGAGTACCGCGCCAAGGTGCTGGGCAGCGACCCGAAAACCGACGTGGCCGTGTTGAAGATCGAGGCGCGCAACCTGCCGGTGGTGACGCTCGGCAACACGAAGGACCTGCGCCCCGGTGAGTGGGTGCTGGCCATCGGCTCGCCGTTCGGCTTCGAGAACACCGTGACGGCCGGCGTGGTGAGCGCCAAGGGCCGGTCGCTGCCCGATGACAGCGCCGTGCCGTTTATCCAGACCGACGTCGCGGTGAATCCCGGCAACTCGGGAGGTCCGCTCTTCAACGGCCGCGGTGAAGTGATCGGCATGAACTCGCAGATCTACAGCCAGTCGGGCGGCTACATGGGCGTGTCGTTCGCGATCCCGATCGACGTCGCCGTGCGCATCAAGGATCAGATCGTCGCCACCGGCTCGGCGCAGCATGCACGCCTGGGCGTGACGGTGCAGGAGGTGAACCAGACGCTGGCCGACTCCTTCAAGCTGGACCGCCCCGAGGGCGCGCTCGTAGCGAGCGTCGAGAAGGGCAGCCCCGCGGAGAAGGCGGGCCTGCAGCCGGGCGATGTGATCCGCGGCGTGAACGGCCAAGCCATCGTCGCGTCGGGTGATTTGCCGGCGATGGTCGGCCTGTCGAAGCCGGGCGACCGCGTCGTGCTGCAGGTCTGGCGCCAAGGCAAGAAGGTGGACCTGAACGCGCAACTCGCGAGCGCGAACGAGAAGGTCGCGAAGGCCGAGGCGCGCAACGAGAACGCCACTGGCGGCAAGCTGGGCCTGGCCTTGCGGCCGCTGCAAGAAGGCGAGAAGCGCCAGTCCGGCATCAAGGAAGGCCTGGTCGTGGAAGACGTGGGCGGCGCCGCGGCGCGCGCGGGTGTCGAACCGGGTGACGTGCTGCTGGCCATCAACGGTGCGCCGGTGAAGAGCGTCGAGCAGGCACGCTCGGCAATCGGAAAATCCGACAAGTCGGTGGCATTGTTGATCCAGCGCGGCGACGACAAGATTTTTGTTCCGGTGCGGATTGGGTGAAGGGTTTGCAGCGTTGCCGCGAGTTGCGCTCGTAGACCTCGCGGCAAAGCTGTGCGTGGGCGGGCTGCGGCGCGATGGCTACGGCGTTCGGCATCGCCTGCTTCGCAAGCTCCTGCCGAATTCCTTGCGCCGGGAGACCCCGCGACCCGCGCGAAAAAACTCCCTGCGCTTCGCTCCGGTCAAACAGTTTTCGCGAGCATGAAACGGTCGCACGGCAAGCCGTGCTGGGTCGCGGGGCCACCCGCCGCAAGCGCCTGAGCTTTATTCGCGCCGCAGCCCGCCCACGCACAGCTTCGCAGAGACACTGTTGGCGCGCCCCCGGTGGAGTGCCACCGCTTAGCTGTCCGCCCAGGGTTTCGGCATGCCACCGCCGGCACGCCACCATCTCACTGCAACGCCGTGCACGGCCGGGCCGCGGCGCGAATAAAGCCCAGGCGCCCGCGGTGGATGGTCTTGCGGCCCAGAGTCGCTTGCGACGCGACCGTCTCATGCTCGCGGCACTTGTTTGAACCGCGCAAAGCGCGGTGAGTTGTGCCGCGCGGGCCGCAAGACCTTCCAGCGCGGGGACTCCGGCTAAAGGCGCGAAAGCGCCGCAGCCGGACGCCGTAGCCATCGCGCCGCGGCCCGGCCGTGCACGGCGTTGCCGCGAAGTCTCAGGGCGCAACGCCCCAAAAGTCGTGGAGGAAGCAACGCAGGGCGCCGCTGCCCGTTTCGCGGGCACCGCAGATGCAGCCCGCATGGATGCTGCATCCCATGCGGAGCCCCCGCACTAACCAACAGGGTTATCCACAGCGGCGGTGGATATCGCGCTGCTCAACGGGGCGGCTGGCGCAGGTCCAATGTGAAAGGAAACTCTTTACTGCCGGCCACATTGATGGTAGCGGGCGGCACCTGCAGCTCGCCGGGCGTGTGGCCCATGCGGAAGAAGCGCGAAAGCCGGCGGCTCTCCGCTTCGTATGAGTTGACGGGGAATGTGTCGTAGTTGCGGCCGCCCGGATGCGCGACGTGGTATTGGCAGCCGCCGAGCGAGCGCTTCATCCACGTGTCGACGATGTCGAACACCAGCGGCACATGCACAGGGATCGTCGGGTGCAGCGCCGACGGCGGCGCCCAGGCCTTGTAGCGCACGCCGGCGACGAACTCGCCCGTGACGCCGGTGGACTGCATCGGCATGGCCTTGCCGTTCACGGTGATGGTGTAGCGGCTTTCGTTCATTCCTGTCACGCGCACCTCGATGCGCTCCAGCGACGAATCGACGTAGCGCACGGTGCCGCCGGCCGATCCTTCCTCGCCCATCACGTGCCAGGGCTCGAGCGCGTTGCGCAGCGTGAGCTCGATGCCGCGCGACTGCACGGCGCCCACCAGCGGGAAGCGGAACTCGAAGTGGGGCGCGAACCAGTCGGCTTCGAACGGGTAGCCCGCTTCACGCATCTCGGCGAGCACGTCGTGCAGGTCCATCTGCACGAAGGTCGGCAACAAGAAGCGATCGTGCAGCTCCGTGCCCCAGCGCGCGGCGGGCGCGCGGTACGGCTCTTTCCAGAAGCGGGCGACCAGCGCGCGAATCAGCAGCTGCTGCGCGATGCTCATGCGCGCATGCGGCGGCATTTCGAATGCGCGCAGCTCCAGCAGGCCGAGGCGGCCGGTGGACGAATCGGGCGAGTACATCTTGTCGATGCAGAACTCGCTGCGGTGCGTATTGCCCGTGACGTCGACCAGGATGTTGCGCAGCGTGCGGTCGACGACCCACGGCGCGAGATAGCCCCCACGCTCCCCCACTCCGTGTGGGTCGCTGCCCCCCGAGGGGGCCTTCGCGCCTTGGGGCGGCCCGGCGACGCTCACTTCGCCCTGCATCCGCCGCGCGCGCTCGATCTGGCGTAGCGCGATCTCCAGCTCGTACAGCTGGTCGTTGCGCGCTTCGTCCACGCGCGGCGCCTGGCTGGTCGGGCCGATGAACATGCCGGAGAAGAGGTACGACAGGCTCGGGTGGTTGTGCCAGTACAGAAGCAGGCTGGCCAAGAGTTCGGGCTTGCGCAGGAAGGGCGAGTCGGCCGGCGTGGCGCCGCCCATCACGAAGTGGTTGCCGCCGCCGGTGCCTGTGTGGCGGCCGTCGGTCATGAACTTCTCGGCCGACAGGCGCGTTTCGAAAGCTGCCTGGTACAGGAACTCGGTGTGCGCCACCAGCTCGTTCCAGCTGTGCGCCGGATGGATGTTGACTTCGATCACGCCAGGGTCCGGCGTGACCTGCAGCAACTTGAGGCGATGGTCGCGCGGCGGTGGATAGCCTTCCAGCACGATCTTCACGCCCAGCTCCTGCGCGCTGGCTTCGATGGCGGCCAGCAGGTCGAGGTAGTCCTCTATCCGGGCCAGCGGCGGCATGAAGACGTACAGCATGCCGCTCTTGCTGCCGACCTGTTCGGCCTTCGGGCCGTTGGAGCGGCGTGGGTCGCGTACTTCGACACACAGGGCCGTGCGGCTCAGCTCCTTCGCCGATTCGAATTTCGCGGGCTGCGCGAACTGGATGCCTTCGGTGCCTGCAGTGGCTTCGTCGCCGGTCGCGGATTGGAGCCTTCGCGGCGCTTCCGTCTGCGGGCCGGTGCCGGAGAGATAAGGCACTGCGCTGCGTTTCGCATCCGGCGCCACCGGTGCCGCGTAGCGCTCATGCAGCGCGTCGGCAACGGGCAATACGCCGCGTGGCGCCATCGGGTCCTTTTCGATGAGGTAGGGCACGTCCGTCTTCGCAGCCCAGGGCAGGGCGTCCAACGGCAGGCGATAGCCCATGGGCGAATCGCCGGGGATCAGGTACATGCGCTCGTCGCGCAGGAACCAAGGCCCCGTCGTCCACTGGGGGCCGGCGAGATGTGGGTTCTCATTCTCGACCGCGTTGATCGGCAGGACGTAGCCGACCACCGAGTCCAGTTTCTGCTCGAACACGCGGCGCAGGCGCACGCGTTCCATCTCGTCGTCCAGCCGCGAATCGAACGGATCGACGTTCACCGGCAGACGCCGCTCGCGCCAGAGGTAGTAATAGACGTCTTCGTAGCCGGGCTTGATGAACTTGTCGGTGATTCCCAGCTTGCCGGTGAGCGTGTGGATGAAGCGCTTCGCGTCTTCGCCCGTGTAATGCGACGGCTCTCGCTCGTCGGCGAAGAGGGAAGGGTTCTTCCACGCCGGCTGGCCGTCGGCGCGCCAATAGATCGACAGCGCCCAGCGCGGCAACTGTTCGCCCGGGTACCACTTGCCCTGGCCGAAATGCAGGAAGCCGCCCTTGCCGTATTCGTCGCGCAGCTTGTGCACGAGCTCGGTGGCGTAGCCGCGCTTCGTGGGCCCCAGCGCGTCGGTGTTCCATTCGGCCGCGTCGCGGTCACTCACGGCGACGAAGGTCGGCTCGCCGCCCATGGTCAGGCGTACGTCGCCGTCTTTCAGCTCCTTGTCCACGGCTTCACCGAGCGCGACCACCTTGGCCCACTGCTCCTCGGTGTACGGCTTGGTCACGCGCGGCGATTCGTAGATGCGCGTCACTTCCATGTGATGCGCGAATTCCACCTCGGCGTCGTCGACCAGTCCTTCGATGGGCGCGGCACCCGATGGCTGCGGCGTGCAGGCCAGCGGGATGTGGCCTTCGCCTGCGAGCAGGCCCGATGTCGGGTCCAGCCCGACCCAGCCGGCGCCGGGCAGGTAGACCTCGCACCAGGCGTGCAGGTCGGTGAAGTCGACGGTGGTGCCGCTCGGGCCGTCCAGCGCCTTCACGTCGGGCGTGAGCTGGATCAGGTAGCCGGAGACGAAGCGCGCTGCCAAGCCGCAACGGCGCATCAGTTGCACCAGCAGCCAACCCGAGTCACGGCACGAGCCGCTGCCGTTCGTCAGCGTTTCCTCGGGCGTCTGCACGCCCGGCTCCATGCGGATCAGGTATTTGATGTCGTTTTGCAGCTTCTGGTTGATGCCCACCAGGAAGTCGATCGTGCGCTGCTTCTTGCGGTCGACCTGCTCCAGGTAAGCCTGCAAAAGCGGCGTGATCGGCTCCACGGCGAGGTAGGGCGCGAGCTCCTGCGCGACCAGCGGCTCGTACTTGAATGGGAAATTCTCGGCCGCCGGTTCCAGGAAAAAATCGAAGGGGTTGTAGACCGCCATTTCGACGACCAAGTCCACCGTGACCTTGAACTCAGTGGTTTTCTCGGGGAAAACCAGGCGGGCCTGGTAGTTGGCGAATGGGTCCTGCTGCCAATTGATGAAGTGCTGGGCCGGCTCGACCTTGAGCGAGTACGAGACGATGCTGCTGCGGGAGTGCGGCGCGGGCCTCAATCGGACCACCTGCGGCCCGAGTTGGACGGGGCGGTCGTATTTGTAGTGGGTGACGTGGTTCAGCGCGGCGTGGATCGACATATGCTGGCAATACTAGCAAGTCTGGGGCCCGCCCGAGGTTTTTTGCCGGGCTGTCGGCACGACAGTGCCATGCCACGTTGACATTGCCATATGCATAACTACAGAGGGTGGATGACCCCGGCGCTGGCCGGAGCCGTGATCGGCCCTGCGGTGCAGGTGCAGCAGGCGGGGTTGTGGGGGTTGTCTC
>NZ_RKMB01000032.1 GCF_003797765.1 Ramlibacter sp. WS9 | reverse complement strand
GGCTTGGGCGAAAGCGGCCGAAGCGACGAACAGCGAAGCGATCAGGGTGGCGAGCAGCTTTGTCATTGAAGTGAATCCTTGATTTATCCGAAAAGAAATCCTCCCACGAGACGGAAGGCCCCTTCGTAACGGAGCGCGGCGCATCGCGGTTGACACGGCACGCGCAAACAAAAATGCCCGCCGGGTGGCGGGCATTCGCGTCGTAACCGGAAGATTACTTCTTGGCCGAAGCAGCCGAGGCGGCGGGCTTGGCTGCGGAAGCGGCGGGCTTGGCGGCCGAAGCAGCGGGCTTGGCGGCGGAAGCGCCGGCAGCCGGTGCGCCTGCGTGCGAGGCGGCGAAGGTGGCGGCAGCGAAGAGACCGGCGACGAGGCCTGCGATGAGCTTGTTCATGGGGTTGAGTCCTTAAATGGTGATTTTTCGAAAAACAGCTTCCTTTTGATGGAAGCCTCAACGGCAACGCGCCAGCCCAGCCGAAGGTTGACACATGTCATCGACAAGGCGCGCAAAAGCTTGGGCGTGAAAGTGGGGTGACAGATTTCGAAGCTAGAATCCGAGGGTTTTGCGGCACTGCAAAAACACAAATTCCTGTTCCCCTTCCGGAGACGTTTCCCCCATGTACCAGCACATCAAGGTCCCCGCCCAGGGCCAGAAGATTTCCGTCAACGCCGACATGTCCCTGACGGTGCCGGATCAGCCGATCATCCCGTTCATCGAAGGTGATGGCACCGGCGCCGACATCACCCCGGTGATGCTCAAGGTGGTGGACGCGGCCGTGGCCAAGGCTTACGGCGGCAAGAAGAAGATCCACTGGATGGAAGTTTTCGCCGGCGAGAAGTCGACCAAGGTCTACGGCCCGGACGTCTGGCTGCCCGAAGAAACGCTGCACGCTGTGCGTGACTACGTGGTTTCGATCAAGGGCCCGCTGACCACCCCCGTCGGTGGCGGTATCCGTTCGCTGAACGTGGCCCTGCGCCAGGAGCTGGACCTGTACGTTTGCCTGCGCCCGATCCAGTACTTCGACGGCGTGCCCTCGCCGGTGAAGGAGCCGCACAAGACCAACATGGTGATCTTCCGCGAGAACTCGGAAGACATCTATGCCGGTATCGAGTTCGAGGCCGAGAGCGACAAGGCCAAGAAGCTGATCAAGTTCCTGCAGGACGAGATGGGCGTCAAGAAGATCCGCTTCCCGAACACGTCGGGCATCGGCATCAAGCCGGTTTCGAGCGAAGGCACCGAGCGCCTGGTGCGCAAGGCCATCCAGTACGCCATCGACAACGACAAGCCCAGCGTGACCATCGTGCACAAGGGCAACATCATGAAGTTCACCGAAGGCGGCTTCCGCGACTGGGCCTATGCCCTGGCGAAGAAGGAATTCGGCGCGGTGGAAATCGACGGCGGCCCGTGGATGAAGTTCAAGAATCCCAAGACCGGCAAGGACATCACGGTCAAGGACAGCATCGCCGACGCGTTCCTGCAGCAGATCCTGTTGCGCCCGGCCGAATACAGCGTGATCGCCACGCTGAACCTGAATGGCGATTACGTGTCCGATGCGCTGGCCGCGCAAGTGGGAGGCATCGGCATCGCCCCGGGCGCGAACTTGAGCGACTCGATTGCAATGTTCGAAGCCACCCATGGCACGGCACCCAAGTACGCAGGCAAGGACTACGTCAACCCGGGCTCGGAAATCCTCTCGGCCGAGATGATGCTGCGCCACATGGGCTGGACGGAAGCCGCCGACCTGATCATCAGCTCGATGGAAAAGTCGATCCTCTCCAAGAAAGTCACGTATGACTTCGCGCGCCTGATGGACGGCGCGACGCAGGTGAGCTGCTCGGGCTTCGGGCAGGTGATGATCGAGAACATGTGAGCTTGCGCGCTCCGCACAGCGGGGCTGCCACGGCATCTCCGCGCCAAGCCGGAATGCAAGAACAAAAAAGCCGCCCTCGGGCGGCTTTTTTTGCTCCACGGGAGCTACTTGCTGATCAAGTCTCCATGCCCGGTGGCGTGGAACTGCGGCGCGCGAACCTTGGAATGCCGCTGGGGCCGGTCGCCCGGCTGGGTGGTGATGGGCTGCATGGTGCCGGTGCCCGGCTCAGCCAGAATGTTTTGCGCCAGCTGGCCCTTGGGGCCTTCCGTCACCTCGAAGGTTACGCGAGAGCCTTGCTTGAGCGTCTTGAAACCCTCCATGGCAATGGCCGAAAAATGTGCGAACACATCTGCGCCCCCACCGTCGGGCTCGATGAAACCGAAGCCCTTTGCGTCATTGAACCATTTGACTGTGCCAGTCGCCATTTCTTCTGCCTTCCGTTTTCCCTCTTGACGAGGGGGGAGTGTCAGGGATTCAGGGTAGAGCTGTCAACATTTTCACGAACTAAAGTGTTCCGCGACCGTCTGGGCGGTCAGCCGCACTGTGCGGGGGCGCAAAAGCGCAAGAATGGTGCGCGCAAAATAGCGGTCGATCGCGCGTATTTGAGCGCCGTGGAGCACGAACGGGCGTGTCGCTTGAATGTGACGATTCCGTCACCAATTCACCCTGAGGCTACATCGCGAAAGCCCGCTCGATAGAATGATTTTCATGGCCACGAAACCTCCCGCACCCGCACCCGTCGCGCCCAAGACGAAACCCAAGGACGACGACGGCGGATCGGTGGTGCTCGAGCGGCGCACCCAGAAGACCAAACCGCCCCAGATGTACCAGGTTGTCATGCTGAATGACGACTACACCCCGATGGAGTTCGTGGTGGTGGTGATCCAGGAATTCTTCAACAAGGACCGCGAAACGGCCACCCAGATCATGCTGAAGATCCACCTGGACGGCAAAGGCATCTGCGGCGTGTACTCTCGGGACGTGGCGGCGACGAAAGTCGAACAGGTGCAGGAAGCGGCCCGTCAAGCGGGGCATCCCCTGCAATGTGTGAGTGAACCGGTTGAGTAATTGGGAATCCGACCCATTTGGAATTAGAGTGTCAGTGAACGCAGCAAGGCAGAAGGAAATCTCATGATTGCCCAGGAATTGGAAGTCAGCCTCCACATGGCATTTGTGGAGGCGCGGCAGCAGCGCCACGAGTTCATCACCGTGGAGCATTTGCTGCTCGCACTGCTGGACAATCCCAGCGCGGCGGAGGTGCTGCGCGCATGCTCCGCCAACATCGACGACCTGCGCAAGTCGTTGTCCAATTTCATCAAGGACAACACGCCCCAGGTCGCCGGCACCGACGACGTCGACACCCAGCCCACGCTGGGCTTCCAGCGCGTGATCCAGCGCGCCATCATGCACGTGCAATCCACGGGCAACGGCAAGAAGGAAGTGACGGGCGCCAACGTGCTGGTCGCCATCTTCGGCGAAAAGGATTCGCATGCCGTCTACTACCTGCACCAGCAGGGCGTGACGCGGCTGGACGTAGTGAATTTCATCGCCCACGGCATCAAGAAGAGCGATCCGCCCGAACCCGCCAAGAGCGGCGAGGCGGCGTCGAACGAGGGCAGCGAAGAAGGCGGCGAAAAGAACGAGAAGGCGTCCCCGCTGGAGCAGTTCACCCAGAACCTGAACCAGGCGGCGAAGGACGGCAAGATCGATCCGCTGATCGGCCGCGAATACGAGGTCGAGCGCGTCATCCAGATCCTGTGCCGCAGGCGCAAGAACAACCCGCTGCTGGTGGGTGAGGCTGGCGTGGGCAAAACGGCCATCGCCGAAGGCCTGGCCTGGCGTATCACCCAGAAAGAAGTGCCGGACATCCTGGCCGAGTCCAATGTGTATTCGCTGGACATGGGCGCGCTGCTGGCCGGCACCAAGTACCGCGGGGACTTCGAGCAGCGCCTGAAGGGCGTGCTCAAGTCGCTCAAGGACAAGCCGAACGCGATCCTGTTCATCGACGAGATCCATACGCTGATCGGTGCGGGCGCTGCGTCGGGCGGCACGCTGGACGCGTCCAACTTGCTCAAACCGGCCCTCTCCAGCGGCCAGCTCAAGTGCATTGGCGCGACGACGTTCACCGAATACCGCGGCATCTTCGAGAAAGACGCAGCGCTGTCACGCCGCTTCCAGAAGGTGGACGTGGTCGAGCCAAGCGTGGCCGAGACGATCGAGATCCTGAAGGGCCTGAAGTCACGCTTCGAGGAGCACCACAGCGTCAAGTACGCCGCAGGTGCCCTCCAAGCGGCCGCTGAATTGAGCGCGAAGTACATCAACGACAGGCACCTGCCCGACAAGGCCATCGATGTCATCGACGAGGCCGGCGCGGCCCAGCGCATCCTGCCGGTGAACAAGCGCAAGAAGACGATTTCCAAGACCGAGGTCGAAGAGATCGTGGCGAAGATCGCGCGTATTCCGCCCGCCAACGTATCGAACGACGACCGCGGCAAGCTGCAGACGTTGGAGCGCGACCTGAAGAGCGTGGTGTTCGGCCAGGACAAGGCACTTGAAGTCCTGGCTGCATCCGTCAAGATGGCGCGTTCGGGCCTCGGCCGGGGCGACAAGCCGATCGGCTCGTTCCTGTTCTCCGGCCCCACCGGCGTCGGCAAGACCGAAGCGGCCAAGCAGCTTGCCTACATCATGGGCATCGAGCTGATGCGCTTCGACATGTCCGAATACATGGAGCGCCACGCCGTGAGTCGCCTCATCGGCGCGCCGCCGGGCTACGTCGGCTTCGACCAGGGCGGCCTGTTGACCGAGGCGGTCACCAAGAAGCCGCACGCGGTGCTGCTGCTCGACGAAATCGAGAAGGCGCACCCGGACATCTTCAACGTGCTGCTGCAGGTGATGGACCACGGCACGCTGACGGACAACAACGGGCGCAAGGCCGACTTCCGCAACATCATCATCATCATGACGACGAATGCGGGAGCCGAATCGCTGAACAAGGCGGTCATGGGCTTCACGAATGTCAAGGAAGCCGGCGACGAGATGGCCGACATCAAGCGCCTGTTCACGCCCGAGTTCCGCAACCGCCTGGACGCGACGGTGAGCTTCAAGGCGCTGGACGAGACGGTCATCCTGCGGGTGGTCGACAAGTTCCTGCTGCAGCTGGAAACGCAGCTGGCCGAGAAAAAAGTCGAAGTGACCTTCACCGACAACCTGCGCAAGCACCTGGCCAAGAAGGGCTTCGATCCGCTGATGGGCGCGCGCCCGATGCAGCGCTTGATCCAGGACACGATCCGCCGCGCGCTGGCCGACGAGCTGCTCTTTGGGCGTCTCACCGATGGCGGCCGTCTCACGGTCGACGTCGAACTCAAGACCGACGACAAGGGCGTCGAGACGTCGGAAGTGATGCTGGACATCCAGCCGCTGCCCAAGAAGGAAGGCCGCGGCGCCAAGCCCGAGCCGGAAGAGATCTCCAGCAGCGAGTGATCGTTGCGCTCATCGAAAAAGCCGCCTTCGGGCGGCTTTTTCTCTGGGCTACGCTAATCCCGGTTGACAGTCACTTCTGATCGAGCAACTTCAAAATCAGCCGCCAGTGCTTGGCTTCCACCGGCGTGATCGACAGCCGGTTGCCTTTCTTCAGCACGATCATGTCTTCCAGCGCGGCGACGGAACGCAGCTCCGGCAGGCCCAACGTGCGTGTCTTCTTCAGTATCTGCACGTCCACCAGCTGCCAGCGCGGCTCTTCCTTCTTCGACCCCGCGTCGTAGTAGTGCGACTTCTTGTCGAACTGCGTGGGATCGGGGTAGGGCGTCGACGCGACCCGTCCGATGCCCACAACCCCAGGCTCGGCGCAGCTGGAGTGATAGAACAGTACGCCATCGTCCACGCGCATCAGGTCGCGCATGTAGTTGCGCGCCTGGTAGTTGCGCACGCCGGTCCATGCGACGGTCGACTTGGGCGCCGACAGTGCGTCGTCCACCGAGACCTCGCTGGGTTCGGATTTCATCAGCCAATAGTTCATGGGCGAGATTATGTCTTCCTCCCTCTCCCGCTGGGAGAGGGCCGGGGTGAGGGCGACGCCAGCAGGAATCTCCCTTCGTTCCTAGAATCGAAGGATGTTGACCCCCCACGCTCGTCACTACATTCCTCGCTGCCCCCAAGGGGGCGCGGCGCCTAGGGGCGGCCCGTCGTCGCCATGACCCAACCTCTTCAAGTCGCCGTCATGGGCGCAGGCGCCGTCGGTTGCTATTTCGGCGGCATGCTCGCGCGAGCCGGGCACCATGTGACGCTCATCGCGCGTCCTCAGCACGTCGAAGCCATCGAACGCGACGGCCTGCGCATGCAGACCAAGACCTTCGACGAGCAGGTGCGGTTGCGGGCCCGCACCGATGCCGCGGCAGTGGCGGGCGCCGACCTGGTGCTGTTCTGCGTGAAGTCCGCCGATACCGAAGCAGCGGGCGCGCAGATCAAACCGCACCTGCCGCCCGATGCGCTGGTGCTGTGCCTGCAGAATGGCGTCGACAACGCGGACCGGCTGCGCAAGGTGCTGCCGGAACACGCGGTTTCGGCAGCGGTCGTCTATGTCGCGACGGAGATGGCGGGACCTGGCCACCTCAAACACCACGGCCGCGGCGAACTGGTGATCGAGCCGTTAACCGCCAGCCGCCGGGCAGCCGACGCCCTGATCGGCGCGGGCGTGCCGACGGAAGTTTCGGAGAACGTTCGCAGCGCGCTGTGGCTCAAACTGGTCATGAACTGCGCCTACAACGCGATCTCGGCTATTGCTCAATTGCCGTACGGGGAGGCTGTGAAGGGTCCGGGCATCAAGGACGTGGTGCGTGACGTGATCGATGAATGCCTTGCCGTGGCCAAGGCCGAAGGCGTGGAATTGCCGGGCGACGTCCATGCCGCAGGGGCAAAGCTCATTGCCACCATCCCCGCGCAATATTCGTCGACCGCACAGGACATAGGGCGTGGCAAGCCGACCGAGATCGATTTCCTGAACGGCCACATCGTGAAGCGCGGCGAGGCGCTGGGCATCGCCACGCCGGCCAACCGCGTGTTGTGGGCCTTGGTGAAGCTGGTCGAAAAGAAGCCGGTGGCGGCCTAACCTGCCAGCCCCACGAAGACGTTTTGCACGTCGTCGTGCGCGTCGATCGCGGCCAGGAAGGCCTCGACTTCTTCCAGCGCGGCCGGCGCCAGGTTGGCCGGATCGACGGGGTTCTTGGGCTTGTAGCCGAGCTTGGCGGACAGCACCGTGAAGCCGTGAGCGGGCAGCGCCTTGCTGACCAAATCCAGATCGGCCGCGTCGGTCACAAAGAGGGTGGTTCCCTCTTCTTCGCCGGGCTCGAAGTCTTGCGCACCGGCTTCGATGGCGGCCACTTCCGGGTCCGCACCCGCGGCGGGCTCAGCCTCGATCAGGCCGACGTGATCGAAGTCCCATGACACCGAGCCCGACGTTCCCAGCTGGCCGGCCCGGAACAGCACGCGCATCTCGGGCGCGGTGCGCTTCACGTTGTCGGTAAGGCACTCGACCATCACCGGCACCTGGTGCGGCGCAAAGCCTTCGTACATCACGTGCTCGAAGTTGACCGTTTCGCCTGTGAGGCCAGCGCCTTTCTTGATGGCTCGCTCCAATGTGTCCTTGGGCATGGAGACCTTGCGGGCCTGTTCCACCACCAGCCGCAGCCGCGAGTTCGTCGACGGGTCGGGGCCGTTGCGCGCGGCCACCATGATGTCCTTGGCCAGCCGGCCGAACAGCTTGCCCCGGGCGTCCGCCGCCTGTGCCTTGCCTTTTGCTTTCCACTGCGCGCCCATGGGAGAGATCCTTCGAGTCTGTGTTTGCCTGAACCTCGCAGTTTATTCCAGTGGCAGGCCGCGCTCAGGCCACGCCCGCCAGCGCCTCTCTGATGGTGCCGAACACCTGCTCGATCTGGCTTTCGTTGATGACGAGGGGCGGCGACAGCACCAGCGTGTCGCCGGAATTGCGGATCAGCAGGCCGGCCTTCAGGCACGCCTGCTGGCATTCGTTGCCTCGGGCTCCGGGCGTGCCGGGGCGCGGGCGCAGGTCGATGGCGCCGAGCAGCCCGACATTGCGGATGTCTACCACATGAGGCGCCTCGCGGAGTTCGTGAGCTGCGGCTTCCCACAGCGGCGCCACGCGGGCTGCGCGCTGCGAAAGCTCGAGCTCTGCATGCACGTCCAGCGTGGCCAGCGCGGCTGCACACGCCAGCGGGTGCGCGGAGTAGGTGTAGCCGTGGAAGAGCTCGATGACCTCGGGGGCGCCGTTCATGAATGCCTGGTAGACGGTGTCGCTCGCCAGTACGCCGCCCATGGGCACTGTGCCGTTGGTCATGCCCTTGGCGCAGGTGATGATGTCCGGCGTGACGCCGAACGCCTGCGCGGCGAAAGGCGCGCCCACCCGGCCAAACCCTGTGATGACCTCGTCGAAGATCAGCAGGATGCCGTGGCGCGTGCAAAGCTCGCGCAGCCGCTGCAGGTAGCCCACCGGCGGCGGATAGACGCCGCCCGAGCCGGTCACCGGCTCGACGATCACGGCCGCGATCGTGCCGGCGTCGTGCACCACCAGCAATTGTTCCAGCGCGTCGGCATATTCCGCGCCGGTTTGCGGCAGCCCGCGCGAGAACACCGAGCGGCTGTCGTACGGCAGCGGCAGATGCGCCGTGTCGGGCAACAGCGGGCCGAAATCGCGCTTGTGCCGCGAGATGCCGGACACCGAGAGGCCGCCGAACCCCATGCCGTGATAACCCTTGGCACGGCCGATCAGCTTGGTCCGCCGCGCGTCGCCGCGCGCCTGGTGGTAGGCCCGCGCGATCTTCAGCGCCGTGTCCACTGCTTCCGAGCCGGAGTTGGTGAAGAAGACGTGGCCCATGCCCGCCGGCGCGATGGCCGCGATGCGCTCCGCGAGTTCGAAGGCTTGCGGATGGCTCATCCGAAACGAAGAGACGAAGTCCAGTCGACCCGCCGCTTCGGCAATGGCTTGCGTGATGCGCGGCTGCCCGTGTCCGGCGTTGCAGCACCAGAGGCCGGCCATCGCGTCGAGGACTTGCCGGCCGTCGGACGTTGTGTAGTGCATGCCCTGGGCCGCGGTAAAGAGCAGAGGCTGATCGCGGAACTGTCGCTGGGCGGTGAAGGGTAGCCAGAAGGCCTCGCCCAGAGATGCGGGCGCGTGGGTCGTGGTCATGGAAGGGATTCCTGTATTGTGTATTTCAGAAACATGAAAATCAATTTGTGGCGGCTTGGGTCGAGCGCAGCCGGCTCGCCACGTCGAGGTGGCGTTGCATGAGAAGTGCGGCGAGTTCGTGGTCGCCGGCCTCCAGCCGGGTGAGCATCTCCAGGTGTTCACGGCAGTTGACCTGCACCCGCTCGCGCCCGTGTTTCCAGTCGTAGTTGGACAGGCGGCGCAAGCGGTTCTGCCGTTGGATCGCCATCACGAAGTAGCGGTTGCCAGACCCGGCGGCGATACCTTCATGGAAGGCCGCATTCATCTCGAAAAAGGCGATGCTCGAAGCCTCCGTCCAAGGCGCGGAGAGGAAAGCTTCGTGGCCTTTGCGCATCTTCGCCAGCCATTCCGGTGGGAGGTTGAAGCCCGGCTCGCGGATGGCCGCGGGCTCGATGGTCATTCGGAAGCGATAGCTCTCGTGGCGTGCCGCCGCGTCCCACACATCATTGGTAAAGCGCCAGCCGTAGCCCAGTTTTCGCTCGGCCAGCCCCAGTTCGGCCATGCGGTCCAGCGCCTGCCGCAACGCCGGGCGCGTCAGGCCGTATTGATCCATCAGCTCTTTTTCGGACACCTGGTCCGCCAGCTTGCCGCGCTGGCGGTCGCGCGCCATGCGCAGGAGCAAGGCGTCCTCGTCTTCGGGCGCGACGGCACTCGCGCGGGGCTTCGGAGGCACTTTCACCAACTCCACGCCGCGATTGCGTTGGCGTTCCACGAAGCCACGGCCGGCGAGGTGCTCCAGCGCCGCGCGCACCGGCGTGCGCGAGACGCCCAATTGCTCCGCGATCTGGTTTTCGTTCAGGCGGGCACCAGCGGCCAGGCCCTGCTCGCGGATCAGCAGGCTGATGCGGTCGGCCAATTCGAGGTGGAGCGGGGTAGGGATCGCGAGGTTCGTCATCAATTTTCACGCATCGGTTGATTTTTTTGAAATCACAAAATACACTTTAGCCGAATTTCGAGTTTTCCACCACCTCATCGCCCCCATGGACCCCACCCAATCCGACCCCGCACGCAAAGTGCCGCCCGCACCGTTCATCGATGTTTCGGGCGCTCCACGCGAGCGTGGCCGCCAATATGGCGAGCAGGCCAAGGCGCGCATCAAGCGCGGCATCGAGCACTACAGCGTCCAGCTGGAGACCAGCAAACTGGGCTGGCCCGATATTCGCGCCATCGTCGACACCTACGAGCCCAAGATCGCCGCCTTCGAGCCTGCCTACATCGAGGAGATGAAGGGCATCGCCGAGGGCGCAGGCGTCGAATTTGCAGCTGTCGTCCTGCTGAACGCGCGCACCGAAGTGCTCAAGCTGGCCGATCGGCGGCGCAAGGGCGTGCCGGCCGAGATCGACCCGGACGGCTGCACCGGGCTGGCCGTGATGCCGCAGGCGTCGAAAGACGGCCGTGTGATCCACGCGCAGAACTGGGACTGGAAGGCCGAGTGCGCCGAAACGGCCGTGGTACTGCGCGTGCGGCGCGATGACGGGCCCGACGTGCTGACTTTCACTGAGGCGGGCGGAATGGCGCGTTCGGGTATGAACGCCGCGGGCATTTCCATCACAGCCAACTACCTCGAGTCCGACCGCGACTACAAGCAGGTCGGTGTGCCGCTCGCACTGCTGCGGCGCAAGGCCCTGGAGCAGGAACGGCTGGCCATCGCGATGCGCATCGTCTATGCCACGCCCAAGTCGGCCTCCAACAACGTGATGGTGTCACATGTGGGCGGTGTCGCCATCGACTTCGAATGCGCGCCCGATGAAACCTTCCAGGTCCATCCCGATCGCGGTGTCATCGTCCACGCCAACCACTTCCAGAGCCCCGTGGCGCTGTCGAAGCTGAAGGACACGGGCATCGCCAACACGCCCGACTCCTTGTACCGCGACGTGCGTGTGCGCCAGCTGCTGGAGCCGCACATCGGCGCCATCACGCGCGACCACGTGAAGGAGGCGCTGTTCGATGACTACGAATCGCCGTGGTCGGTGTGCCGGCCGCCGCGCCTGAACACCAGCAACAATCTTTCGGCATCGGTCGCCATGGTGGTGATGGAGCCGGCACTGGGCGTGATGGAGGTGGCCATGCTGCCCGCGCTGAACCGCGAATTCACCGAGTACCGGCTTGATATGGAGCTGACTGGCTCCGCACAGAAAGGAACGCGATGAACTACAAGCTCCTGGCCAGCCTGGCTGCCGCACTCTGCATCGGCCCAGCGTTGGCACAGCCGCAAGCAGGCCTCTTGCGCGTGCACTCCAAGGCTGATATCCGTTCCACCGACCCCGGCAGCGCCAACCGTGATTCGGTCACCGACGGCGTCCTCATGCACGTCGTTGAAGGCCTCGTGGCCTACCGCGAGGACGCGAGCATCGGCCCCATGCTGGCGCAGTCATACCAGATGTCACCGGACGGGCGCACGTATACCTTCAAGCTGCGCCAGGGTGTGAAGTTCAGTAACGGCGCGCCGTTGACGGCGGACGATGTGTTGTTCGCCTGGAAACGGTACATGACGCCGGCGAACAACTGGCGCTGCCTGTCGGAGTTCGATGGCCGCGGCGTAGCGAAGGTCACCGCGGTCGAAGCGCCTGACTCCGCCACCGTCGTCTTCAAACTGGAAAAGACCTCCGCGCTGTTCCTCACCACCATGGCGCGCAGCGATTGCGGCTCTACCGGCATCTTCCACCGCAGCTCGCTGGACGCGGAAGGGAAGTGGAAAGAACCCGTGGGCACCGGCCCGTTCAAGATGGGCGAGTGGCGGCGAGGTCAGTTCGTGGAACTGGTTCGCAACGACGCTTATTCGGGGATGCCCGGCAAGATCGACGGCACCACCGGCAACAAGGCGCCGCAGGTGGCCAAGGTGCGCTTCGTCATCATCCCCGACAGCTCCGCCGCGAAGGCCGCGCTGCTCTCGGGCGGCATCGACATCATCCCGGACATCAACGACGAGGACATGGCGGAGTACAAGGCGCGCAAGGAGATCGTGATGGACCCGGCCGCGAACATGAACGCGCAGGGCCTGCTGTTCCAGACGCGCGACCCGCTCCTGAAGGATGCGCGCATCCGCCGCGCGATCGCGCTGTCGCTGGACATGCCGGAGCTCGTCGCAACGGTCACCACCGGCACGGCCAAGCCCAGCCGCTCGGTGATGCCTTCGCCGAGCAGCTACTACAAGACGGCGCAGGCCGCATTACCCAAGCGCGACCTGGCCCAGGCGAAGAAGCTGCTGGCCGAAGCGGGCTACAAGGGCCAAACCATCAAGATCCTGGCGACCAAGCGCTACAACAGCGTCTTCAACATCGCGATGATGGTGCAGGGCATGGCGCAGGAAGCCGGCATCAAGATCGATGTGGAGGTGCTGGAGTGGGCGACCCTGCTGGACCGCTACAACAAGGGCGATTACCAGGCCATGGCCTTCACGTACTCGGCACGGCTGGATCCGTCGCTTTCCTACGAGATGATCAGTGGTGACAAGGACAAGCAGCCGCGCAAAGTCTGGGACAACCCCGAGGCGCTGGAGCTGATCCAGCGCAGCATGAACACGACGGACCGCGTGCAGCGCCAGGCCATCTTCGACAAGCTGGAAGGCAAGATGCGCGAAGACGTTCCGGCCATCTTCATGTATGCCTCGGTCAACACCAGCGCGGCGCGCAACTACGTCGCGGGCTACAAGAGCTGGCCACTCGGCCTGCCGCGCCTGTGGGGCGTCTCCATGCGCACGCCTTGAGCCGCTCGGGCACCGAATGAATCCTTCGCTCCTGATCTACGTCCTGCGGCGGCTGCTGTGGACCCTGCCCACGCTGCTGCTGGTCGGGCTGCTGGTGTTCATGCTGATGCGGCTTGTGCCTGGAGACCCGGCGCTGCTGATCCTGGGTGACAGCGCCACGCCGGAGCAGCTGGCCTCGTTGCGCGCCGCCTGGGGCCTGGACAAGCCGATCGGGCTGCAATTCTTCTATTGGCTGGGCCAGGTGCTGCAAGGCGACCTGGGCCAGTCGATCACCAGCAGCGAACCCGTGATGCCCTTGCTGCTGCAGCGGTTCCAGGTCAGCGCGTCGATCGTGCTCGTGGCGGTGGCACTGGCGGTGCTCCTGGCCGTGCCCGCCGGCCTTTACGCGGCGTGGAAGCAGAACAGCATCGTCGATACGGTGGTCGTAGCCACCGCCACTTTCTTTCTGTCGATCCCCAGCTTCTGGCTCGGGCTGTTGCTGCTGCTGTTCGTCGGGCTCAAGCTGGGCCTGGTGCCGGTGGTGGGCTACGTGCCGTTTGCCGAAGACTGGCGCGCCTCCATTACGTTCCTCATCCTGCCCGTCGTCACGCTGACGCTGATCGAGTTGGGCGTTCTGACGCGCATGTCGCGCGCCAGCGCGGTGGAAACGCTGCGGCTGGAATACGTGACCCATGCTCGCGCGAAGGGCCTGTCGGAGCGGCGCGTGCTGCTGCGCCACGTGCTGCCCAATGCCTTCGCGCCCACCTGGACGCTGGTGGGCCTGGTGCTGGGCAACCTGCTGGGCGGCATCGCCGTGCTGGAAACGGTGTTCACCTTGCCCGGCCTGGGCCGGCTGCTGGTGGACGCGATCTTCGCGCGGGACTATCCGGTGGTGCAGGGCTGCATGCTGTTCACCGCCGCCATCTACGTGCTGGTCAACCTCGTGGTCGACCTGTGCTATCCCTTGTTCGACCCGCGAGTGTCCGCAACATGAAACTGCGTGCGAATGCCCTGATCGGTGGCTCCCTGGTGGCCGCCGTCGCCGCGATGGCCCTGGTCTCCATCTTCTGGACACCCTATGGCCCGCTCGCACTGAACCTGCGGTCGCGCCTGCAGGCGCCGTCGTCCCGATTCCTGTTGGGCACCGACGAGTTCGGCCGCGACGTGCTTTCGCGCATCCTCGCGGGCGCCGGCACCAGCATGCTGGTCGCGGCATGCACGGTGCTGGTCGCGTTGCTGCTGGGCGTGGTGGTCGGCCTGGTGGCGGGCTACGCGCGTGGCTGGGTCGACAGGATCCTCATGGTCTTCAACGATGCGCTGCTCGCCTTCCCGGGCATCCTGCTGGCGCTCGGCGTGATGGTGATCATCGGCGCCAACAAGTGGGGAATCGTGCTGGCACTCGGCCTTGCGTATGCGCCCACCGCGGTACGCGTGGTGCGCGGCACGGTACTGTCGCTGCGCGAGAAGGAATACATCGAGGCCTCGCGCGTGATCGGCAACTCCGGCATGCGCACGGTTTTCGTCCACATCCTGCCCAACTGCGTAGCCCCCCTGGTGGTGCTGGCCACATCGATGTTCGGATGGGTGATCCTCGCCGAAAGCGCGCTCAGCTTCCTGGGCCTGGGCGTGCCGCCACCGGCGCCGACCTGGGGCAACATGCTTTCGTCCGGCCGGCCCTATATTGAATCGGCCGCGTGGCTGGGTATCGCCCCCGGTGTGTGCATCGCGCTCACCCTTCTGGGCATCAACCTGCTGGGCGACGCGCTGCGCGACTGGCTCGATCCGCGCATGGAGCACGCTTGATGAACGCCAACACGCCATTGCCGCTGCTGTCGGTGCAGGGCCTCACCGTGCAAGGGCCACTGGCGCGCCCGCTCATCGACGGCGTGTCGTTCGACATCAAGGCGGGCCAGGTGCTGGCACTGGTGGGCGAGTCGGGGAGCGGCAAGACGCTGGCCGGCCGCGCCGTGCTGCGCCTGTTGCCGCCGCAAGTACGACAGAGTGGCGGCACGATTCTTTACCAGGGCCATGACCTGGCGCACCTGACCCCAGAAAAGATGCGAGCGCTGCGCGGCAGCGCCATCGGCATGGTGTTCCAGGAGCCCATGGTGTCGCTGAACCCGGCCATCCGAATCGGCGAGCAGCTGTGCGAAGGCCTGCTGCTGCACGAGAAGCTCAGCGTAGCGCAGGCACGCCAACGCGCGATCGACATGCTGCGCCGGGTTCGCATTGCCGACCCGGACGCTTGCCTGGCCGCGCATCCGCACCAGTTCTCCGGCGGCATGCGCCAGCGCATCATGCTCGCGTCCGTGATGCTGCTCAAACCCCAGTTGCTGATCGCGGACGAACCGACGACGGCGCTCGACTCGCTGAGCCAACGCGAGGTGATGGAGATCATGGCGGAGCTGACGCGCACGGAGGGCACCGCCGTGCTGCTCATCACGCACGACCTGGGCCTGGTGGCGCGTTACGCCGATGCCGTGGTGGTGCTGGAGAAGGGTCGGCGTGTGGAGGCGGGCCCGGTGGCGCAGGTGCTGACCGCACCGAAAGAGGCGTACACCCGCACCTTGATCGAAGCTCTGCCCCAGCGCAATGACCGGGTTCAGACGATGTCCAAGGCCGCGCCTTTGATCGAAGCGCGCAACCTGTGCGTGGGCTTTCCCGGTGCCAGCAGCGGCTGGTTCGGGCGCAAAACGCACAAGCTCGCGGTCGACGGCGTCTCGCTGGCGGTGCAGCCGGGCGAGGTGGTGGCGGTCGTGGGTGGCTCCGGATCGGGCAAGACGACGCTGGGCCGCGCGATGATCGGCCTCTTGCCCGCGAGCGGTGGGGATGTGATGTATCGCGGCAAGGCGCTTGCTGACGCGAGCGTCGCCGAGCGCCGCTCGTTTCGGCTCGATTGCCAGCTTGTCTTCCAGGATCCGTATTCGTCGCTGGACCCGCGCCAGAAGGTCGGCGACATCGTGGCCGAGCCGCTGTTGCACGGCAAGCCGCTCGCGGCGAGTGAACGGCGCGACACCGTCGCGGCGATGTTGGAAGAAGTGGGGCTGACCGGCCTGGCCGACCGCTACCCCCATGCGCTTTCTGGCGGGCAGCGCCAGCGCGTGGCGATCGCGCGTGCGCTGATCCGCAAGCCCGCCTTCGTGATTGCGGATGAGCCCGTCTCGGCCCTGGACATGACGATCCAGAAGCACGTGCTCCAACTGTTCAAACGGTTGCAGGCCGAGCGCGGCTTTGCCTGTTTGTTCATCTCGCACAACCTGGCCGTGGTGTCGGAGATCGCCGATCGCATCGTCGTGATGGAGGCGGGCCGCATCGTGGAGGAGGGCAGTGTGGCCGACATCTTCGACCGCCCGCGCGAGGCCTATACGCGCCACTTGCTGGAAGCAGCGACCACCAGCGACCTGCTGGCGCAGCTGGGCCGCGCGGGCGCCGTGCCCGAGGCGGCACAATTGGGCGCATGACAGAACCCGAAGACACCGAAGAAGCAATCCGCGAACCCCGCCTGTGGCGCGATAACGGCTGGACCGCCAAAGTCATCAAGAACGAAGACGACGACGGCTGGGCCGTGGCCATGACGCCGGACGGCCAGGTCGAGCCCGCGCTGGTCGGGCCCTGGACCATGGGCCGCGACAAGAAGAATCCCAAGCCGCTGGATACGTCAGCGTTCAACACGCTGGTGAAGACTGCCGCCGAGTTTGTCCGGCGGCATGAACAGCAGTTGCACGCGACGCTGCATCAGCAGATCGAGATCACGCACCGGACGGACCGCGTGACGGTCTCGTTGGATATTGAGCCGGACGAAGAGAATCCGTCGGCAATGTTGCGGGCGTTGGATGCGGCGGGCGAGTTGCTGGCGGAGGTGCGCGTGGCGCCTTCGTTCAAGCTGACGCGGGCAAGCGCGAGTGCCTGGGCGGAAGCCGGTTTCAGCGCGAAGTCGGTGCGGTAAGGTCTGTTCTCCACAAATCGGAGGATGACAGGATCGCTGGAATCTCTAACATCGCGGGGCCGCCGCCAATCCAATGGATTGTTGTCGCGTTCATCGCCCGACGCATTGGTCTCGGCGGTCCCTAAAAATCAACCTGTTATTCACTGGAGAGTCTGTGCCTCAAGAAAGAGTCGAACCGTTGCCCGCCGCTGCCACTCCG
The DNA here is from genome assembly GCF_003797765.1 of Ramlibacter sp. WS9. GTDB lineage: Bacteria > Pseudomonadota > Gammaproteobacteria > Burkholderiales > Burkholderiaceae_C > Ramlibacter. Next base: position 44,068 of record NZ_RKMB01000032.1, on the reverse strand, counting down.
GTCTCGGTGGGATTGGATCCTGTCTCAAAGGTCGCCGGCAGCGCCGTGTTGAAGTGGGTTGGCGAGAAGATTGCCGGGGGCATCATCGGCGCTGCCGCGGGCAAGGGCTTCAACGCGGCAATTGATGCGATTTTTGGCAGCGGCGACAACAGCGCAGAATTGGCGGAGAAGCTCGATGCGATCAGCAAACAGATCACCGAGGTGCAACGCTCGTTGGACCGGCTGACAGCGATGGCAGCGGAGATCCTGCAGCAAATCGACCGGCTGCGCGACTTCATGGAAAAAAGCGTAAAGGCGGATACCCTGCTCAAAGCCAGGCTCACCATCGACACCATTTACGGCAGTGTCGGCGATGCATCGCTGTATAGCGCTGTGGCGGGCAGGCCGATCTCCCTGCGGCTGTTGTTGGAACAGATGCCGCACTTCAAAGGCATGACACCAAAGAAGCTGCAAGACGCTGCAAAAGACTTCGTCAGCTATGCGGCGGAGGTTCTCAAGGCCATCAACACCATCCGCGATGAGCTGGTCGACGATGGTATGGGAATGCAGTCGCTGTTGCAGCTGTGGGCAAAGGAGCTGGGACAGCAGGTACGCGACAAGAAGATTGGCCGCGAGGATGCCGGCCTGGTGCTGGAATCGTACTTTCTCCAGGCGGTTTCGACGCAACTGAAGGGCGTGTGTGTGCACTGCACCGCGCTGAGTGTGGATGCAGAGGACGGCGAGGAGTTCGTCAGAATTTTTCTGCGAACCGATTTCGGCGTCACCATGGAAAAGCAGGCTGCTGCCTACGTGCAAGCGATGGAGTACCTGATCTTCTCGTCGCTGGATCCGGTCGCATTGACGGGCCGCAAGACCACCATGGACGAGCGCGAATTTCCATACCATGTGGACGACATGTTGCTGCGAGCGGACCTGACGGCCGCCGCGTTGAGCCTGGTGCGATATACCGGTGATGCGGATGGCAAGCCCGCGCCTTCACGGCAGGCGGCGATCCAGGGCATCTATGGGCGGGCACTGATGCGGCCGTCGGATATCGTGGCGGACGGGACGCCCTCGATCGCATTGCCTGGGTTTGGCGCCGCTGCCGGAAGCAAACCGCATAAGTTGCCCTACGCTGTGCTGGACTTGGTCGTGGAGGACGGCAAGCCCGTGTTGTGTGATGTGGGCACGACCTTTGTGCATCAATCGCGATACAAGTGGAGTTTCGCGTCTTCACCTCCCGCCGTGGGGACTGTCATCGACTCGAACCAGCGCCTGGGCGTGACGGTGAAAGAGGTTTCGGTCTTTGGCGCGGATGAGCCGATGGTGCTCGCGGCCAGCGTATTCGATGCGAGCCGCATCACGCGGGGCTTGCCCGCAGGTGTGAAGACGGACACCTTCTTCGTCCCCTTCCCGGGGGGATATCCGCATGCGGGTTTCAAGGACCAGAGTTGCGACGCAAGACGCCATCCGCTGACGAATGGCACGGGGATCCTGTTGGAGACAAGGTACAACTTCGTGAGCGCCGAGCGGGCCGACATGAGCACTCGGATGACGGCTGAACAGCGCCTGTTCCAATACAAGGGTGCAAAGGTAAGAGCCCGCCTTTGGGTGCACATGAAGGGCAGGATGCAGGCGGGCGCCCGCAAGGACACGAGCAGGGGCACCGAACTTGGACACCAGCAAGACCTGCCGAGCCACATCATGCTGCGTTTGCCGGACAGGTCGCTGGTGGGGCTGGGCAACACGATCGACAAATGGGCGTTGAACGTGCATGGAGACCATGACCGTGCCCTGTCCCTGATGTATGCCATGACGAAGCCTGGCGATTACGACCAGAGCTCGAATGCCAGCCTCTCCGTCGATTTCGATCTTGTACCGGGCGACTACCAGCTCGTGCTCTACAACGATTGCTGGATCACGCAAAGGAACACGCCCTACGACGGCTGGAACTCCGCGACACAGACGCTGACGTTCGAAGATGTGACGTTGGAGATGGTCTTTTAGGCAGCTGAGGCGCCGGGGAGTTCATCACTCCAGCAGCGGCTTCATCCCCGGATCTCCCTTTGCCATCGCCCTGCGATACGCCTCGCGTGCGCCCATGCGTTGCAAGTAGGCTTTGATCTGCGCATAGGGTGCCAGGTCGAGCGGATAGAAATGCCGCATCGTCGTCAACGAGAACACGATCATGATGTCGGCGGCAGTGAACTCGCTTCCCGCAAGGAAGGGCACTTCGCTCAATCGCGCATCCATGAACTTCAGCGCCCGCGCCAAACGGTCCCGGGTCGAGGTAATGACCGGCGTCTCGGCCGGCAGGTTGGTGCGACTCAACACCATGTTGCGCCCCATCAATGGCTGGAACGTGGCGTTGGCAAAGTGGAACCAGTAAAGGTATTGCGCAAAGTCCGGGTGCGCCGGCCCCAGCGCCAATCGGCCGTTGCCGTGCCGGCCGATGATGTAGTCGACGATCGCGCCCGACTCCGCCAGCATGACGTCGCCATCTTCGATGACGGGTGCGGTGCCCATGGGGTGCATCGCCTGCAGCTCGGGCGGCGACAAGCGCGTGACCGCATCACGTTCATGGCGCTTCATCTGGTAGGGCACGCCGAGCTCTTCGCACAGCCAGAGGATGCGTTCGGATTGGGAGGTGCCGAGATGGTGGATGGTCAGCATGTCGTTTCCTATTTCAGCTTGCCGGTGTCGATCTGGAAAATGAAGGGGAAGCGCGTCTCCCACTCCAAGTACTTGCGCGTGCCGGACTCGGACAGGCCCCAGAGGCGCCCGGATTCGTCAACAGTCAGGTCCTCGAGACCCGCGACCATCACGTACTCCGCTTTCACGTTGCCCTGGCGGTCGAGCCGGTACAGCTTGCCCCATTGGCCGGTGCTGGCGGAGACCCAAAGGTTGCCCGCTTTGTCGAAAGCCGCGCCCTGTGCTTCCAGCGGGACCGAAATCGACTCCACCGCGCGGTTTTCCTTCACGGTCTGGCCGTCATAGTCGTCGAAGAGCCGTGCATCGAGCCGGAACATCCGCGCCTTGGCCTGCTCCTTGGTCCAGGTGCCGATCCATGCGTCCTTGCCGTCGAAGGTGGCATACGAGCCGCGCAGTTCGCCGGTGATCTTCACGGCCTTGGACGCACCGGCCGACGTGCCGGACGCCAGCGCCTTGTCGATGTCGATCAAGAATACCTGGCGCGTATCCGCCAGGAAGAGCTTGCCGTTGCCCACGTGCGCCAGTCCGCCCGAGTGCGTGCAGGTGCCGGGCGGGATGTCGAAGCCGCCCGCCGCCTTGCCGCTGGCCATCTCGATGCGAAACACCCGGCAGGGCCCCGTGTTGGCCTTCAGGTCCGGCGTGGGCTTGTAGCTGCTGACGTAGAGATAGCCGCCGGCGTTGGTCAGGCCCTGGGGCACGTAGCCGTCGTCGAGGGCGGGCGTATAGATACGGTGGCTGAGCGCGGCGGCGTTGGGCACGGCGTCGGTGAACGCGTCGAGGTAGGTCGGCTTCGTGCCCATGGCCGAGTTGCCGCCAACCGACGCGCAACCGGTCATCGCGGCCATCGCCGCGGCCAGGATGATCGATGAGTACTGCAATGTTGTCTCCTTGGAATTAGCATGCTACGCGAACCCCGGGTGTCACAAAAGGAGAAGCCGGCCCGTCTTGAAGATACCCACCACGAAAGGCATCTTATGAAAATCGTTGTTATCGGCGGCACCGGCCACATCGGAACCAAGCTTGTCAACCATCTGCGCGCGCGCGGCCACGAGGCTGTCGCGGCCTCTCCTTCCGGCGGCGTGAACGCGGTGACCGGCGAGGGCCTGGCGCAAGCGCTGGCAGGAGCGCAGGTGGTCGTGGATGTGGCCAATTCGCCGTCCTTCGCCGACGGGCCCGTGATGGAGTTTTTCCAGGCTTCCGGCCGCAACCTGACGGCCGCGGAGTTGACCGCGGGCGTGGGCCACCACGTGGTGCTCTCAGTCGTCGGCACCGACCGCATGCAGGACAGCGGCTATTTCCGCGCCAAGCTCGTGCAGGAAAACCTGATCAAGGCTTCCGGCATCCCCTACACCATCGTCCGGGCGACGCAGTTCTTCGAGTTCATCGGCGCCATCGCCCACTCCGGGACCGAGGGCCAAACGGTGAGACTGTCGCCCGTGCTGTTCCAGCCGCTGGCGTCGGACGATGTGGCGGCCGCGATGGCCGACTACGCGCTCGGTGCCCCGGCCAATGGCACCATCGAACTCGGCGGGCCGCAGCGGTTGCGCCTGACCGACGCCGTGCGCCAATTGCTCAAAGCCAACAACGACCCGCGCGAGGTGATCGACGACCCGAGGGCCGGCTACTTCGGCGTCGCCGCGGATGACCGCACGTTGGTGGCCGGCGACAAGGCAAGGCTGGGGACCACGCACTACGCCGATTGGCTGCGCGTCATCGATCCTCGATCGAAAAGCTGAGGCCCGCACGCGCCTGCAAGCGCCGAACCAGCGCCAGCCCCATGGCCGCCCCCGCCGTCCAAACGCCCCCGGCAGTCTCGGACCGACCGATGTCCTTCACCAGGCACAGCGCGCTTTCAGAAATCATCTTCGACGTCGAGCCATAGCCCGGATCGCGGTCGCCTTTGACCGTTGCGCGAAGCGTCTGCCCATCGGCAGTCTCGCCGATGAAGAGCACTTCATAACGGCCGGTCTCGCGCTGATGTTTGCTGGGGCCGGTGCCGGGCTTGGGGAGCACGAAGCGTCCCAGCAGGGCACGCGCCGGCGAGAAGGAGAGCAGGGCGTTCTGGACGCGCGTGCTGCGTGCCAACGCCTTGGCCCGTTGCTCGCCTATCTTGCCGTCCCCGGTGAGCATGCGTTCGTCGTAGATGAAATCGGTGCCCCACCGGTGGCCACGCAGCGCGTTCGTGCGGTGGACGTTCTTGGTGTTGATCGGCGCCATGACGAAGGGGCCGGTCCACGACTTCGCCTTCTCGTCGTAGGCCGCCGAATCGCCTTCGGGCTGGTCCGGGCCGCGAAATCCCGGCGTCAGCGCGAAAGGGTCGGCCATCGTACGGGCCACGGTGCTGTCCCGGCTGGCCGCTTCGACTGTCGCGAGCAGGCTGGCAATGGTGCCGCCCGACGGGCCGCCTTTGATGACTTTGACACGTCCGCGCACGCGCGAAAGCGGCTTGCCGAAGCGGCGCATCGCTTCGTCCTGCAGAAACACGACGCCCAGGTCGAAGGGAATCGAATCGAAGCCGCATGAGAAGACGATGCGTGCGCCGCTGGCTTGCGCGGGCGCTTGCAGCCGGGAGATCATCTGCGCCATCCACGCCGGCTCGCCACACAGGTCGACATAGTCCGTCCCTGCTTTCGCACACGCCAACGCGAGCGGTTCCCCATGGCGTTGATATGGCCCGACGGTGGTGATGATGCATTTGGCCTGCGGCACCAGGCCTGCGAGTGCCGCGGCATCGGACGCATCGGCTGACAACAGGGGCAACGAGTTGTCCGCGCCGATCAGGTCTCGCACCGAGGCCAGCTTGTCCTTGTTGCGGCCGGCGATTGCCCAAGAGACCTCGCCGCTGACGCCGTAGATGGCATTGAGGTATTCGGCGACAAGGCGGCCGGTGAAACCGGTGGCGCCGAAGACGATCAGATCGAAAGGTGCGGGCGTGGTCACGAGATGCCCAAGCCCAGTTCCGCGTCGCTCGCGCTGACGCGATACTTGTCCTTCGGCGGCCAGGGTCTGCCTTTCCAGTCCGGCTCGAACACGAACGACGACACTTTCCGTCCCGGCAGCAACGCGCCGTTGCCCGCGCCTTTCGCGTAGTCGTAGTACAGCTTCACGATCTCTTCCTCGCTCACCTGCTGCGCGGCGGGGTGCGCCTTGCAGGCAGCCACCCATTGACGCACACGCGCGTATCGTTCGTCACCTTCAGGCAGCTGGAAGTCTTCGTAGTACTCGAGGAACCAGAAGCGCATGAACATCGGCGTGAACACCGCTTCGGCCCATCCGAATTCCTCGAACAGGAAGGGTCCTTCGCCGGTTGAATGCTGCCGCAAAAAGTCGTCGATACGCGCGTAGATCTTCAGCAGGTTCTCGCGCAGCGTGTCGCGCTTGGCCAAGTCCTGGTTCATGACGAACGTGTAGCCGGCGCCGGTGAACTCGCCCTCCATCCGGCACAGCATGTTCTCGATAGCGCGGCGGTACGGCTCGCGCTGCGCGACGGGCCGTTCGGGGTAGATGTCTTCCAGGTACTGCAGCAGCACCATGCTTTCCTTCAGGATGCGCCCGTCGGCCAGTTCCATGACAGGCAGCGCCGTGGTGCCGCGCGTCTTGCGCAGCAGCTCCTCGTCACGGGGCCTGGTGATGTCGACGACCTGGTGGCTGACCGCGTCGGGAATGCCCTTCAGGGCCAACAGGATCTTCAGCCGCTGGCTGAAGGGGCAGACGGGGATCTGGTGGACGACGAGTGTGGGCATGAGGGCGCCTGCGGTTGCGGTCCTTCATTGTGTCCCACCGGACACTTCGCGAAGCTCAAAGAGCCGCGTCTAGCGCCTGTGCCCACTTGGCCGAGAGTTTCTTGTAGCCTGATCTCGTCGGGTGAATTTCGTTCTGCCAATCGGCGGTGGCGCCGGTGTCGCTGTTGAGCGCGCGGGTCAGCGTGCCCATGGTGTCCACCATGTGAGCATTGGGCTGGCTCGACTGCATCTGGCCGAGCAATGCCCGCAGTCTTTGGAAGAGCTCTGCGGAGACGGCGTCCCAGTCGGCCATGGGCACCTGGAAGCTGTTGAATGCCTTGAACAGCCAGGGGCCGAAGCCGAACCCCGCACCGGAATCGCGTGCCGTGGCGAAGTCGTAGCTGTGGAAGAACACCGGCACGTCCTTGTTGACGCCGCCGTCGCGCGCCGCGATGAAGCGCGTGAAGACGTCGCCGAGGTGCGATTCGAACACGGCCCATCCCGCCTCGCTGATGTAGCGCGCCGCACCGGAGCCCGGCGGGCCCCACTCGGCCTGGAAGCGCAGCAATCGCCTGGCGGGGTTTGCATCGGTCGACTGCAGCGCGTCGATCATGTCGTTGCCCCCTCCGGACAGCAGGATGCCGTCGAACTTCATCGACTGCACGCCACCGAGGATCTGCAGGAAGGTGGTGTTGGTGGTGGTGTCCGTCATGTGCCGCAGCACCTGGCCGGGCACGGCGCAGTTGACGATGCAGGTGGACTTGTTCCGCTTCAGACCGAACAGCAGGTTGGTGGTGAGAAAGGGCGGCAGCGCGCCGATGGAAAACCAGGAATCGCCTTGGGCCAGCAAGCGCGTGTCGAACTGGTTGATCGGGAAGGCGGGGACTTCGCCGCCGCCTTTGTATTGGTCTGGCGTGATCGTGATGGCGGGCAGCGGCATGGTCTGGACTCCCTCGGTTCGAACGCATTGTGGGCGCTGGAAGCGGTTTCGTCATCCTCCATTCAGGGGAGGCCTCGGCCGGCTACCGCAGCTCGATGATCTCGACCCAGTTCGGGTTCTTGCCCAGCGGCAGGCTGGCCTGCGCGGCGAGCTTGCCCGTGGCCGGATCGATCTTGTACGCCGTCATCGCGTGCGACGTCTGTCCCACAGCCAGCAGCCACTGCCCGGAAGGATCGATCTGGAAGCCGCGCGGCTGCTTCTCCGTCGGCTGGTGCCCAATCAGCTTCAGCTCACCGCTCGTCGTGTCCACCGCCCACATGGCGAGCGTGTGCGAATTGCGCTCGCTGGTGTAGAGGTAGCGGCCGTCGGGCGTTAGATGAAGGTCGGCGGCCCAGGGCTTGCCCGTGAAGCCCGCCGGCAGCGTCGGCCACGTCTTCAGCACGCTCAGGGTTCCGCGTTGCGGGTCGTAAGAGACGAGATCCACGGTGGCGTCCAGCTCGTGCAGCAGGTAACCATGGCGCCCGTTCGGGTGCAGCACCAGGTGCCGCGGCCCGGCGCCCGGCCGGGTGGCCAATGCGGGCGGGGTGTTGGGCGTGAGCTTGCCGCTGGCGGCGTCGAAGCTGTATTGCAGCACCTGGTCGCTGCCCAGGTTGGTGACGAACAGATTCTTGTTGGCGGCGTCGATGATGGCCGCGTGCGCGTTCTTGCCCGTGGGGAGCACGGACACGGCAGCGCCCGCGACGCCGTCGGCGCCGATCGGGCTGACGCTGATCTTGTTGCCGCCGTAGGACGCGGCGAACAGCCAGCGGCCGGTGCGGTCCGTCATGATGTTCGCCATGCTGTCGGGCAACGGGGCCGTGCCCACGCGCTTCAGGCTGCCGGTGCTCGAGTCGATCGAGAAGCTGGCAACGCTGAAAGGCTCGGAGCGCAATGCCGCATAGAGCATGCGCTTGTCCGGGCTGAGCGCCAGCGGCATGACCATGCCGCCTGTTTCGACCGTCTGGATGGCTTTGACCGTGCCCTTGTCCCTGTCCAGGGCCAGCACGCTGATGTCTTTGCTGTCGGCGTTGGAGACATACGCGACGGCGGGACGGGTGGCGCAACCTTGCATCGCCATGAGCGTACTACCCAACACGGCGGAAAGGGCCCAGCGGGAAAAGGAAGTTGTCATTGAGAGTCCTCATTATTTGTAAAGTTGTCATACAAAGTGGCGGATTGTAGGGACGCGTCGGGGGTTGTCAACGCTTGGTTGGTGCCTTCAAGGCAAAAATGCTTGATTGGACTTTTACCTTGAAGAAAATGTTCTTTCAAGGTAAATTGGATAAATCGAGAATTTACCTTGAAGAATCCGGACATCTATTTCCATGAGTTGACCGAGCCGCAGAAGCGGCAGCTCATCGACGCGGAAATGCTCTTTGCCAACCTGGAGCAGGCCGAGACGGAGGCCATTCGCCATCGCGGCTCCATGTTCTGGCGCGACCAGGACGGCGGGCGCTACCTCATCGCGCTCTCGCCCCACTCGCGGCAGCGCTCGCTCGGCCCCGCGTCGCCCGAAAACGAACTGAAGTACGAGCGGTTCACCAAGAGAAAGGAAGAGGTCGAAGCACGCGTCAAGTCACTGCGCGCCAAGGCCGATGAATGCCGGCGGATGAACAAGGCGCTTCGCGTGGGCCGCACGCCGGACATCCTCATCGACGTGCTGAACGCGATGATGCGCTACGGCGTATCGCAGCATTTTCTGGTGGTGGGAACGCACGCCTTGTTTGCCTACGAGACCGCGGCGGGCGTGCGCTTTCCCAACGACGTCATGGCGACGCAGGACGCCGACTTGCTGTTCGACACCGCCAACCGGGCGGAATTCATGGAAGTCATGAAGGACCGGCAGATGTCGTTCATGGGCATCCTGAAAAAGGTCGACAAGACTTTCGAGCGCGACGAACTGGACAACCACACGGCGCGCAATGCATCGGGCTATGAGATCGACCTGATCCGCCGATTTCCGCCGGACCCGGAAGACACGTCCGAGCATCCTGTCCAACTGACGGAGGAGGAGGGCGACCTCTGGCCGGTGCGCGCTTCAATGGGGCAGAAGCTGCTGTCGGTGCCGCGTTTCGACCAGGTCGTGGTGGGCATCAACGGCGGCATGGCCCGCATGCGCACCGTCCATCCATTGCACTTTGCGCGCATCAAGCGCCAGCTGGCGAAAGAGCCGGCGCGTGATCCGCGCAAGAAGGCGAAAGACGTTGCCCAGGCGGACATGACGCAGGCCCTGGTCGAGGAATTCCTGCCTCAGCTCGCGCAGGCTGATTAACCCGCGTAAGAGGATTGGCTGGCGCAAGTCAGCGAGCCGCAGCAGCAACCGGACGCGACTCGCCCCAGCGCGTCCCCCAAACCGCCCCCGCGGTCGCCACGCCGTAAGCTGCCATCGCTACCCCAACGAGCGCGAAGTACGACCAGTCCGGCGCCTGCGTCGCCGTCAGCAGCCAGCCGCCTACGCAGATCACGGCCAGCCGCAGTGTGCCGGCGAGCACCGGGCCCAGCACCTTGCCCGCGCCCTGCGAGGCGAAGTACAGCGTGAGGCCTAAGCCGAACAACGCGTAGGCCGGCCCGGCGTAGTGCAGGTACTGCGCGCAGTAATGCAGCACCTCCGGTTTGTCGGTGAACAGGCGTGACCACACCTGCGGCCACAGGGCGACCATCAGACCCATCACGCCGACGATGCCGGCGGACAACGCGCCGCCGACCCATGCGACGCGGCGCGCCCGAAGCACATCGCCGCGGCCGATAGCCATGCCGACCATCGGCAGCGTGGCCACGCCGACGCCGAAGGCGATGGGGATCGCCAGAAACTCCAGCCGCGCGCCGATGCCGTAACCAGCCAGCGCATCCACGCCCAACCGCGCGACCAACCCAGTCATCACCAGCACCGTGAGCACGGTCTGTAGCGGCGAAAGGCAGGCCAGCAGGCCCACACGCAGGATCTGCCAGAAGCGCTCTCGGGAGAGCTGCCAGCCATCGGGCCCCAAGCGAATGCGGCTGTTCGGCCCGCACATGTAGAACGCCAGCCAGACGCAGCCGGCGCCATAGGCCAGCACCTGGCCCCACGCGACGCCGGCCATGCCCCAGCGAGGGATCGGCCCGAAGCCCAGGCCCAGAAGCGCGCCCAGCACGATCTGCAAAACCGCGACCGCAAGAATGCTGGTGGAAGGCACGTGCATGTTGCCGGTGCCACGGATCACCGAGATCATCGTGTTGGCCAGCCACACCAACAGCACGCCGGAAAACGCCACCGTGGCGTAGCGATGCGCCTCGTCCAGTACCGCGCCGCGCGCGCCCAGCAATCGGTACAACGCGTCGCCGCCGACGAGGAACAGGAACGTGAAGAGGGCGCCCGCGACCAGCGCGATCACCACCGCATGCCGCGCCAGCGACTGCGCACCTTCCTCGTCGCCGGCGCCCAGCGCGCGGCTGATGGCGGACGACACGCCGCCGCCCATCGCGCCCGCGGAAAACGTCTGCATCAGCATCACCAGCGGGAAGATCAGCGCCATGCCGGCGAGCGCGTCGCGGCCCAGCAAGCCCACATACGTGGTCTCGGCGATGCTGGTCGCGGCCACCGCCACCATGGCCAGGATATTGGGCAGCGCCAGGGCCGCCAACACGGGCAGCACGGGGCCGTGCAGCATGCGCTGTTCCCGGTTGGCGGAGGAGGCCGTCACGTGCGAGTCGAAATGGAGGTTTGACGGACGGTCACGCGGCCATTCTGCAGTAGGTTTAGTAACATCGCTTCACAACTGAGATTAGACGGATGGAGGGGCGAGATGGAATGGATGGAGCATGTGCTGCTGGCCGTCGTGATCGGCCTGCCGGCCGTCATGGTGTTGATGCTGGTGATGACGGCCAGCCGCCTCACGCGGCTGCGACTGCGGCGTACTTCGCTCGCCATGGCGGCCCGCGAGAGCGCCCCCGCGCCGATACGGGCCACGCTGGACAAGGCGCGGCCGTTTCTCGAAGGGCTGGGCTTCCAGTACCGGTACACCACGTCCTGCCAGCGCAGCGTCACCACAGAGGACGACTCGCTCCTGTTCACCGACGTGTACCAGAGCGCGGACGGCCGTACCCACGCGATGGCTTCGCCGTCCCTCACGCCCGAGCAATCCCAGCCCTGCACGCTGATATGGGCAACGCTGCTTGCGAACGGCAAGACCATCGCCACGATGAACTGCTACCGGCACACGCTGGTCAGCCCGCCGCCGGGCTGGACGCTGCACGACGAGTACTTGCCTGATCTTGAAACCGCGTGGACGCACCATTGCGACCGCTTGAAGTCGGCCAAGCATCCCATCGTGCAGGACGGCGTGGAGTTCTTCCGCGCGAGCGCACTGGGGACCGACCTGCTGATGTCCCACTGCGAGAAGAAGGGCTTGCTGGTGCGCGATGGGGACCACTGGCGCATGCCTTGGCGAGTGGCCTTGCCGTTCGCATGGCGGCTGTACCTGGGCCAGCGCAAGGCAGCCAAGGTGCGATCGCGTTCCGCAAAGCAGGCGCCGCCGCCCGGCGTCGAGGCCGACATCGAAGCCTTCCAGCAGCAGCTCGCGGTGCAGCGCGCGAGCCCATGGTCCGGCCCGAAGAAATTCAAGGTTCTTGTCGTGACGGCCCTGCTGTTCCTGGGCGTAGGCAGTTTGTGGATCAGCTGGAGTTTTTTGCCGATCCTGCTCGCGGTGATCGGCCTGCACGAGGCGGGGCACTTCCTCGCCATGAAGCTCTCCGGCTACCGCAACCTCTCGGTGTTCTTCGTGCCCGGGCTGGGTGGGGCCGCGGTGGGCGAGAAAGCCTCGGCCAGCCCTTGGGAAAAGCTGTTCGTCTATCTCGCGGGCCCGATGCCAGGCATTGCCCTGGCGGTGGCGGGTCTCATTGGGCAGGCCACCGGCACGTTCGTGCCGCCTCCGTGGTTCCAGGAGTTCCTGATTGCCTGTCTCGTCATCAATTACCTCAACCTGCTGCCGATCACACCATTGGACGGCGGCCGCGTCGTGGAGACGTTTCTCTTCTCGCGTTTGCCGGTGGCGCGCTTCCTTTTCGTCGTGCTCGGGCTGGCCGCGTTCGTCGCGTATGGGCTGTGGGGCGGCGACCGGGTGATCCTGGTGATCGCGGTCTTCCTGGCGCTGGGCCTGCCGCACCATTGGCGGGTGATGCGGGTCGACCGCGCGATCGATCGCCGCGGCGCGGAAGTGCTGGACGAGCGCGGCGCCATCGAGCGTGTGTTCAGCGCGCTGCAGCATCCGAAATTTGCCGGCTGGCCCTTCGTGACGCGCGCTGCCGCGGCGACAGCGCTCTTGCCCGAGCTGCAGGGCCGCCGTGCCGGCGTCCTGGAAGCAGCCGGTGGCATCACCATCTATCTGGCCTGCCTGCTGGTTCCTCCTGTCGCGGCGCTGGTCGCGGTGCCGCAGTTCGCGGCCATTGGCGGCGCGGTCGTGTCGGATTTCAGCAGGGTGCGTGATGACGTCGACCCCGAGCCAGCACCCGTTGCGGCCCCGCCGAGGGACTGGTATGCCGAAGCGGCGCAGGTTCAATCGCTGCCGGAGCCGCAGCGCCTGGCCGTGTTGCTGGGCGCCGCGAATTTCGCGGTGGGCCAGGACGAAGAGGAAAGAGCCAAGGGATTTCTCAAGGCCGCGTGGGACGTCGCCCAGAAGCGGCCGGCGGGGGACTATGAGCGCGCCGGCACGCTCATGGCCATGGTGCGCGGCCACAAGAACGAGGCTTTGCAGCGGCAATGGCTGGCGCAGGTCGCCACCGAACTCGACGGCCGGCAAGACAAGCCGAGCTTGTTGCTGCTCGCGGATGCGAAGGAACAAATGGCCTGGGGCAGCCCCAAGCCGGAACGAATTGCGCTGATGCGCGAGGCCGTGGGCCATCGCGAAGCGGCAGTGCCTGCGAACCCTCAGGAGCTCGCCGACGCGCGGCGCTCGCTCGCGCTGATGCTGGAAGCGCAAGGCGGCGCGGGCGAGGCCGAAGCCCTGCTCAGGCGCAATGTCGACACCATGGCCATGCCGCTACCGGCGGATCGATCGGTCCAGGCCCTGGCATCGCGGCTGCAACGCACGCACGCGCAGGTCGATCTGGCGTGGCTGCTGAACGTCCGCGGACGGGCGCAGGAAGCGGGCGCCCTCATGGACGCGGCGGCGGCGGGTGTGCCGGCGAAGATCACGGCCAGCTGGGAGCACCCTCACCGCCAGGTGCGCGAGGCACACCTGTGGGCTCAGCTGCAGTCGGCCAACGCCGCGGCGATCAGGGAGAGCTGGCAGCGATACGAGGACAGCAGGAAGAGCATGCCGCAAGCCGGTTTCCCGGCGCTGACGCACGAGGTTGACCGTTTCATCGTGGGCCAGGCGGTCGGGGACGAATCGATGAAGACGCAGGCACGGGCCGGCATCGCGCAGGGCGTCAAGAACCGCCAGGGCCTGAATGCGCAGACGCGTCTGTGCGAATCACCTGAGGGGTTGCCCAGCTGGAAGTCCGGGCAGCAGCATGCGAGGCTTCAGGCGGCCCGGGCCATGGGTGCCTGCGCCAGGACCTGATTCGAAAGGAAGACCATGCGGCGACGTGAACTTTGCGGGATTCGTCCGTGCCGGATACTGCTGGCGGCTATCACTCTGGTGCTGTCGGTCGCTTGCGCAGCCGCAGGGCCGGTACCGGGTGCGGAATGGGCGCGTGCCGCCTCGCCGGAGGTGGCGGGCTGGTCCAGCGACAAGCTGCGCGCGGCGCGCGAATACTCGCAGCGGCTCGACACCGCGGCGGTTGTGCTGGTCGCGGGTGGGCAGGTGGTGGACGAATGGGGCCGCGTGTCCGAGCGGTTCAATATCCACTCCATGCGCAAGAGCATTCTCACCGCGCTGATCGGCATGGCGGTGGACGAAGGCAAGATGAAGCTCGAAGTCACGCTGGTAGACCTGGGCATCGACGACAACGAACCGTCGCTCACGGAAGTCGAGAAGCAGGCGACCGTGCACGACCTGCTCAAGGCCCGCTCCGGCGTGTATCACCCGGCACTCTACGAAACCGCGGGCATGGCGGCGATGCGGCCCGCGCGCGGCAGCCACGCACCCGGCACCTTCTGGTACTACAACAACTGGGATTTCAACGCGCTCGGCACGATCTACGAGAAGCAGGCTGCAATCGGCATCTTCGAAGCCTTCCGGACGCGATTGGCCGGGCCGCTGCAGATGCAGGACTTCCGCCCTCAGGACGGCGAGTACTTCAAGGGCCGGGACTCGGTGCATCCGGCGTATCCCTTCCGCATGACGGCGCGCGACCTTGCACGCTTCGGGTTGCTGTACCTGCGCGAAGGCGATTGGGGCGGCAAGCAACTGGTGCCGGCGGCATGGGTGCGCGAAAGCGTCAAGCCGTTTTCGGAAGCCGGCTTTGCGGGCGGCTATGGCTACATGTGGTGGACGGCCGTTCGCGGCCGCCATTTGCCCGGCGTTGCACTGCCCGAAGGCAGCTACTCCGCGCAAGGCGCCGGTGGCCACTATGTGCTGGTGATCCCGGCCTACGACGTGGTGATCGTGCACCGCGTCAACACCGACATCCGCGGCAACCAGGTCAATGCACGGCAGTTCGGCGAGCTGGTCCGGTTGATCCTCGACGCGCGCTTACCGGCGAAGTAGAGCCAGGAAGCGTCCTCAAACCTGGAAATTGACGGACGAAGGGCGGCCGTCGACATGCAAGCGCGCGGCCAGCTCAGGCGTTTGCGAGAGCAGTTTTCCCTTCTTCCACACCTTGAGCCGGTTCGCCCGCAAGCGGATGGCTTCGATGGTGTCACGTGCCTGCAGCAGCACGAAGCTCGCGTCGCAGCCGGGCGCCAGCCCATACCCCTCGAGGTGCATGACTTTGGCGGCGTTGACCGTCACCGCGTCGAAGCACGCGCGGATGCCGGCCTGGCTGGTCATCTGCGCCACGTGCAGCCCCATGTGCGCGACCTCGAGCATGTCGGCGGAACCCATGCCGTACCACGGGTCCATCACGCAGTCGTGGCCGAACGCCACGTCCACGCCGGCCGCCATGAGTTCGGGCACACGCGTCATGCCGCGGCGCTTGGGATAGGTGTCGTGCCGGCCCTGCAGCGTGATGTTGATCAGCGGGTTGGCCACGACGCTGACGCCGCTCTCGGCAATGAGCGGGATCAGCTTGCTCACGTAGTAGTTGTCCATGCTGTGCATGGACGTGCAGTGCGAGCCGTTCACGCGCCCCTGCAGTCCCAGGCGCTGAGCCTCGAACGCCAGCGTTTCGATGTGACGCGACATCGGGTCGTCGGTCTCGTCGCAGTGCATGTCGACGGGTTTGCCGCGCTCGGCGGCGATCTCGCACAGCAGCTTCACGCTGGCGGCGCCTTCGCTCATGGTCCGCTCGAAGTGTGGGATGCCACCGACCACGTCCACGCCCAGGTCGAGCGCGCGCTTGAGGTTGTCCACGCCGCCCGCAGTGCGCAGCACGCCGTCCTGCGGAAAGGCGACGAGTTGCAGGTCGATGTACGGCGCGACGCGCTTCTTGACCTCCAGCAGCGCCTGTACCGGCAGCAGGCTGGCATCGCTGGTGTCCACATGGCTGCGGATCGCCAGCAGGCCACGCGCGACGGCCCAGTCGCAGTAGGTGAGGGCGCGCGCGATGAGGTCGTCCGCCTTGAGCGAGGGCTTCAACTCGCCCCACACGGCGATGCCTTCGAGCAGCGTGCCGCTTTCATTGACGCGAGGCAGGCCGTAACTCAGCGTCGCATCCATGTGGAAATGCGGATCGCAAAAGGGGGGCGAGAGCAGGCAACCTCCGGCGTCGACGGTTTCTGCGGCTGATGCCGCGAGGCCCGGAGTCACATCTACGATCCGGCCGCCTTGCACCGCGACCGACATGCCGGTACGGCCATCCGGGAGCGTCGCGTTGGTGACGAGCAGGTCCAACATCAGCGTTCCCCTTTGCGATATGGTTTCATGAGCGCCTGAGGATACGCGGCCT
This sequence comes from Ramlibacter sp. WS9, assembly GCF_003797765.1. Lineage (GTDB taxonomy): Bacteria > Pseudomonadota > Gammaproteobacteria > Burkholderiales > Burkholderiaceae_C > Ramlibacter. The sequence goes on along the minus strand of NZ_RKMB01000032.1, from coordinate 27,709 downwards.
TGCGCGCCACCAGCACCAACGCCAGGATCGACAGCAGGTAGGGCAGCATGAGGTACAGCTGGTAGGGCAACACGGCGTCGCCTGCCTGTTGCAGGCGCAGCTGCAGCGCGTCGAAAAACGCGAACAGCAGCGCTCCCAGCAACGCCTTGCCCGGCCGCCACGACGCGAAAACCACCAACGCCACGCAGACCCAGCCGCGCCCGTTGACCATGTTGAAGTAGAACGAGTTGAAGGCCGACAAGGTCAGGAAGGACCCGGCCACGCCCATCAGCGCCGAACCGGCCGCCACCGCGGCCGTGCGCACTGCCCCTACGCGGATGCCCTGTCCTTCGGCGGCATGCGGGTTCTCGCCCACCATGCGCAAGGCCAGCCCGGCCGGCGTGCGGTACATCATCCAGGCCACCGCCGGCACCAGCAGCAGCGCCAGCAACGTCAAGGGCGTTTGCGCGGACAGCACCGGCACACCCAGCCAGTCCATGGGCGCGAACGGCGTGACGGTGGGCGGCGTGTTCACCTTCGGGAAGTTGACGCGGTAGCCGAACGAGCACAGGGCGGTCGCCAGGAGCGTGATGCCCAATCCCGAGACGTGCTGCGACAGCGCCAGCCCCACGGTCAGCCAGGCATGGAGCAGGCCGAATACGGCGCCGGCCAGCGCTGCGACGGCGACTCCGCCCCACAAGGGCGCCCCACCATGCACTGCAAGCCATCCCGTGAACGCACCCGCCACCATGATGCCTTCGATGCCCAGATTGAGCACCCCAGCCCGCTCGCACAGCAGCACACCGAGCGTGCCGATGACCAGCGGCGTGGCGATGCGCAGCACGGCGATCCAGAAGGCTGTGCCGGCCATGAGGTCGAGGATGTCGCTCATCGGAGGCGCACGCGGTACTGGGCCAGCAGGGTTGCCACCAGCACGAAGATGAGGGATGCCGCGACGACGACGTCGGCGATGGAGCTCGGCACGTTGATGGCGCGGCTCATGCTGTCCGCGCCGACCATGACGCCCGCGACGAAGACAGCCGCGGCAATGACGGCCAGCGGCCGCAGCCCCGCGAGCATGGCGATCACGATGCCGGTGTATCCATAGCCGGGGGACATGTCGAGCGTCACGTAGCCGGCACGGCCCGCCACTTCGACGGCGCCGGCGAGGCCTGCCAGCGCTCCGGAAAGCACTGCGACCAGCACCACGGTGCGCGTGACCGGCACGCCCGCGAAGCCGGCGGCCCGCGCGTTCGCGCCCACGGCGCGAATGGCGAACCCCGGCAGGCTGTATCGGAACAACCCCCAAAGAAGTGCAGCCAGCGCCATTGCCCCAAGCAAGCCGGCGTGGACGCGGGTGCCGGCGACGAGCTTGGGAATCTCCAGTTCTTCCTTGAGCGCCACGCTCTGCGGCCAGCCCATGGCCGCTGGGTCTTTCAACGGCCCATCGAGCAGCGCCGACACGCCGAGCAGCACCACGAAGTTGAGCAGCAGGGTGGTCACCACTTCATCGACACCGAGCCGCGACTTCAGCAGCGCCGGGCCGAGCAGCAACAGCGCGCCGGCCAGTGCCGATGCGGCCAGCATCAGCGCGAAAAGCAGTGCCGGTGGCGCATCGAAGCCGCTGCCCCCGTGCAGGCCGCCCACGGCGACGGCCGCCAGTGCGCCGCCATAGAGCTGCCCTTCGACGCCGATGTTGAACAGCCGCGCCTTGAAGGCCACGGTGACGGCCAGCCCTGTGAAGATGAGGGGCGTTGCTCGCGTCAATGTTTCGCTCCACGCGAACACCGAACCGAATCCGCCGCGCAATAAGGCCGCCCACGTCGGCCCGACGGGCGCGCCGGCCCAGAGCACGAGCAGCAAGCTCGCGATGAGCGTTGCGGCCAATGCCGCCAGAGGCGCGAGCACCACCGCCGCGGCAGGCACCGCTGCGCGTCTTTCGAGCCTCATGCGACTCCTTCTGCAGGTGCCGGCTCACCGGTGGCAACGCCCGCCATCGCCAGGCCCAGGGTCTCTCGGTTCCATTGCGCGGCCGCACGAGCCGGCGTCAGGCAGCCCGCGTGCATGACCGCGACCTTGTCGCCGAGCGCCATTACTTCGTCCAGATCGTCCGAGATCAGGAGCACCGCAGCGCCTGCATCGCGCGCGGCCACCAGTTGCTGCTGGACGTATGCCACGGCGCCGACGTCAAGGCCCCAGGTGGGTTGATGCGCCACGATCAGCCGAGGCACCGCACCGCCGGACGCCAGCAGCGCGCGGCCGAGGATCAGCTTCTGCATGTTGCCGCCGGACAAGGCGCGCGCCGGTGACTCCAGGCCCGCGCCCCGCACGTCGAAGGCCTGCACGATACGGCCGGCGTGATCGCGTGCTGCCTGCCGCCTGATCCACGGGCCGCGCGAAAATTCGCCCCGCAGCCGTTCGGACACGGCGTTCTCCCACACCGGCAGATCGCCGACCAGGCCGACGCCGTGCCGGTCCTCCGGAATGCGTGCCACGCCTTGGCCGACGAGCCAGGCCGGATCCGCCCGCAGCGGTGAACCGAGCAAGGTGATCGCGCCCGAGCGAGCGAGCCGCACGCCGCACAGGAGTTCGGCCAGCGCCAGTTGCCCATTGCCCGACACGCCCGCGATGGCCGTGATCTCGCCGGCATGAAGCGCCAGCGAAACCGACTCCAGCCGATCACGGCCCGTGCCGGCGCACACATCTTCCAGCACACACACGGCACCGCCGGCTTGCCGCGAAGGACGCCGCTGGGGCTGCGCGACCGGCTGCCCGACCATCCATTGCGCGAGCTGCTCTTGCGAAGTGTCCCTCGTCTGCGCGAGCGCGACGAGCTTGCCGCCGCGCAGCACCGCCACCCGTTGCGATACGCGCAACACCTCGGCCAGCTTGTGGCTGATGAAGATAAGGGACAGGCCTTGCGTCACCATCTGGCCGAGCGTCGCGAAGAGGGTTTCCGCCTCCTGCGGCGTCAGCACGGCCGTCGGTTCGTCGAGGATCAGGATGCGGGCGCCGCGATACAGCGCCTTGAGGATTTCCACCCGCTGCCGCTCGCCCACCGAGAGAGCGGCGACCAGGGCGTCGGGCTGCACGGCCAGACCGAAGCGCTGCGACACATCGAGCAGCTTCGCGCGCGCCGCCGCGCGCCGGGTGAAGGGCTGCCACAGCGGCTCGCTGCCGAGCATCACGTTGTCGAGCACTGTCAGGTTGTCGGCGAGCGTGGAGTGCTGATGCACCATGCCGATCCCCGCTGCGAGAGCCGCGCGGGGGTCGCCCGGAGGCAGCGGTGCGCCGAATGCCTCTATCGTGCCTTCGTCAGCCGTGTAATGGCCGAACAGGATGGAGACCAGGGTCGACTTGCCCGCGCCGTTCTCGCCCAGCAGCGCCAGCACTTCGCCGGCGTGCAGGTCCAGCGAGATCGCGTCGTTGGCGACGAGCGGCCCGAAGCGCTTGGTGATGCGGTCCAGCCGCAGGACCGGCGCCGTCACCCGTTTACTTCGCGGTTGACTTCGGCGGGCTGTCGTCCACCTTCACCGTGAACTTGCCTTCGCGGATCGCCGCTTCCTTGGCTTTGACCTTGGCGACGAGATCCGCCGGCACCTTCTTCTCGAACGTGCCCAGCGGCGCCATCTCGGAACCCTTGTGCTTCATCATCGAGTACTGCCCGTACTCCTCGGCCGCGAATTTGCCTTCCTTGGCCAGCTTGATCGCGCGGTCGATGGTGGGTTCCATCTTCCAGAGCGCCGAAGCGACTACCGTATCGGGGTATTTGTCCTGCGTGTTGATCACGTTACCGATGGACAGCTTGCCCTTTTCCTTGGCCGCGTCCGACACGCCGAAGCGCTCGGCGTAAAGCACGTCCGCGCCCTTGTCGATCATGGCGAAAGCCGCTTCCTTCGCCTTGGGCGGGTCGAACCAGCTGTTGATGAAGCTCACGGTGAACTCCACCTTCGGGTTGGTTTCCTTGGCGCCCGTCATGAAGGCGTGCATCAGGCGATTCACCTCGGGAATCGGGAAGCCGCCGACCAGGCCGATCTTGTTCGTCTTGGTCATGCCGCCGGCGATCATGCCCGTCAGGTAGGCCGGCTCCTGGATGTAGTTGTCGAACACGCTGAAGTTGGGCGCCTGGGGCTTGGCCGACGAGCCCATCAGGAACATCGTCTTCGGGAAATCCTTGGCCACCTTGCGGGCAGCTGCCTCGACGGCGAACGCCTCGCCGACGATGAGTTGGCTGCCACCCGTGGCGTACTCGCGCATCACACGTTCGTAGTCGGCGTTCGACACGTTTTCGCTGGCCTTGTATTCGATCTCGCCACGCGCTTCCGCGGCCTTGAGCGCCTGGTGGATGCGGCCGGCCCATTGCTGCTCGAACGGCACCGTGTAGATGCCCGCGACCTTGAGTTTGGCCTGAGCCAGCGCGGCGCCGGGAAGGGCGGCCGCCAGGGCCAGCGCGATGAGGGTTCGTCTCGTGGAAACTGCGATCGGCATGGTCTTTTCCTCGTGATGGAGTTGGATCAAGCTTGCAAACGGCGTGCCAGCGCAGCGCATGCTACTTCCAGGCGGCGAGGAAAGCCAGCAGGACGCGCGCGGAATTGTCGGCGGCGAGCCTGAAGAAGGTGCCGATCTCGTTTTCTCCTTCGCCACCGCCCGCCAGGTCGCTGAGCGAACGGAATGCGATGAATGGCACTCCGTTGCTGTACGCCACCATGGCAGTCGCCGCGGTCTCCATGTCGAGCACATTCGCGGTGAATGTCTTGAACGTGTATTCGCGGAAAGCCGCGTTGTCGACGAAGGCCTGGCCGGAGACACCGTTGCCGCCCACCAGCACGCGCGGCGTGTGGGTGAGGCACTGGTTCTTGACATCGCAGCGGTCGAGCTTGACGTCCGCGGCGCGCTTCGCGACCTGGAGCAGTGCGGCGTCCGATTCGAACCAGAATTTCTTTTCGCCACCAGGGTGCGCCGTCGAACGCACACCGACCGGCCGCGGGTGCCAGATGCCGAAGTTGGGCAACTTCACGTCGTCCATCCAGCCGGGCGCCTGGTAGCGGCCGGGTGCCGTCTCGCGCGCGGCCAGCACTTCGAGGTACTGGCCCCATCGCTCGGCGACGACGACATCGCCCACCTTCAGCTCGGGGTTGACACCACCCGCAATGCCGCTGAACAGCACGTGCGTGACCTTGAAGCGGTCCAATGCCAGCTGCGTGGTCATGGCCGCGTTGGTCATGCTGATGCCGCTCAGGAACACCACGACCGGCTTGCCCTGCAGCATGCCGGTGGTGAACTCGACCCCGTTGATGGACTGCTTCTTCGGCTGTTCGACCTTGGACAGCAGCAATGTCAACTCCGGCTGGAAGGCGGAGATGATCGCGACGCGCGGGGTTTGTTCGGGGGCGACCGTCGCGCATCCCGCGCTGAGAAGGCCGAAGGCCACGACGACCCAGATGAAGATTTTTTGCATTGCGTTTTCCCTCTTGGTGACACAGGCATTGTGCAGCGCGGCGGTCAGAACGGCCCACCCTGGATGTCGAAGGCACGTTGGATAAACCACCACGTCGCTATCAGCGCGATCAGGATGGAACCGGCGACCAGCACACCGCGGCGGTAGAACGCCGTGCGGCGCAGCGCGAACGCAATCGGCACGAAGGCCACCACGATGGCCATCTGCCCCAGTTCGACGCCGACGTTGAAGCCGACCAGCGCCAGCACGAGCGCGTCCTGCGGCAAGCCCAGGTCGGCCAGCACGGAAGCAAATCCGAACCCGTGGATCAGCCCGAACACAAAGGCCATCACCCAGCGGCGACGCTCGATGGTGCCGCGCAGGTTGTTGAGCGCCGCCACGATGACGGAGAACGCGATGATGGATTCGACGATCCGCGACGGCAGGCTGACCACGCCCAGCGCCGCAAGGCTGAGCGTGATCGAGTGGGCCAATGTGAAAGCCGTGACGACCTTCAAGACTTCGACGAGCGCACCGCGCAGGCTCGGCCCCGGTTCCCACATTTGCGCGCGGCGCACCAGCACGGCCGGCAGCAATAGCGACACAAGGAACAGGATGTGGTCGAAGCCGATCCAGATGTGCCAGATGCCCTCCGTCACGTACTGCCGAAGGGTTTGCCACGCGCCTTGCGGCTGCAACGCCAGTGACTGCTCGGCGGATTCCGTGCCGAACACCAATGCTTGCGACGTGGTGCTGCCCGGAGCGGCCCATTGAACGAGACCGCGATGCGACGGGTCGACGTCGAACAGCAGCGAGTACTTCGCCTTCAGCCCCTGGGCAAGGCCCTCGCATTTCGCCGTGAGCGCGAGCACGGCGTAAGTGCCGTCGCTGTGCTTGTCCAGCATCATCGGGGTGCCGCTCGCCCAGTTGCAGGTCTTACCACCGGCAGCCAGTTCCAGATGCGTCGTGGCGTAGCGCGTGATGTCGTCCGCACGTTGGCGCACCTCGCCCCAGGTGAGCGCGCCGTTGCCGTCGCGGTCCAGTTCGAGCACGTAGTCGAGGTCGCGCAGCGCGATGTCCCATCGCACGGAGATGTCTTCGGCACCCGCGGCACCGCGCAGGGTCAAGTAGCTGTCGCTGGGTTTGTGGGCCCAGGCCGCGGCATGCAGCATGAGCGCGACCACGAGGAGCAGGCAGCGCCGCATCATCGCGCAGCCCCCGGCGTGGAGAGCTTCTCGACCAGCGCGGCGAGTTGCGGATCCTCGTACTTGTTCGTTCTAAACCAGCTCACAGCGGGAGAGGCCGCTCTCGGCTGCTTGGCGGCGAGCGCCGCGCGCATCAGGATCTCCGCGTCTCGCGGCTCCTTCTGGTCCTGGTAGTTCCGTGTTGCCAGATCCACGGCCTGCGTGGCATTGCCTTCGACATCCAGTGCGAAACGCGCTCCCTCTTGCTCGTGCAGCCGGTCGCCGCGTTTGGCGGCGTCGGTGAAGCGGTCGCGCAACTGATCGGCCCAGCTCTTCGCCTTGGGGTCGTTCAGGGCCTTGCCCGCCAGCGCCAGGCGCAGCAGCAGGATGTCGGAGCGCTCCCAGTCGGCGAGTAGCGCGACGACTTCGGCGGGCCGCTTTTGCTGCAGCAGGAAGTCGGCATAGGCACCCAGCAGGAACTGGTCCGTCACGCCGAGTTGCAGGGCTTCCTTGAAATGGGCCTCTGCCTCGGCCGGGCGCTGCAGGCGGATTGCCATCTCGGCCAGGCGGGTGCGCGTCCACAGTCCCAGTTCCGGGGAGACGGTCCCCGAGGCGGCCAAGGCTTTGCCCAGCGCCTCATACGCGGGCGCCAGTTGACCGGTGCTGGCCTGAACGTACGCGGTGCAGCCTTGCGCATGCAGCGGGTGTGCGGCGGGGACGAGCCGCGTGCATTCGGACAGCGCGGCGTCGTAGTCCGCCCGCACCATGTGGATGGCCGCGCGCCAAGACGTCGCGTCCACGCTCTCAGGGTTCAGCTCGCGCGATCTGGCCAGGCTCTGCAGAGCGCCCGCAAAGTCGTGGCTGTACTGCTGGATCATCCCGCGCACGAGCCAGTAGTTGGCATCGTTGCCCGCGGTCTTGGCCAATGGGCCGAGCGCGGCCGATGCGTAGCCGACGTAGCGCGGGTCGCCTTGCGCCATTGCGAGATCGAAATAGCGCCGCGCGATTTCCAGGCGGAGCGCGCTGTCGTCGGGCCGGGCCGCCAACTGCTTGCGCAGTGATTCGACGCGCCGCACCGAAGGGTCGCCGGCGCTGGTGGGTAGGCGCTCGACGATGTCGCTGTCGTTAGCGGGGGTGAAGGGGGCGGCGAACGCCAGGGTGCAGGCCAGGCACAGGCCGGCGGCAGCGGCGCGCCGCATCAAGACAAGATCGAACATGAGACGGGAAAAGGAAACGGACTACTTCGTGCCGAAAATGCGGTCGCCCGCATCGCCCAGGCCGGGCAGGATGTACCCGTGGTCGTTCAGCTGCCGGTCGATCGCCGCGGTGAAGATCGGCACGTCGGGGTGCGCGGTTTGCAGCGCCTTGATGCCCTCGGGGCACGTGAGCAGGCACACGAACTTGATGGACTTGGGGTTGAGTTCCTTCAGCCGCTCCACCGCGGCGATGGCGGAGTTGCCGGTGGCCAGCATCGGGTCGACCACCACCACGTCGCGATCCTGCATGTTCTGCGGCATCTTGAAGTAGTACTCCACCGCCGTCAGCGTCTTCGGGTCCCGGTACAGGCCGATGTGGCCGACACGCGCGCCGGGCACGACGCTCAGCATGCCGTCCAGGATGCCGGTGCCGGCGCGAAGGATCGACACGAACACCAGCTTCTTGCCGTCGATGACCTTGGCCGTCATCTTCTCGAGCGGGGTCTCGATTTCGATGTCCTGCATGCCCATGTCGCGAGTGACTTCGTAGGCCATCAGCATCGCCAGCTCGTTGAGCAGGCGGCGGAAGCTGTTGGTGCTGGCTTCCTTCTTGCGCATCAAGGTCAGCTTGTGCTGGACCAGGGGGTGTTCGATCAGGTGGACGTTGCTCATTGGTTGTTTTCCGGTTTTCTTTAGAACACTGTTCCGTCGCTCAGCACCTGCAGCGGAGGCAGGCCGCCGCGATGCTGTAGCGCGAGTTCGCGGCCGGCGGCCCAACTGCCGCCTTCCAGCACGCAGGCCAGCGGTAGTGCCGACTCGCTCATTCGCAGCTGCTGCCTCACGGCATGAGCGACTTCGTCCATCAATGCAACGGTCAGTGCGCGCCACTCCACGATGATCTCGTCACCCGGGCGCCAGATTTCCCGGGCCGCGGCTTCGTCACGCAGGCGCAGCAATCCGCTGTCGATCAGCAAGCCGCCGTTGCGGTACTCGGGCAACGCGGTCAATGCGTCGAGGCCGCGGACCTTCACGCCCGCCCAGCCGAAAGGCTCGATCAGCGAGTAGGTCAACCACTGCGACAGTTTGTGGAAGGGCATCCAACCGTCCGTCAGGCCGCCGGCCGCGCCGGCCTTGCCCTCGTTTTCGCGGACGGCCGAATGCCGCCAGCAGTCGCCCAACGGTACGTTGCCGAGCGAGTTGCCCGTCGGCCAGATGCCCGACAGCGTCATCAGTAACTGCGAAAGGATGTCATGTGCCGAGACGTCGGCCGTGTGCGGCGCGGCTTCCGGGCCCAGCGGCGTCACGAGCATGTCGAACAATCCACCCGGTCGCCCGTCTTCGCCGAACACTTCAGGCTGTTCGGCCAATGTCTCGCCCAGCCGGCGCAGCAGCACGGCGCGTTCGCGGATGCCCACCAGCGGATTGGTCTCGGTGACCTGGAACGCCGAAGCCAGGTGGTCGGTGACCAACCCGCGCAATCCTTTGCTGTCGGCTTGCAGCGGGCGGTTCTTGTCGCTGGAGAACAGGCCGGCCGTGAAGGCATGGAAGCTGGCGACGCCCAGGCCTTCGGACCGGGTGAAGGTCATTCCGGTCGCGGGCTCGACGTACTTCCATTCAGGCCCGGCGCCGGCGTCCAACAACACGCTCACTACCGCGAGGTCGATCATCGAATGTGCGCGCGGCGCCGGTTTCATGGGCTGCAACAGGCGGTCGAGTTCGGCTTTGCGGTCGACGCCTCCGGCTTCGAAGTGACGCCAGCGGCTGTGCACCGGGATATCGAGCTTGGGATAGCGCCGGCGCGTGCTCGCGACCACGGCATCGGCCGCCGATCCGAGAAAGCCGTCGTCGACTTCGAACCACGCGGACTCTCCATGGCGCGCGCGCGAGACGAGCTGCTGGGCGCGCGCGCGGACGGCCGTGGTCGTGCGCAGCACGCTCGCCGCAGCCTCGAACTGGTCGTGCTGGGAGCCGAGGTGCGTGTTCATGATTTCTCCAGCCCCCGACCCTTGGGTTTCTTGAGCTCCTCGGCGTTCGGCACGGCGCCGGGCGTGAAGTAGCCGGCGGCGACCTTTGCGTCCATCTCCACCCGTGCGTCGGCCGGAATCAAGTCTTCGGGGATGTTCACCCGCTCGCCGATTTCGATGCCGGAACCGGTGATGGCGTCGTACTTCATGTTGCTCATCGACACCAGGCGGTGGATCTTCCTCACGCCCAGCCAATGCAGCACGTCGGGCATCAGCTCCTGAAAGCGCATGTCCTGCACACCGGCGACGCATTCGGTGCGCGCGAAATACTGGTCCGCCGTGTCGCCGCCGACTTGCCGCTTGCGCGCGTTGTAGACGAGGAACTTCGTCACCTCACCGAGCGCGCGGCCTTCCTTGCGCGAATAGGCGACCAGCCCCACGCCGCCGCGCTGCGAAGCCTGGATGCATTCCTCGATGGCGTGGGTGAGGTAGGGGCGGCAGGTGCAGATGTCCGAGCCGAAGACGTCCGAGCCGTTGCATTCGTCATGGACGCGCGCCGTCAGCTCCACGGACGGATCGGCGAGATCGCGCGGGTCGCCGAAGATGTAGATGGTCTGGCCCCCGATGGGCGGCAGGAACACTTCGAGGTCGCTGCGCGTCACCAGTTCAGGGTACATGCCGCCGGTTTCCTCGAAGAGCACACGCCGCAGGTCGGTCTCGGAGCAGCCGAAGCGCTTGGCCACGCCGGGCAGCCACCACACCGGCTCGATCGCCGCCTTCGTGACCATGGCCGCGCCTCCGCTGGTGAGCACTCTGCCGTCGGCCTTGAGCCGGCCCGCTTGCAGGCCTTCGATCACTTCGGGAAGAATCACGTGGGCCTGCGTCACGGCGATGGTGGGCCGGATGTCGTAACCGGCACCCAGCTCAGCCGCGAAAGCTTCGGAGACCATGGCGCCCCACGGATCGAGGCTGACGATCTTCGACGGGTCCGTCCACTGCGGATACGGACCGATGATGTCGGTGGGCGAAGTGTTCGTGAGGTCGGCTCGATGCTGGCGCGACAGCGCGCCCGAAGCCACGGCCAGCGCGCGGTACACGCTGTACGAGCCGCTGTGCGTGCCGATCACGTTGCGATGACTGCGATTGGTCGTGGTGCCGACGACCGGCCCGCGCTCAGGCGCGGTGGGCGCGCCCCACTGGATGGGCAGGGCGCCGAACCCGCCCGAGTGCGACGTCAGGCGAATGTGGCGGGGTGCTTCAACTGGCATGTCTGGACTTCCCAAAAAGGCAATGTACAGCAGTCGCACCCGTCATGCGTTACTTGATTCGGCATCCATGCCGGCGCGTCACTTGCTTGGCTATCGACCTCTCCCCGCCTTTTTCGGGCGTGGGAACTATTTTTAGCGGAAACGCTAATGTTTTCGCCTTTGGCGCGGATGTACTGGTTAAGCGCGTCAATCCGGCAGTGGTTGATGCGGTCCGATCAACGTCCAGAAAATCCCTCCACCATGGTTTCAATCTCCAGCGGCAGCGAACTGCCCCCCGGTGCCTATTCCACCGGCACGTCCTCCGGCACGGGTGGCGAGGGTCAGGTCACCCAGGAGTCGGCCTCGCCCCCGCCGCTGGATCTCCAGGACGGCTTCGAAGCAAGCGCTTCCGCGCCGGCTCCGGCGTCCACCTACAACCAGCAGGGGCAATTGGTCGAGTCGCTGAGCCAGGTCGTGGCCGCGGCGGGCACGGACATCAGCACCGGACAATCGGTAACAGGCGCAATCGATGCGCCGGGCGAAACGGATCAATACAACTTCACGCTCACGTCTGACGCGAAGCTCGTCTTCGATTCGTTAACCAACAACGCCAATCTCAACTGGAGCTTGACGGGGCCCAACGGCACCATCGTCGATGCGCGCGACTTCATTTCGAGCGACTCGGCCGGTCTGAGCGGCAGTCCGGCCATCGAGTTGACTGCGGGCGACTACACGATCACGGTGGATGCCGATCTGGACGCGATCGGGTCTTACGGGTTCCGCTTGCTGGATCTGCAAGATGCGTTCGAGATCTCCCCCGGCACCGCAGTGACAGGCCAGATCAGCCCGGCCAACGAAACCGAGATCTACAAGTTCAATGCCACGGCCGGCGATCACTTCTTTCTGGACGTGACCGGCCGTTCCGGGGGAGACGTCACCTGGCAGTTGCTGAACCAGTCCGGCCAGCAGGTCTTCGGTCCCACGACGATGAATTCGGCCAGCCAGGATATCGACCTGGCCAGCCTCCCTGCCACCGGCACCTACACCTTGCTGGTGGAAGGGCGGATCGGCGCGGCAGCCACCGCCAACTACAGCTTTACCGCGCAACTTCTCCCGGTTGGCTACACGCCGCCTGCCGCGCCCGTCACGACCATTTCCTGGATCAGTGCCGCCGGGGGGAACTGGAATGTCGCCTCCAACTGGAGCGCTGGAAGGGTACCGGCGGCTACAGACAATGTGTATATCGGCTTGTCCGCCGGCCAGGCAGTGACCATCTCCAGCGGTACGGTGACCGTGAATTCGCTCACTTGCGACAGCGACCTGACGCTTTCTGGCAGCGCCACCCTGAATCTCAACGGTATTTCGCAGATCAAGGGCACGTTGACCTTGGCCGGCGGCACGCTGGGCGGCACGGGGGCGGTGACGGTCGCGGGGGCGTTCAACGTCACGGGCCAGAGCTACCTCGTTGGAACAGGCACATTCACCACGCAGGGCACGAGCCTGATCAACATCGGCGGGGGCAGCAGCCATCTCGACCTCAGCGGGGGCAAGAACTGGATCAACCAGGGCACGCTCACGGTGGGTGGCGATGACTTCCTCTGGTTCGGTTACCCCAACGGCGGGACCAACACCCTCACCAATGCGGCCGGCGCCACGCTCAACCTGAGCACCACCCATTCTTCGCCGCTGAACTTCTACACCGGCACGGCCACGCTGAACAACGCCGGCACAATCAACCAGACCGTCGCCGGCGGACACGACATCAACGGCAGCATTGCCTTCAACAACACCGGTACGGTCAATGTCAACGCCGGCGCGCTCTCGGTTAACGGCAACGGCACTGACACCGGCACGTACAACGTCAGCGCGGGAACGATTCTCAATTTCGGCGGCGGCACGCGCAACCTCAACGCGGGCTCGAACGTCACCGGCGCGGGAACGCTTGAGGCCGTGGGCGGCACGGTGAACGCCAACGGCCAGTTGGGCATCACCAACACCGGCGCAGCGCTGATCGTCAACAATGGCACTATTTCTATCGGCTCGAGCGCGGTGTCGGGAACATTGGTTCCGGTAACGATCAGCGGCGGCACGCTCAACTTCAACAATGCCAGCGCCGTGACACTGCCCAGTCTCACGATGAGCGGCGGCGGCACGCTGGGCGGCACGGGGGCGGTGACGGTCGCGGGGGCGTTCAACGTCACGGGCCAGAGCTACCTCGTTGGAACAGGCACATTCACCACACAGGGCACGAGCCTGATCAACATCGGCGGGGGCAGCAGCCATCTCGACCTCAGCGGGGGCAAGAACTGGATCAACCAGGGCACGCTCACGGTGGGTGGCGATGACTTCCTCTGGTTCGGTTACCCCAACGGCGGGACCAACACCCTCACCAATGCGGCCGGCGCCACGCTCAACCTGAGCACCACCAGCAGCGCGCCGGTCAGTTTCTACACCGGTGCGGGCACGCTGAACAACGCCGGCACGATCAACCAGACCGCCGCCGGTGGACACGACATCAACGGCAACATCGCCTTCAACAACACCGGTGCGGTCAACGTCAATGCGGGCTGGCTCTCGATCGGCGGTGGCAGCGACACCGGCACGTATAACGTCAGCGCGGGAACGGCGCTCTATTTTGTCAGCGGCACGCGCAACCTCAATGCCGGCTCGAGCATCACCGGTGCGGGGGCCTTCTCTGTTGCCGGCGCCACGGTGAACGCCAACGGCCAGCTGGGCATCGCCAACACCGGCACTGCGCTGGTCGTCAGTTCCGGCACGCTCAATGTCGGTTCGAGCGCGGTGTCGGGAACGCTGGTTCCGGTGACGATCAGTGGCGGCACGCTAAACTTCAACAACGCCAGCGCTGTGACGCTGCCGAGTCTCGCGATGAGCGGCGGTGGCACGCTGGGCGGCACGGGCGCGGTGACGGTTGCGGGGGCATTCAACGTCACGGCGGGCTATAGCTTCCTCAGCGGCACGGGCACGTTCACCACGCAGGGCACGAGCCTGATCAACATCGGCGGGGGCAGCTACTATCTCGGCCTCAGCGGCGGTAAGAGTTGGATCAACCAGGGCACGCTCACGCTGGGCGGCGATGACAACCTCTTCTTCGGCTACCCCAACGGCGGGACCAACACCCTGACTAATGCGGCCGGCGCCACGTTCAATCTGAGCAGCACCCATTCGTCGCCGTTCTTCTTCTACAGCGGCACGAGCACGCTGAACAACGCCGGCACGATCAACCAGACCGCCGCCGGTGGACACGACATCAACGGCAACATCGCCTTCAACAACACCGGTGCGGTCAACGTCAATGCGGGCTGGCTCTCGATCGGCGGTGGCAGCGACACCGGCACGTATAACGTCAGCGCGGGAACGGCGCTCTATTTTGTCAGCGGCACGCGCAACCTCAATGCCGGCTCGAGCATCACCGGTGCGGGGGCCTTCTCTGTTGCCGGCGCCACGGTGAACGTTAACGGCCAGCTGGGCATCGCCAACACCGGCTCGGTGCTGGTCGTCAGTTCCGGCACGCTCAATGTCGGTTCGAGCGCGGTGTCGGGAACGCTGGTTCCGGTCACGATCAGTGGCACGGGTACACTCAACTTCAACAATGCCAGCGCTGTGACGCTAGCCAATCTCGCGATGAGCGGCAGCAACGGCACGCTGGGCGGCACGGGTGCGGTGACGGTTGCGGGGGCATTCAACGTCACGGGCAATAGTACGCTGAGTGGCACGGGCGCGTTCACCACCCAAGGCGCCAGCCTGATCGACATCGCAGGTGGCAGCAGCTATCTAAATTTCACCGGCGGCAAGACCTGGATCAACCAGGGCACGCTGACGGTGGGCGGCGATGACATCCTCAGGTTTGGTCTCTTTAGCGGTGGTACCAACACTCTCACCAATGCGGCCGGCGCTACGCTCAACCTGAGCAGCACCTACGGCACGCCAATCGATTTCTACGCCGGCTCGGCCACGCTGAACAACGCCGGCACACTGAACCTGGCCGCTGCCGGCACCCATGTCATCAACGGCAGCATCGCCTTCAACAACACCGGCACGCTCAACGTCAACGCCGGCACGTTCATCTACAGCAACAACCTGACCAACCAGGGCACCCTGAGCATCGCTCCCGGCGCGCGCATGAACGTCAGCGGTAGCTTCACCAACAGCGCGCAGGCAACCGTCCGCGTAGGGCTGGGCAACCCAACCTCGATAGGCGTGCTGGCGGTCACCGGCACGGCCAACCTCAACGGCACGCTAGCCGTCTATCTGGCCAACGGCTTTGTGCCGGGGGCGAACGATGTCTTCGGCGTCGTCACTTACGCCAACCGGACCGGAGCTTTCAGCATCCTGCGGGGCGAGAGTCCCGGTGCGGACGTGACTTTCACTATCGACACCGCGTCCAGTCCGACGACGCTCAGGGTCAGGAACATCACCGTCACCGCGGTTGTGCCCGGGGTCGATCTCGCCGTCACGGGCCTGGGCCTGGCGGCGGGCACGGTGCTGCAGTCCGGCAACACCATCACCGTGCTATGGCAGGACACCAACACCGGCACTTTGGCGAGCTCATCGTCCTGGACTGACCGGCTGGTGGTGCGCAACGTCGGCACCAACGAAGTCCTGGCGGACATTCAAGTACCTTATGACGCGGCGGTCAATGGCCCCGTCGCGGGCGGTGGCAGCGTTGCGCGGCAGGCGACTTTCGTGTTGCCGCAGGGCACTCGGGGGGCGGGTACCCTGAGCTTCACCGTCACTGCGGATATCGTCAATACCGTAGCCGAAATCAACAACCAGGGCACCGCCGAGCTGAACAACAGCGCCAGCATCAACCTGCCATCGACCCTGGCGCCCTATGCCGACCTGATCGTGACCGACGTCGCGCCAAGCCCTTCCATGGGTTGGTTCCCGGGCGACACCGTGACCGTGGCCTGGAAGACGCGCAATCAGGGCGATGGCGCCACCAGCGGGTCGTGGACTGAGACCCTGCGCGTTCGCAATCTCACGACCGGGCAGACCCTGTTCACGCAAGACGTGTCCTATGACGCCACGGCACTCGGCGGCATCGCCGCGGGTGGCCTGCGTGACCGCAGCGCCACGCTGACCTGGCCGGCGGGGGCGAACGCCAACGGCCAGATCGAGTTCACCGTGACCACCGACGCCGGCGGCCAGCTCTTTGAAAACAACCTGGCCGGCACGGCCGAGAGCAACAACGCCGCGCAGCTCACCGTTCTGTCGGCGCCCGACCTGATCGTCGCCAACCTGACCAGCGACACGCTCGCACCGCGCAGTGGCGACGTGGTCACCTTGAACTGGAATGACGTCAACAGCAGCAACATGGCGGTGAACACCGGCTGGTACGACCGCATCCGGGTGGTCAACCAGACGAGCGGCGCGGTGCTTGTCGATGAGCAGCTACGCTACGACCCGCCCGCAGGCGGCACCCTGCCAGCCGGCGCGTCGGCTGCCCGCAGTTACAGCTTTCGCCTGGCCGATGGTAATGCCGGAACCGGTAGCCTGCTGATTCAGGTCTTCGCCGACCAGAACACCGCCGGTGCGGGCAGCCTCACCGAAGCGAATGCTGGAGGGACCGGCGAGACCAACAATAGCGCGAGCCTGAATCTGACGAGCACGCTGGCGGCCTACGCTGACCTGCAGGCCGAGAACATCGTTTTCTTGCCGGCGGGAGACCTGGCGGCCGGGCTGGCGGTGCGAGTGAGCTGGGACACGTTCAATCGGGGCGCTGCGGCCACGCTCGGCGCCTGGGACGAGCGCTTCGAGCTGGTAAATGCCGCCACTGGCCAGGTGATCCTCAGCGCGATTGCGGCCAGCGACCCGCCCTTGGCGCAACTGGCCGCCGGTGCCTCGGTGCACCGCTATGCCGACATCACCATGCCCACGGGCGCTGCGGCGCTGGGCAGCTTCATCTTCCGCGTCGTCACCGACAGCAACAACGCGATCGCCGAATTCAACGCCGGGGGCACCGCGGAGACGAACAACAAGCTGGAAGTCGCCCGCCAGTGGGGGCCGGACCTGCGGGTCGAGCAGTTGCAGCTTGTGTCGCCGGCCGCGTTGAAGGCCGGCGACCTGGTCACCGTGAGCTGGCGCGACACCAACCACGGCACGGTGCCCGTCCCCATCGGCTACCACGACCGCATCGTAATCCGCAACGTCACGCGCAACCAGTTGGTGCTGGACACCCAACTGTTCAACACGGCGCCGGCCGACCTGGCCGCCTGGTTGGCGCCCGGCCAATCGCAGCAACGCAGCTACAGCTTCACCTTGCCCGAAGGCTTGGCCGGTGCAGGCGACATCGAAGTCAGCATCACGGCCGACCAGAACGCGCAAGGCGCCGGCGTCCTGGCCGAGCGGAACGCGAATGGAACGGCCGAGGCCAACAACCTTCTCAACATCACCGTTGCCTCGGCGGTAAAACCCTATGCCGACTTGCGACCGGTGATCGCCGGCCTCCCTGCGGCGGCTGCGGCCGGCTCCGGCTTCACTGTCAGCTGGAGCGTCACCAATGCCGGCGCCGCCGCCAGCGGCGCGCAATGGAACGACCAAGTCGTCCTGAGCCGCGACGCCATCATCGGCAACGCCGACGACGTGATCCTGGCCACCGTGCGCCACATCGGCGTGCTGGACGGCACGCAGGGCTACACCCAATCGGCGAGTGCCGCCATGCCGGAAGTCTCCGGCGGCACCTACTTCATCGCCATTCGCACCGACAGCGGCAGTGAAGTCCTGATGCCCGACACCCGGGCCAACACCGTCAGCGCGGCGCAAGCCATCACTGTAGCCACGGCCGTGCGCGACCTTACTGTGCAGAGCATCAGCGCGCCGCAAGCCATCGTGAGCGGCCAGGACCTGGTGGTCAGCTGGCAGGTGCGCTACGACGGCAACACGCCCACCAACACGGCGGGCTGGACCGACCGTGTCGTCCTGTCGCGCAGCTTGGAACCGGCTGCCGACGACATCGTCATTGGCACGGTGGCGCACACCGGTGTCCTGACCGATGGCCAGAGCTACACGGCCCAGGCACGTGCCACGCTGCCGATTGATCTGCAAGGCGTGTTCTACGTCCGCGTCTCAACCAACATCGGCAACACCGTCCTGGAAACAGGCACGTCCGCCACCAACAACAGCACGGCCAGCGCGCCCCTGACGGTGACGCTGGCGCCGATGGCGGACCTGCGTGCACGCGACGTTGCCGGGCCGGCCACGGCCAAGCCTGGCGATGTCGTCACAGTCACGTACGAAGTTGCCAACGAAGGACAGGCGACGGCCACCGGCCCCTGGCGCGACCGCATCTACCTGGATACCGGCGCGGGGGGCCTCGTCGAAGTCGCCCAGAGCTGGGACTCCAACCCGCTGGAGGCCGGCGCCGAGCGCCTGCGCAGCGTCAGCTTCGCGCTGCCCACCGGTGTCGCCCAAGGCAGCTGGCGCTGGGTCGTACGCCTCGACACAGACAAAGCCGTCTACGAGCGGCAAGGCGAGGTGAACAACCAGACCAGTGCCGAAGCCACGGTCTTCCTCAGCCATGCGGACTTGGCGATCACGCAAGTGCGCGGCCCCGGGCTGGCCTCGTCGGGCAACGCCATCCACATCGAGTGGGATGTGCGCAACGTCGGCAACTCGGCCGCGGGTAGCTGGATCGACCGTGTCTCCGTGCTGCAGAACGGCCTGGTCAAGTTGACCAAAGACGTGATGCGTCTGGCGGCGGTGGAGCGCGACGGCCAATACACGGCGTCAACCGACCTGACACTGCCGCTTGGCTTTGCTGGAGCCTATGAAATTCGGGTGGTGGCCAATGACCTGCCGAGCCAGGGAGCCCGGCTCACAGAGCGCGGGTACACAGACAACATGGCCAGCAGCGCCGACCCGCTGCAGGTGGAACTGTCGCCGTAAGCTGACCTGGAAGTCGGCGCCATCGTCGGACCGGCCCGTGTGATCGCGGACCCGGCTCCGATGGACATTACCTACACCGTAACGAACCGCGGCACCGGCGCCGGCCGCAACGAAGCCTGGACCGACCGCATCATCCTGTCGGGCGACTCGGTGGTGGGCAACGGCGACGACATTCTGGTGGCGACGAAGTCGCACCTGGGCGCACTGGCTGCCGGTGAGAGCTACACCGAAACCGTGCACGGCCTGTTGCCGGCCTACACCACGGGCCGCTACCAGATATTCGTCATCGCGGACTCCGTGGCGGACGTGTTCGAGAACGGCCTGGAAGCCAACAACACTGCCGCTGCCGCGCAGGCGGTGGAGGTGATGCCCATTCCCTACGCGGACTTGAAAGTCAAGACCGTCACCGTCGCTGGCGTCAACGGCGAGCCCGCAAGCGGCAAGCCCTTGTCGATCACCTATTCCGTCGCCAACGAGGGCATAGGCACGACCAACACAGCCGAGTGGAGCGATCGCATCTGGCTGAGCCGGGATGCGGCCGGCACCCAGGTGGTCGCGCAGTTCGCCAGCGCCAGCCATATCGGCGCGCTGGCCGTCAACGACGCGTACCAGCGCTCCGTCACCGTCACCGTGCCCGAAGGACTCAGCGGTGACTTCTATGTGAACGTCAGTACGGGTGGCCCGTTCGAGTTCCTCCACACGGGCAACAACCGCACGGCTTCGGCCGTGGTGCCGATCACGCTGTCGATCTCGCCCGACCTGGTGGTGGAACAGGTGAACCTGCCCGCGTCCGCCAACGAAGGCGGGCTGATCGAGCTGTCGTGGTCGGTGTTGAACCAGGGACAGGCCGCAGCCTCGGGCCGCTGGACCGATCAGGTCGTGCTGATCCCGGTCGCCGGCGGCGCCGGCGTTGTCCTGGGCAGTTTCACCTACGACCGTGGCCTGGAAGCCGGCATCCGCTATGCGCGCACCGAGCAGGTCCGCCTGCCCGCCCGCATCGAGGGTCAGTACCGCATTCGCGTCGTGACCAACGTGGACCAGGGCGTCTACGAGCATGGCGACGCGAAACTCAACAACGTCAGGGCGTCCGACGGCATCACCGACGTGAGCCTGAACGACAGGCCAGACCTGAGGGTGAGCGATGTAGTCGTGCCGGGCCATGTAACGGCCGGCGGCAGCCTCTCCGTGCGCTACACCGTTGGCAACTTCGGCCCGGCCGCGACTTCCGGACGCTGGGTCGAAAACGTGTACTTGTCGCAGGACGGCAACCTGAGCGGCGACGACCAGCTGGTGGGCCGGTTCGACAACGGCAGCGCCTTGGCGCCGACGGAGAGCTACGCGGTCGAGAGCGCATCGGTCAATATCCCGATCCGCATGCGCGGCGACGTCTACCTGATCGTCGTCGCCGATGGCAACAACCAGATCGACGAATATCCCAATGAGGCCAACAACGCACGGGCCGTCAAGTTCTATGTCGACCCGGTGCCGTTCGCGGATCTGGTGACGGGTTCGATCGTGGCACCGGACCAGGCCGTTCACGGCTCCAGCATCTTGGTGAGCTACAAGGTCACCAATACCGGCAGCGCGGCCACCCGCGGGGCCTCCGCCACGCAGAGCAGCTGGACCGACACGATCTGGCTCACACGCGACAAAACGCGTCCCTCGCCGTACAAGGGCGACATCTTCCTGGGCAGCGTGACGCACAGCGGCGCTCTCGATGTCGGGCAGGATTACCTCGGCTCCGCACAGGTGAACATCCCGGCTGCGCTGGCGTCGGGCCAGTACTACATCACGGTGTTCAGCGATGCGTACGACGTCATCCTCGAGGACAGCCTGGCCGTCAACGTCAATCCCGACGCGCCGTCGGACATCGACGGGAGCAACTTCAAGGCGCGGCCGATCAGCATCCTGGGCATCTCTCCGCCCGACCTCGCCGTGACCCAGACTTCCGCCCTGACGCCCGTCGCGGCTGGCGGCAGCTACACCTTCAGCTATTCCGTCCAGAACAAGGGCGACCAATTCTCGGGCACCTGGACCGACCGCGTCTATGTCGCCAATGCCCCGACCCGGGCTGCGGCCACCAACGTATGGACGATCGGCGATTACGTCCAGTCGCGCACGCTCGGCAACGGCGAGCAGTACACAGTGAACCAGACGCTGCAACTGGCACCTTCGGTCACTGGCCAATACCTCATCGTCGAGAGCGATGCCAAGGGCAACATCGGTGAGCTCCTGGAGAGCAACAACGCCCGAAGCAGCGAGTCGGTCGTCGTGGCGGCGGCCGCCGACCTTCGCGTTTCCGTAGTGACCGCACAGCCGGAGAACTTCTCGGGCGAAGAGACGAACATTTCCTGGACGGTCGTCAACAACGGCGCCGCGGTATGGGCCGGCACGAACGGCTGGGTCGATTCGGTCTACTTCAGCCCGGACCCGGTGTTCGACATCAGGCGCGCGACGGCGCTGGGCTCGGTGGTGCACACCAACGTGGGCGGCCTTGCGGCCGGCGGCTCGTACACCGCCACGCTCAAGGCCAAGCTGCCCGCAGGCACGGACGGTCCGTACTACGTGTACGTCATCACCGATTCCGCACATCCGGTCGAGAGCCTGGGTGGGACGTCGTCTGTGCCCCAGTGGGAAGAGCTCAAGAACAGCTTGAATTCGTCCGCGCTGTCGGTGTACCGCACCAGCGTCTACGAGGGCGACAACAACATCAACAACATGACCCGCGGCACGCTCCAGGTGACGTACCGGGAGCCGGACCTGCAGGTGGGCAGCATCCAGCTGTCCGACACGACCGTAGGCTCGGGCCACCCCATGACAGTGACCTGGACGGTGACCAACCACGGCACCCGCGCCACGCGCGTGACCGGATGGGCTGACGGCGTATACCTCTCGCGCGACCCGTCGCTCGATGGCACGGACTATCCCCTGGTCGACCGCACCACGTACTTCGAAATCAAGTCGAAGGTCAAGGTCATCGACCTGGGCCGCAACCCCGACGGCTCACCCCACTACCTGCAACCCGGCGAGTCGTACACGGCGACCACGACGTTCGATGTGCCGGAGTCCATCAGCGGCCAATTCAAGGTGATTGTCAAGGCCGACACCTCGTCGGTCGCGGGCGGCTATGAAGCCAGCTCCATCCGCGATGGCCTGAGCCCCGTCGATGAAACCGGCGACGGCACCGGCGCCGTCAAGGAGTTCCAGGACGAAGGCAACAACATCGCGAGCACCGACCTCACCGTTGTGCTGGTGAGCCCGCCCGACCTGCAAGTGGCGGCCGTGACCATTCCCGAGCGTGTCATCGCCGGGCAAGCTTTCACCGTCGACTACCAGGTCCAGAACTCGGGCGGGGCCACCCCGGCGGCCCAGGGCAGCTGGAGCGACCTGGTCTATCTGTCCAAGGACCGCTTCCTCGACCTCAGCAAGGACCGCTTCGTGGGCTACGTTTCCCACTACGGCGGCCTGGCCGAGAGCGGCAGCTACACCGGGCACCTGAATGTGACGGCTCCGCGCGACCTGGAGGGCGCCTACTACGTGTTCGTGGTCACCGACCCGGCCAATGCATTCGGCGCGGGTGCCAACGGCAACGTGCGCGAGTTCGGCAAGGACCTCAACAACTCTTCAGCCGCGCTTCAGCCCATCGTCATCGACACGCCGCCGCCCGCCGACCTGCAGGCCCTCAACGTCATCGTTCCCGCCAGCGCGGTGACGGGCCAGCCGGTGAGCATCAGCTATACCATCACCAACGATTCAATCAACCCGGCCTTCGGCAACTGGACCGACGCGGTCTACCTCTCCTCGGACAACAACTGGGACTTGGGCGATGTCCTCCTGGGCAAGGTCAACCGCAGCGGCGGCCTGGCCGCAGGCGCGAGCTACAACGCACAACTGACCGCGGCGCTGCCGCCGCTCAAGGACGGCAATTGGCGCGTGATCGTGCGCCCGGACCTCTACAACGAGGTTTTCGAAGGGCCCATCACCTACACCGCCACCGGCCTCAACATGGCGCCCGGCGAAGCGAACAACCGCGTGGCCTCCGGCGCCACACTCGCGGTCACGGTTCCGACGCTGCAGGTCGCGTCGCCGCTGGCCACCACCTTGGGCACGGGCGACTCGAAGCTGTACAAGGTCAGTGTCGCCAGCGGCGAAACCCTGCGTATCAGCCTGGATTCGTCCGCGGCCGCCGGCGCCAATGAAGTTTATGTTCGCTATGGCGACATCCCGACCGCGTACGCATTCGACGCCAGTTACTCTGTCCCCGTGGCGCCCGACCAGCAGGCCCTGATCCCCACCACGCAGGCCGGCGACTACTACGTGCTGATCAAGTCCCGCCAAGGCGCGGCCGGCACACCGGTCACGCTGCGCGCGGACTTGCTGCCGCTGTCGATCACGTCCGTCACGCCCGACGCCGGCGGCACCGGCGACTTGAACCACCGCTGGGTCACCTTCGACATCCATGGCGCGCACTTCAAGCCGGACGCCATCGTGAAGCTGTCGCGCCCCTCGGTCGCTGAGATCGAGCCCACCCGTTGGCAAGTGCTCGACGCGACGCACATCCGTGCCGTGTTCGACCTGCACGACGCGCCGCACGGCCTGTACGACATCAGCGTCAGCAACCCGGACGGGGCAACCGTCACCGAGGCCTATCGCTACCTGGTGGACCGAGGCATCGAGGCCGATGTCACCATCGGCATCGGCGGCGAACGCCTGCTCAGCCCCGGCGACCGCACGACGTACAGCGTGTCGCTGCAAAGCCTGACCAACGTTGACACGCCGTATGTGCGCTTCGACATCGGCGCGCCCAACATGGGCTCCAATGAGTACCTGCTGGAAGGCCTGAACCTGCCCTTCCTGGTCTTCGGCAGCAACGTGGGCGGTCAACCCAGTGGCCAGAGCGTGGATGCCGCGGGCAATACGCAGACCTACGGCCCCACGCCGACGACCCTTCCGGCAAAAAGCGTCCCGTGGGCCAGCCTGGACGGCGCGCTCAACACCAGCGGCTTCAACCTGACGCCCGGCTACGCATTCGACCTGGGTGCCCAAGGCTTTGCCGGCGCCTCGTTCACCGTGCAAACGTATCCCGGCCTGTCCGAATGGCTGGCTTACGACTTCGAGGGCCTGCGCGACAAGCTGTACGCGGCGCGCCCGGACTGGAAGGCCGCGGGTTTGCTGGACGCAGGCGTTTCGGGGTTGAACAACATCTCGGAAGGCCTGGCCGCCAAATTTCTCTCCACCGAATCGGACGATCACATCACGAAGCTCGAAATGCTGGCCATGCCATTTCGCTTCAGCGTCGTGGGCGCCGCCACGCCGATCACGCGCGATGAATTCATTGCCGACCAGACCGCCCACGCCAAAAAGCTGCGCGCGGCCATCCTGACCGATGCCGCCGCATCGAGCACGCTGACCACCATTGCCGCCGATGAGGCGCAATGGGTCCAAGGCTGGCTGGCCGCGCTGGAACAGGCCGGCATGCTGCGGCCGCTGGAGGAGGCGCCGCCCATCCGGCTCAATCCCTCGGTGATCAGCCTCAACGCCACGTTGGCCACCGGCATCCTGTTCAGCAAGGCGGGCGAGAACTACCAGAGCCAGGCCGACATCCTGGGCCTGTTTTCGCAGGTGCAGAAGTGGTACGGCGACACGGCCACCTGGCCATCGGATCCAGCAGCGGCTCTTGCGCCCATCGAATACATCCAGGCGCGTACCAGCGACGAAGGCGAAGTCGAAATCCCCGTGCCCGCGATGGCGAACCCGGCGGACTACGACCTCCACGCGACGCAGGACACGCACTTCATCAACTTCAACGTCTTCGCCGGCGGGCTGAGCGAAACCGAATACATCCAGCGCCAGGCGGCCGGCAGCTCGGGTGTGACCGCGCTGAACCTGGCGCAGTACCTGCAGCAAGCCGCCGAACAAAGCGCTCTCGCCGCCGCCGTGGCCAGCATCCAGGGCCCGCGCGTCAACGTCGCCGACGTGTCGGCCACAACGGGCGAGTTCTACCTGCCAGCCGGCACCGCCCTGCCGTACACCATCGGGTTCAACAACCCCAGTGAGCGTGCCGTGGGCCAACTGCGCATCGTCACGCAGCTCGACCCGGATCTGGACGCGCGCTCGCTGCGCCTGGGCGACCTGAAGCTGGGGGACATCAACGTCCACATTCCGGCCGACAAGGCCAACTTTCAGGGCGACTTCGACTTCTCCGGCAACAAGGGCTTCATCCTGCGCGTCAGCGCCGGCGTGGACGCCGAGGCACACATCGCCACCTGGCTGCTGCAGGCGATCGACCCCGACACCGGCGAGGTGCTGCGTGACGCCACCCGTGGCCTGCTCGCGCCGCTGGACCCTGGCGCCACCGCGGCCAACGCCGAGGCCGCCAAGCGCGGCTTCGTGAGCTACACCATCGCCAGCGGCGAGGGCGCGCAATCCGGCGCCAGCATCACAGCGCAAGCCAGCCTGACATTCGATGGTGCGCCGCCGGTGGCGACGAACACCGTCAGCCAAAAGCTCGATGTGGGCGCACCCATCACGACGATAGCGGCCACCGCGCTGGGCAACAACGCGGCCGGCGAACCGCTGATCGACGTGCAGTGGGTGGCCAGAGACGATGCGAGCGGCGTCAAGCACGTCACCGTCTACGTCGCCGAGAACGGCGGCGACTTCAAGATCTGGCTGCGCCAGGCGCCGGCCGAACAGACGCAAGCCGTGTTCACCGGCGTGACCGGCAAGACTTACGAATTCCTGGCCGTCGCCACCGACAAGGCCGGCAACCGCGAGGCCGCCACGGTGGCCAACGCGGTGCTGCCGGACGACGGCTCGCGTCAAGCGGTGCTCGACGCGCTGGGTGCGACCGAATCGCTGAACCAGACATCTGAGCTCCCGCTGGCCACGCCCGGCCGCACTTACGCGGCCAACGTGCTCTTCACGCAGGCCCAGCAGCAACTGCCGGGCTACATTCCCGTGGCCCAGGCGTCGCAGCTGGCCAGCGTGGTCGCGCCGTTCACCGCACGCACCTTTGCGGACGGCTTCAGCGGCAGCGCGGCCGACGTGGGCGCGCTGGCCATGGTGCAGCTCTCCGATGGCAGCGTGCTGGCCAGTGCAGGGCAGGGCCGCAACGAGGTGTTCCGCTTTGCGAAGGACGGCGGCCGGAGCACGCAGCCTGTATTCACGCTCGATGTGCCGGTGATGGACATGGCGGTGGACGGCCTGGACCAACTCTGGGTCAGCACCGGCGCGGAACTGCTGCAGGTCGATGCTGAATCGGGTGTGGTGTTGCGGCGTATGAGCGGTCCGAGCGGGCTGGCGTTGACGCATGCGTTGGCGATCCAGCCGAACACTGGCGACATCTACGTGTCCTCCGGCGGCGGCGTCGAGATCTTCAAACCCGGCGAGTCCGACCCGGCCAAAGCCTGGCAGCATTTCAGCAACGAGCGCGTGTCGGACCTGGCGTTTGGCAGCGACGGCCGCCTGTGGGCCGTGCGCTGGTCGGGCCGGCAAGTGACCGCCGCCAACCCGGACGGCACCACCGACATCATCAGCTTCCCCATGAGCGGCCAGAAGAAGGGCCGCGCCGAGCTGGAATACCGCCTGGCCGGCAGCATCGACAGCATCGCTTTCGGCCACGCCGGTTCGCCGCTGGACGGCCTGCTGCTCGCCAGCAGCAACCTCAGCCAGCGTGCTGTGGCGGCCACTGGCAGTGAGACTCCGCACCAAGCCGCGTTGTGGGCCATCAGCCTGCAAGGCCGCAGCGTCCTGCAGATCGCGCGCGGTGGCACGCGCGGCGAGACCATCCTCGCCACGTCGGACGGCCGCATCCTGTTGGCGGAATCGAACGGCATCGACGAAGTCGCGCCGCTCAAGGCGCCCGCGGTGACGGGCTTGAGCGTGGCCAACGGCGCCTTGGTGCCGCTGCCGCTGGGCGCCATCGCTGTGGTCTTTGATCAGGCCATGCTCGCCGATGAGGGCGCCGCGGGCAGCGTGCTCGACCCCAACAACTACGAGTTGACCCTGCTGGGTACCAACTCCGACGGTACGCCCGCCGACATGGTGGTTACGCCGAATGCGGTGACCTGGAACGCGGCGACGCGCACAGCCTTGCTCGACGTGGCCGGCCTGCAAGCCGGCAGCTACCAGCTGCGCGTGTCGCACGAGCTGCAAAGCGCGTCCGGCACGCCGATGGTGGCCAATGTGGTGAGCACGTTCACCGCGGTGGTCGACATGACGGCACAGGTCCGCCTGGATTTCGCCAACACGCGCGCAGAGCGCTCGACGGGCGCCGTCAGCTACGACGTGACGGTGACCAACATCGGCACCGACGACCTGCGCGGGCCGATGATGCTGTTGCTGGACCCGGGCCGCTACTTTGGCGACTCGGTGCTGGGCGCCGCTGCGGGCACCGGCTCGCAACAAGAGCTGTGGGTGATCAACCTCAGCGCCCCTTTGCAGGCCAACGGCAACAAGCTGCAGCCCGGCGGGGCGTTGCCGCCTCAGACCATCACCGTGGTGCCTGCATCAATCTTCGGTGGTGCAGGCAACGCGGCGCTGGCCAAGTTCGACCTGGGCCACGGCGTGTATGCCGTGCCGCTGGAGAACACGCCGCCCGAGATGTCGGTCGTGCTGCAGGACGGCACGCTGTCATTTGAAAACGAGTTGCCACCCGCAGCCGTAGGCCAGCCATGGACCGCCGTGGTGGAAGCCCTGGACCCCGACGGCACGCAGTTCTTCTGGCAAATCGTCGAAGGCCCGCCCGGCCTGCAGTTACTCCCTCCCCCTCCGGGGGAGGGCGTAACTGCAGGCC
>NZ_RKMB01000031.1 GCF_003797765.1 Ramlibacter sp. WS9 | reverse complement strand
CCGCCACCACCACCGCCGCCGAAGCCGCCGGTGCGCGGGGGACGCGATTCCATCGGACGGGCTTCATTGACCACGAGGCCACGGCCGCCGATTTGTTGGCCGTTCATGCCTTCAATGGCAGCCTTGGCTTCCGCCTCGTTGCTCATCTCGACGAAGCCGAAACCCTTGGAGCGGCCGGTGTCACGTTCCATCATGACCTTGGCGCTGGACACGGTGCCGTACTGGCTGAAAGCCTGCTCCATGTCGGAGTCGCGGTAAGAGTAGGGCAGGTTGCCCACGTAAAGTTTGTTGCCCATTGATAGGACTCCTGAGAAATAAACGCTAATGAAGCGATGGGAGTCCGAAAAACGCTTAGAAACAAACCACGCGAAACCGACCAATCACCGCAAACCAATATGCCGCGCTTGGCGCGACACCCGGCGATTATGGGGCATATGGCGCGCGCGTGGCAAATTTAGGCCACTTGGGCCTTTTATTCTTCCGAGTAATGCCGCCAGCGCTGGAATGCGTTGCGCATGGTCAACAACTGGCGCTCGAAGGCCGGGCAGGCGCTGCAGGCCGCCAGGTGGAAACGCAAAGCGACACGTTCGACCAGGGGCAGGTCGCGGTCTTCCCTGGCCACCAGCAGGGCGGAGACTTCTTTGCAGGTACGGCGCAGGATCATCACGAGGCGGCACGGTTTCCAAACCAGTTGATTTCAAGACACTCGCGCAGCCGGAGGCGGGCGCGGTGGAGCTGGACGTAGAGGTTCGTCGGCGTCAATTGGAGTTCCTTACAGATTTCCTCGCTGGGCAATTCGAGCCATTCGCGCATCAGGAACACCCGCCCCATCGCCGCCGGCAGTTTCTCGGCGCAGGCTTCCAGCACGGTGAAGAACTGGCGTGAATTGAGCTCCTGCTCGGGGTTGCCCCACTCGGTCGGCTTGTTCGCGTAATGGCCGTCGGCCTTGAACATCAGGGCGTCGAGTTCCTCGCCGCCGTCGCCCTCGTCGTCCACCAGGACGACCTCGCGTTGCCGCTGGCGCAGGACGTCGATCACCTTGTGCTTGAGGATACCCACCAGCCAGGTCTTGAGCTGGCTGCGGTTGCCGAACGACTGCGGCTTGGACAGGGCGGCCAGCATCGTTTCGGACACCGCGTCCTCGGCCCAGGCCTCGTTGCGCAGCTGCAGCCGCGCGAACCGCATCAGGTAGCTGCGGTGTTCGGCCAATTGGTTTTCGATGGGCATGAAGAAAATGTGTAAGACCGAAATCATCGCACACGACTCATCGGGCATGAAAGCCCACCTCCTCGCCCTTTTGCTCGTCGCCGCGGCCTGGACCGCGCCCCTTCACGCCCAGGCGCCCGCCGCCGCGGCACCGGCCCTGGAGGGCAGCACCATCGACGGCAAGCCCTTCCGGCTGGCGTCGCTCAAAGGCAAGGTGGTGCTGGTGATGTTCTGGTCCACGGGCTGCGCCGTCTGCCGCGACAAGATGCCCGAGCTGCGTCAGAACTACCAGGGCTGGGCCGGCAAGCCGTTCGAGATGGTGCTGGTCAGCACCGACCGCGACATGAAGGACGTGGACGCTTACGAGAAGATCATTTCGCGCACGGTGCCCGTCAAGCAGCGCTTCGTGCAGCTGTGGGCCGGCGACGCGGGCTACAAGGACAACCTCGGCAAACCGGCGCAGTTGCCCGCGAGCTTCGTCATCGACAAGACAGGCAAGGTCGTCGAACGTTATCAGGGCCGCATTCCGGCCGAGGCCTGGGACAAGATCGCGGAGCTTCTGTAAGAACCCGCAGGCCGCGCAGACCAATGCGCAACCAGGTGGCAAAGCCTGGTTGCCTATCAACCTGACCCGGAGATATCCATGAATCAACGTGCCTTCGTCGCCGCCGCTGCGGCCTCCCTGCTGTCCACCCTGCTCGTTGCGACGCCCGCCGTCGCGCAAGAAAAAGAGAAGTGCTACGGCATCTCCAAGGCCGGCCAGAACGACTGCGCGAACCTGAGCGGTTCCCACTCGTGCGCCGGGCAATCCAAGGTGGGCAATGTCCCCGATGAATGGAAGTACGTCGCCAAAGGCACGTGCGCCGACATGAAGGGCTTGAGTGCCGACCAGGCGAAGATGATGGTCAAGCCCGCCGCCGACAGCAAGAAGGGCTGACAGGACGCACACCACCTGCAACGCCCATGAGCGCCATCGGCATCGGCTGGCGGCATCCGCACTATGGCGAGCTGCTGGAACTGCGGCCCGCACTGGACTTCATCGAGGTTCACTCCGAGAACTTTTTCGGTGAAGGCGGGGCCGCGTTGGCGCTTCTGGCGCAAGCCCGCGATACCTATCCCGTCAGCCTGCATGGTGTCGGGCTGGCACTGGGCTCGGCCGCAGGCGTCGATGCATGGCACCTTGACCAGTTGGCCCGGCTGATTGACCGCATCGAGCCCGCGCGTGTCAGCGACCACGCCTGTTTCGCGCGGGCCCTTGTGAATGGCTCGATGGTGCACGCAGCCGACCTGCTGCCCATTCCTTTCAATCGGGAAGCGCTGGACCTGCTAAGTGCCAACGTCCAGCGCGTGCAGGACCGGCTTGCCCGCCCACTCCTTGTGGAAAACCTCTCGGCCTATATCGAACCGCCCGGGACCGATCGCAGCGAACCCGAATTCCTCTCCGAGCTGGCGCGCCGTACCGGGTGCCAGCTGCTGGTCGATGTGAACAACATCTACGTGAACGCGCTGAATGCGCAGGTGCGCGGCGCCGATGCCGATCCGCTGGTCGCATGCCGGCGCTGGCTGGACGCGATCCCCCCCGAGGCCGTGGGAGAACTTCATGTCGCGGGCCACTGCGCCACGGAAGACATCGTGATCGACGACCATGGCAGCCGGGTGTGCGACGCCGTGTGGCAGCTCCACTCCCATGCGCTGCGTCGATTCGGCGCCGTGCCCACGCTGATCGAATGGGACACGGACATCCCGCCGCTGGCCGTGCTGCTGGACGAAGGCCGGCATGCGCGCGCGCTGGCCGCTGACCGCCCGGTGGAGGCGGCATGAGTCTGGCTCTCCAGCAGCAGTCCCTGTTGCAGGCCTTGTGGTCACGCGGCCCCGCGCTCGCAGACGGCTACTGGGGGCGCGGCCTGGCTGCCTATCGCAGCAATGCCCTCGAGTTGGCCCCGCGCGCGCTGGGCGGCGCCTACCCGGTCGTGCGGCAGCTGCTGGGCGAAGACAACCTCCGTGCGTTGGCGCAATCCTTGTGGCTGCACCACCCGCCACGGCGCGGCGACCTTGCGCAATGGGGCCGCGAGCTGGCCGCGCACATCGAATCGCTGCCGGACCTGCGGGAAGAAGAGCCCTTCATGGCCGACGTGGCGCGCGTCGAGTTGTTGTTGCACGTCGCGGCGACCGCGCGCGACGCAACGCTCGATACGGTTTCGCTCGGGCTGCTGACCCAGGCCGACCCGGCGGACTTCACGCTCGTGCTGTGCCCCGGTGCCGCTTGCCTGGCCAGCCCCTACCCGGTGGTGAGCATCGTGAACGCGCACCTCACAGGGCAGCCCACGCTGCAGGAGGCGGGCCGTCGCGTGAACTTGGGCCTGAACGAAACGGCGCTGGTGTGGCGCCAGGGCTTTGCACCGATGCTGCGCATGACGCTGCGCGGCGAGGCGGCTTTCGTCGCGGCACTGCAAGAAAGACGTTCGCTGGCCGACTCATTGGAAGCCGCGCCGGAACTCGACTTCGGCCAGTGGCTGACACCTGCAGTGCAAACCGGTCTGCTGGTGGGCGCCGCACCCAACGCAACATGAGGATATCAACATGAACATCGCCGAAGCACCGCTGGTGCAGCGCGCCGTCAAGGCGTGGAGCCTGCTTACGGCGGGGCTCGACTCGCTGCAGCCGGCGGCCGCGCTGGCGGCACGCTTCTACGTTAGCCAGGCCTTCTTCCTGTCGGGCCTGACCAAGATCCGCGATTGGGAAACGACTGTCGCCCTCTTCACCGACGAATACAAGGTGCCGCTGTTGCCGCCGGCCTTCGCCGCGCTGATGGGCACCGCGGGCGAGCTCGGGCTGCCGGTCCTGCTGGTGCTGGGGCTGGGCGGACGGTTCGCCGCGCTCGGACTGTTCGTGGTGAACGCGGTGGCGGTTGTTTCCCTGCAGGAGATCGCGCCAGCCGCCCTGCAGCAGCACGTTTTCTGGGGATCGCTGCTCGCCGGACTCGCCATCTTCGGGCCAGGCGCCTGGTCGCTGGAGCGGCTGGTGTGGCCGCGCCTGGCGGGCGTCCGCCCGGCCTGACGCCGCTACCAGGTCGCTTCGCGTTCCGGGGTCGAGCCGATGCGGTGGATCGACAG
Organism: Ramlibacter sp. WS9; assembly: GCF_003797765.1. Taxonomy (GTDB): domain Bacteria; phylum Pseudomonadota; class Gammaproteobacteria; order Burkholderiales; family Burkholderiaceae_C; genus Ramlibacter. The sequence continues at coordinate 57,517 of NZ_RKMB01000031.1, read as the reverse complement.
GTCGGCGCCCGCGTATTCCTCCTCCGGCGACAGCCGCAGCTGCATCAAGGCCCGGATCGCGCCGTAGACCAGGAAGCCCGCGACCAGCGCCCACACCACGCCCAGCGCGGTGCCGATCAGCTGCGCGCCCAGGTTCGCGCCGCCCAGGCCGCCGAAGGCCTTAGTGCCGAAAATGCCCGCAGCCACACCGCCCCAGGCGCCGCACAGGCCGTGCAGCGGCCACACGCCCAGCACGTCGTCGATCTTCCACTTGTTCTGCGTGAGCGTGAACATCACCACGAACAGCGCACCGGCGACGGCGCCCACGACGAGCGCGCCCAGCGGGTGCATCAGGTCGGAACCGGCGCAAACGGCGACCAGGCCTGCGAGCGGGCCGTTGTGGACGAAGCCGGGATCGTTCTTGCCAACGGCGAGCGCCGCCAGCGTGCCACCCACCATCGCCATCAGCGAGTTCACCGCGACCAGGCCGGAGATCTTGTCGATGGTCTGCGCGCTCATCACGTTGAAGCCGAACCAGCCGACGGTAAGGATCCACGCGCCCAGTGCCAGGAACGGGATGTTGGACGGCGGGTGCGCCGAGATCGCGCCGTCCTTGCGGTAGCGGTTGCTGCGCGCGCCCAGAAGGATGACCGCCGGCAGCGCCAGCCAGCCGCCCATTGCGTGCACGACCACCGAACCGGCGAAGTCGTGGAACTCGTCGCCCGTGGCCGACTTGATCCAGGCCTGGATGCCGAAGGCCTGGTTCCACGCAATGCCTTCGAACAGCGGGTAGACGACACCCACCAGCACGGCCGTGGCCAGCAGCTGCGGCCAGAAGCGTGCGCGCTCCGCGATGCCGCCGGAGATGATGGCGGGAATGGCCGCGGCGAATGTGAGCAGGAAGAAGAACTTCACCAGCTCGTAGCCGTTCTTGGCCGCCAGCTGCTCCGCGCCGACGAAGAAACTGGTGCCGTAAGCCACGCCGTAGCCCACGATGAAGTAGGCGACGGTGGAGACTGAGAAGTCCGCGAGGATCTTCACCAGCGCATTGACCTGGTTCTTCTTGCGCACGGTTCCCAGTTCCAGGAACGCGAATCCGGCATGCATGGCCAGCACCATGATGCCGCCCAGGAGAATGAACAAGGCGTCCGAGCCCTGCTTTAGTGCGTCCATAAAGCCCTCTTTGGATGAAATTGCATGTTATTGGTGCGCAACGAGTGGCAAGCACGTCAACGCACCACAATGAAGCAAAAAGTGCGCCAGAAGCGTGCGCCCTGGCCGGCGCGGCCAGCAAACTGACAGGCCCGGACCGTAGGATCGGCGCAATGGAAGCCTTTCTCGTGTCCACGGGCATCGTCGCGCTCGCGGAAATGGGCGACAAGACGCAGTTGCTGTCGCTGGTCCTCGCCGCGCGTTTTCGCCAGCCCTGGCCGATCGTGATGGGCATCCTCGTCGCCACGCTCGCCAACCATGCGCTCGCCGGTGCCGCCGGCGCCTCGGTGACGACGGTCATCGGCCCCCAGGCGCTGCGCTGGATCCTGGGCGGCTCCTTCATCGCGATGGCGGTTTGGATGCTGATCCCCGACAAGCTGGACGAAGGCGATGCCGACAAGGCGCCGCGCCTGGGCGTGTTCGGCACGACGCTGGTCGCTTTTTTCCTCGCCGAAATGGGCGACAAGACGCAGGTCGCGACGGTGATGCTGGCCGCGCGCTATGACGCCTGGGCTGCTGTTGTGGCCGGCACCACGCTGGGCATGATGCTCGCCAACGCGCCCGTGGTGTGGTTCGGCGATCGCGTCATGCGCCGCGTGCCGATCCGCGTCGTACACATCGTTTCCGCGGTGATCTTCGCGGTGCTGGGAATCGGGGCGATCTGGTACTGATGCGTCATTCCCCCGTTACGTCGCCTGGTTGTTGGCAGGATCGGGGCGACGGGGCGCTCTACTCCGCTCATGTCCCCCGCCGCCGGGAGGGCGGCTCCTCCTTTACTTCGCTGCGTAGAACGCCCCATCACCCTGATCCATCGACGGTCGCGGGTGTTCGAGGAGCTGGTAGTACCAGCGAATGGTGCCAAAGGAGCGCGGATGGCGGGTAGCCGATGCCGCGAGGTTAAGGAGGAGCCGCCCTCCCGGCGGCGGGGGACACGAGCGGAGTCGGCTACCCGCCATCCGCGCTCCGCCACCACCACACCAAGCGCGCCACCCACCTTGCTATACTGCCGCCATAGCGCCGATTTGCTTCAGCTTGCGGGCGCTCAATAAATTCTGCTAAAGATCCGATTGCCCGAAGACCCGGCCTCGCCTCTTTAGCGACGCCGGGTTTTTTGTTGCCATGATCATCGTCACGCCCCAATCGATGAGTTTCGAAGCGCCGCTCGCACTGCAAAGCGGCGCGTCGATTCGCGCGTACTCGCTGGCCTACGAAACCTACGGCACGCTCAACGCCGACAAGAGCAACGCCGTGCTGGTGTGCCACGCGCTCAACGCCTCGCACCACGTGGCCGGCGTGTACGAAGGCCAGGACAAGTCCGAAGGCTGGTGGGACACGATGATCGGCCCCGGCAAGGCCCTCGACACTGACCGGTTCTTCGTCATCGGCGTCAACAACCTGGGCTCCTGCTTCGGCTCCACCGGCCCCATGCACGTGAACCCAGACACCGGCAAGGTCTACGGCGCCGACTTCCCTGTCGTCACCGTGGAAGACTGGGTCAACGCTCAGGCCCGGCTGCTGGACGGCCTGGGCATCAAGACCCTCGCGGCGGTGATGGGCGGCAGCCTCGGCGGCATGCAGGCGCTGTCGTGGACGCTGCAATACCCCGAGCGCGTGCGCCACGCCGTGGTGGTGGCCAGCGCGCCCAACCTCACGGCCGAGAACATCGCCTTCAACGAAGTCGCGCGCCGCGCCATCGTTACCGACCCCGATTTCCACGGCGGGCATTTCTACGAGCAGGGCGTGGTGCCCAAGCGCGGTCTGCGCATCGCGCGAATGATCGGCCACATCACCTACCTGAGTGACGACGTGATGAACGAGAAGTTCGGGCGCCAGCTGCGCGAAGGCCTGGAGCTGAAGTACAGCACCCAGGACATCGAGTTCCAGATCGAGAGCTACCTGCGCTACCAGGGCGACAAGTTCAGCGAGTACTTCGACGCCAACACCTACTTGCTGATCACCCGCGCGCTCGACTACTTCGACCCGGCATTGCGCCACAACGGCAACCTCACCAAGGCGCTCGCTTCGGCCACGGCGAAATTCCTGCTGGTGAGCTTCACCACCGACTGGCGCTTTGCGCCGCGCCGCAGCCGCGAGATCGTCAAGGCGCTGCTCGACAACCGCCGCGACGTGAGCTACGCCGAGATCGACGCTCCGCACGGCCATGACGCCTTCCTGCTGGAGGACGCGCGGTACTTGGGTTTGGTGCGCTCGTATTTCGACCGCATCGCCGCCGAACAAGGGCAAGCATGAGCGACAAACTCACCATGCAATCCATCGCGCGCCTGGTGCCGCCGGGCTCGCGCGTGCTCGACCTGGGCTGTGGCGACGGCGCGATGCTCGACTACCTGCAGCGCGAGCGCGGCTGCAGCGGCTACGGCGTCGAGTTCGACGACCAAAACGTGTTGGCCTGCGCCAAGCGACGCGTCAACGTGATCCAGCTCAACCTCGAAGAAGGCCTGTCGATGTTCGACGACGCCTCCTTCGACGTGGTGCTTCAGATCGACACGCTGCAGCACCTGCGCAACGCCGAAACCATGCTGGTGGAGACCGCGCGGGTCGGGCGCGCCGGCATCGTGGCGTTCCCCAACTTCGCGCACTGGCCCAACCGGCTCGCCATCGCGCGCGGGCGCATGCCCGTCACCAAGCGGCTGCCCTACCAGTGGTACGACACGCCGAACATCCGCGTCGGCACGTACAAGGACTTCGAGGTGCTCGCCACCAAGAACCGGCTGGCGATCCTCGAAGCGTACGGGCTGCAGGAAGGACGCGAAGTGCGCTTTCTGCCCAATGCCCGGGCCGGCACAGCGGTCTTCAAGTTCGAGCGCGGTTAAGGCTTGGGCGAGTTGATGTAGCATTCAGCCATCGGGAAATTCAGCCTCCCGGTTCTTCACGGATAGACGGTGTCCCGTCCAAGCGCTGGCAGCTTCACTCATGGAGTTTTCACGTGGACACCGTTGCATCATCCCTTTCCCCCTTTTCGATTTCCCCTGAACAGTTCGCCGCCGCGCTCGGCCATGCCAACGCGCCGCTTGTGCTCGACGTGCGCCGCGCCGCGCGCTTCAACGAAAGCGACCGCCTCTTGCCCGCGGCCCGTCATTGCGCGCCGGAAGACGTCGCGCGCTTCGCGGCCGAACACCCGCCCGGCGATGTGATCGTGTATTGCGTCTATGGCCACGAAGTCGGGCAGGAGGCCGCGCGCGCGCTGCGCGAAGCCGGCTGGAACGCGCGCTTTCTCGCCGGCGGCATCGAGGGCGGGCAAGAGGGTGTCGACGCGCCCCAGGCTGTGGCCGGCTGGCGTGCCCAGCCCTTGCCGTGCCTGCGCAAGCGCCCCGACCTGGGCGTGACCGGCGAGAAGCCTTCGCGCTGGATCACCCGCGAGCGCCCGAAGATCGATCGTGCGGCCTGCCCCTGGCTCATCCGCCGCTTCATCGATCCGCAGGCCGAGTTCTTCTACGTGCCCACGGCGCAGGTGTTCGACGAGGCGAAGCGCCTGGGCGCGGTGCCCTATGACATCCCCGGCGCGCCGATCAGCCACGAATGGGAGCTGTGCAGCTTCGACACGCTGCTGAAGGCCTTCGAGCTCGACGACCCCGCACTGGGGAAATTGGCGTTGATCGTGCGCGGCGCCGATACCGACCGCCTCTCGCTCGCGCCGCAGTCGGGCGGCCTGCTGGCGCTTTCCCTCGGGCTGTCGGCGCTGCATGCCGAAGATGACCACGCGATGCTCGAAGCGGCGATGCCGATGTACGACGCGCTCTATGCCTGGTGCCGCTCGGCGCAAGGTGAAACCCATCGTTGGGATGCGCACCTGATGGAGAAGCAATGACGGCAGCAGCTGAAACACTCGCACATCGCGGGGCAGCGCACGAGGTGACGTTCGGCGAAGCGCTGAAATTCTGGCTCAAGCTCGGCTTCATCAGCTTCGGCGGGCCGGCTGGCCAGATCGCGATCATGCACCGCGAGCTGGTCGAGCAGAGGCGCTGGATTTCGGAACGTCGCTTCCTGCACGCGCTCAACTACTGCATGCTCTTGCCCGGCCCGGAGGCGCAGCAGCTCGCCACCTACATCGGTTGGCTGATGCACCGCACCTGGGGCGGTATCGTGGCCGGAGCGCTGTTCGTGCTGCCCTCGCTCTTCATCCTCATCGCACTGAGCTGGGTCTACGTGGCCTTCGGCAACGTGAGCTGGGTGGCCGGCATGTTCTACGGCATCAAGCCCGCGGTGGCGGCCATCGTGCTGCAGGCGGTCTGGCGCATCGGCAGCCGCACGCTCAAGAGCCCGCGCAAGGTGCCGCTGCTGTGGGCCATCACGCTCGCCAGCTTCGTGGCGATCGCCTGGCTGCACGTGCCGTTCCCGTGGGTGGTCGCCGCGGCCGCGCTAGCCGGTGCTCTGGGCGGCAAGTACCTGCCGGCGCAATTCGCCGCGGGCGGCGGGCACGGCGGAGCGAAGGACCTGGGCCATGCCGCGGGGGGCTACGTCATCGACGACGCAACGCCCACGCCGGACCACGCGCGGTTCTCCAAGGCGCGGCTGGCAGCGGTGGTTGTCGTGGGCGCCCTGCTGTGGCTGCTGCCAATGGGCGCACTGGTGATGACGCATGGCTGGGACGGCACGCTCGCGCAGATGGGATGGTTCTTCACCAAGGCGGCGCTGCTGACTTTCGGCGGCGCCTACGCCGTGCTGCCCTATGTGTACCAGGGCGCGGTCGAGCATTTCCACTGGCTCACCGGCCCGCAGATGATCGACGGCCTGGCGCTGGGCGAAACCACGCCGGGGCCGCTCATCATGGTGGTGGCGTTCGTGGGCTTCGTCGGCGGCTGGGCGCGGCAGGTGCTTGGGCCGGACATGCTGTTCCTGGGCGCGGCATTGGCGGCGAGCGTGGTGACCTGGTTCACCTTCCTGCCGTCTTTCCTGTTCATCCTGGCGGGCGGCCCGCTGGTGGAGGCGACGCACGGCAACATGAAGTTCACCGCGCCGCTCACCGCGATCACCGCCGCCGTGGTGGGCGTGATCGCAACTCTGGCCCTGTTCTTCCTGGCGCACATCGCCTGGCGCACGCTGCCCGGTGCCGCCGCGCCGCAGGTGGACTGGATCGCGCTGGCCATCGCGGCCGCGGCAGCCATCGCGTTGCTGCGGTTCAAGATCGGCGTGATCCCGGTGATCGCGGCTTGCGCCATGGCGGGCCTGGTATTGCGGCTCGCCGGCTGGGCCTGAAATCTTCGCCCGCGCGGAGCAGCGCGGCGGTATTCTTGTCATACACCTTTCGGTTTCTTGTATGACAAACCAGTTTTCTCCCGTGAGCAGCGGCGCCCGCCTGTCGGACCAGGTGGCGCAGCGGCTTGCCGCCGAAATCCAGGCCGGACGCATCGGGCCCGGGGAAAAGCTGCCGGCCGAAGCGCGCCTGGTTGAACAGTTCGAAGTGAGCCGCACCGTGGTGCGCGAAGCGGTGTCTCGCCTGAAATCGCTGGGCCTGGTGGATTCGCGGCAGGGCAGCGGCGTGTATGTCAACGCGCACGCGCCGTATGCGCCGCTGAACTTCGACGCCCGCCACACGGCATCGAAAGCCGCGGTGGTGCAGATGGCCGAAGTGCGGCGGGCGCTGGAAGCCGAGGTCGCGGCGCTGGCCGCGCAGCGCCGCACGGCGGCCGACGTCAAGCGCCTGAAGCAATCGGTGGTGGCTCTGGACAAGGCCGTGAAGGCGGGCGACGACGGCGTCGAGGAAGACCTGAAGTTTCACCAGGCCATCGCCGCCGCCGCGCACAACCCCTTCCTCATCGGCACGCTCGACTACCTGGCGCAGTTCATGCGCGGCGCCATCGGCGTGACGCGCGCGAACGAGGCGCGGCGCGCCGACTTCGCGGCCCAGGTGCGCGACGAGCACCACGCCGTGGTGCAGGCGATCGAGGCCGGCGACGTGGCCAAGGCCCGCCAAGCCGCGGCGCGCCACATGAACAACGCGATCCGCCGCATCGAGATGGCCGACCCGGCGTTCTGGAACCAGGAAGGCGCGCGCCTGGCTCAGCCGCTGGTGGGGAAAGCGTAGATAGGGAAACGCGCGACGCCGCGTTAAGCCATTGCCTTAAGGCCTGGGCCGCACGCGCGGGAACAATGGTGCCTCATCTGAACCACCCTCGAGGCCCGCCATGTTCGACTCCAATCGCCTGCAGATTCCACGCCCCGACCACGGTCGCAGCGGCGAGGGCACGGCCAGCATGCTGTCGCATCTGCAGCGGCAGAACGTGCGCCCGGCGGAGCTGGATCTCGGTTTGACGGCATGGGCCGACACTTGCCCTGGGTCGTTCGACCGCCTTTGGAACCCTGGAATGCAAGGCGATTACAGCGCGGCAAACGAATTCCCCGCCACGTTGACGATGGGGCTGTCCGACTTCTGACACTGCGCTCCGCAGGCTTGCGCAGCCTGTCCATCCGCCAAAGTTGTATGATAACCATACCAATCAAGGCGGACGAGCATGGACAGACAGACAGGCGTGATCGGTTTGGGCGCCATGGGCGCGGGCATGGCGGGGTCTCTGCGACGTGCCGGCCTGCCGGTCCGCGTCTTCGACGTTCGGAGCGAAGCCGCGCAGAAATTCGCGGCTGAAGGCGGAACGGCCTGCGGCACCGCGGCCGAGCTGGCGCAGCAGTGCGACGTGGTGATCTCGGTCGTGGTCAATGCGGCGCAGACCGAGGATCTGCTGTTCGGCGCCGGTGGCGTGGCCGAGGCCATGAAACCCGGCGCCGTCTTCGTGATGTGCTCCACCGTCGATCCCGCCTGGTCGGCCGCGCTGGAAGGCCGCCTCGCGGAGCGGGGCTTGCTCTACCTCGATGCGCCCATTTCCGGCGGCGCCGCGAAAGCCGCGGCCGGCCAGATCACGATGATGACGTCGGGCCGGCCGGAAGCTTACGAAAAGTGCGGCACCGTGCTCGACGCCATGGCCGCCAAGGTTTATCGCCTCGGTGACCGCGCCGGCGCGGGCAGCAAAGTGAAGGTGATCAACCAGCTGCTGGCGGGCGTGCACATCGCGGCAGCGGCCGAAGCCATGGCCCTGGGCTTGCGCGAAGGCGTCGATGCGGCGGCGCTGTACGAGGTCATCACGCACAGCGCGGGCAACAGCTGGATGTTCGAGAACCGCATGGCCCACGTGCTGGCGGGCGACTACACGCCGCTCTCCGCTGTGGACATCTTCGTGAAGGATCTGGGCATCGTGCTCGACCTGGCGCGGTCCAGCAAATTCCCGCTGCCCTTGTCGTCGACCGCGCACCAGATGTTCATGCAGGCCTCCAGCGCGGGCTTCGCGAAAGAGGACGACAGCGCGGTGATCAAGATCTTCCCAGGCATCACCCTTCCACCGGCCGCCCAATAGCAAACGGGGCTGCGCGAACATTCGAGAATGAACAAGCTCCTGCTCGGCTGCATCGCCGACGACTTCACCGGCGCGACCGACCTCGCCAACAACCTGGTGCGCGCGGGGATGCGCGTGGTGCAGACCATCGGCGTGCCTGAAGGGCCGCTGGGCGCCGACGCCGATGCCGTCGTGGTGGCGCTGAAGTCGCGCACCATACCGAACTACGAGGCCGTCATGCAGTCGATGGCTGCGCTCGACTGGCTGCAATCGCAGGGCGCGCAGCAGATCTACTTCAAGTACTGCTCGACCTTCGACAGCACGCCCCAGGGCAATATCGGCCCGGTCACCGAAGCGCTGATGGAAGCGCTCGAGGCCGACTTCACGATCGCGACGCCCGCGTTCCCCGACAACCAGCGCACGGTGTTCAAGGGCCACCTGTTCGTGGGCGACGTGCTGCTGAGCGAGTCGGGCATGCGCTCCCATCCGCTCACACCGATGACGGACGCCAACCTGGTCCGCGTGCTGCAGGCCCAGTGCCAGGGCAAGGTCGGCCTCATCGATTACAAAACGGTTGCGGCCGGGGCGGGTGCCATCACGCAGCGTATCGCGCAGCTGCGTGCCGAGGGCGTGGCCATCGCCATCGTCGACGCACTGGACAACCAAGACCTGCTGCGGCTGGGGCCTGCGCTCAAGAACCTGCCATTGATCACTGCGGGTTCGGGCGTGGCCATCGGCCTCGCCGCGAATTTCGGCATTCAGCCATCCGCGGGCGCAGCGGAATTGCCGCCTCCGCAAGGCCTGCAGGCCATCGTGTCGGGCAGCTGTTCCACGGCGACACAGCGCCAGGTGGCAGCCTTCATCGAAGGCGGGGGCAATGCCCTCGCGATCGATCCTCTGCGCATCGCGGCCGGCGACAACGTCGCGTCGCAGGCGCTGTTCTGGGCACGGCCGTTGCTGGCAGAGGGTCCGGTGCTGGTCTATGCCACCGCGGACACGCAAGCCGTCAAAGCTGTGCAAGACCAGCTTGGCGTGGAGCGCGCGGGTGCACTGGTCGAGAAGGCGCTGGCCGCCATCGCCGCCGGCCTGGTCGAGATCGGCGTGCGCCAACTGGTGGTGGCAGGCGGCGAAACTTCGGGCGCGTGTGTGCAGGCGCTGGGGGTGACGCAAATGCAGATCGGGCCGCAGATCGACCCGGGCGTTCCGTGGTGCCACGCTCGCACGGCCAGCGGTGAGCCCATCCATCTCGCGCTCAAATCCGGGAACTTCGGCGGCGACGATTTTTTCGTCAAAGCCCTTAGGATGCTCGGATGAACGAGTCGCAGGCGCGCGAGGAAATCTGCCGCATCGGCAAGAGCCTGTTCGATCGTGGCTACGTCCATGCGGCCGCGGGCAACATCAGCGCGCGGCTGGACGACGGTTTCCTCATCACACCCACCGACGCGCCCTTGGGCTTTCTCGATCCGGCGCAACTTGCAAAAGTCGATCTCGCGGGGCGTCAGGTCTCGGGCGCGATGGCGAGCAAGACGCTGGCGCTGCACAGTGCGATCTACCGCGCTGCGCTGCCCTTCGACGGCGGCACGCGCTGCATCGTCCACACCCATAGCGCACACAGCGTCGCGCTGAGCCTGCGCTGCGAAGAGCCGGAGCTGTTGCCGCCCATCACGCCCTACTTCGTGATGAAGGTCGGGCACGTGCCCGTGCTGCGCTACCAGCGCCCGGGCGCGCCCGCCACGGCCGAAGAGGTGGCCGGCACGATCACCCGCTACGGCGAGGCGGGCCGGCCGATCCGCGCGGTGATGCTGCAGCGGCTGGGCCCGAACGTCTGGCACGACACGCCGGCCGCCGCCATGGCGGTGCTGGAGGAACTGGAAGAAACCGCGCGGCTGATGCTGCTGGCGCAAGGGCCCTGCTCCGCGCTCACCGAGCCGCAGATCGATGAACTGCGGCGCAGCTTCAACGCGCGCTGGTAAAAGAGCAAGAGGAACACCGCCATGCCCCGATTCGCCGCCAACCTGTCGATGATGTACCCGGAGCTGGACTTCCTCGATCGCTTCGAGGCCGCTGCCCGCGATGGCTTCAAAGCCGTGGAGTTCCTTTTCCCGTACGCGTACGAGCCGCGCGAACTGGCGGCCCGGCTGAAGGCGCATGGCCTGCAACAAGTGCTGTTCAACATGCCGCCCGGCAACTGGGAGCAAGGCGAGCGCGGCATGGCTTGTCTGCCCGGGCGCGAAGCCGAATTCCGCGAAGGCGTTGCGAAGGCGCTGGTCTATGCGGAAGTCCTGAACTGCCCGCATGTGCACGTGATGGCCGGGCTGGTGCCCGCGGACACGCAGCGCGAGAGCCTGCGCTCCACCTACGTGAGCAACCTGCGCTGGGCCGCGGCCGAGGCGGCGAAGCAAGGCATCGACGTGCTCATGGAGCCGATCAACACGCGCGACATTCCCGGATTCTTCCTGAACCGCCAGGACGATGCCCACCAGCTCGCCGCCGAAATCGCCGCACCCAAGGCGAAGGTGCAGATGGACTTGTACCACTGCCAGATCGTCGAGGGCGACGTGGCGATGAAGATCCGCCAGTACCTGCCCACCGGGCGCGTCGGCCACTTCCAGATCGCCGGTGTGCCCGAGCGCCACGAACCCGACGTGGGCGAGATGAACTACCCCTACCTGTTCGATGTGATCGACCAGGTCTCCGCCGAATGCGGTTGGACCGGCTGGATCGGCTGCGAATACCGGCCGAAGCGGGGCGCGCAGCCCGGCGGAACGTCGCAGGGGCTTGGCTGGTTCCAGCGCTGGCGCTGAGACAATCGGCGGGTGCCCTTCACGCTCGCCCAGCCCGTCCACAGTGACATCCTGATCAAGAAAAGCCGCTTCATTGCCTGTGTGCAGGCCGTGCCGGACCGGGCCGCGGCGTTGACGATCGTCGCGGGGCTTCGCCGTGAGCACCCGGCTGCCACGCATGTGTGCTGGGCCTTGCTGGCCGGTGGCCAGTCCGCTGCCAACGACGACGGCGAACCGGGCGGCACTGCCGGCCGGCCGATGCTGGAGGTGCTGCGGCGGCAGGATCTGGAAGGCGTGCTGGCAACGGTGGTGCGCTACTTCGGCGGCGTCAAGCTGGGCGCGGGCGGCCTCGTCCGCGCGTACACCGACGCGGTGGCGCAAGCGCTACTGGGCGTGCAGAAGGTTCAACTGCAAAGGACGGTGGTGCTGCGTTGCGCCGTGCCTTATGCGATGGAAGGCATGCTGCGGCGCGAGCTGTTGCAGGTCGGCGCGGACCTGCGTGAAGTGAAACATGGGGACGAGGTGGAGTTCGAGTTCGGCGTGAACGAGCCTGTCGCAGCGGCTCTGGTGGCGCGCCTGGGCGACGCTGGCCAGGGGTTGCTGCGCTGGCTGGCGTGAAGCAGCCAGCTCCACTCACACCACGAAGATCTCCTTGCCGTCGAGCAGCTGCTCGACCTTGGCAGCGGAATTGCCGACCTCCAGCACGGCGTGGCGCAGCTGCTCTTCGTTGCAGCCGAAACGCTTGCTCCACCAATGGATCTCGCGTGGGTCGTCCATGTCGATCAAGCCGCGGTTGGCCGGAACGGTTTCGAATACATAGGCCATGAAACTGTCTCCCTTGTTTTGAGTGCTTGTCAGGAGAGATTTGACGCGTGCCGGATACGTGCGCCTGACCGTCACAAGCGCAACAAGATGTCATCCCAAGCCGACGCTGAGCTACGGACGAAGGCGAGCCGAGCGTCAGCCGAGTTGGCGGATCAGTTCTTGCGCGGCGGCTGGTGCCCGCTCCTTGGCGCCGTTGATCAGGTAGATGTAGACCTCTCGCGCGGCTCCCTTTCCCACCCATGCCTTGGCGCCCTCCGCCCATTGGCTCAGTGCTACCGGCGGGTAGCCGGTGGGCCTCTCGGCTTCGCTGCGCATCAGGCGGATGTAGGCCAGGTTGCTCTGCTCATCGGCGATGGCGGGGAACTTGTCCGAATCGGTGTGCACGGCCGTGCAGCCGTAGCGGCGCGCCAGGGGCAGGAATTCGGGCGACAGGAAGCTTTCGTGTCGGACGTCCAGCACGTGGCGCAGCGCGACGCCATCGACATGCTTGGGCAGCAGCGCGAGAAACGCCTCGAAGTCCGTCGCGTCGAACTGCTTGGTGGGCATGAACTGCCACACCAGCGGGCCGAGTTTGTCGTCCAGCTCGGCAATGCCGCTGGTGACGAAACGTTGGATCGACTCGCCCGCCGTGGCGAGCAGCTTGCGGTTGGTGGCGAAGCGATTGGCCTTGAGCGAGAACACGAAGCCTTCGGGCGTTTCGCCCCGCCACTTCGCGAACGTGGGCGGCTTGAAGGTGCTGTAGTAGGTGCCGTTGACTTCGATCGCCGTCAGCTGCCGGCTGGCGTAATGCAGTTCGCGGCTGTGCGGCAGGCCCTTGGGAAAGAAGTTGTCGCGCCAGGGCTCGAAGGTCCAGCCGCCCACGCCGATGCGAATGCGCGAGTTGTTGTCGTGTTCCATGGGGGTCCCCTGTGAAGTCGGATGCGGGATGCGAGTGGCATTGCCATCCCCGCATTTTGACCATCCGCGCATTTTGCCCAGGTGCCGTCCCGGGCTTGTCAGCACGGTGCTGGCACAAGCGTTCGCGTGGGCGTAAAGTGGCGGGTTCACCTCGAAGCAGTTTGGAAGAAACCCATGAACGCACCCTTGCACCGCGAAATCCCCGGCGGACTCGACGCCGTTGCCGCCCTGGCCCACACCACCGCCAAGTGGGACGGCGACATCGTGAAGCAGCTCACCGACTACGTTGCCATCCCGGCCAAGTCGCCGGGCTTCGACAAGGACTGGGCCGAACACGGCTACATCGAAACGGTGATGCGCAATGCCGCGGCCTGGGTCGAGGCGCAGAAGGTCGAAGGCCTGACGCTGGAAGTGGTGCGCCTGCCCGGCCGCACGCCGGTGCTGTTCTTCGAGATCGCGGCCACCAAGCCGGCGTCTTCGCAGACGGTGCTGATGTACGGCCACCTGGACAAGCAGCCGGAATTCACCGGCTGGCGCAATGATCTCGGCCCGTGGACGCCGAAGTACGAAGACGGCAAGCTCTATGGCCGCGGCAGCGCCGACGACGGCTATGCGGTCTACGCCAGCATCGCCGCCGTGCAGGCGCTCAAGGCGCAGAACGTGCCGCATCCGCGCATCGTCGGCCTGGTCGAGACGTGCGAGGAGTCCGGCTCGTATGACCTCCTGCCCTACGTCGACGCGCTACGCGGCCGGTTGGGCGACGTGTCGCTGGTGATCTGCCTGGACTCGGGCGCGGGCAACTACGACCAGCTGTGGCTCACCACCTCGCTGCGCGGCATGGCCAGCGGCACGCTGAAGGTAGAGATCCTCACCGAGGGCATCCACTCCGGCGACGCGTCGGGCCTGGTGCCTTCGAGCTTCCGCATCATGCGGCAGGTGCTCGACCGGCTGGAAGACAGCAAGACCGGCCGGCTACTGCCGGCAAGCTTCCATTGCGAAGTGCCGGCCGACCGCATCGCGCAGGGCAAGGCCACCGCTGCGATCCTGGGCGACGAGGTCTACAAGCGCTTCCCCTGGGCGCACTACGACTGCGGTGGTTCCACCACCTTCGCGCTGCCCACCACCACCGATCCGCTCGACGCGCTGCTCAATCGCACCTGGAAGCCGACGCTGTCGGTGACCGGCGCCGAAGGGTTTCCATCGCTGCAGGACGCGGGCAATGTGCTGCGCCCATACACCGCCTTCAAACTGTCGCTGCGCCTGCCGCCGCTGGTCGACGCGGCCCAAGCGGTGCAGGAACTCAAGGCGCTGCTGGAAGACAACGCGCCCTACCAGGCCAAGGTGACGTTCGAGTCAAATGGCGGTGCCACCGGCTGGAACGCGCCGTCTACCGCGCCGTGGTTCGAGCGCGCGCTCGATGCCGCGTCGCAGGCCCACTTCGGCGCACCGTGCGGCTACATCGGCCAGGGCGGAACCATCCCCCTCATGAGCATGCTGAGCACGGGTTTCCCCAAGGCGCAGATGATGGTGTGCGGGGTGCTCGGCCCCAAGAGCAATGCGCACGGCCCGAACGAATTCCTGCACGTTCCCTATGCCAAGAAGCTCACGGCGGCCGTTGCCGAAGTGATCGCGCAACTGCCCTGAAGCGCGCGGTGTGACGGGCCGCACGCGAAAGTTGCGACGCAGTTCACAGCTTTCGCCGGCAGTGCGCTCCGGCTCAAAAAAATCGCGCCACTGATCTGAAGCGCGTTGCATTGCCCGGCTCGGCGGGCGATGATTCGGCCCCATGAACCTGGAGCTCGTCGACTCGACTCTCTCGACCTACACGGCCAGCGACGGCGACAACCTGGCCTTGCAGGACTGGCCGCTGCCCGAGGGGTTGGCCTCGCGCGGCGTCGTGCTCATCGTGCACGGCCTGGGCGAACACGCAGGCCGCTATGACCACGTGGCGCGCCGCCTCAACACCTGGGGCTTTGCGGTTCGCGGCTATGACCAATACGGCCATGGCGAATCCGATGGAGTGCGCGGCGCGTTGCCGGTGACCCCACGGTTGCTCGACGACCTGGCCGACATCATTGACAGTACCCGCATGCGCATGGAACCCGGTGCGCCCCTCATCGTGATCGGGCACAGCATGGGCGGCCTCGTCGCGGCCTGCCTCGTGGCGCTGCGCGACGTTTCAGTTCAAGGGCTCGTCCTGTCGTCACCCGCGCTGGACCCGGGCCTCTCGGCGTTTCAGAAGCTGCTGCTGGCCACGCTGCCGCGCATCGCTCCCAACCTGACGGTGGGCAATGGCGTCGATCCGGATTTCGTTTCGCACGACCCCCAGGTCGTGGCCGCGTACAAGGCCGATCCGAAAGTGCACGACCGCATTTCGGGGCGGCTGGCCCGCTTCATCGCCGGCAGCGGCCAGGTCGCGATCGATCGCGCGCCGCAATGGACGGTGCCCACGTTGCTGATGTATGCGGGGCAGGACAAGCTGGTCGACCCGCGCGGCAGCCGCGCCTTCGCCGCCGCCGCGCCGCGTGATGTGGTGACGTCCCACTGCTTCGAAGACCTGTTCCACGAGATCTTCAACGAGCTCGAATCCGAGCCCGTCTTCGACACCCTCAAGCAATGGCTGGACGAGCGCTTCTGAGCTTGAGCCACACCAGGGCGGCACCGGTCAGCACCACCGGGACCAGCGAGCCGTAATTGAGCAGCTCCCAGCCGCGGGTCGTGACCAGCACGCCCGAAGCGAACGAGGTCACAGCCAGCGTCGCGAACACGAAGAAGTTGAGCGCGCCCTGCGCCATGTCGCGCTCCTGCGGGCCGTAGGCCGAGAGCGACAGCGTCGTGCTGCCGGTGAAAAGGAAATTCCAGCCCATACCCAGCAGGAACAGCGCCACCACGAACTGGTGCAATTGCACGCCCGACAGCGCCACCACGATGCACGCCAGCATCAGCGCCACGCCGATGCCCATGATGGCGATCGCGCCGAAGCGCTTGATCAGGCCGCCGGTGAAAAAGCCCGGCGCGAACATCCCGATCACGTGCCATTGCAGCACCAAGGCCGCATCGGAGAACGGCAGCCCGCATTGCTGCATGGCAATCGGTGTGGCGGCCATCAGCAGGTTCATCACCCCATAGCCCAAGGAGCCCGAAGCGGCGGCCACGATGAAGATCGGCTGGCGCATGACCTGGCGCAGCGAGCGGGCCGCCGCCGCCGCGGCGGGCGCCGGTGGCGGCGCGAACTTGATGAACGCGAGGAGCGCCATCGCCAGCAACGCGACGCCGGCCAGGGCGAAGTAAGCACCGGCGAAAGGCACGGCCGAAAGATCGCGAGTGCGCGCCGCCAGGTTGGGGCCGGCCACCGCGCCCAGGAGGCCGCCGGCCATCACCAGCGACACGGCCTTCTCTCGCGCACCGGAGCCCGCCAGTTCGGCAGCCGCGAAGCGGTACAGGCCGGCGTTCGCGTTGTAGTAGCCGGCCACCACGGTGGCCAGGCACAGCAGCCAGAAATCGCGGCTCATCGCTGCATAGGCGCACACCAGGGCCGACAGCACGGCGACCGCCAGCCCGGCCTGGAACGAAGCCTTGCGACCGAAGCGCCGCTGCGTCCTGGCGACCATGCCGGTGGACAGCGCGCTGCCGACCACGTACGCCATCACCGGCAGCGTGGCCATCCATCCCAAGGGCGCGAGCGCCAGGCCGACCAGCCCGTTGATCGCGATGAAGACGACGTTGTTGGTAAGGAAGAGGCCCTGGCACAGGGCCAGCAGCCACAGGTTGCGGTTCATCTCAGCCTCCGCAGAGCCGCCTCAAGGCGGCTGAAGCCCCCTCGGGGGGCAGCGACAGAACGAAGTGACGAGCGTGGGGGTCCATGGATGCCCATTGTGACCGTGAGGCGCGAAGCCTTCACGCCAATGCGGCCAATGCCGCCAATGCCGCCAGGGCCGCCGTTTCCGCGCGGAGCACGCGCGGCCCCAGCGTGACGGGCTGGAATCCGGCGGCCAGGGCCGCCTCCTCTTCGGCTTCGGTGAAGCCGCCTTCGGGGCCGCTCAAAAAGAGCGCGGCGCCATCGCCGGCGGCGATGCGAAGCGGCCGGGTTCCTGCACGCAGGGACAGCAACAGCCGGTGCGCCTGTGACGCGTTGCCGTTCGCGAGCCACGCACGCAGGTCCGCCACTTCGCGCACCGCCGGCACCCGGTTGCGCCCGCATTGCTCGCAGGCGGCGACGGCGACGGCTTGCCAATGCGCCTGCTTCTTCGCCGCCCGTTCCCCGGCCAGCCGCAGCACGCTGCGTTCGGCCACCAGGGGCTGGATGCTCGCGGCACCGAGCTCGGTGGCTTTCTCGACCAGCCAGTCCATCCGCTCGTTGGCAGGCATCACCGCCGCGAGATGCACTTCGCGCGCGGCTTCGCGCTCGACGGCGTGATGTGCCTCGATGCGCACGCCCACGTCGCTGCGCCCCATGCGCTCGACGACCGCGTCGAACTCGCCGCCCTCGCCGTTGAACAGGGTGATCCGGTGGCCGGGCTGCATGCGCAGCACCTGGACGTGGCGCGCCGCGCCGGGCGGCAGGTCAAGGGCCTCGCCGGACGCCAGCGGGACAGGGCAATGGAATCGAGGCATGAACGCCGTCAGACGCGGCCGAACGCGAAGCCGGTCGCAGCCTCGGTGCCTTCGACCTGGTCGATCAATCGCAGCAGCGGCGTCAATTCGCGGTAGCGCGCGGCCGTGCTGCGGATGTAGCCGATGAAGCGCGGCGTATCGGCAAGGTAGCGCGGTTTGCCGTCGCGCAATGTCAGGCGCGCGAAGATGCCGGCGACCTTCAGGTGCCGCTGCAGGCCCATCCACTCGACGCCGCGGTAGAACTCGCCGAAGTCCGGGTCGACCGGCAGGCCGGCCTTCTGCGCCTTCTGCCAGTAGCGCACGGTGATGTCCAGCACGAACTCCTCGTCCCACGAGAGGAAGGCGTCGCGCATCAGGCAGGCGATGTCGTAGGTGATGGGGCCGTAGACGGCATCCTGGAAGTCGAGAACGCCGAGCCGCGTTTCGGATTCTTCGTGCGGCATCATGAGGTTGCGGGGCATGAAGTCGCGATGCACGTAGACATTGGGCGAGGCAAGATTGCGTTCGATGATCTTGGCGAACACGGTGTCCAGCGTTTCGCGAACGGCGCCTTCCACCTTGACGTTGCGGTGCCCCTCCAGATACCAGTCTGGAAAAAGCGCCAGCTCGCGGGCGAGCAGGGCCTGGTCATAAGCTGGCAGTACGCCGGGACGCGACGCCGATTGCCAGGCGACCAGCGCATCGACGGCACGCAGGTACAGGGCCTGGTTGGCGTAGGGATCGTCGCGGTTAACCACCTCGATCATGGTGCGGGTGCCCAGGTCGTCCAGCAGCATGAAACCCTGCGCCTCGTCCCAGGCGCGCACCCGCGGCACGTTCAGCCCCGCGTCCGCCATCAACTGGGCCACCTTCACGAAAGGTTCGCAGTTCTCCTTGTCGGGCGGCGCGTCCATGACGATCAGGCTGCCAGCATTGGTATCCACGCGTAAATAGCGGCGGAAACTGGCGTCTGCAGACGCAATGCGCACGGTCTCAGGCCGCAGGCCGTGGGCGGCGGCGATGCCCGCCAGCCAGCGGCCAAAGGCCGCTTCGCGTTGCGGATCGGCCCAGGTCACGACGGACGTGGGCGCGGGGGACGGGGGAAGGGGTTCGCTCATGGATAATCCATTCTACAAATCCAGTCCCACCGCCTTGGGCGCCTCGCGCTGCCGGCGGTCCACATGCCCTCGATGAAATCCAAGGCGTCCCGCGCCCGCTTCGCCCTGACACCGACAGCCCTGGTCGCCTGCGCCCTGCTGCATGGCGGCGCCGTGCGTGCCCAGCAGCCCGCGGCACCGCTGCCGCTTCAGCCCACGCCCGCCCTGCGCGAGACCGTGCCGTCCACAACGCGCGACCAGCTGCCCACGTACCTGTCGGGCGACCGTGCGTCGGGCCGAACCGACGTGGAGACGGTGATCGAAGGCGACGCGCAGCTGCGCCGCGGCGACACGGTGATCCGTGCGGACCGGCTCGAGTACTACCAGCCCGACGACCTGGCCAAGGCGCGCGGCAACGTGCGCATCAACCGCGCCGGCAACACCTTCGAGGGCCCGCTGCTCGAGCTGAAGGTCGACGCCTTCGAGGGTTTCTTCAACGAGCCGCGCTACCGGTTCCTGAAGAACGATGCGTACGGCGAGGCCGAGCGCGTCGACTTCATCGACGACAAGCGCGCGATCATCCGCAACGCAACCTACACCACCTGCCAGCGCCGGCCCGGCCCGAGCTGGATGCCCGACTGGATCATCCGCGCGGCCAGTATCCGCATCGACAACGAGGAAGAGACCGGCCAGGCCAGCGGCGCGGTGCTGAGTTTCATGGGCGTGCCCATCCTGCCGGTGCCCGAGCTGAGCTTTCCGTTGACCGAGAAGCGCAAGTCGGGCCTATTGCCGCCTACCATCGGGCTGGACAGCTTGAACGGCCTCGAGCTGTCCATTCCCTATTACTGGAACATCGCGCCCAACCGCGATGCCACGCTGTACCCGGCCTTGATGACCAAGCGCGGCGTCGACCTGGGCGGGGAGTTCCGCTACCTTGAACGCGACTATGCGGGCGAGGTGCGCGCCAATTTCATGCCCAACGACCGGCTGCGCGAGCGCGACCGCTGGGGCTACGCGATCAAGCATTCCGGGGTCGTCGGCGCGGGCCTGCCGTTCGGCGCCATGGGCCTGTCCCTCAACCTCAACCGCGTCAGCGACGACAATTACTGGCGCGATTTCTCGCGGACCACCTCGTCGCTCACCCAGCGGCTGCTGGCCAACGACGGTGTGCTGTCGTGGGGGCAGGGCGACTTTTCGGTGACGGCCAGGGCCCTCAAGTGGCAAACGCTGCAGGACGTGAGTGCGCCCATCATTCCGCCCTACGACCGCATGCCGCAGATCGTCGGGCGCTACTCGCGCCCCAACCTGCCTGGCGGCCTGGAAGCCTATGCCGAAGCCGACTACACGCGCTTCGAGGCAGACCGCACGCTCACCGGCCAGCCGAACGCCCAGCGCACCTTCAGCGTGGCGCGCATCAGCCGGCCCTGGCAGGCGCCGGGCTGGTTCGTCGTCCCCAAGATGCAGCTGCACACCACGCAGTACCAGTTCGACGCCCCATTGGCCAACGGCGCCACTTCGGCGACCCGTACCGTGCCCACGTTCAGCCTGGACAGCGGGCTGGTGTTCGAGCGCGACGCCAACTATTTCGGCCGCAATTTCCGCCAGACGCTGGAGCCCCGCGCGTTCTATGTCTACACGCCGTTCCGCAACCAGAGCCTGCTGCCCAACTACGACTCCGCCGCCAACGACTTCAACTTCGCGACCATCTATACGGAGAACGCGTTCGGCGGCAACGACCGCATCTCCGACAACAACCTGCTCACGCTGGGTGCGACCACGCGCCTGCTTGACCCGGACACCGGCGCCGAGGCCGCGCGCTTCGGCATCGCCCAGCGGTTGCGCTTCAAGGACCAACTGGTCACGCTGCCGGGCGAAGCGCCGGTGAGCGAGCGCCTGTCCGATCTGTTGTTTGGCGCCACCATCAACTGGACGGCGCAATGGAGCCTGGACGCGACGGTCCAGTACAACCCCAAGACCGGCCGCTCCATTCGCGAAACCATCGGCGGGCGCTACAACCCCGGCAATTACCGGGTGGTGAGCGCCGCCTACCGCCTGCAGCGCGGCTCCAGCGAGCAGATCGACGTGGGCTGGCAGTGGCCGCTCAACGACCTGTGGGGCGACACAGGCCGGGTCATGGCGCCGGGCCAGGGCGAAGGCGAAGGGCGCTGGTACAGCGTCGGCCGCTTGAACTTCAGCCTGCAGGACCGCAAGCTGGTCGACGCGGTCGTCGGCCTGGAATACGACGCGGGCTGCTGGCTCGGCCGTATCGTGTTCGAGCGTCTCCAGGCGGGCACCAGCTCCGCGAACAAGAGGGTGCTGTTCCAACTCGAATTCGTCGGCTTCACCCGGCTCGGGTCCAATGCCTTGCAGACGCTCAAGCAGAATATCCCCCGTTACCAGTTCCTGCGCGAGCAGACCAGCACGCCCAGCCGCTTCAGCAACTACGAGTAGTCAAGCACCATGAACCACCGCCCTTTTGCCTTGTGGCTGGCCTTTGCGGCGCAAGCCCTGGCCTTGGCCGCTCCCGCCGCCGCCCAGGGCCTGCGGCCGAGCCAGCCGGGCGCCACCGCGCGGCCGCCGGCCCGTGTCGCCGAGAGCGGCCCGCGCCCGGCCGACTACATCGTCGCGGTCGTCAATTCCGAACCCATCACCAACAATGAAGTGCGCAGCCGCATGGCCCGCTTCGAGCAGCAGCTGGCCCAGCAGGGCCAGCGTGTTCCGCCACGCGCCGAGTTCGCGCGGCAGGTACTGGAGCGGGTGATCAGCGAAAAGGCGCAGCTGCAGCTGGCGCGCGAAAGCGGCATCAAGATCGAAGAAGGCTCGGTCGACCTGGCCGAGCAAAACGTGGCGCGGCAAAACCAGATCGAGGTGGCCGAGCTGCGCCGTCGTTTGACGGCGGATGGGATCCCGCTGGCGCAATTCCGCCAGGAGCTGCGCGACCAGATCTTCCTCACGCGGCTGCGCGAGCGCGAACTCGACTCGCGCGTGCGGGTGAGCGACCTTGAAGTCGACCAGTTCCTGCGCGAGCAGAAAAACAGCAACGACCCGTCCACGGTGGAAATCAACCTGGCGCACATCCTTGTGGCCGTGCCCGAGAACGCGACCGACGCCCAGGCTGCAACGCTGCGGGCGAAGGCCCAGCGGGTGATGGAACGCGCCCGCGCCGGCGAGGAGTTCGCCAAGCTCGCGCGCGAAGCGTCCGACGCACCCGGCGCCGCGACGAACGGCGGGGTGGTCGGCCTGCGCACGGCCGACCGGTATCCGCCGCTGTTCTACCAGGCCGTGGAGGCGCTGCCGGTGGGCGGGGTGAGCGACATCGTGCGGTCCGGCGCGGGCTTCCACGTCATCAAGGTCGTCGAAAAGCAAAAAGGTGGGCCGGGCGGCACGGTGGTGCAAAGCCATGCGCGCCACATCCTGCTGCGCACCACGCCGCAGCTGACTCAGGCTGCCGCGGTCGCGCGGCTGGCCGATTTCAAGAAGCGCGTCGAGGCCGGCCAGGCCGACTTCGCCCAGCTCGCGCGCGAGCATTCGCAGGACGCGAGCGCGCCCAACGGCGGCGATCTGGGTTGGGCCGGGCCCGGGCTGTACGTTCCGGAATTCGAAGAAGCGATGAACAGCCTGGCCCCCGGCAAGATCGCGGAGCCGCTGGTGTCGCGCTTCGGCGTGCACCTGATCCAGCTGCTGGAGCGCCGCCGTGCCGCGCTTTCGCCGCGCGAACAGCGCGAACTGGCCCGCAACATGGTGCGCGAGAAGAAGCTGGACGATGCGTATGCAGCCTGGGCGCAGGAAGTACGCGGCCGGGCGTACGTGGAGTTCCGCGAGCCGCCGCAGTGAATGTGGCCCCCACGCTTGTCACTCCGTGTACTGCGCTGCCCCCCAAGGGGGCCTTCGCGCCTAGGGGCGGCCCGTCGGCGCTCATGATGTCGCCGCCTTGAAGCACATCCCCCGCAAGCGCTTCGGACAGCATTTCCTGTCCGACCAGGCCATCATCGATGGCATCGTGCGTGCCATCGACCCGCGTGCTGGTCAGGCCATGGTGGAAATCGGCCCCGGCCTCGCCGCGCTCACGCAGCCGTTGGTCGAGCGGCTGGGCAAGCTCACCGTGATCGAGCTGGACCGCGACCTGGCGGCGCGCCTGCGCCAGCATGGGCAGCTGGAAGTCGTCGAAAGCGATGTGCTCAAAGTCGATTTCGCGCAGCTTGCGCGGGCCATGGGCGCGTCGAAGCTTCGTGTGGTCGGCAACCTGCCCTACAACATCTCGACCCCGATCCTGTTTCACCTTCTGGGCTTTGTCGGCGAAGTCGAAGACCAGCACTTCATGCTGCAAAAGGAAGTGATCGACCGCATGGTGGCGCAGCCGGCCACGAGCGACTACGGCCGCCTGTCGGTGATGCTGCAATGGCGCTACGAGATGGAGAACGTCCTGTTCGTGCCGCCCGAGTCGTTCGACCCGCCACCGCGCGTGGACAGCGCCGTGGTCCGCATGGTGCCGCGCGCGCACCCCGCACCGGTGGACGAGAAGCTGCTGAGCGAGATGGTGCAGGTGGCCTTCAGCCAGCGCCGCAAGATCCTGCGGCACACGCTGGGCAAATGGCTGGCCGAAAAAAAATTCACCGGCACCTTCGACACGCAGCGGCGTGCCGAAGAAGTGCCGGTGGCAGAGTACCTGGCGGTTGCCCGTTCCCTTTCCTGACCCCGGACCCACGGAGCAACGCGCAGTGGGCCCAAACAAAAAGGCCGGGTTTCCCGGCCTTTTTACGTAGCTAGCAACTCAACAAAACACGCAGTGTTTTTTGAGTTATGCAGCCGCGAGCCAGTAACCTGCGTTGAATGGGCTGCTCATTCGCAGCGCCAGGGGAGAGACATCCACCAACTTGTCGGTGGGCATCTTCTCGCCGTTGTCGGTGGCGACCGGCGCGGCGGGTGCCGCGGTTTCGGTGCCTTGAGCCTCGTTCGCCCGTTCTGCTTGGCTGGTGTGTGCAGAACGGGCTACAGAAAAGAATAGAAGCACCGGAACGGTATTTTTCGATCCGCCCAGTAGTCCGCGGTGTCGCGGAAGATGTCCAGCAGCTGCTCGCGTGCTTCCTTGTCGAACTTCGCGTTCGCCGGGATCTGCTCGAGCACCACGATGAAACCGGGCTGCGGGCCCGATTTATGCACCGGGTCCGTCATGCAGTCGTACAGCGCGTCGAAATTCTTGCCGAAGTGCGCGGGCAGGATGAACTGGCCCGCGATGAGGTCGAGGACGTCCTGCTTGCTCTGGGCATTCGCCAGGTTGGCATACAGAAAATGCTGGCCCAGGGAGCGCGCGGCATCCTGCAGGTCGGACACGCGGAAGGCGCGGATCGACTGCACGATGTTGGTCCGCACGCCCTTCAGGGCGTTCTCGGTGGTTTCTTTACGAAGTGGCGTATCCATCTCCGCGTCTCTTTCAATAGTCAAAAACTCATCCCGCTTCATTTGGGGTTCACTCCACGATCATTCGAAAACTGGCGTAATGGTCAGCGGTGTAATAACAGGCATGTGGCACCCTCGTGGGGCCACCGCACACGATGCGCCGGCCACCCCGGTCGCGAGACCCAGGTGTGGTGACGGTATATTCGCGCCAGTAGCCGCGCTTTTGCGCCGGCAGCAGCCTTTCGCGATTACCGAACACCCCACCATCCTTGTCATACGGGAACGGTCCGCCCCGGCGGATCAGTTCATAAGTCTCCCGGCCCTGCCGCGGCAGCTCAGCGACATGAATGACGGCTGGCGTGCTTTCGGCGGGGCGCTCCGTCCGCAGCCTGGCTTGTGCCAGGGAGCCGACGATCGTTGCCGCCAACAAAAAGCTAGTTAGCGCAAACTTGACCGCGGCAATGCGCGCCATGAACAGACCTTCTACGGGGTGACCTTGCTTCGACTCCGGTCACCCGGAGCGTCATTTTTCTCCGGGTAAACCCGGAAAAATTCCAGGCGGTAGTGTGACCGATCACGCCCCAAAACGCAAGCGGCTGCCCAATTTTTGAGCAGCCGCCAGGGCCATTGCAAGCTTAAAGCTTGACAGGCAAGTTAGTGCTGGCTCTCTAAAACGGGCTTATCTCGCCGCGTTTGCATCCGCCACCGTGAGCGCTGCCATATTGACAATCCGCCTCACCGTCGTGCTGGCGGTGAGGATGTGCACCGGTTTGGCCGCGCCCAACAGCACCGGGCCGATGGCGATGTTGCCGCCGGCCGCGGTTTTGAGCAGGTTGTAAGAAATATTGGCTGCATCGATGTTTGGCAGCACCAGCAGATTGGCGTCGCCGACGAGGGTGCTGTGCGGCATGATCAGCTCGCGGGCGTGGCCGTCCAGCGCGACGTCGCCGTGCATTTCGCCGTCCACTTCCAGCCAGGGCGCGCGCTCGCGCAGCAGCTCGAGCGTCTCGCGCATCTTCACCGCGCTCGGCTGGTTGCTCGAACCGAAGTTGGAGTGCGACAGCAGCGCCGCCTTGGGCTTCAAGCCGAAGCGCATCATCTCCTCGGCCGCCATCACCGTGATCTCGGCCAGCTGGAGCGCTGTCGGGTCGTAGTTCACATGGGTGTCGACCAGGAACAGCTGGCGCCCGGGCAGCATCAGGCCGTTCATGCAGGCATAGGTGCAGACGCCGGCGCGCTTGCCGATCACCTGGTCGATGTAGTTCAGGTGGATCGCCGTGGTGCCCCAGGTGCCGCAGATCATGCCGTCGACCTGGTCCTTTTGCAGGAGCATCGAGCCGATCAGCGTCAGGCGCCGGCGCATCTCGATCTTGGCCGTCTGCGCCGTGGTGCCCTTGCGCTCGGTCATCTGGTGGTAGGTCTGCCAGAAGTCGCGGTAACGGTGGTCTTGTTCGACGTTGACGATGTCGTAGTCGAGCTCTTCGCGCAGGCGCAAGCCGAATTTCTCGACGCGCTGCGCGATGATGGCCGGCCGGCCGATCAACGTGGGACGGCAGATGCCTTCGTCCACCACGATCTGGCAGGCGCGCAGCACGCGCTCTTCTTCGCCTTCGCAGAACACCACGCGTTTCTTCAGCGCCGCCTTGGCAGCGGTGAAGATCGGCTTCATCGTCGTGCCCGAAGCGTAGACGAAGCTTTGCAGCTTCTCGCGGTAAGCGTCCATGTCCTGGATCGGGCGCAGCGCCACACCGCTGTCGGCAGCGGCCTTGGCTACGGCCGGCGCGATCTTCATCATCAGGCGCGGGTCGAACGGCTTGGGGATGAGGTACTCGGGGCCGAAGGCCAGTTGCTGGCCGGCATAGGCCGCGGCGACCACTTCGCTCTGCTCGGCCTGCGCCAGTTCGGCAATGGCATACACCGCCGCGATTTCCATCTCCACCGTGATCGTCGTCGCGCCAGAATCCAGCGCGCCGCGGAAGATGTACGGGAAGCACAGGACGTTGTTGACCTGGTTCGGGTAGTCGGTGCGGCCGGTGGCCATGATGGCGTCGTCGCGGACGGCTTTGACGTCCTCGGGGCTGATCTCGGGATTCGGGTTGGCCAGTGCCAGGATCAGCGGCTTGGCCGCCATCTTCTTGACCATGTCCTGCTTCAGGACGCCGGCGGCCGACAGGCCCAGGAAGATGTCGGCGCCTTCGATGATCTCGGTCAGCGTGCGAGCCGACGTCTTTTGCGCGAACGGGATCTTGTCCTCGTCCATCAGTTCCTTGCGGCCTTCGTAGACCACGCCAGCCAGGTCGGTGGCGAAGATGTTTTCGCGCGGCATGCCCAACTTGACCAGCAGATTCAGGCAGGCCAGCGCCGCCGCGCCGGCGCCCGAGGTCACGAGCTTGACGTTCTTGATGTCCTTGCCGGTGACTTTCAGCCCGTTGATGATGGCCGCGCCGACGCAGATGGCCGTGCCGTGCTGGTCGTCATGGAAAACCGGGATCTTCATGCGGTCGCGCAGCTTGCGCTCCACATAGAAACAGTCCGGCGCCTTGATGTCTTCGAGATTGATGCCGCCAAACGTCGGCTCCAGCGCGGCAATGATGTCGACCAGCTTGTCGAGATCGTGCTTCTCGTTGATCTCGATGTCGAAGACGTCGATGCCGGCGAACTTCTTGAACAGGACGCCCTTGCCTTCCATCACCGGCTTGGCCGCCAGCGGGCCGATGTCGCCCAGGCCCAGCACGGCGGTGCCGTTGGTGATCACCGCCACCAGGTTGCCACGGCTCGTGTATTTGAAGGCGTTGTTCGGGTCCTTGACGATCTCTTCGCAAGGCGCCGCAACGCCGGGCGAATAGGCCAAAGCCAGGTCGTGCTGGTTGATCAGCTGCTTGGTGGCGTGGATCGCGACCTTGCCGGGCGTGGGGAACTCGTGGTATTCGAGGGCAGCCTGGCGAAGTTCTGTGCGCTTTTCGTCGGCGTTGGCCGAGTTGATGGGGGGCATGTTGTTGAGGTCTCCTGGAGCGCAGCTTAAGCCTTGGCAAGGCCGCGTCGGTTCTTGGGGCCTGCGATTGTAGGCCCCGGCGCGGGAAAACCCTAGTGCGTGATTGTGCGTATGAGGGGATCTTGACCGCCGTCAAGCTCATGCGGGCTGGCCGCCCAGCCAGGCCAAAAAAAAGCCGGCCCTTTCGGGCCGGCTCTCCAAGCGGCAGTTCCTTCAGCCTTTGACGCACACCACCTGTTTAAGCGTGTGCACCACATCCACCAGGTCGGTCTGCGCCGCCATCACGGCATCGATGTCCTTGTACGCCGCGGGCGTTTCATCGATCACCTCCTTGTCCTTGCGGCACTCGACGCCTTCGGTCGCGGCGCGATGGTCGGCCAGGGTGAAGCGGCGCTTCGCCTCGCCGCGGCTCATCGTGCGGCCGGCGCCGTGCGAGCACGACGAAAAGCTGTCGACGTTTCCCTTGCCGCGCACGATGTAGCTGCGCGCGCCCATGCTGCCGGGGATGATGCCCAGCTCGCCGGCCTTCGCGCTCACCGCGCCCTTGCGGGTGACGTACACCTCTTGCCCGAAGTGCGTCTCGCGGCTCACGTAGTTGTGGTGGCAATTCACCGCCTCGATGTGCGCCTGGAAGTTCTTGTGCAGCACCGTCTTCGCGGCTTCGATCACGCGGCGCATCATCACCTCGCGGTTCAGGCGCGCGAACTTCTGGGCCCAGCCGACGGCACGCACGTAGTCGCCGAAGTAGCGCGAGCCTTCCTCGAAGTAGGCCAGGTCGCGATCGGGCAGGTTGACGTTGTTGCGCATCGCGTCCTGCTTGGCGAGCTCGATGAACATCGTGCCGATCGCGTTGCCCACGCCGCGCGAGCCGGAGTGCAGCATGAACCACACGAAGCCCTCTTCATCCAGGCAGACTTCGATGAAGTGGTTGCCGGTGCCCAGCGTGCCCAGGTGGACACGGTTGTTCGTCTTGGCCAGCTTCGGGTAGTCGCGCGTCAGCTCGGTGAACTCGGGCTCCAGTTGCGCCCACGCGGTGTCGACCGAGCCCGGCACCTTGCTCCATGCGCCCGGATCGCGCGCGCCCGGCGAGCGGCCGTGCGGCACGGCACGCTCGATCGCCGAGCGCAGCGGGCCCAGGTTGTCCGGCAGGTCTTCGGCCGTGAGCGTGGTCTTGCAGGCGATCATGCCGCAGCCAATGTCCACGCCCACCGCGGCCGGGATGATGGCCTTGAAGGTGGGGATCACCGAACCCACGGTCGCGCCGATGCCGAAGTGCACGTCCGGCATCGCCGCCACGTGCTTGAACACGATGGGCAGCCGCGCCGCGTTCGTCAGCTGGCGCTTCGCCTCGTCTTCCACCGGCACGCCGCGCGTCCACATCTTGATGGGCACGCCGCCGGGGACTTCTTCCTCGATGTAATTGGTTTCCATGTTGATTCCTTTCGCAAGGAGGGGCGCCGATGCGCCCCTCCTCGACTCGCACCACACGGTGCTTTCATTGTGTGCCAAGCGGTCCCGTTGAGCTTCACCTTCAGCGAAGCTTCACGAGGCCATTCAGCACCTGGTCCAGACCTCCGAACACGGAGATCTTGTCGATGCGCTCAGCCACGCGCTCCAGCGTCTCCAGCTCCTTCAGGCGCAGGGCGACGGGGTTGTCCTCCATCACCTTGGCCGTGTTGAGTAGCGAACGCGTTGCAGCGGTTTCTTCGCGGCGGCGGATCACGTTGGCCTCCGCCGCCTTGCCGGCTTCCACTACTTGCGCCAGGATGGCCTTCATCTCGCCGGGCAGCACGATGTCCTTCACACCGACACCGTCGAGCGCAAGGCCGTAACCCTCGAGCTTGCCGCGAACATGGGCCGTCACGACTTCATCGATCACGGTCTTGTTCTCCAGCAGCTCGTCCAGCGAGCGAGTGCCCACCGCGGCGCGCAGCCCCAGCTGCAGCTCGCGGTACAGGTGTTCCGCGGGCTTTTGCAGCAGGGTGTACGCCTTCAGCGCGTCGGTGTAGCGCCAGGTCGCGGCCAGGTTCACGCGCAGGCCCACCTTGTCGCGGGTCAGGATGTCCTGGCCCGAGACTTCGAGCGCCTGCAGGCGCAAGTCCACCAGCTCGACCGCCACGTTGCGGTTGAACTTCCAGAACGCGTAGGAACCGGGGCCCAGCATGCGTTCGACCTTGCCGTCGACCGACAGCATGCCGGCCGAGTGCTCGGGCACCTGCACTTGCAGCACGCCCGCCAGGCCCGCGACCGCGCGCTGGCGCAGTTGGGTCTGCGTCAGTCGCGCTGCCACCGCCGCGGGGACTTCGGCCGACAGCGCGAGGTCGATCACCTCGACTTGTACGTCGACCAGGCCCTTCCAGTACAGGCGCCGCGTTCCGGGCGCCATCACCTCGACCAGCACGCCGTTCTCGCTGCGCAGGCCGGCCTCGGTCTCACCGAGTTCGACCCGCACGAATTCCGTCGCGACGACCTCGGGCTCCATCGCCATCAGGTAGTCGGCCAGGCCGTGCACGAAGGCGGGCTGCTCCAGCGCGAACGTTTCCACGCGCAGCCTGTCGGTGAGCGCGAACAGGCGGTAGCGGCCGGGGCGCAGCACGCGCTCGAAGTCGCCATTGCGCAGCAGGATGCCGCGCTCGTTCTTTTTGACAATCACACGCTTGAATTCCATGATGTTCTCCTTGTCGGTTCTTGTTGCGTGTTGGGGAATAGGGCGCCGGGCAGCGACGGCAGCGGGCATGAAGTGCCTGGGATCGGGCGCCGCAGTGCGCGTCGGCTAACCCGGAGGGTTCGCTTCGGCTGGCCGCGGGCGCGAGCTCCGCATGTCTCATGCGCAAGCTGCCGCCGCCGGCAGGCCGCCGGGTTCGCCCTTTCTTCGGCGCCGCGAGCGGCGCTTTCCGTCAGGGGTTGCCCAGTGCCTGCGTGGCGCTGGTCTTTCGACCGTTTCGTTGGCAACCAGATTCACAGTCTGGTGTTGGTGCGGGATTCGAACCCGCGACAGACGCCTTGTTAAAGCGTTGCTCTACCCGCTGAGCTATCCAACGTGGTGAACGATCCGGGAGTCGAACCCGGCTCATCGAGGAGGTATCCCCACATCGTTCCTATCGACCGGCATCCGGCGGCGCGGCATGCGGCACGCCAACGGACACGGGCCCGGGCAGCCGCACCGGCGTGGCGGGCGGGAAGCCCGAACCACGGCCTGTGAGCGTTCGCCTTCAAACGGAAGACTCTGGGGCTGTACCGATCGCCGATCAGTTCAGCCGCGATTGCTTGGGCAGGCGCGAAGCCAGCCAGTCGTGCACGTCCGCGCGGATGTGCCGGCCTTCGAGCAGGAAGCTCTCGAAGCGGCTCGGCACGTACGGCAGGTACACCAGCGGCATGCCCGCTTCCTCCGGCGTGCGGTCGGCCTTGCGGCCGTTGCAGCCGGCGCAGGCCGAGACCAGGTTCATCCAGGTCCAGCCGCCGCCGCGCGACGCGGGCACGATGTGCTCGCACTGCAGTTCGCGCTCGGCAAAGCGCTGCCCGCAGTAGGCGCAGGTATGCCGGTCACGGCGAAACAGCTTGTGCTTCGCGGGCGCGGGCACGACTTCGAACAGGTTGATCCGTGCGGTGCCGCCGAGCGCGACGATCGGGTAGACGTCAATGCGTGACTGCCGCGCCGATGCGCGGTTCCAGCCGCCGCGCAGGGTGCGCAGCGGCCCGTCGCCCTGGACCCACGCCACCGAACCGGTCGCCACATGCAACGCGGCTTGCTCGAGCGTGATCCACGCCTGCGGCGTGCCCTGGATGTCGAGTTGCAGCACGTGGCTGTGGTGTTGATGGTTCATGGCGCCCTCCTTTCGCGGGCAGAGTGGGTTGGTCTTCAGTGAGTGAATGGGTTGTCCGGCCGGGTTTGAACCGGCGACCCTCGGGGTCAGCCCGATGCGCTGACCGCTGCGCTGCGGGCAACATGAAATGGACGCTAGTCGCGGAAGTAGTCGGCGCGGTCAGAGCCGTCGAAGTTGCCGGTCTGCATGCAGCACGCCTTGAAACCTGCGGCCGGAGTGGCACGGGCAGGGATCGTTGCGCCCGAGTTTCTCGAGCAGTTCCTTGTCTCCATGGACGATGCGCGTGCCGCGCTTGACTTGCGCTTCAGACGGGTAGCCGCGGCGCCTCTTGCTCATCGGCCTGAAACCAGTGTTCGATTTCGCGTTCGGTTGTCATTTGGGTTCTCCTGTTTGATGGACTTTTCGTTCCCGGGCCCTACCACTCCCCCGACTCGCGCACGCGTTGGTCGAGGTCGCGCATGTCGGGCGCGGGATGGCGGCGCAGCGTTTGCGCCGCGCGGGCGAGACGGCGCGCGATGGCTTGAACCACCGCGCGCCGCGGACGGGCTGGCATGGAGCGCATGAAGTGTTGGCGCATGGTGGTTCCTTTCTATGTTTGTTTGAACCGCTGAAAAATTGGCGCCTCGTGAAGGATTCGAACCTCCGACCCCCGGTTTCGTAGGCCGGTGCTCTGCATCCACTGAGCTAACGGGGCAAAAAATCCACTTCGGCTGTGTCCATCCGCGAGCGGCAGGCTGGGCCTGCCGGGTCTGCTCGCTGCACAAGGGGGCGCGAACCCGTGCACATTTCCGCCGGGCCGTGACCGGGCCGGTGCCGGCGGTACTGGTTGGGCACACCCGAAGTGGGGCGGACGCGCGCATCGCTGCGCAACTTCCGCCGCTTCATTTTTTTGCGGGGCTTGCGGCCGGCCAGAACCGGCGCCGCCCCGCGGCAAATTGTTAAAGATCGATCCGCCGTTCGTCACGGCGTTGCGGCGCGATGGCCACATGAGAAAACTGAAACCAAAAAACAAAAAGGCCCGGATCCTTTCGGAATCCGGGCCTCTTTGGGAAAAGAGTGGGAAGAACGCGTCTACGCGCTTCCTCCGCCCGGTTGCAACTTGCCATCGCTCTCCAGCCCTGCAAGACCTGCCTGCATGGCGCACACGAACGCATACCGGCCCGTGACGGGGCGGTGGTTCGGGGTTGCGATGCGGGTTTTCACGTTGGGTCCTTGCACTTTCGAAAGTTGATTGAATGTTGAAACGCCTGCCACCGGCTTTTCCGATGGCGAGGAGCGGACTGTAAAGAGTCTTTACTGGGGTGTCAACGCCCGCGACAATGCGGGTGCCCACCTGTTGCTTCGCTTCCACACCTTGCCAGATCACACCGTCACCCGCCGGCGCAACGCGCTCGCCCTGTTCCAGGAATTCTTGTCCGCCGCAGTCACCGAAGGGGCGCCGCCCAAGGGCCTGGAGCAGAACTTCGCCGCCGCCATGCAGATTTCGCCCAGCATGTGGAGCCAGATCAAGTCGGCTCGCCCCATCGGCGACAAGCTCGCGCGCCAGCTGGAGCATCGGGGCGGCAAGCCGGCCGGCTGGCTCGACCAGCCGCATGAACCGGCCGCCGGGCCCGACCCTGCGGAGGAGCGGTTCGCCCTGCTGGCTCGGGCGGCCTGGCGCGCCCAGGACGCCGCCGGAAAGCGAAATTTGGCACGGCAGATGAAACTGGCGCAGGCCAGGGTTCCCTAGCCGCCGCGCGCGGCAGTATCATCCGCCGACACACCTACCCGAGGAGCGGACCATGGCGCTGATGGACTTCATCAAGAAACAGTTCATAGACATCATCCAGTGGACGGAGGACGACCAGGGCACGCTTGCCTGGCGTTTCCCGATGCGGGACATGGAAATCCAGTACGGGGGCTCGCTCACCGTGCGCGAATCGCAGATGGCTGTCTTCGTGAACGAAGGCAAGGTGGCCGACGTGTTCGGCCCCGGCATGTACAAGCTGACGACGCAGACGATTCCCGTCCTCACGTACCTCAAGAACTGGGACAAGCTGTTCGAGTCGCCCTTTAAGAGCGATGTCTACTTCTTCAGCACCCGCCAGCAGACCGACCAGCGCTGGGGCACGCCGCAGCCCATCACCATCCGCGACAAGGACTTCGGCGCGGTGCGGCTGCGCGCTTTCGGCAACTACGCCTACAGCGTGGTCGACCCGAAGGTGTTCCACACCAAGATATCCGGCACGCGCGAGCGCTACACGGTCAGTGAGCTCGACGGCCAGCTGCGCGGCATCTTCATGCAGCACATCTCGGATGCGATCGCGCAGAGCGGCATCCCCTTCCTGGACCTGGCGGCCAACCAGATCGAATTCGCCAAGGCACTGTCGACCGAACTCGCACCTGCCTTCGAGGGGCTGGGCCTGCGCCTGGACATGGTCACGGTGCAAAGCGTGTCCTTGCCCGAGGAACTGCAGAAGCTGCTCGATCAGCGCATCGGCATGGGCATGGTCGGCAACGACATGGGCAAGTTCATGCAGTACCAGACGGCTCAGGCCATCCCCGAGATGGCCAAGGGCGCGGCGTCCGGCGGCGGCAGTGTGGCCGGCGATGCGATGGGTCTGGGCGCCGGCATCGCGATGGGCCAGGTGCTCGCGCAGAACCTGCAGCAGGGCCTGCAGGGTGGCGCGGCCAACAGCGGCGCGGCCCAGGCGGCGGCGGCCGCAGCGGCCACGATCAAGCCGGACGACGTGATGGCGACGCTGGAAAAGCTGGGTGAGCTCAAGGCCAAGGGCATCCTCACCCAGGAAGAATTCGACGCCAAAAAGGTCGAATTGCTGAAGAAGCTCGTCTGAGAGGCAGGTTGTCGTCCCGGACTCGGTCCGGGTTCCGCGTTGGCGCGCCAACGTGGAAATGACAACCCTTGACCCGAATGGCTGAGCCAGCTTCCCAACGCGCCTACCGGGCCCCGTGCCCGGGCTGCGGCGCGCCGGTTGAATTCCGCAGTGCGCAATCCGCGTTTGTGGTGTGCAGCTATTGCAGCAGCACCGTGGTGCGCGACGGCGACAAGCTCGAGCGGGTCGGCAAGGTGGCCGAGCTGTTCGAGGACCACAGCCCGCTGCAGCTGATGGCCGGCGGCCGCTTCAAAGACCGCGCCTTCACGCTGATCGGCCGCCTGCAATACCGTGGCAGCGCGGGTGCGTGGACTGAGTGGAGCGCCCTCTTCGACGACGGCACGACCGCAGTGCTAGGCGAAGACAACGGCACCTACGTGTTCTCGGTGCCCGCCTCGATGCAGCGGGACCCGCCGCAGGCCTCGCAGTTCCGCCTGGGCGCCACCACCGCCATTGCCGGCAAGTCCTTCAACGTCACATCCAACGAAGAGGTGGCGCTGATATCCGCGCAGGGCGAACTGCCCAAGCTCCCGCCGCTCGGCCAGAAGTTCGCCATGGTGGAGTTGCGCAGCGCCGACGGCGAGGTGCTGTCGATCGACTACGGCATCCAACCGCCGGCGCTCACCCGCGGCAACGCCGTGCAGCTCGAAGACCTGCAGATGTCGGGCCTGCGCGAAGAGAGCGCGAAAGAGGAAGCGGGACGCCAGTTCTCCTGCCCCAATTGCGGCGCGCCGGTCGAAGTGACGCTGGCGATGAGCAAGAGCATCACCTGCCGCGCCTGCAACAGCCTGATCGACCTGACTTCCGGCACCGGCGGCCAAATGGCCCACGCCATGCAGGACGAACCGGTGCAGCCCCTGATCCCTCTGGGCTCGGTCGGCCAACTGCAGGGCGTGCATTGGCAGGTGGTGGGTTTCCAGCACCGGATGGGGCAGGAGCCCGACGACCCGGACGAGCGTTTCGGCTGGAGCGAATACCTGCTGTACAACCGCAAGCGCGGCTTCACTTTCCTGGTCGACTCGACGGAAGGCTGGAGCATCGTCAAGCCCACCACGGGCGCGCCTTCGCTGTCGCCGGACGGCCAGACCGCCGTCTACCTGAATACCAGCTACAAGCAGCAGTACAGCTACGAAGCCGAGACGGACTACGTTGCCGGAGAGTTCTACTGGCCTGTCGTGCGCGGCCAGAAGACGACCAACAGCGATTTCGCGAAGGGCGACAGCCTGCTGTCGATGGAGCGTGGCCCGAAGGAAGTGACCTGGTCTTCCGGCAGCAAGATCACGAGCGACGCGGTCGCCAAGGCGTTCAAGCTCGAAGGCAAGAAAGACCTGCTCAAGCGCAGCGACGCCGGGCCGACGAGCAAGACCGGCATCGGCTGCGCGACGATCATCATCATCTTCATCGTGATCCTGTTGCTGCTGGGCCTGCTCAAGTCCTGCATGGATGATGGACGCAGCGGGTCGTCGGGCCGCAGCAGCGGCGGCTCCTTCGGCGGCTATTCCAGCGGCGGCGGGCACAAGTAGCAACATGACAGTCAACCAACCCATTTCAGGAGAGCGGCATGAGCATTGAATGGCTGAAAGCAGGGGCCTTCTTCGGCTCCATCCTCTACGCGATGATCGGCGTCATCATCTTCTGGCTGTGCTTCGTCATCATCGACAAGCTCACACCGTACGACCTGTGGCAGGAGATCGTCGAGAAGCACAACATCGCGCTGGGCATCGTCGTTGGCGCCATGTCGCTCGGGATTTCGATCATCGTCGCCGCCGCCGTCCACGGGTAGCGCAGTGACCGTGCTGGATGAGGCGCAGCCTCTGGCTGCGCGCTCACCGCGGCCGGTCGAGGTGGCGCTGCTCGCTTCGGTGTTCGTGGTCGCGGCCTGTGGGCTGGTCTACGAGCTGGCAGCGGGCGCGCTGGCGTCGTACGTGCTCGGCGACTCGGTGCTTCAGTTCTCCACCATCATCGGCACCTACCTTTTCGCGATGGGGGTGGGCTCCTGGCTCTCGCGATTCTTCGACCGGCAGCTGCCCGCGCACTTCCTGCGCATCGAACTGCTGGTGGCCCTGGTGGGCGGCTGCATGCCGGCCCTGCTGTTCCTGGCCAACGGCTACGCGCCCGCCGCGTTCCGCGGCCTGTTGTACGGCATGGTGCTGGCGGTGGGCATCCTGGTCGGGCTGGAGATTCCGCTGGTGATGCGGATCCTCAAGCGCAACGTGGCGCTGAAGGATCTGGTGTCACAAGTCCTCACGTTCGACTACCTCGGCGCGCTCGCGGTGTCGGTTGCCTTTCCGCTGCTGCTGGTGCCGCAGCTCGGGCTGATTCGCACCGGGCTCTTGTTCGGGCTTCTGAACGCCGCAGTGGCGGTCTGGGCGTTGTGGCTGTTCCGCCATGAGCTGCGCCTCTTGAAGGCACACGTGTTGGCGTGCGCTGCGACGCTGGCGCTGCTCATGGCAGCATTCGTCGGCGCCCAGCAGATCACCACGCTGGCCGAGGAAAAGCTGTACCAGGACCCGATCGTTTTCACCGAGTCGTCGCCGTACCAGCGCATCGTGGTCACCAAGGGGCGCGCCGGTCATCGGCTCTTCCTCAATGGCAACCTGCAGTTTGCCGAGCGCGACGAATACCGGTATCACGAGGCGCTGGTGCATCCCGCGATGGCGGCTCACGGCGCGGCGCGCAAGGTGGCGGTGCTGGGCGGCGGCGACGGCATGGCGGTGCGCGAAGTGCTCCGCTATCCGGGTGTCGAAAGCGTGACGCTGGTGGAGCTGGACCCGAACATGACGCGCCTGTTCGGGACGCACGAGACGCTCGCGCGCCTGAACGGCGGCGCGCTGGCCTCGCCCAAGGTCAAGATCGTCAACACGGACGCCTTCCAATGGCTGCAGCAGACGGATGACGTGTTCGACGTGATCGTGGTGGACTTCCCCGATCCCACCAACTTCTCCATCGGCAAGCTCTACACCCAGTCCTTCTACGCACTGCTGGAACAGCGGCTCTCAGCGAGCGGCTACGCCGTGGTGCAGACCACGTCGCCGCTGGTCGCGCGCCAGAGTTTCTGGACGGTGGTTGCGACGATCGAATCGGTCGGCCTGAGGGCCGCGCCGTATCACGCACATGTGCCCAGCTTCGGCGAATGGGGTTTCGTCGTGGCCGGGCGCCGGCCGTGGCGCCAGCCGGCCGAGTTGCCGCCAGGATTGAAATTCCTGACGTTGGAAAGCCTGCCGCCGCTGTTCGACTTTCCGCGCGACATGGCGCGGGTCCCTGCCGAAGTCAATCGCCTCTCGAACCAACTATTGGTGACGACCTACGAGCGCGAGTGGGGCAAAGTGCACCAATGATCACGCGGCGCGCGTTGCTGGGCACATCGGCGCTGCCCTTGCTGGGCTGCGCGCCGGAGCGAAAGATCACCGGCGGCTTCAATGGTGCCTCGCCCGATCGCGGCCACCTGCTGCGCCAGAAGCCGGCCGCCACCCAAGACCCCGAGGTGCGCCGGTGTGACGTACTGATCGCCGGAGGCGGTATCGCGGGCCTCTCGGCCGCGCGCGTGCTGCGCCGCGCCGGGGTCGAGGATTTCGCATTGCTCGAGCTCGAAGATGCGGCCGGCGGCAACAGCCGCGCCGGCCGCACCGGCGGCCTGCCCTGCCCGCTGGGCGCGCACTACCTGCCGGTGCCCGGCGAGGGCGCGGAAGAAGTCCGGGACCTTCTCGAAGAGCTCGGCATCGCCAGGCGGGCCGCCGGACGCTGGACGTACGACGAGCGCCACCTGTGCCACAGCCCGCAAGACCGCTTGTTCATCAATGGCCAGTGGCAGGAGGGCCTGCTGCCCATGCAGGTCGGCGCGTCGACGCTGGCGCAGTACACCTTGTTTTCGCGGCGCGTGGCGCAGGAGACGAAAAGCGCGCGCTTCCCGTTGCCGCTGCGCGGGGGCTTTGCACCGAGCCACCGCGCGTTGGACGCTGTCACGTTTGCCGCCTGGCTGGACCGCGAAGGCCTCACCGACCCGCACCTGCGCTGGTACCTGGACTACTGCTGCCGCGACGACTACGGCGCCGGAATCGCCGTGGTGTCGGCTTGGGCGGGCGTTCACTACTTTGCGAGCCGGCATGGCTTCCAGGCGCCCGGCGAAGAGGGCGAACGCGACGCCGTGCTGACCTGGCCGGAAGGCAATGGCTGGCTCGCCAATCGGCTGCTGCAGCCACTCGGCGAGCGCCTGCACACCGGCCGGGTGGTGCTACGCATCACGCCCCTGCGGCAGGGTGTCGAAGTGGACGCCTGGGACGTCGCGGGCAACCGAATGGAGCGCTGGCAGGCCGCGCAATGCATCGTGGCCCTGCCACTTTTCGTGGCCGAGCGGGTCATGTCCACGCCACCGCGCGCCTTGTCGGAAGCGGTGCCGCAACTGCGCTACTCGCCGTGGGCCGTGGCCAACGTGCACATCGAGAGCCCGCTGCAAGATCGCGACGGCGCGCCGCCGGCCTGGGACAACGTGGTGTACGGCGGCCGCGGCCTGGGCTACGTCAACGCCGGCCACCAGAACCTCAACCCGCTGCCCGAGGCCACCGTCCTCACCTGGTACTGCGCCCTCGGTGACGAGCCCGGCGGCCGCGCGCGGCTGCTCGCACGGCCGTGGGAGAGTTGGCGAGACGAAGTGCTGGACGCTTTGTCGGTGCCGCACCCCGACTTGCGCGCCCGGACTTTGCGCGTGGACGTCGCCCGCTACGGGCATGCGATGGCCACGCCCACACCAGGCACGCGCGCCAACGAGGCCCTGGCCGCCTTGCGGCGCCCACAAACGGGCCTGTGGCGCAGCACGCACTTCGCCCACAGCGACCTCTCGGGCTATTCGGTTTTCGAGGAAGCATTTACCCACGGCTATCGCGCCGGGCACGCGGTGCTCGGCGCGCTCCGCGTCGCGGGAAAGCGGGCCAGCTAGAAAGTCGATTGCCAAAAGGAGGCGTTATGGCGCAAAATGCGCCATCCAGGAGCTTCCTATGCCCGACGCACCGCCCTTCGTTTCCGTCAAATTGCCCGCCGGCCTGGTGAACCAGGCGCGCGAAGCCGCGCAAACCATGCGCCGGTCCGTCGCCAGCCAGATCGAATACTGGGCGACGCTCGGCAAGGCGCTGGAGCACGCGGGGCTCACCACCAGCGACAGCCATGCGCTGATCGCGCGGCAGGAGCGGGCCGTCTACCAGGTCAACCCGCCGGCCGCGCAGCCGCTGTCGCTGGAACTGGACGAATTGCACGGCCACGTGATGGCGCTGGCCAAATCGGGCGCGCTGTCGGCGCGCGCGGAGAAGGCCGCAGCCACCAACAAGGGCAAGGCCGCCCAGCGCAAGCCGCGCAAAGCCGCCTGATCCGCGCGTCGCCATTCGATGCCGGTCCTGCACCTGATCGCCGGCCCCCACGGCGCGGGCAAGTCGATGCTGTATCAATACCTGGTCGCCCCGCGCTACCCGGCGCTTCCGTTCGTCGACGCGCAGGCGCACGAGGCAGGGCAGATGCAGCACATCCTGGACCCAGGCACCCGCATGCGCGCGGCGCGCGCCTGGGCCGACGCCCAACGGCAAGAGCTGCTGCAAGAAGGCCGGTCCTTCGCAACGGAAACTGCGTTTTCGCATCCGTCGCGCGTGGCTTTGATCGCGCAAGCGCGCACGCTTGGCTTCGAGGTCGTGTTGTACGCACTCGCGCTCGACGAGCCCCGCCGGCTGCTGCAGCGCGTGAACCAGCGCGTGCGTGAAGGCGGCCACGCCGTGCCGTCCCACAAGGTGCTGGAGCGCTACACGCGCTGCCTGGACAACTTCCGCCAGGCCGTGTTCATGGCCGACCTCGCGCTCCTGATCGACGCCGCCGATGCGCAAGAGGGCGGCCCGCGCCTGGTGGCTTCGGTCATGGCGCGGCAGATGCAGCTGCACACGGTGCTGCGGCCGCGGTGGGTGGAACGAGTGCTCGGGTTCGCGGAGGCGTAACGCCGGCGGGAACCGGCGCTACCGACCGGTCGGCTGGTCGCAGTAGTTTGGTTTGCACGTGTAGCCGAACGTATACTCGCCGTTCAGAGGGCAGATCAATGGCGATGGCGAAAAGGCTGTCCCGGAGGAGACATTTCAATGGTTCGCACGACCTTCCGATGCATCGGCGCCACGGCGGCTTTGCTAGCTTGCCTTTCCACGGATCTGGCAACGGCGCAAACCGCCGCTACCCAAGTCCCTGCGGCAACCAAGTTCAACGGGGGCGACACGGCCTGGATGCTCATATCCACCGTCCTGGTCTTGTTGATGACCATCCCGGGCATCATGCTCTTCTACAGCGGCATGCTCCGCACGAAGAATGCGTTGTCCGTGGTGGCGCACACCTTCTGCGCGACCACCGTGGTCACGCTCGCCTGGACCATCATTGGCTATTCGCTGGCATTCACCAATGGCAACGGGTGGGTTGGCGGCATCAACCGGGTCCTGGCCGAAGGCTTGATCGGCCCGCATGTCGGCGCGCATCCCTCGGCGCCCACCGTGCCCGAATCGGTGTTCTTCCTCTTCCAGTTGGCCTTCGCCATCATTACCTTCGCCCTCATCATTGGCGCGACCGTGGAGCGGCTGCGCATGAGTGCCACCATTTTCTTCGCGGCGTTCTGGACCATCCTGGTCTATGCGCCCGTCGCCCACTGGATATGGCAACCCACCGGCTGGCTGGCCGCAATGGGGCACATGGATTTTGCGGGCGGCACAGTGGTGCACATCGCCGCGGGCGCCAGCGGTCTGGTGGCGGCCAAATTCGTCGGCCCGCGACGCGGCTTCGGGAGGGAGCCCATGGTGCCGCACAACGTGCTGGTGACCGTCATCGGCGCCGGGCTGTTGTGGGCCGGATGGTTCGGATTCAACGCCGGGTCCGCTTTCGAGGCCGGTTCCCGGGCAGCCGGCGCGCTGCTCGCCACGCAGGTGGCGGCCTGCGTGGCGGCCTTCGTGTGGGGCCTGTGCGAATTCGTCCAGCGTGGGCAGTTCAGCGTGTTGGGCATGGCGACCGGCGCCATTGCCGGCCTGGTGGCGGTCACGCCCGCGTCAGGCTATGTGGGCCCACTGGGCGCCGGCTTGATCGGTGTCGCCGGGAGCGTCGCCTGCTACTTTGCCGTCACCCGCTTCAAGAAGGTTACCGGCATCGACGACACGCTCGACGTATTCGCCCTGCACGGCGTGGGCGGCCTGGTCGGCACGGTGCTGACGCCGGTTTTCGCGCTGAAGGAAATTGCGCCGGTGACGGCGTCGGTGGCCACCAACCTCCTTGGCGCCCTTTCGGTGATGGCCTATGCCGGTGTCGCGACTTGGTTGATCCTGCTCCTCGTCAAGCCCTTGGCCGGTCTGCGCGTCACCGAGGAAGAAGAGCGGCTCGGCCTGGACATCGCCCAGCACGGCGAGATGATTTCAGGCGCTTGAAGGCGGAGCTAAACGCACAATGACCATGAGCATGGCCGAGCCCGACTCCGACATCATGAACTACCTCGTGCGGATGGTCATTCCGCTGAAGCGGGAGTTCGGCCGGGTTCTCGACGTGAACGAGTTCCTGACGAGCCGGCCTTACGCGATCGAAGTCATTCAGCAGGCCTTGCTGAGCAAGGACGAGCGGCTGCGCGAGTACGCCGTCTACGTGCAAAGCAAGCTCTTCGGGCCACGTGCCAGCAGCCACACCGACGTTCAGGCGCCGGCAGCGGGTGCCAAGGCAGGCGCCCCCGCGGCGGCGCGCACGGCCGAACCGGCTCCGGCACCCTCGCCGACCGACGAAGAGTTGCGCGCCAAGATGCTGGACAAGTACAGGGCGGGCTTGCGTTAGCGGCGGCGCCCCGCGTCAGGCACGCATCAACGCTTCGATCTCGTCCGCCTTCACCGGCACGCCGCGCGAAATCAGCTCGCAGCCCGTCTCGGTCACGATGGCGTCGTCTTCGATGCGGATGCCGATGTTGTGGAACTGCTCGGGCACGTCTTCGGCGGGGCGAACGTAGATGCCCGGTTCGATGGTGAGCACCATGCCCGGCTTGAGCACGCGGCTGGGCCGGTTCTTGATCAACTCGCCCGACAACGGGTCCTTGCGCTCGCTCACCTCGCCCACTTGCGAGGGTTCGACGTAGCTGCCGCAGTCGTGC
Source organism: Ramlibacter sp. WS9 (assembly GCF_003797765.1). Lineage (GTDB taxonomy): Bacteria > Pseudomonadota > Gammaproteobacteria > Burkholderiales > Burkholderiaceae_C > Ramlibacter. The sequence continues at coordinate 15,574 of NZ_RKMB01000031.1, read as the reverse complement.
ACGTCCATGCCGATCCAATGGCCGGTGCGGTGCATGTAGAACTGGAAGTAGGCGCGCTTCTCGATCACGTCGTCCACGGTGCCGACCTTGTTCTTGTCCAGCAGGCCGACGTCCAGCATGCCTTGCGCCAGCACCTTCACCGTCGCCTCGTGCGGATCGATGAAGCGGGCACCAGCCTTGGTCGCGGCGATCGCGGCTTCCTGCGAGGCGAGCACGAGGTCGTACAGCGCGCGCTGCGGCCCGGTGAACTTGCCGTTGGCAGGGAAGGTGCGGGTGATGTCGCTCGCGTAGCCGTCGAGCTCGCAGCCCGCGTCGATCAGCACCAGCTCGCCATCGCGAATCGGCGCCGCATCGGCGCGATAGTGCAAAACGCAGGCGTTGGCACCGGCGGCGACGATGGCGCCATAGGCCGAGTACTGCGAGCCGCCCATGCGGAATTCGTGCAGCAGCTCCGCGTCCAGGTGGTATTCGCGCACATCCTTGCCTTCGCGCAGCATCCGGGCCGCCAACTTCATCGCTCGGACGTGGCCACGGGCGCTGATCTGCGCGGCGCGGCGCATGGTGTCCTGCTCTTGCGCGTCTTTCACCAGGCGCATCTCGTCCAGCACGGCGCACAGGTCGCGCTGCTGCTCAGGGCACAGCGCGCCATAGCGAACGCGCGCGCGAACCTTGTTCAGCCAGTCGCCGACGCGCGACTCCAGGCCTTCGTGAATGGCGAACGGGTACCAGACCGCGTCGCGGTTTTCCAGCAGCTTGGGCATCTGCGCATCTAGCTCGTCGATGGAATGCGCGGTGTCGACACCCAAGCCCGCCGGTGCGGCTTCGGGGCCAAGCCGGAAGCCGTCCCAGATCTCGCGTTCCAAATCCTTGGACGCGCAGAACAGCGTGCTCTTGCCGTCGCCGGTGATCACCAGCGTCGCATTGGGCTCGGTGAAGCCGGTGAGGTAGTAGAAGTAGCTGTCGTGGCGATAGATGAAATCGCTGTCGCGGTTGCGTTGGCGTTCGGGCGCGGTGGGGATGACGGCGAGGCCGTCCTTGCCGAGTTGGGCGGCGACGCGCGCGCGGCGCTGGGCGTACAGGGAAACAGGTGTGGCGTTGGTCATGGTGCGTTCAGTTGGGCAAGTCTTTCGGGGGTACCGACGTCGGTCCAAGGGCCGGAGTGGATTTCGGCGCTGACCCGTCCATTGTCCATCGCTTCGCGAAGGAGCGTGACGAGCTGGACTTTCAGCCCCTCCGGGTTGCCGAACGGCAGAGAGGCGAAGAACGCCCGCCGGTACAGCGCGATGCTGCTGTAGGTGTAGCGCGTCGGGGCGTCGTTGATGGCCAGGCCATTCGCCAGCCCGAAATCGCCGCGCGGGTGGTGCGGGGGGTTGGGCACGAGCCAGAGGTGAGCCAGCTTGTCGCTGTCGGCAAACGCCTGGAAGGCCGAAGGGTCGAAACGAAAGCCGGGCACGAAGTTGTCGCTGGCGGTGACCCAGAACACGTCGTCCAGCAACGGCAAGGCCCGGGCAATTCCCCCCGCGGTTTCGAGCGCGCCGCCAAAATCCTGGCCCTCGCGTGACCACGCGACCTCGGGCAAGCCCTCGGTGGTCGTCGCGAAGTGCTCGATCTGTTCGCCCAGCCACGCGGTGTTGATGACCACGCGGCCCACGTCGCCAGTCTTGAGCGCCTCCATGTGGTACTGGATCAGCGGCTTGCCGCGCACCTTCAGCAGCGGCTTGGGGCAGTCGTCCGTGAGGGGGCGCATGCGCTCCCCGCGGCCGGCGGCCATGATCATGGCTCTCGCGCCGGTCATTGCATCGCTCCCATCATGCGTCGTCGCTACCCCGATCCAGCGACCGCTGCTCCGTCCACTCGGGCAGGAACCGGTCCACCAGCGCCGACATCAGGCCGCGCGCCTTCGCCGAATGGTCGCCGCCGAAATTGCAGACATAGACGTCGACCGTCACGGATTTCTGCTCGGGCCACGTGTGCAGGCACAGGTGCGATTCGGCCAGCAGAACCGTGGCCGTGACCCCTCCGGGGCCGCGGTCTGTGCCGGGAAAGGTGTGGAACAACTGATTCACCGCCTGCAGGCCGGACGTCTGCACCGCCTGCAAGCACCACTCGCCCAGCTTGGACGCGTCCGTCAGCCAGGCGGCGTCGCAGCGGCACTGGTAGAGATCGGCGGTGAGGTGGAGACCTTGCATTGGCATCACTGTAGACGAAGAGCGGGCACGGATCCGGTACAAACCGACGGGGCTCCGGCCAGCAAGTAAAATCTCGGGTTTCCCCTGATACACCCCCCGGAGCCGTCCCCATGGTCAACGATTTCCCCGTGGCAGAAGCCATTCGCAGCAACATGGCGAATGCCATTCGGGCCCTGGCCATGGACGCGGTCCAGGCGGCCAATTCGGGTCACCCAGGCGCCCCCATGGGCATGGCCGACATCGCTGTGGCGCTGTGGGGCAATCACCTCAAGCACAACCCGACGGACCCGAGTTGGTTCGACCGCGACCGTTTCGTGCTGTCGAACGGCCACGGCTCGATGCTGATTTACGCGCTGTTGCACCTCACGGGCTACGACCTGCCCATCGACGAGCTGAAGAACTTCAGGCAGCTGCACAGCAAGACGGCGGGCCACCCCGAGGTGGGCATCACCCCCGGCGTCGAAACCACCACCGGCCCGCTGGGCCAGGGCATCACCAATGCCGTGGGCATGGCGCTCGCTGAAAAGCTGCTGGCCGCGGAATTCAACCGCGACGGCCACACTGTCGTCGACCACAACACCTACGTTTTCCTGGGCGACGGCTGCCTGATGGAAGGCATCAGCCACGAAGCCTGCGCGCTGGCCGGCGCCTGGAAGCTGAACAAGCTGATCGCCGTGTATGACGACAACGGCATCTCCATCGACGGCCAGGTCGCACCCTGGTTCATCGACGATGTGCCCGCCCGCTTCAAGGCGTACGGCTGGAATGTGATCGGCCCGATCGACGGCCATGACGTCGCCGCAGTGGACCGCGCCATCGCCGAGGCCCGCCGCAGCGCCGACAAGCCCACGCTGATCGACGCCAAGACCCATATCGGCAAGGGCAGCCCGAACCGCGCCAACACCGCCAAGGCGCACGGCGAAGCGCTGGGCCCGGAAGAAGTCAAGCTCACGCGCGAAGCCATGGGCTGGCCGCACGAGCCCTTCGTCGTGCCGCAAGAGGTGTACCGCGAGTGGGACGCCAAGGCGCGCGGCGTGGCCGCACAAGCCGAATGGGACAAGCGTTTCACCGCCTACGCCGGCGCTCACCCGGAACTCGCCGCCGAATTCACGCGCCGCATGAAGGGCGAGCTGCCCAAGAACTTCGCGCAAGTCGCCGTCGACGCCGCCATCGCCGCGCACTCCAAGGCCGAGACTGTCGCCTCGCGCAAGGCCTCGCAGATCGCGCTGGAAGCCTACACCGCCGCCCTGCCGGAAATGCTGGGCGGCTCGGCCGACTTGACTGGCTCCAACCTCACCAACACGAAGAGCACGGCGCCGCTGCGCTTCGACCTGGCCGGCGATGTCAAGCGCGGCGAAGACGGCAAGATCGGCCGCCACATCAACTACGGCGTGCGCGAATTCGGCATGGCCGCGGTGATGAACGGCGTTGCGCTGCACGGCGGCTACATCCCTTACGGCGGCACCTTCCTCACCTTCAGCGACTACAGCCGCAACGCGATCCGCATGGCCGCGCTGATGAGGAAGCGCGTGATCCATGTCTTCACGCACGACTCCATCGGCCTCGGCGAAGACGGCCCGACCCACCAGTCGATTGAGCACGCCGCCAGCCTGCGCCTCATCCCCAACCTGGACGTCTGGCGTCCGGGCGACACCGCCGAAACAGTGGTGGCCTGGGCCGTCGCGCTGCAAAACGTGAACCGCCCGACGGCGTTGCTGCTGTCGCGCCAGAACCTGCCTTACGCGCCGAAAGCGGCCCTCGACGACATCAGCAAGGGCGCCTATGTGCTGGCCGAGCCGAGCGAAGTGGGCCTGGGCAATAAGAAGCCGCAAGCCGTGATCATCGCGACCGGTTCCGAAGTGCAGCTCGCGCTGAAGGCGCAAGAGCTGCTCGCCGCGCAGCAGATCGCGGTGCGCGTGGTGTCCATGCCCAGCACCAGTGCCTTCGACCGCCAGAGCGTTGCGTACAAGACCAGCGTGTTGCCGGCCGGTGTGCCGCGCATCGCCGTCGAGATGGGCGTGACCGACTACTGGTGGAAGTACGGCTGCGCCGCCGTCGTCGGCATCGACACCTATGGCGAGTCGGCCCCGGCGAGCGTGCTGTTCAAGCATTTCGGCTTCACGCCGGAGAATGTCGCCGACACGGTGCGGGCGGTTTTGGCCAAATGAACTTGCGGGGCGCGTCCACGGTTGTCACGCTCTGGTGGGCGCTCGCCTCAGTTGTTTGTGCCGCAAGCGAGCTCACAGCAGTGCCGTCTTTCGCCGGTGATTGCCTCCGATCGCTTGACGGACCCCAGGCGAAGCCAATGTATCCCGAAGAGGCATACAAGCGCAAAGAAGGCGGGACAGTCAATATCGAGATGGAGTTCGCGACGCAAGATTTGGCACCGAAGATCAAAGTGCATTCCGGCGAAGCTTCGGTTGAATTGGTGAGTGCCGTTCACGAATATGCACTACGTCTCCGACTTCCGTGCGCAAAGTCCCACGAACCGGCGGTTCGTCTTGAGCAAGAGTTTGTGTTTGTGCCCAACGATGGTCGAAAGGTCGCTTGGACTATCGCCCGATCACCGTCGGGAACCCCGAAAATTGCGCACTGCGTGCAGCATTTGGAACCGGGGAGCAAGCCCATCTACCCGAGCAAAGCAGGCCGAGAAGGTCGGCAGGGAAGTGTATTGGCGAATGTCTTGTTCACGGCGGTGAACGAAAAGCCCCAAGTGACATTTCCGGATCCGAGCCCGTATCCCGAGTTGGCGGAAGCCGTAAGGCGCTTTGCAGAAGATTACCGACTAACGTGCTGGGACGGCAAGCCCCTGCTCGCTTTCCAGCAGTTCAATTTTCGAATGGATGACGGTGAGAAAAAGCTGCTGAAAGACATCTCGCTGCTGACCTTTGTTCGCGCCGCGAGAAATGCGACGGCGATGCCGGTTTTTTTCAGTTTGGATGGAATGGGTTGTCCGTTCGATGTGCGATTGCGCTATTGGCAGCCCATCTACCGCAATGAAGTTGGCGAGGTTGGCTCTGAAGTGCCAGCCCGCCGTGCATTCCTCGATTGGTTGTCGACGCTAGTTTTAGACTTGCCGGCCAAAAGCCAGAACGCCATTCTGGGTGACACCATGACCGTCTCTGTGCCATGCGGCAAGATTGACCTGTAGATTTTTTCCTGGAGCAATTCATCATGACCATCAAGATCGGCATCAACGGTTTCGGGCGCATCGGCCGCAACGTCCTGCGTTCGGCAGTGCAGAATTTCAGTGACATCGAGATCGTCGGCATCAACGACCTGCTCGAGCCCGACTACCTCGCCTACATGCTGCAGTACGACAGCGTGCACGGCCGCTTCAAGGGTGAGGTCTCGGTCGAAGGCAACACGCTGATCGTCAACGGCAAGAAGATCCGCCTGACGCAGGAGCGCGACCCTGCGGCCCTCAAGTGGAACGAAGTCGGCGCCGACATCGTGATCGAATCGACCGGCCTGTTCCTCGACAAGGAAGGCGCGGGCAAGCACCTGGCCGCCGGCGCCAAGAAGGTCATCATCTCGGCCCCGTCGAAAGACGACACGCCGATGTTCGTGTTCGGCGTGAACGACAAGACGTACAAGGGCGAGGCCATCATCTCCAACGCCTCGTGCACGACCAACTGCCTGGCGCCGCTGGCCAAGGTGCTGAACGACAAATGGGGCATCAAGCGCGGCCTGATGACCACCGTGCACGCCGCCACCGCAACGCAGAAGACCGTGGATGGCCCGAGCAACAAGGACTGGCGCGGCGGCCGCGGCATTCTGGAAAACATCATCCCCTCGTCGACCGGTGCGGCCAAGGCCGTCGGCGTCGTGATCCCCGAGCTGAACAAGAAGCTCACGGGCATGAGCTTCCGCGTGCCGACCTCCGACGTGTCGGTGGTCGACCTGACGGTGGAACTGGTGAAGGAAGCCAGCTACAAGGAAATCTGCGCCGAATTCAAGGCGCAATCCGAAGGTGCGCTCAAGGGCGTGCTGGGCTACACCGAGGACAAGGTGGTCGCCACCGATTTCCGTGGCGATGCGCGCACCTCCATCTTCGACGCCGACGCCGGCATCGCGCTGGACGGCACGTTCGTGAAACTCGTGTCCTGGTATGACAACGAATGGGGCTACTCCAACAAGTGCCTGGAGATGGTGCGCGTCGTCGCAAAGTAAAGACCTCACCGGAACCCAGCGAAAAAACGCGCCTTGCGGCGCGTTTTTTCTTTGACGGCCGAACACCAATCTCATGGGCACTTTCTCCGACCCCACCTTCCGCGACCTGATGGCGCAGCGCGCCTTCATGCGGCTGTGGACGGCGCGGCTGGCGGGCACCACCGCCAACCAGATGATCATGGTGGCGTTGGGTTGGCAGATGTACGACCTGACCGGCAGCGCGTGGGACCTGGGGTTGATCGGCCTGTACCAGTTCGTGCCCGCGCTGGCGCTCACGCTGTGGGCCGGTCATGTGGTCGATCGTCACCATCGGGGCCGCATCGTCGCGTGTTGCCTCGCCGTGTCCTGCATCGCGTCACTGGTGCTCACCGCGGCGAGCCGCGGCCAATGGGCGTCGCGCGAACTGCTGCTCGGCGTGTCGCTGGTCTTCGGCTCGGTGCGAGCATTCCAGATGTCGGCGCAGCTCGCGTTGACGCCGCAGGTCGTGCCACTGGCGCTGTTGCAGCGCGCGACGGCATTCAGTTCCGCGGGCATCCAGGTCGCGATCATCGGCGGTCCCGCACTGGGCGGGCTCGTCTTCCTGGCCGGTGTCGACAAGGTCTACGCATTGGGCTCCCTGCTATTGGCCACCAGCAGTCTGATGATCGTGCGGCTGCGCTACATCCACGTCGTGCAGCCGCGCGAGCCCGTCAGCCTGGCCACCTTGCTGGCCGGCGTCGGATTCATCTGGCGCCACAAGGTGATGCTGGGCGCCGTCTCGCTGGACCTGTTCGCGGTGTTGTTGGGCGGCGCCGTGGCGCTGCTGCCGATGTTCGCCAAGGACATCCTGCACGTGGGGCCGCAGGGCCTCGGGCTGCTGCGCAGCGCGCCGGCGCTGGGCGCGGTCATCATTTCCGTTGTGCTCAGCCGCTGGCCACTGCGCCGCCGCATCGGGCGCACCCTGCTGATCTCGGTGGCGGTGTTCGGCGTGTGCATGGTGGTGTTCGGCCTGTCGACCAGTTTCGTGCTGTCGATGGTTGCGCTGGCCGTCTCCGGCAGTGCCGACATGGTGAGCATCGTCATTCGCCAGACGCTGGTGCAGCTGGAGACGCCGGATGCAATGCGCGGGCGGGTCTCCGCCGTCAACAGCGTGTTCATCGGCGCCAGCAACCAGCTGGGCGAATTCGAATCGGGCGCAACGGCGGCGCTGCTGGGGCCGGTGGGCTCGGTGGTGGCGGGCGGCATCGGCACCGTGCTGGTAGCGCTGTGCTGGAGGCACTTCTTTCCGACGTTGGCGCGGCGGGACCAGCTCGCCCCGCCGACCGCACCCTAACTGCGCGGCGCTTCCTCACGCCCGCCCGGGTGCCGGGCAAACCGCTTCGCCTCGCGCCCGTGCACCGGCGCCTGGTCGGGCCAGGGCCAGCCGCCGAACTGCGTGCGGCGGTAGTCCTGCATCGCCTGCATGATCTCGGCCTGCGTGTTCATCACGAACGGGCCGTACTGCACGACAGGCTCGCTGATCGGCTTGCCCTGCAGCAGCAGGAACTCGCCTTGCACTTCGCCGTTGACCAGTTCGACCGGCACGTCGCCGCGCACTTCGATGGCCACCGGGCCGTGCACCGCCTGCCCACCCACGGTGGCGGTGGCGCCCTTGAAGAAATACAGCGTGCGGCGTGTGCCTTGGCCCTTGGCGGCCGGCAGCGTCCATTGGGCACCGGGCTCCATGCGCAGGGTCCAGATCGCGACGTCGGCGCCGGGCTGCGCCGCCCAGGAGTCGGGTGGCGGCGCCAGCGGCTTGCCCGCGCCTTCGAGCTCACCTGCGACAGTGGACACGACGGTCGTGCGCCCGGCCTCGTCCTTCGCCGTCAGTTGCGGGATGTCGCCCGACCAGAACATCGTGAAATGCGCCGGCACCATCTTGTTTTTCGCCGGCAGGTTCAGCCAGATCTGGAACAGCTCCAGCGGATTGGGCTCCTCGCGATTGAGCAACGGGAACATTTCCGAATGAACAACGCCGCCGCCGGCGGTGAGCCATTGCGCATCGCCCTGGCCGAAGCGCGCGGTGGCGCCCAGCGAATCGGAGTGGTCGATGAGGCCCTTGCGCACGACCGTCACGGTCTCGAAGCCGCGGTGCGGGTGGCCCGGAAAGCCGGGCACGGTGTCGCCGTGGTACATGCTCCAGCCGTCCTTGCGGCTGAAGTCCTGCCCGATGTCGCGGCCGTCCAGCGACACCGCAGGCGCCAACGCCTCGTCGCCCGCCGGGTACGCGTCGTCGTGATAGGCGCAGAACAGGAACGGGTCCACGGTTTCCCACGGGAAACCGAGCGGCTTGATGCTGAGGATGGGGCTGGTCATGGGCGGCACTCCGGTGGATTGAGGAAAAGGCATCCGCTGCAGATGAGGGCGGGCGCCCGAGCCAAAAGGCCGGGGCCCTGGGACGCTGCGGCCTATGGGCAGGACAATCACCCTGCGGTAAAGGCCCGCAGCTCGAATCGCTATGAGCTACGCAGCGCCAATTCTTTCCATCGCGGCAATGGCGCGAGAGAGGCTGTTCGAGTGTCCCATGGCCACGCGGGGGCGCCACCTCGCCTCCACAAAACTACACATCCGCAGGTTATAGGCTGGACCGATACGGGGGTATTGCCCGAAATTTCTGGGTACCAAGTCTCCTCTCAATTCGGTCCCGGCGTGCGCCCTTGCCAGTTTCAATAACTCCAATTTTGGATCCTGCAGTTGCTCTGGATTTGTGGGTAGGCTATTTGGTGGGGCATCGAGGAAGGTTGCCAAGCGTCTACGGTCGGCAAGAACCCACGACTCGATCTCCTTGACGGCGACTCGCACCAGCAAGTTTTCAGCTTGATCCCATTTGGCGAGAAGGCCGGGTGCGCATTCGTCCCCATCTAGGTCCACCCCCACCAAGACGGGCATTTTTTTCGAAAGATTGGCATATGCCGCCAACTCGCGCTGCACATTCCCCCTTCCGCCCTTCACTTCACTACGAACAATCCAGTGATTCGGGAGAATTTCACGGATACATTTTTGTAGAACGGCCTGAGTAAGCTTGTCTTCGGCGACAAGAGCGATGGGACTCATTGCTTAAACACTGGCGAGGGAATCGATCTCAGGGGGCGCGGCGTGAGGCAAGATCGCCGGTCCCAAACTCAACCCCCCCTCGACAAGCGCAACCACATCGGTCAAGTCTTTCGCGGGCCGGATCTTGGTCGCATCCGTTGAAGGCTCTAGCAAGACAACTTCGTCAAGCGAAATGCCTTCGTCGGCCAGCAAGTCATGACTATGCGTAGTTACGAGAACTTGTCCCTTGCCTTGTAGTTTGTAGATGAACGGTGCAAGAAAACTAACAATCTTGGCGTTAAGCGAGAGCTCAGGCTCTTCCAGGAGTAGCAACCCAGGATCTTCTTGAAGTACCCAAAAGAGGCCGATCAATCGAAGCGTTCCATCGGAGAATTGCTCTTCACGCTGCCACGCTCCGTTAACTCGCCAGTGGGCGTATTTGGCCTTTAGGTGTGGCTTCCCGTTTGAAGGATCTCGCTCAAATTGAAGCTCCTCAAGCTGAGGCACGGCCTTTTTTAGAACCTCCTGAATCTTGGTTAACCGCTTTTTTCTTCTGCGCTCAGTGGCCGACGCAATGCGATCTAAGAAGCCTTGTCCAAACGGGTCATTCTCCAGGTAGTGACCGCTTAGGCCTTCCGCATACTTGAGCAACTGGGGAACCAGGTGCAAGTAGACGGTCTTGCCAAAAAAATCAGCAATGGGTCGAAACTCGTGATTGCTGTTCACCTGCTCCAGATTTGTTTGAGTCAGTCGTTCCGGATCTTGCCGATCCTCGGGTGTTGGCCGATCCAGTAGCGGAGTATCCGGGTTGTCGCCGTAAACGACTTCTCTCTTGACAACCGGCCGACGTTTGCCGGCCGTCTCCTGGCTAATTTCAAGAACATATCGCCAGCAAATTGAATCACCGTCCTCCGTGAACTTCAAATCGAGCAAGATGTTTGGATCTCTGCGAGCCGCTAGAGATCGGACCTTACTCATGCCTCCACGATCCTTTAGTGCCTTTTGGAGCCCGCCACCACTGCTGTTCGCAACATCGCGCAAGAACCTAAAGATGTCCAGAAAGTTCGACTTTCCCGATGCGTTAGCGCCAACAATAAAAGTGCGGCTGCTCAAGGAAACATCAGCGTCGGTGAAATTCTTCCAGTTTCTGATCTTGATCGAGTGAATTCTCATTCTTGTCTTTCGAGCTGAACATGCCGAGCTGCGTCAGCTAAAGAGTCCGCCAGTGCACTTTTTGATTGCAACACACTAAAAGCCTCGACACAACTGGATGCGTCGCCTTGGCGTGTGCCGAACACAGACTTGGGTTCTGCGCTCGGAAGCGCAACGTACTCCCATCGGCCTCAGTGGTGATGTCCGTGCTCGCCGTGGACGTGCTTGTGCTCGATCTCTTCGGCCGTGGCGGCGCGCACGCCCGTCACCTTGAGCTGGAACTTCAGCTCCTTGCCCGCCAGCGGGTGGTTGCCGTCCAGGTGAACCGTGTCGCCCTTGATCTTCATCACGTGGAAAACATGCGGTGTGCCGTCGTCGGTGCGCCCTTCCAGCTGGCCGCCCACCTTCACGCCGGGCGGGAATTCGCTCTTGGGGATGGTGCGTACCAAGGCTTCGTCGCGCTCGCCGAAGGCGTCTTCGGGCTTCAGCTGCAGTGTGACCTGGAAGCCCGCTTCCTGGCCGTCCAGCGCCTCCTCGATCTTGGGCAGGGTGTTCTCGTAGCCCCCGTGCAGGTAGACCATCGGGTCCTTGCTCTGCTCGATGAGCTTGCCATTGGGTTCGGCCACCTTGAAGTGGAGGGTGACGACGGTGTCTTTTTCGATTTTCATGGCTTGGGATTCTGCCCCCGAAAGTGCGTACAGTCTGGGCTCCAGTGATTGCCCCTGTCCGACCCGATTCTTCGACCACGATTCCCCGATGACCGATTCCCCGATTTCCGACAGCCCGCCGCAGGACGCGCCGGCCCCCGACGCCCCGCTCGAAACGGCCCAGCCAGAGGCGGATCAGCCGCAAACGGCCGAGACCAAGGGCGCCAAGGCCGGCAAGGCCAAGGCAGCCCGGCCCCCGCGCGACGCTGCTTTCGCCGTGCTGGAGCGCCTGTTCCAGCTCTACCCCAAGATGTTCGGCGCGCGTTTCCTGCCGCTCAAGCTGGGCGTGTACCAGGAACTGTTGGCGGCGCACCCGGAGGACTTCAAGAAGGAAGACCTCAAGGTCGCGCTGGGCCTGCACGCCCGATCGACGCGTTACCTGGAGGCCGTGGCCGCCGGCCACAAGCGGCATGACCTGAGCGGCGAGCCGGTCGAGGATGTCGCGCCCGAGCACGTGCACCACGCCATCATGGAAGTGTTCCGCCGCCGCCAGGCCCGCTCCAAGGAAGATCTGCGGCCGTGGGTGCGTTCCCGCCTGGTCGTGGCGATCGAAGCCTCCGGCCTTTCGCGCGACGAGTTCACCGAGCGCGTCAACGCCAAGGACGAGTTGTCGATTGCCGTGCTCGATGAGGCCTTCGCCGAGCTGGCCGAACAGACGGCCAAGCGTGAAGCCGTGCGCCGCGCATACGAAGCGAGCGGCAAGACGCCCGAGGAATTCGCCGACATGTACGGCATGGACCTCAAGGTTGTCAAGGCCGCGTTGAAGTCACGCTGAATCCGCCGGCGGCTCCAGCGCGAAGCCGACGCCGTAGACCGCCCGCAGCCACTCGTGTCCCGGATCGAGCGCCGCGAACTTGCGCCGCAGGTTCTTGACGTGGCTGTCGATGGCGCGCTCGCTGGTGTCCAGTGCATCCGGATACGCCAGCGCCAGAAGCTGCGCGCGCGAGTAGATCCTGCCCGGCTGGCGTGCCAGCACCTGCAGCAACTGGAATTCCGTTCGCGTCAGCTCCAGCGCCCGGCCGCGCAGTGACGCCTGCCAGCGCTGCGCATCCAGCACCAGCGGCGGCTCGGCTCGCTCACTTGCCGGCAGCACGCGGCGCAGCACGGTCTTGACTCGCGCCAGGACTTCGCGCGGCGAGAACGGCTTGCAAACGTAGTCGTCCGCGCCCAGCTCCAGGCCCAGCAGCCGGTCCACCTCTTCCACCCGCGCGGTGATCATGATCACAGGCACGCTGCTGTCGCGACGCAGCGCCTTGAGCACCTCCATGCCGTCCAGGCCCGGCAGCATCACGTCCAGCAGCACCAGCTGTGGCGGTGACCGTTGGATCATCGCCAGCGCCTGTGCGCCATCGCCAGTCTGTTGCGTGCGGAAACCGTCCCGCTGCAGATAGTCGACCAACACCGATGCGATGTCGGCGTCGTCTTCCACCACCAGCACGCAGCCTTTGCTCACTTCGTGTCCCCCAGGGGAAAGCGCAGGCACACCTGCAATCCGCCCAGCGCGGAACCCGCGGCAGCGATCTGCCCGCCGTGCGCCTCGACGATGGACTTGCAGATCGCGAGGCCCAGGCCCGAACCACCCGATTCGCGGCTGCGCGACGCCTCGGCGCGGAAGAAGCGCTCGAACAGGCGAGGGATATCCTGCGGCGCCGGGCAGGGCGCGCTGTCGTCGAAGCAGATCAGCAGCAAGCGCGAATTCCCCGTGACTTCGACGTCCGCCCGCAACCGCAGCGTGCCGCCGGCAAGCGTGTAGCGCAGCGAGTTTTCCAGGAGGTTGACGAACACCTGGTGCAGCCGCACCGCATCACCCGGCATCGTGGGGTTCTCGCCGGCCACGAGCGCCAAAACAGATTCCATGTCGAGTGCGAGCCCGGCCTGCGTGAAGCGCTCCCGCATGTCGTCGGCCGCCTCCGCCAGCAGCGCGACCGGCCGGACGGGCGTGCGGGCCTGCGCCGAAACCGAATAGCCGTCGTCCAGCGTCAACCGCAGGTCGTTCACCAGCGTGCCCAGCCGCATCACCTGCCGGTGCAGCCGCTGCGCCGTGCCGTCGTCGAAGCGGCGCACGCCGTCCTGAAGCGCCTCGATCTCGGCGCGCAGCGCCGTGATGGGCGTGCGCAATTCATGCGCCACGTCTGACAGCCAGCGTTGGCGCGAATTTTCCACCGCGGCAAGTTGCTCGGCCATGAGATTGAACGACTGCGTGAGGCTCGCCAGTTCATCGTTCCCCTGCACCGGCAGGCGCGTTTCGAATCGGCCTTGCGCAACGGCTTGCGCGCCATCGGTGAGACGTGCCAGCGGGCGCAACCAGCGCCGCGCGAGCAGCCAGGAGAGCAGCAGCGCGAGCACGAGCCCGGCGGCGCCGGCCATCATCACGAAGCCCGACTGCTGCGCGACGAAGGCCCGGTCGGCGTCGGTCTGCACCCCGGCCAGCGGCGCCAACGCCAGGTAGCCGACGGTGCGGCCGTCGTGCTGCAGCGGCATCTTCACGGCGCCCGGCCAGCCGATCGCGTTGCCGGCCAGGCGCGTCTCGTGGGCGTCGAACACCGCCAAACGGTTGTAGATGTTGTCTGCCCGAGCACGTGGATCGCCGGGCATGTCGGGCGGCGGCGGCGGTGCGAAACGGCCCGGCAGCACGTCGAGCTGCGGTCGCATCATGGGCCCGGGTTCCGGGCCGCGCGTGTCCGGCCCGCGCGCTCCGGCGCCCTGCGGCGGTGGCGGTGGACCGCCAGGCCGGTCATCGTGCAGCGAGGCCCGCGCACCACGTGGCCCTCGATCGCCCAATGCCGACATTTGCACCGCATGCCAGGCATCGGGATCGTCCTTGAGAAATTGCCAGCTGCCTTGCTTGGCATAGCGCTCCAGCAGGCCGCGGCCCAGCCAGTCGAGGCGCGAGAGCTCGATTTCAGCCACGTACTGGCCGATGCCGCGCTGCAGCCCGAGCCAGGACGAGCCGGTGAAGATCAGCAGCAGTGCCGCCAGCAGCGCGGCCAGGGCCAGGAAGAACTTGCGCTGCAGCGTCAGCAGGGGCATAGCCGGATTGTCGGCCAGCCGCCGGTCAAGCTGCGATCGCGATCGAGATGTTCGCCGTGTAGCCCGCGCTCACGCTGCCGGCCATCGTCACCATTTCCAGGCTGGTGCCGTCGCTGAACACGTTGTCGGACGCGAAGCTGATGTTGCCCAGGTTGTTGAGGCTGGCCGTGTAGCCGCTGGCCGTGCTGTAGACGGTGCGCAGCGTCTCGGTCGGGAACGCCAGCTGCGTGGTCTTGACCTTGTTGGACGCGGTCGTGGCCTTGGCCAGGCTGGGGTAGACCTCCAGGTGCATGTGCGGCATGCGGCCGGCGTAGCAGCCCGGCACGATCGTGGTGAAGGTCACCTGCCCGCTGGCATTGGTCTCCTGCACGCCGCGCAACGCGTTGTCGCTGACGTTGGACGTGGTGTAGACGGAGTAGTTGCCCTCGCGCGAGCAGTGCCACAGGTAGATGGCGTAGCCGGCCAGCGAAGCGCAGCTGGCCGAGGCGTTGGTCAGGGTCAGCGTGAGGGTCAGCGGCACGCCGCCGACCTGGGTGCTGCTGCCGATGTTGCTGCGGATGTCGGATCGCACGATGCCGGCCAGGGCCAGCACGTTGTAGGTGGTGTTGCTGGCCATCGAGCCGTCGGCCGGGTACGGGCCCGCGGTCTCTTCGGGCACCACGCTGCAACTGGCGGGATTGGTGCTGACGGTGCCGGTGTTGGCGGTTGTCGTGCCGGTACTGCCCGTGCTGGTGGTCGTGGTCGACGACGTTTCCGCCTCGTCGCCGCCACCGCCGCAGCCTGACAGGCCCAGCAGGCCGGTAGCGCCAAGCGCACCGAGCGCGCCTGCGCCGGCGATGGCGCTCAGCGCGCGG
Source organism: Ramlibacter sp. WS9 (assembly GCF_003797765.1). Lineage (GTDB taxonomy): Bacteria > Pseudomonadota > Gammaproteobacteria > Burkholderiales > Burkholderiaceae_C > Ramlibacter. The sequence continues at coordinate 418 of NZ_RKMB01000031.1, read as the reverse complement.
CGGCGCGACGCGGCCGCGCTGGCGCGGCGAAGTGAAAGCTCGTTCATCCGAATTCTCCGTTTGCGTTGGGATGGGGGTCACTGTGGCTGGTGATTGAGGAGGAAAAGAGGAGGTTCTTCGCTGAATTCCGAAAGGCAGATATGCGCTCTGAGACCTCGCGGCAACGCCGTGCATGGCCGGGCCGCGGCGCGATGGCTACGGCGTCCGGCATCGCTTGCTGTCGCAAGCTCCTGCCGGAGTCCCCGCGCTGGACGGTCTTGCGGCCCGCGCGGCACAACTCGCCGCCGCTTCGCTGCGACTCAAACAGGTGCCGCGAGCATGAGACGGTCGCGTCGCAAGCGACGCTGGGCCGCAAGACCGTCCACCGCGGGCGCCTGGGCTTTATTCGCGCCGCGGCCCGGCCATGCACGGCGTTGCA
>NZ_RKMB01000030.1 GCF_003797765.1 Ramlibacter sp. WS9 | reverse complement strand
ACGGCCTCACCATGCGGCGTGAGGCTCGCGCAGATGTTTCCAGGCAACCAACACCATCGCGCTCGAACCGGGGCTTGTCCAACAGCCGGTTCAGATCGCGGCTAGCGCGATCTAACCTTATTCGTTAGACCTCGCCACGCTTACCCCCATAGTAGGTTGCCGCGAGTGAAATGATAGCTACGGGCCAGCAAGCCACGACCGCTAGAGCAGTCGCGATGAATCCCAGTGCGTACCTCCAGATGCGTCCCGCGTGGTCCTTCGCATTTCGGCGCCAACTGTGGATCGCGAGAACCGCAAAGTAAACTGGCAGGATGGCCAGGAGAATGAAGAACGCACGCTCGGGCCAAGAAACATCAGTGAACACGTGTCTAAGCATCGCAAGGGCATTGTCAAACGCAGTTTGAGTCGACGGCACCGCCGCGAACAAGAGAATCGCCCAAACTCCGAGCGGTCCCAGTGCGCTTCCGGCGAAGAGCAAGCCAGCAATCTTGGAGTCAGAAAGGCGCATACGCGAGGTCTAACGTGAAGATGACCGGACCACCAACATGAGCGGCGAAGCCGCCTTCTGCTGTTGTGGGTCCGCGTCGATTGACATGTTATGGCGTAGGCCGGCCTTTGTGCACGTGCTCATTGTTTGACGCTCGATAAGCATGACCATAGTTTGCCTCACGGATCCTGGCAAACCGACTCGCCCGAGTGCTGCGCCTCCTCCGATTTGATGAGGCCAGGGCGCGAAGGCCGACAAGAGACGAGACCTGGCCGGAGATGTCGGCGGGCAAACGCCTGAGCGCCGGTGCCGGGACTCGCCCGAGTGAGGAGATGCAACCCCCAGAAAAGCGAAGCCGCTACGAGCGATGTGCAACGCTCGACTTCATCCATGCGGTGCGAAGCCGATCGCGTGAACGCTTCGCACACCACTGCCTTCACCCCACGCTATAACGTAAAAATGACCGGACCACCAACACAAGCGGCGAAGCCGCAGCCTGATGTTGTGGGTCCGCGTCGATTGACATGTTAAGGGGCGGCTGCATACACAGGACCGTCCATATCGAAGTGTTCATCGACCGAGATTCCAGTCATCCTCGCTGCAAGTTCAAGCACTGTCCACTCGCTGTGGAGTGGCCCGCCCTCGTGGGTGTCGCGGTCAACAAGACCTCCCTCCTCTGGGACGGCGTCTCCAATGTCCTCAAAGACTTTACCTTCCGCCTCGACCCACTTGCGCAGAAGCGTGCCGTTCTCATGAATCTCAAACACAACACCGCCAGAGGTACTCTGCGTAAACCAGAAAAGGATTTTCCGCCCGTGCGACTGCCCGGTGAGATCGTTCGATAAGTGCTCCATGCGAGGCAGCAACGCATGCGGGCTGCCGAGAATGCAACTCCATGAGCCGTCGGCTGCGCCGATACGAAGGCCGTCCTCCACGTCGAAGCCCTTTTCGGCGTGCTTGACCGGCGCGCTACCCGGCTTGATGAGACCAAGGCGTTCAGCAAGGTCTTTTCCCACGCCAGCCTCTGACACGTAAATTGCCCCAGCGCTCAGACCCATGCTCTTCTGCCCTTTAACGTAGAAATGACCGGACCACCAACACACGCGGCGACGCCGCCTCCTGCTGTTGTGGGTCCGTGTCGATTGACATGTTGTGCCGGACGACCCATACGCTACCAGCGCGTTGTCACGAGGATTCGGCGCATCGCTTGGAAAGCTAGGTCGCTTGAGTCGGAACGTCCCGGTTGCAGTGCTTGCAAACGACAGCTTCCTTCATGATTTCCTCGGCACAGAAGGGGCATTTCTTCGTCTCAACCTTCAGCGGGGGCAGCCCCGTTTTCGGGTCCGTAGGAACGCCCCCCATTCGTTCGCCAACGAATCCGCCCAAAGCAGCGCCAACGATGCCACCGACAAAGCATTTCAAGAAAGTTGCAGAACTCGCTACGTTACCGAGTTCCCCTGCTCTCCCGCCCTGGACCTCGCTCCAAAAAATCCGCCAACCGAGTTCCTCCACGTTGTCGAGCATAAAAGCCCTGACAACTACTACGCCCAGAACGAATCCAAGCAATGAACCGAAGATACCCATTCTCTTCCCCTTCTAGTAAGTTTCTCAGCTGAATGTAGGGCAAGGGCATTCGCGCTGGCAAGAGCTGCTTTGCGTGCGGCACAACGTAGAGATGACCGGACCACCAACATGAGCGGCGAAGCCGCAGCCTGCTGTTGTGGGTCCGCGTCGATTGACCAGTTAGCCAGCAGCGTACAACTGATTCTCATGTGCATAGGTCTGGCATCGTTCGCCTAGTTTGTCGGGATCCGCCCAAAATGCCTTGTCCAGCGGTTCGAGTTGCGCCCATTCGGTGGCCGATTCATCCTTAAAAGTTGGCATTAGCTCCAACCGCTCCTCGCGATCTATTGGAACCCGGCGGTCTACGAAGAGCACTTCCTTCGCCTTGAGCAGAAGCGCCGCACACGTATCGGCACCAAGAGCTCGGAGACCATCTAGAGCCAGGAGATAGTACGCCCCACTGCTGTTGGAGAAAAACTGATCGAAGCCACCGTTGTACACCTCGCCGATCAGGCAGCTTACCGCGAAGTACGTTTGTTCTTCTGCTCGAAGACCATTGAAACCTTCGGAAGTCTTATGAACCCGTCGCACGAGGTCTTGCCAGTACAAGGATTCCGCGCTTTTCGCATATTCACGGTCGCGTTCGCGCTGGCGCTTGCCTTCTTCAATTCGGTCGCGATAGCCGCCCTTACAGGGCATGCAAAGCCCCGCATTCGCCGAAGCTGTGTCGGGGTGAATGAGGTCCCCGCATTGGACGCAAGGGAGACGCTGAATCATTTCTGCAGGCTAACGTAGAGATGACCGGACCACCAACATGAGCGGCGAAGCCGCAGCCTGCTGTTGTGGGTCCGTGTCGATTGACAAGTTAAACCTCGCGTCAACAGCGCTTGTCATAGCCAAATCACTTCCCGCACGTGCCATGTTGTCAGGACGAACTTCACGCGAAACTTCGCGCGCCCCTTCCTTTCTCCATCTTTGTACACGACTGCGAAGTGATTCTTATGCATCTCAACCCGAACCAACGAGAATTGGTTTTCCTGGCACCACATAGCGCCGACTTTGGTCACCGCACGCCTTGTAAGAGCGGTGGAAATATACGCCATGGCAAGGATAGGCCCGAATAGCATTGCAACTGCGGCGAGAAGTTGCGTCACAAGGAGGCCCCCTGCTGATTCGGGCCAAGGCGTGATGCGGACCACTCCCCAAATGAGTCCCGCAATCGCAATGAACAAGAGCGGTGCCATGTGAGGTTTAACGTAGACGTAACCGGCGACTTGCGCCAGGAGGGAGCGTAGCGACCGGACGCCGCAAGGCGTCCGAGTTGACGGACAAGTTAGACGCCATCATCCCATCCGGATCTGTCCCAGCATGCTTGCACACGAGCCCAAACCTCAGCGGACATGCTGTTCTGCCAGACGCCACCGAGTAGGCTTCGAAATGCGGGATCAACCTTCGCCTCTCCTCAACCCGCTCGATCACTTTTTCTCCACACTTCGCCAAATAGTCTTCCAGCGGCCCGGCCGCCAAGACTTCTAGAACCTCGGCGGGAGGATTCCGGCGCAGCACGTCTAGAACAAACTCCCATAGGTCTTCGGGCCGCTCGTAGGCGATGTCCATCACGGCGTCAATGGCCCACTCCGTGGCGCTATTGTCCCGCTCAACAAGCACGAGGTCTTTGTCCCAGACATGGGGTTCTGAGTGATGCGAGACGTATGCAGCCGCCAGGGATTTGCGCTCGTCTGGATTCATGGCGTCTAACGTAGAGGTAACCGGCGCGCAAGGATACGAGTGCGCGCAGCGCACGGACAGGCTTGCGTGTCCGCGTTGACCGCCTTGTTAGCCCTCATTTGCACTGAGGCCATGCTAGCGAGAAAACCACAACAGCAGTACCCAGACAGTACAGAGTTCGATAAATCCATTGATTGACTCGCTCCGTAAGGGTCGCTCCGCCATATGTTTGAATTTCCCAGCCCCGGATGAACAGAGTACCCCAAAGAAGAAGACTTGCGCCCAGAATTTGCAGCCACGCCAGGACTGAAGGAGGTGCACACCCCGCACGCCCAATGATGGCTCCAACGATGTAACCCACCGAGGCCGAAGCTGCGACCAAGGCTAAAGACGAGAAGAACGCACGGCGAACAACGTGAACACCTTCGGCAGGGCCAGAATTCGGAGACGCGCTCAATCTCGCACTGTCTTCTGCCTGCAACTCCAAAAACCGTTCCGGATGAAACAGCAGCAGAAGGACAAGCTTTGCTCCACGAAAGAAGCCGGCGGGACTGGGAGCGAGCTTCGCCATTGAGGGCTAACGTAGAAATGACCGGACCACCAACACAAGCGGCGAAGCCGCCTCCTGCTGTTGTGGGTCCGCGTCGATTGACATGTTAAACCGCACCGCTTGCACTCCTCCGAGCGCGAAGCCTTTGCCGCGCGGCGAACAATGCCATGGCCACAAGCGGAACTGCAAGCACTGAGGCTGCGAACGCCAGGCTATGGGACCCAACCGCGACAGCTGCGGCGCCTGACACAAGCGCCACGAGGCAAGCACCGCCACCCCAGACTGCACGCCGTCCGGGCGGGGAAAGTGCGACCACCGCAAATACCAAAAGCGACAGAGCCGAAAGTACGAGGCGCACCGGCGAAACTTGATATGTCTCGAGGCAGGCGCACGCCTTCGACGGCACCAACGCGAAGGCGACAAGCGCCACTGGCACCGCGATCCACTTCGCGATACCCGGCTTGCGTGCTGCTCTCACGTTCATTGCGGTTTAACGCAGAAATGACCGGACCACCAACATGAGCGGCGAAGCCGCAGCCTGCTGTTGTGGGTCCGCGTCGATTGACATGTTATGGGGCAGGCCAGCCTTTGTGCACGTGCTCATTGCTTGCCGCGCGATACGCATGACCATAGTTTGCCTCACGGATGCTGGCAAGCCAACTCGCCCGAGTGTTGCGCCTCCTCCGCTGCGATGAGACCATGGCGCGAACGCCACCGAACGCAGAAAGCTGGCCGGAGATGTCGGCAGGCCAATGCCTGAATTCAGGCGCCGCGACTCGCCCGAGCGCCAAGGCGAAACCCCCAGAAAAGCGAAGACGCCACGAGGGAAGTACAACGATTGACGCCATGCGTGCGATTGCGAAGCCGAACGCGTCAGAGCTTCGCGCAACACTGCTCTCACCCCGCCCTATAACGTAGAGATGACCGGACCACCAACATGAGCGGCGAAGCCGCAGTCTGCTGTTGTGGGTCCGCGTCGATTGACATGTTATGGGGCAGGACGGCCTTTTTGCACGTGCTCATAATTTGCCTCGCGATACCCATGCCCATAGTTTGCCGCACCGACACTGGCAAGCCAACTCGCCCGAGTACTGCGCCTCCTCCAGTTTGAGGAGGCCGCGGCGCGAAGGCCAACGAATGGAGGGACTCGGCCGGAGATGTCGGCAGGCCAATGGCTTGGATGGCGGCGCCGCGACTCGCCCGAGCACCAGGGCGGAACCCCCAGAAAAGCGCAGCGATCCGAGTGAATGGCAACGATTGACGCCGCTTGTGAGATCGCGAAGTCGATCGCGTGACAGCTTCGCGTGCCACTGCCTTCACCCCGCCCTATAACGTAGAGATGACCGGACCACCAACATGAGCGGCGAAGCCGCCACCTGCTGTTGTGGGTCCGCGTCGATTGACATGTTAAGCCGCACGTGGTTCTGCCCGTGCGCCCGGTGTACGAGCGTCGATCTTTCGCTTGGAAAATCGCGTTCCACGAACTCAACCCCCGGTAGATTGAAGTAGATGCAAGCTCCACGCAGCGACGCCGAAAGCTACCGTTGCAGCGAAAGAGCCCACCACGCGGCGCCGGAGCTGAGCCACGCCAGGTTTCGACGAGTAGTTCAGCTGCCACCACAAATACATACCGATAGTCCACGCGGCAACGGCCACGAACGCCGTTAGCAAGTACAGGATAAAAAGCAACGAACTCAGCATGCTTCTCTTGCGGTTTAACGTAGACGTAACCGGCGACCAATGAGAGGTGCGACCGGAGGGAGCGGACGCCATTGGGCGTCCGTGTTGACGGACAAGTTAAGGCGCATTGGGAAAAACGTTGGCAAGTAGCATTATTGAAGCGAATACTGCCACGAATAGAAGAAACGCAATGAGCCGCCGGGCGTGCTTAGCCGAGAACTCCGGTAGCCCAATTTTGAGACCTCTACTATTGAGTTGCAAGCGCGTGACTTCGATTGACTCGCGTGAAAACAGCCCCTTGTACATGCGCACGCTCAGCACGAGAAAGGCTAGCGTGGCTGCCAGCAGCGCGGTGCACCCGGCGAAGCCCCATGGATTTGAAGAGACCGTACCCCAAGGTAGACAAACAAACTGCCCGTGATTTACGGTGATGGCCCCGCAGTTCTCCGGCATAGCTTTTCCGTAGAGAGCTGCAGCCTCTTCTGGCGATCTCGCACTGAGCCAGGGTGCCCAGACAAAGAAGAGCAAAAAGGCGACCACTACGGCCACGATCTGAGCAAGTGACCAGCACAACGTAGCCCGATTCGCCGTCATGGTTCGTGCGCTTTAACGTAGAAATGACCGGACCACCAACATGAGCGGCGAAGCCGCAGCTTGCTGTTGTGGGTCCGTGTCGATTGACATGTTATGGCGCAGGCCGGCCTTTGTGCAGGTGCTCATTGTTTGCCGCTCGATACGCATGACCATAGTTTGCCTCACGGATGCTGGCAACCCAACTCGCCCGAGCGCTGCGCCTCCTCCGATTTGATGAGGCTGTGGCGCGAAGGCCTACGGTCGCAGAAACCTTGCCGGAGATGTCGGCAGCCCGCTGCTCGGATGCAGGCGCCGCGACTCACCCGAGCACCAGGTCGCGACCCCCAGAAAAGCGGAGCCACCACGAGCGATATGCAACGCTTGACGCCATGCATGCGGTGCGAAGCCAATCGCGTGAAAGCGTCGCGCACCACTACCTTCACCCCGCGCTATAACGTGAAGATGACCGGACCACCAACACTTGCGGCGAAGCCGCCTCCTGCTGTTGTGGGTCCGCGTCGATTGACATGTTAAGCCTCAGCCCCACGGCCCCGGCTCGCGCCGCGCAGACCGATGCAGTTACCCCAAGGGTCTCGAACCTGACACATGCGCTGCCCTTTTTCTATGTCCATGGGACCTCGATAAAGCCTGGCCCCCACGCTCTCAAAGTGCGCCAACGCGGCCTCGAAGTCCGGAACATACCAGTACACGACTGACCCGGCTGCACCCGAGGCGACCTTTTCGTCGGAGGGGACAATCTCAAGATTGATGCCACCAACGCGCAGGTACTCGAACTCGAACGCTTCAAGGCGTTTGCGAGCTGCGTTTGGAAACGCGCGCTGGTACCACTGGAGTCCCGCCTCTACGTCAGGCACATGAACGAGTACGGCGGCGATCGCTTCGGTCATCGACTCTGAGGTTTAACGTAGAGATGACCGGACCACCAACACTAGCGGCGAAGCCGCCTCCTGCTGTTGTGGGTCCGTGTCGATTGACATGTTATGTCGCAAAGTGCACCGCCTTGACGATTGGGTCGAGCTTCGAAGCCATGCTGCTCGCCTCCCCCGCGCCTTCAATTGTGACCAGAGCCAAGTGTCCCTTGGGTGCTACCGCAGCGTATAGCAAGAAAAATCGAGACCCAGCAAAACTGCGGGGACTGGCCCTTGCTGCAAATAGGCGAATCCCTCCGGCGAGTTGGAACTGTTCCGTCGTGGTATTGGAGCCATGTTCGGCTTGGACCTTTGCCAGAATTTCCTGAACCTGGGCTACTGAGGCCTCGACGACTTCGGAACATTGCGCCTCCGTCGGCGCTCCATCCACCCCGCGCACCGTGACGATCGCGACATGTCCGGCCGGATGCCTGAACGTGACCGGAGACTGCGTGCTCACACATTCGAAGCCGGGAAACGCGATCATGCCCAATGGTGGGACAGACCAATACTCGGGCGGAATCGGGAATGGCAGTTCGTCTTCGACAGGTGCCGGGCCGAGCTTCGCGCTAGCTGGAGCCGCGAGAGAGAACTTGTAGCTGAGCTTCATACGCAGGCCCCTGCGATATAACGTAATGTCTCCCGCACCCTGAAATCTCTTATCCCGCAGGTGCGGATTAATCTGGGATTCTGAACTTCCGCAAGCTGTTGTTCTAGCTCGGCTTTTTGCTTCGCGCTTGATTTTCCAGCTTGATGAAGTGGCGACCTTAAACCCGGCAGGCGGCCGCTTTCCGCGCTTGCGGAATACCGCTGCGGAATAAGCTGGGCGCTGCTCGATATTCTGGTCATCCCGTCCTCCCCTAGGCCGCTTGCACACTGCAAAGTTGGCACATATACTGTTTGTCCATACAGTATAAAGTAGCCATGAATACCCGCATACTTCCGCCGCTTCGCTCCGCCCGTTTGCTGGACCAAGTGCGGGAGCGCGCTCGGTACTTGCACTATAGCCTCAGCACCGAAAAGGCTTACCTTTACTGGATCCGCTTCTTCATCCGGTGGCAACAAATGAAGCATCCGCGCGACATGGGCGCGCCGGAGGTCGAGGCGTTCCTCACGATGCTTGCCACTGAACGACGGATTTCCTCCTCCTCGCACAATCAGGCGCTCAGCGCGCTGCTGTTTCTCTATCGCGAAGTTCTGGTGATTCAATTGCCGTGGATGGACGATATCAAGCGGCCCAACTACACCAAGCGCATTCCTACTGTGCTCACGCGCGACGAGGTGTCCGCGGTGCTTGTTGGGATGGAGGGCACCATCGGTGTCGTTGCGCGGCTTCTCTACGGCACCGGCATGCGGCTGATGGAAGGCTTGCGGCTGCGGGTAAAAGACGTTGACTTCGACCGTCACGTGATCGTCGTGCGCGAAGCCAAGGGGAACAAAGACAGAGTGGTGATGCTGCCGCACTCGCTGGTCGAGCCACTCCGAGCGCAGATGCGCTCGGCGCGCGCGCAGTGGGAGGCAGACCGCCGAGACCAATGCGGCGGCGTCGATGTGCCCCACGCGCTGGAAAAGAAGTATCCCAGGGTTGGTCAGACGTGGGGCTGGTTCTGGCTGTTCCCGTCGCCAACTCTCGCCGTCGATCCAGCCACAGGCGTTGTGCGCCGGCATCACTTGTATGAGGATCGACTTCCTCGCGCTATCCGCAAAGCCGTCCGAGCTGCAGGCATTGTCAAGCACGTCTCTGCCCACACCTTGCGCCACTCCTTCGCCACCCACCTTTTGCAGGCCGGTACGGACATCCGCACCGTGCAGGAGTTGCTGGGCCACAGCGATGTGAGCACCACGATGATTTATACGCACGTGCTCAAGGTGGCGGCGGGTGGCACGGCGAGTCCACTGGATGCGTTGGCGCCGCCGCCTGTGGCGAAAGAGCCGGAGGTGGCGTACGCGTAGGAGACAGAACAGCCTGGATTGCGGATCGAGTCCGCAATGACAGCCGTGCTTGCGTGCGACTACTTGGCGACCAGTTCCTCCGTGCGCTCGTTGCTCTGCTGCTGCAGCGCCCACATCTCCGCGTAGCGCCCTGCTTTCGCCAGCAGTTCCTGGTGCGTCCCGCGTTCGATGATGCGGCCGGCCTCCAGCACCAGGATCTCGTGCGCATCGACCACTGTCGACAGCCGGTGCGCGATGACCAGCGTGGTCTTGTTCTGCGCCACACCTTTCAGCTCGGCCTGGATGGCGCGCTCGTTGGCGCTGTCCAGCGCCGACGTGGCCTCGTCGAAGATCATGATGGGCGGGTTCTTCAGCAGCGTTCGGGCAATCGCCACGCGCTGCTTCTCCCCGCCCGATAGCTTGAGGCCCCGCTCGCCCACCATCGTGGCGTAACCCTTGGGCGTTGACTCGATGAAGTTGTGGATGCGCGCCGCTCGCGCTGCCTCTTCCACTTCGTCCCGGCTCGCGCCAGGGCGCCCATACGCGATGTTGTATTCCACCGTGTCGTTGAACAGCACCGTGTCCTGCGGCACGATGCCGATGGCCTGGCGCACGCTGGCCTGCGTCACCTGCTTGATGTCCTGCCCCGCGATGGTGATCGCGCCCTGCTGCACGTCGTAGAAGCGGTAAAGCAACCGCGCCAAAGTTGATTTGCCGGAACCGGAAGGGCCGACGACCGCCACCGTTTTGCCGGCGGGGATTTCGAAGCTCACGTGATGGAGGATGGGGCGCGCGGGCTCGTAGGCGAAGCTGACGTCGTTGAAGCGGACGGTGGCGTCGGTCTGGCAGGCCAGAGGCTGCGCCCCGGGCTCGTCCGCCACTTCGCGCTCTTTCTCCATCAGCACGAACATCTTGTCCAGGTCCGTCAGGCTTTGCTTGATCTCGCGGTACAGCACGCCCAGAAAATTCAGCGGGATGTACAGCTGGATCATGAAGGCGTTGACCATCACCAGGTCGCCCAGCGTCATGCGGCCATCGACCACGCCCTGCGTCGCCCGCCAGAGCATCGCCACCAGGCCGACAGCGATGATCATCTGCTGGCCCGCATTCAGCATCGACAAGGTCGTCTGGCTCTTCAGGCGTGCCTTGCGCAGCTGGCCCAGGCTCTTGTCGTACCGGCTGGATTCGAAGCCTTCGTTGTTGAAATACTTCACCGTCTCGTAGTTCAGCAGCGAGTCCACTGCCTTGGTGTGGGCCGCCGAGTCGAACTCGTTGGCTTCCTTGCGGAACTGGGTTCGCCACTCCGTCACCGTGACGGTGAAGGTGATGTACACCACCAGCGCCGCGATGGTGATCCACGCGAACCAGGCGTCGAACTTCACAGCCAGGATCGTCAGCACCAGCGCCACTTCGATCAGCGTGGGCACGATGCTGTAGAGAGAATACGAGATCAGCGATTCGATGCCGCGCACGCCCCGCTCGATGTCTCGCGTCATGCCGCCGGTCTGCCGCTCCAGATGGAAGCGCAGGCTCAGCGCGTGCAGGTGCTGAAAAGTCTCCAGCGCGATGCTGCGCGCCGCCCCTTGCGTCGCTTTGGAAAACACCAGTTCGCGCAGCTCGGTGAAAAGCGTGGTCGACAGGCGCAACAGGCCGTACGCCAGCAGCAGCGCCACCGGCACAATCAGCACCGCTTGCGGATCGCCGGGCTGAAAGTTCGGAGCCGACAGGCGACCACCCGTCGGCGTCATGGCGTCCACCAGGTTCTTCAGCAGCACGGGCACGCCCACGTTCGCCACCTTGGCGCCCACCATCAGCAGCAGCGCCGCGATCACGCGTACCTTGTACTGCCACAGGTAAGGGAACAGGCGTTTGAGCGTCGCCCAGTCGGTGTGCGCGCGGCCCGGCGCGGCGGCGGCGCCCGCGGGCAAGGGGGTCGAAGGGGAACGGGCGAGTTCGCCGGCACGGCGCATGGGGGACAATCGAGGGTTGGTACTACTGGAGATTGTGCCCATGTCCGCGAACTCAAGCCTGCCGGCCCCATTACCCACCGACAAGGAGCTGGTGCTCAAGGTCATTCCCATGCCGGCCGACTGCAATGCCAACGGCGACATTTTCGGCGGCTGGGTGATGGCCCAGGTCGACCTGGCCGGCTCCGTCGTGCCCGCGCGCTATGTGGACGGCCGCATGGCCACAGTGGCCGTCAACCAGTTCATCTTCAAGCAGCCTGTGCGTGTGGGCGACATCCTGAGCTTCTTCGCCCACGTCACGCGCGTCGGCAACACGTCGATCACGGTGCAGGTCGAGGTGTATGCAGAACGCTTCCGCGCCCAGGGGCAGTATGTGAAGGTGACGGACGCGTCGCTGACCTATGTGGCCATCGACGAGGGTGGGAAACCGCGGCCGATTCCAAAGCGCTAAAACTTCCCGTGCCGGCCTTCGCCACCGGCGAATCGTGCAGCACCTTCCAGCCCGTCGGCGATGCAGTGCTTGCTGCGCTCCCACTCGCCGTGCAGTGCTTCGGGCAAGGGTTTGCCCCACTGCTCGTAGGCATTCATCCGGTCCGCCAGCATCGTCTTCTGCGGAAACTTCGCCAGCTGCTGTGCCAGCTCGATCGCCGCGTCGCGCGCGCCGCCTTTCGGCACCACGCGGTTGGCCAGCCCCATCTGCAATGCCTCGGCCGCGTCGACCTTGCGCCCGGTGAGGATCAGGTCCATCGCGTGGCCCATGCCCACCAGGCGCGGGAGCCGCACGGTGCCGCCATCGATCAGCGGCACGCCGAAGCGCCGGCAGTAGACGCCGAAGTAGGCGTCTTCTTCCATCACCCGCATGTCGCACCACAGCGCCAGTTCCATGCCGCCGGCCACGGCGGCGCCGCTGACTGCGGCGATCACGGGCTTCGACAGCAGCAGGCGCGACGGACCCATGGGGCCCATCGGTTGAACCTCGCCCGGTTCGAAGTCCAGCTCTGCCAGCACATCGGTGCCGGCGCCCTGCTTCGCCAGTTCGGCACCGCGCTGCAAGTCCCAGCCGGCGCAGAAATGGCCGTTGGCACCGTGAAAGACCGCAACCCGAGCCTCCTCGTCGGTGTCGAACGCGACGAATGCCCCGTACAGCGCGCTGGCCGTCGCCGCATCGACGGCGTTGCGCACATCGGCGCGGTCCAGCGTCACAACGCTGACTTGCCCCATCTTCTCGACGCGCACGGAATCAACCATGCGCGAATTACACCAGAAGCTAGGACCGCGTGGCCGTCGTCTTGACGGTGCTCGCCGAAGGCACGGCGGCCCGGGCCGAACGCGGATCGCTCACATAGTCCGACACCACTTTCCAGCGGCCGTCGACGATCTGCGACAGGCGCATCGCCTCGGTGCCCAGCCGCCTCGTGGAGCTGTACGTCATCTTGGGCGAGCCGAAGCTGTCCGGCGGGAAGGTGGACAGGTCCATCGCCTTGATGAAGTTGTCGGTGGTGAGCTGGGGCCCGGTCTTGCGCGCCGCCTTGATGAACATGTCGACCATGGTGTAGCCGTACACCGACATCACCGTCGGGTCTTCGTTGAACTTGGTCTTGTACTTGTTGGCCCAGAAGCGGATGGCCAGGTCCTGCTCGTCGGTATAGGGCGTCTGCGAGCTCATGGTGGCGTAGAAGCCTTCCACGGCCTTGCCGCCCAGCTTGTGAATCAGGTCGCTGTAAGCGGCGAAGGAGGCGATGAACACCGGGTTGAAGCCGGTCTTGCGCGCCTCCGCCATGGTGCCTACGGTCTCGCGGATGATGGTGCCCATCACCACCATCTCGCAACCGCTCGCTTTCATCTTCGCGACCTGCGACGAGAAGTCAGCGGCGCCGCGCTTGAAGCTGGTCTTCTCCACCATCTCCTTGCCGATGGACTTGAGGCCGTCTTCCGCACCCTTGAGCACCTCGGCGCCGAAGTCGTCGTCCTGGTAGATCGCGCAGACCTTGCCGATGTTCTTGTCCTTGGCCAGCTTGGGCACCGAAAGGCGCATCTGGTCGTAGTACGACGCGAACAGCGCGTACTTCAGCTTGTGGTGCGGCTCGTACATGTCCTTGGACGCGGTGAGCGGCAGGTAGTTGACGATGTTGCGCTCGAACAGGATCGGCATGACGGCGTTGTTCTGCGCCGTGCCGATGTGGCCGACCAGCATGAATATCTTGTCCTGGTTCACCAGCTTCTGCGCCGCCAGGATGGCCCGCTTCGGGTCGTACGCGGAGTCTTCCACGGCCAGCCTGAGCTTGCGGTCATACACGCCGCCCTGCTCGTTGGCTTCGTCCACGCGCAGCTGCATGCCGTTGCGCGCCTGCTTGCCATAGCCGGCGATGGGGCCGGACAGATCCTGGATCGTGCCGATCACGATCTCGTTCTTGCTGACGCCTTGCTGCTGCGCTTGGGCGGTGCCCGCGGCGAGGCACAGCACGGCGATTGCGAGGGTAAGTCGGGGTGACATCGCGGTCTCCTTTGCGTTGAAAGTGGCGCAAAGTTAGGGGCGCACCCCAAACGGCGCAAACCTTGTCGGCTGGGCGACAAGGCTTCGGGGAGAACCCGCTATCTTCCGCACTCCCGACCAGATATAACCAACAGGCACCCGCGGCGACGGGCTTGGAGAGAGACAACGTGCAATTCATTCAACTCGTGATCAGCGGCATCTCGCAAGGGTGCATCTACGGCCTGATCGCCCTGGGCTTCGTGCTCATTTACAAGGCCACCGAGACGGTGAGCTTCGCGCAGGGCGAGCTCATGATGCTCGGGGCGTTCATGGGCCTGGCGTCGATGACGTTCATGGGCTTCCCGTTCTGGCTGGCTGTCATCAGCGCGATCGCGGCCATGGCGCTCTTCGGCGTGCTGCTCGAGCGTGTGGTGATTCGCCCTATCCTGGGCCAGCCCGCCTTCTCCATCGTCATGCTGACCATCGGCATCGGCTACGTGGCGCGCGGCCTCATCACCATGATCCCTGGCATCGGCACCGAGACGCACGCGCTGCCGGTGCCGTACAAGGACGAAGTGTGGAACGCCGGCCCGCTGGTGCTCAACGCCGAGCAGATGGTCGTCATCGCCGCCACCGCTGTGCTGTGCGCCCTGCTCTTCACGATCTTCAGGTACAGCAAGGTCGGCATCGCCATGCAGGCCTCGTCGCAGAACCAGCTGGCTGCCTACTACATGGGCATCCCGGTCAAGCGCTTGAATGGCCTGGTGTGGGGCCTGGCCGCCGCCGTCGCCGCTTGTGCGGGCCTGCTGCTCGCCCCCATCACCTTCGTGCACGCCAACATGGGTTTCATCGGCCTCAAGGCATTCCCCGCCGCGGTGGTGGGCGGCTTCGGCAGCCTGCCCGGCGCCATCGTCGGCGGCCTCGTCATCGGCATCGTCGAGTCGCTCTCGGGGTTCTACCTGCCCCAGGGCTTCAAGGACATCGCGGCGTACATCGTCGTGCTGGTGATGCTGATGGTGAAGCCGAACGGATTGTTCGGCGAGAAGCTCAGAAAGAAAGTTTGAAGATGAACCGCATGTTGGCGTTTGAGGTTTCGTTCGCGGGCCACCGCGGAACCGGCTTCGCCGGGCCGCTGGTGGCGCCCCCCTGGGGGGGAGGCGCCGTAGGCGCTTCGGGGGGGGTATGAGGTTTATCTTCAAGACCGACTACGGCCAGGACATCAACCTGGCCAAGCACGGTGGCCACAAGCTCTGGTATGGCGCGCTGCTGCTCTTGCTGTTCGCCGCGCCGTGGATCTTTGCGGAATACTGGCTGGCCCAGCTCACCTTCGTGCTGATCTACTCCATCGTCGGCCTCGGCCTGATGCTGCTGGCGGGCTTCACCGGGCTCTTTTCGATCGGGCACGCGGCGTTCCTGGGTGTCGGCGCGTACACGCAGGCCGTGTTCGTCAACATGGGCGTGCCGTTCCCGATCGCCCTGGCGCTGGCGGGCCTGCTGTCGGCCGCGGTGGGTGTGGTGGTCGGACTGCCGGCGCTGCGCGTCAAGGGCATCTACCTCGGCATCGCCACCCTGTCGTTCGGCTTCATCGTCGAAGAGGTTCTGGCCCGCTGGGAGTCGGTCACCGGCGGCAACTCCGGCATCCACGTCAAGCACCCCGACCTGTTCGGCTACAAGGTGGACTCGGCCATCGGCTTCTACTTCCTTTGCCTGGTCATCACAGTGATCTCCACGCTGGCCATCCTCAATCTGCTGCGCTCGCCCACCGGCCGGGCCTTCGTGGCCATCCGCGATTCGGAAATTTCGGCGCAGAGCATGGGCATCCACCTCGCGCGCTACAAGACGCTGTCGTTCGCGCTTTCGGCGGCGCTGGCCGGCATCGGCGGCGCGCTGTACGCGCACAAGCTCACCTTCATCTCGCCCGACCAGTTCAACATCATCCAGTCGATCGACTTGTTGCTCATGGTGGTGATCGGCGGGCTGGGCTCGGTGCACGGCGCCTTCCTGGGTGCGATCTTCCTCATCACCATGCCGCAGGCCATCTCGCTCGTCAAAGACTACCTGCCCCCGGTCGTCGGCCAGGCGCCGGGCCTGCAGGGCCTGGTGTACGGCGCGGTGCTGATCGCCTTCGTGATGTTCGAGCCGCTGGGCATCTACGGCCGCTGGCTGAAGGTGCGCACGTACCTACAACTGTTCCCGTTCTACCGCAAGGGCCTGTTCAAGCGGCAGAAGTCCTTCCAGAAATCCGATCGCCTGAAATGAGCCAGATCCAGACCCACAACGGCAAAGCGGCCGCGGCCGCTCGCGATGGCGCCCTGCTCTCGGCCAAGAACATCAGCGTGCGCTTCGGCGGCGTGCTGGCCGTCAACAACGTGAGCTTCGACGTGCAGCGCGGCGAGGTGTTCACGCTGATCGGCCCGAACGGCGCGGGCAAGACGACGGTGTTCAACCTGATCAGCCGCATCTACAACCCGACGGCGGGCAGCATCGAGTACGAAGGCAACGTGCTGACGGAACAGCCGCCGCACCGCATCGCCTCGCTGGGCATCGCCCGTACCTTCCAGAACATCGAACTGTTCGAGCATGCCACCGTCCTGCACAACCTGATGATCGGCCGCCACACGCACCACCGCTCGGGCATCTGGAGCCAGATGTTCTTCACCAAGAGCGTGCGGCAGGCGGAGATCGAGGCGCGCCGGAAGGTCGAACAGGTGATCGAGCTGCTCGATCTGCAAAAGCACCGCGACTCCTTCGTCGCCGGCCTGCCCTATGGCGTGCGCAAGGTGGTGGAACTGGGCCGGGCCCTGTGCACCGAACCCAAGCTGCTGCTGCTGGACGAACCCTCTTCAGGCCTGAACGTGGAAGAAACGGACGACATGGCTTTCTGGATCCAGGACATCAAGCACGAGCTGGGCGTCACCGTGCTGATGGTCGAACACGACATGACGCTGGTCTCCAAGGTGTCGGATCGTGTGCTGGCGATGAACCAGGGCGAAGTGCTGGCGATGGGCACGCCGCGCGAGGTGCAGACGCACCCGGGCGTGATTGAAGCGTATCTCGGCACCGTGGAAGACGTTTCTTCGCTGCGCAGGGAGGTGAGTGGCGACGGGCCGCCCCTAGCCACGAAAGCCCCCTCGGGGGGCAGTGCAGCGGCCCCGGCCGCAAACGTGGGGGCCAGATAACTATGAGCATGAGTCCTCCTGGCGTGAACGACACGCCCGTCCTCAAGCTGCTGAACGTCGAATCGGCGTACGGCCCGATCAAGGCCATCCGCGGCGTGAGCCTGCAGGTGCGCCGCGGCGAGATCGCCACCGTGCTCGGCTCCAACGGCGCCGGCAAGACGACCATCCTCAAGACCATCTCCGGCATCATCGACCCGCGCAAGGGCAGCATCGAGTTCAAGGGCGAGAGCATCACCGCCAAGGACCCGTCGCACATCGTGCAACAGGGCCTGTCGCACGTGCCCGAAGGACGCGAGGTGTTCGCGCTGCTCACCGTGCACGACAACCTGGTGATGGGCGCCTACACCCGAAAAGACAAGGACGGCATCGCCCGAGACATGGAGGCGGTGTACAAGTACTTCCCCATCCTCAAGGAGCGCGCCACGCAGGACGCCGGCCTGCTCTCCGGCGGCCAGCAGCAGATGCTGGCGATCTCACGCGCCATCATGGCCGCGCCCGACCTGATCCTGCTCGATGAGCCGAGCCTGGGCCTTTCCCCCAAGCTCACCAAGGAAATCTTCGAGATCGTCGTTCGCATCAACCGCGAGCGCGGCACGACCATCTTGCTCGTCGAGCAGAACGCCAACATGGCGCTCAATGCGTCGGACTACGGCTACGTGCTGGAGAACGGCCGCATCGTGATGGAAGACACCTGCGCGCGCCTGCGCGAGAAGGACGACATCAAGGAGTTCTACCTGGGCATGAAGGAAGCCGGCGTGCGCGGCGAACGCCGCTGGAAGAAGAAGAAGACATGGAGATAGTTCACTTGAAAATCGCTGTGCGATTTTCAAGTGGCCTGATCAGTGTGGGAAAGCCCGGCGGAGCCGGATCTTTGCCACAAGCGAGACGGCGCTGCACGATGTTTCGCACCGTCTGGAAGAGGAAGGCCGTGCCTTCCTCGCGCCCGGATCGCGCGGAACAACGTGCAGCGCGATCTCCTCTGTGAAAAGGATCCGGCTTTGCCGGGCCTTTTCACACCAGTTGAACCACTCTGAAAATTCGCGAAGCGACTTTTCAGAGTGAAGGAGTGATATGAGCAACCTCTGGGACCTGTCCCGTATCGAACCCAACAACGCCGTCGTCCTCGAAGGCGAGACGATTCCCGCCGTCTTCTGGAACGCCGTGGACAAGCGCGGCCCCAACGTCTGGATGCGCCAGAAGCATCTGGGCATCTGGCGCAGCTGGACGTGGAATGAAACCGCCGCCGCCGTGCGCGAAATTTCCGGCGGCCTCATGAGCCTGGGCTTCGCCCCGGGCCACACCGCGTCGATCCTGTCCAACACCGTCATCGAATGGGTGCTGGCCGACCTCGCCATCCTCTCCTGCGGCGGCGTCTCCAACGGCATCTACCCGACCGATGCGGCTTCGCAGGTGCACTACCTGTGCGAAGACTCGGGCACCAGCATCCTGTTCGTCGAAGACGACGAGCAGCTGGACAAGGCATTGGAAGTGCGGGCGCGGCTCCCCGGCCTCAAGAAAATCGTGGTGATGGACATGGAGGGCCTGCGTGAGCTCGACGACGCGGGCGTGATCAGCCTGGATGCGCTGCGCGTGCTGGGCCGCGAGTACCTCGCACGGCACCCAGATGAACTGATGAAGCGCGCGCGGGCCGTCAAACCGCAGGATCTCGCCATCCTCGTCTACACCTCCGGCACCACCGGCAAGCCCAAGGGCGCGATGCATTCGCACAAGGGCCTGGTCTATACGACGCGCGGCTACAACACGCTGATCTCGCAGGACGAGAGTGACGAGCGCATGTGCTTCCTGCCGTTGTGCCACATCGCCGAGCGAGTCGGCGGCGAGTACTTCGCGCTGTACACGGGCGCGAAGCTGAACTTCGTCGAGAACCCGGACACGATTCCCGAGAACGTGCGCGAGATAGCGCCCACCGTCTTCACCGCCGTGCCGCGGGTGTGGGAGAAGTTCTATTCCGGCGTGATGATCGGTTTGAAGGAAGCCAGCCGCCTGCAGCAGGCCGCCTACGCCTGGAGCATCGGCGTGGGCACGCAGATCGCCGACAAGGTGCTGGCCGGCCAGCCGGTCGACGGCATGCTCAAGTTCAAGTTCAAGCTGGCCCGCGCCATCGCACTCGACAACGTGCGCAAGATGATCGGCATCCACCGTTCGCGCTTCCTGGTCACCGGCGCCGCGCCGATCTCGGCCGACCTGGTCAAGTGGTACCTGGCGCTGGGCGTGCCGATGCTGGAGGTGTGGGGCATGACCGAATCGTGCGGCGCGTCCACGGGGGTCCCCGCCGACAAGATCAAGCCCGGTTCGATCGGCCCTGCCGCCGCGTACAACGAAGTCAAGCTCGATGCGGCCACCGGCGAGATCCTGGTGCGCGGCACCAACGTGTTCATGGGCTACTTGAATCAGCCGGAGAAGACCGCGGAGACCATCGACAAGGACGGCTGGCTGCACACGGGCGACGTCGGCACTGTCGACGCGGACGGCTTCTTCAAGATCGTCGACCGGATGAAGGACATCATCATCACGGCCGGCGGCAAGAACGTCACGCCCAGCGAGCTGGAGAACGACCTGAAATTCTCGCCGTACATCACCGACGCGGTGGTCATCGGCGACCGCAAGGCCTACCTCACGGTGATCATCATGATCGACCAGGAGAACGTCGAGAAGTACGCGCAGGACGCCGACGTGCCCTTCTCCAACTACGCCAGCCTCACCAAAGCACCGGAGATCCAGGCTTTGATCCAGGCCGAGATCGACCGCGTCAACGCCAAGTTCGCGCGGGTCGAGCAGATCAAGAAGTTCTTCCTGCTCGACACGCAGCTGTCCGCCGAAGACGAAGAGCTCACGCCGACGATGAAACTCAAGCGCAAGCTGGTGCAGACCAAGTACGCGCCGCAGATCGAGGCGATGTACCGGTAGCGGGATTGTCATTGCGGACTCCGATCCGCAATCCATGTCGGCTCGGCTGACAACTTCACAAGTCACGCGCGTGACTCTTTCACCTCCGTCATTACCCTAGTGCAGTCGCCTAGGTGAAAGGCGAACGGGGACGGCAGCGGAAACAATCCGTAGCGCCCGACCCCCAACGCTTCAATCCGGAGACACGATGAAACTGAAACTCGCTTTCCTGGCCACGCTGGCCCTCGCCGCCGGCGCGGCCCAGGCCCAGTCCGCCGCGCCCGGCGTGAGCAAGAACGAGATCGTGCTGGGCACGATCCAGGACCTGTCCGGCCCGCTCGCGTCCTACGGCAAGCAGATCCGCATGGGCATGCAGATGCGTGTGGACGAGGCCAACGAAATGGGCGGCGTGCACGGCCGCAAGATCAAGCTCCTGATCGAGGACGACGGCTACGACCCGAAGAAGTCGGTACTGGCCACGCAGAAGATGGTCAGCCAGGACCCGGGCATCTTCGCCATGGTGGGCCACCTGGGCACGGCGCAGAACATCGCCTCGATGCCGGTGCAGTTCGAGAAGAACGTCATCAACTTCCTGCCGATCACCGCCGCGCGCGAGATGTACGAGCCCATCCACAAGCTCAAGTGGGCCAACGCCGCCACCTACTACGACCAGATGCGCATCGCCGCGCCCCGCCTGGTGAAGGACCGCAACCTCACCAAGCCCTGCATCATTTACCAGGACGACGACTTCGGCCAGGAAGTGCTGAAGGGCGCCGAGGCGGGCCTGAAGTCGATCGGCAAGGAACTGTCCGAGAAGACCAGCTACAAGCGCGGCGCCACCGACTTCTCGTCGCAGGTCGCGAAGATGAAGTCCGCGGGCTGCGACCTGGTGGTGCTGGGCACCATCATCCGCGAGACCGTGGGCACGATGGCTGAAGCCCGCAAGACCGGCTTCAACCCGCTGTTCGTGGGCTCCAGCGCCGTCTACACCGACCTCATCCCCAAGCTGGGCGGCAAGATGGCCGACGGCCTGTTCGCCACCATGACGTCCGCCCACCCCTACCTCGACGCGGCGGAGCAGCCGGTGCGCTTCTGGGCCAACAAGTACAAGACCCGCACCAATGAGGACCCGACGGTGTTCTCGGTGTACGGCTGGGGCGCGATGGACGCCTTCCTGAAGGTCGCCTTCAAGGTCGGCCCGCAGCTCTCGACCGACAGCTTCGTGAAGACCATGGAGACCATGACCTTCCCGCGCGACATGTTCGGCACGGCCGAGCTGAGCTTCAGCGCCACCAAGCACCTGGGCAACCAGTACTCGCGCCTGTCGCAGATCCAGGACGGCCGCTGGAAGGTCACTTCCGACTACGTCGCCTTCGCCGGCCTGAAGCCGGTGCAGCAGAAGGACGGCAAGTGGAAGGTGGAGTCCGAGTTCTTCAAGGACCAGTGATTCACCGCGCCAAACCCAAGGCCGCCCCTCCAGGCGGCCTTTTTCATTGCGGGTTGCTTCTTAGGTGAATACGCCAGCTTGACACCCTGGGCTGGCGATGAAGAATGCGTTGAGTTATCCCTCACGTAGCCAGGAGACAAAGAATGAAGATCAAAACCGCCGCCGCACTCGCCGTGCTGGCCCTGTCCGCCGCCGCGGCCTCTGCCCAGAACGCCAACCAGGGCGTGAGCAAGACCGAAATCACCCTGGGCTCCATCCAGGACCTGTCGGGCCCCATCGCCGGTTTCGGCAAGCAGGTGCGCCTGGGCATGATGCTGCGTGTGGACGAGCTCAACGAACAGGGCGGCATCAACGGCCGCAAGGTCAAGCTGATCGTCGAAGACTCGGCCTACGACCCGAAGAAGGCCGTGCTGGCCGCGCAGAAGCTGGTCAACCAGGACAAGATCTTCGCGATGGTCGGCCACATCGGCACGGCGCAAAACATGGCCGCCATGCCCGTGCAGTTCGAAAAGAACGTGATCAACTGGTTCCCCGTCACCGCGGCGCGTGAGATGTACGAGCCGTTCCATCGCCTCAAGTACTCCTTCGCCGCCACCTACTACGACCAGATGCGCACAGCGTTGCCCAAGATGGTCAAGGACAAGGGCGCCAAGAAGGTCTGCACCCTGTACCAGGACGACGAGTTCGGCCTGGAAGTGATGCGCGGCGCCGAAGCGGGCTTGAAAGCGATCAACATGGAGCTCATCGAGAAGACCAGCTACAAGCGTGGCGCGACCGACTTCTCGTCGCAGGTCGCCAAGATGAAGGCCGCGGGCTGCGACCTGGTGGTGCTGGGCACCATCATCCGCGAGACCATCGGCGCCATCGGCGAGTCACGCAAGACGGGCTTTTCGCCCACCTTCATCGGCTCCAGCGCCGCCTACACCGACCTGATCCACAAACTGGGCGGCAAGGCGATGGATGGCCTGTACGCCACGCACACCGCGCAGCACCCGTACCTGGACGAGGCCTCGGACAAGATCCGCTTCTGGGCCAACAAGTACAAGACCAAGTTCAATGAAGACCCGACGGTGTTCTCTGTCTACGGCTACCAGCTGGTTGACTCGTTCGCGGCCGCTGCCCTGAAGGCAGGCCCCAATCTCACCACCGACAACTTCATCAAGACCATGGACAACATGTCCTTCCCGGCCGACATCTTCGGTAGCCCGGAAGCGAAGTTCGGCCCCAAGAAGCGCCTGGGCAACGAGTTCTCGCGCCTGTCGCAGATCACCGACGGCAAGTGGAAAGTCGTGTCGGACTACGTCAAGCCCTGAGAGGCAATGACAGATGACGAATGACAGATGAATGAAGAGCCGCCTCCGGGCGGCTTTTTTCTGCCGCATCGACGGTGATACTCTCCATCTGTCATTTGTCATCCACGCGAAGCGAGATCATTTGTCATCCTCACCCGACCCGCTCAACACCCCTCTGCTGCAAAGCAAGGCCCTCCTGTGGCTGCTGCTGATCGTCTCGGTGCTCTTCGCCGTGGTGCTGTGGCCGCTTTCCGGCGCCGTGTCATGGGCGGTGTTCATGGCCATCGTCTTTTCGCCGCTGCAGGAGCGCTCGGCGCGGGCGTTGCGCGGCCGCCGGGGCTGGGCCGCCTTCGGCACGCTGATGGTGATCGTCGTCAGCGTGCTGCTTCCGATGGCGCTGCTGGTCGCATCCGTGACCCAGGAGGCCGGCGCTTTCTACGAGCGATTCAAGACCGGCGACATCCAGCTTGGCCAGTATTTTCAGCGGGGCATCGACGCGTTGCCGTCGTGGGTGCGCACCGCGCTGGAACGCTTCGGCCTGGCGGACCTGGCCGAAGTCCAGCGCAGGCTGGTCGACGCGCTGGGCAAGAGCAGCCAGGCGATCACCTCGCGCGCCTTCAGCATCGGCCAGAACACGCTGGAGTTCGTGGTCAACCTGTTCGTGATGCTCTACCTGCTGTTCTTCCTGCTGCGCGACGGCAAGGAGCTTTCCGCCCAGGCCGCGCGCGCCCTGCCGCTGGAGCCCAAGCACACCCGGCGCCTGCTGCAGCAATTCGCCACCGTGGTGCGCGCCACGGTCAAAGGCAACGTCGTGGTGGCCCTGGTGCAAGGCACGCTGGGCGGCCTGGCCTTCTGGTTCCTGGACATCAGCGGCCCGCTCCTGTGGGGCGCGCTGATGGCGCTGCTGTCGCTGCTGCCCGCCGTGGGCGCGGCCATGGTGTGGGGCCCGGTGGCCATTTACCTGCTGTCCACCGGTGCGCTGGGGTCAGGAATCGGCCTGGCCGTCTGGGGCGTGCTGGTGATCGGCCTGGTGGACAACGTCCTGCGGCCCATCCTGGTGGGCAAGGAAACGCGCATGCCCGACTACCTGGTGCTCATCGCCACGCTGGGCGGCCTGGCCGCATTCGGTCTGAACGGCTTCGTGATCGGGCCGGTGATCGCCGCGATTTTCATCGCAACGTGGGCGATCTTTGTTGAAGTCCGGCAGGAGCAGGCGGTCACGAAGAAACGCTAGCTTGTCATGCCGGAGCAATGACTGCCTACTTGCGCCGCTTGGGTTTGGCTTCGGCTTCAGCCGAATCGCCGCCCGCATCGCTGCCCTGCATGCCCTGCGCCATGCCGATCAGCACACCGCTGGCCAAGGCGGCGTAGCTGTCCAGCAGCGTCTGCGCGGCCTTCAGGCCGGTGGCGCGGCCTTCGCGCAGCGCGGTCTGGGCCTGGTCGGTGAGCTGCTCGATGGTCTGTGTGGCATGCGCGCCCATGCCGCTGCCCTTGACCTGCAGCTTGTCCAGTGCCTGGCTCCACGCGTCCTGCAGGGGGTTGGCACCGGCACCCGCCACGGCCTTGCGCACCGTGTCGAAAAAGGTGTCTTCCATCTTCTCGATGTCGCCCAGCGCCTTCTTGACTTGCGTCTCGCGCAGGCCCGCACCGTATTCCATCAATTGCGTGAGCGCGCGGCGATTGGCTTCCACGGCCTGCAGCAGCGCCGCGTCCATGCCGGCGATGGCCTTGGCCAGCAGCGGCTCCATCTGCGCGGCGCCCATCGGGTTCTGGCCCGCGCCCTGGGCCGCGGCCCCGCTGACCTGCTTGACCACGTCCTTGATGTTCTTCAAGGTGAGCTCGCGGCCTTGAAGCGCCTTGAGCGTCGCCTCCTGCACCGCCTTGCGCAAACTTTCACCCTGTCGGGAGGACGCCTGGGAGAATTGTTCGATCAACGCGTCCTGGTCAAAACCGAATTTGGGCATGTGAGCTCCTGAAGGTGAAGGGTCCGCACACTATAGCCCGCCCTCCGGGGGTTCAGGAGATGATGTACGCCGCCGCCCCGCTCGACATCAAGCTGCCGTCGGCGCCGTAGAACTCCATGCGGGTCGACGCCACGCGAGAGCCGAGGCGCAGCACCTGCGCGTGCAGCTCGAAGTGGTCGCTGATCCCCGGCCGCAAATAATCCACCCGCAGGTCGATCGTCCCCAACTTGGCAAAGCGGTGCAGGCGCTGCAACGGCGGCTCATCCATGTGGCGCGCGCCGATGGCGGCCATCACCGCCAGGCCGCCCATCGCGTCGAGCCCCGCGCTGATCACGCCGCCATGGATGCGGTTGTGCGCGAAGTGACCAATGAGGTCCGGCTTCATGTCGATACGCCCCACCACGCGCTCGGGCTTGAGGCTGGTGATCTTCAGCCCCAGCACGCGGTTGAAGACGATCTTCTCTTCGAACATCTGCTTCAGGCCCGCGATGAACTCGGGCTCGAACTCGACAGCCGCTGGTGGATTTTTCATAGTCCCAATTGTCTCGCGGCCAGGTCCTTCATGATCTCTTCGGCGCCGCCGCCGATCATCATGACCTTCACCTCGCGGTAGATCCGCTCGCTCTTCGTCCCGCGCATGAAGCCCATGCCGCCCAGGATCTGCACGGCCTGGTCGGCGCAGAACTGCATTGCCTGCGTGGCGTGGTTTTTCAGCATGCAGACCTGCGCTACACAATGGGGGTCAGATTCCAATTTCCCTTCGTCGGCCAGCGCCGTCACGGCATCGAGCCATGCCTCGGTGGAAGCGATGCGCATCTGCATGTCGACCAGTTTGTGGCGGATCACCTGCTTTTCCACCAGCGCGCTGCCGAAGGTCTTGCGCTGGCGCGCCCAGTCCAGCGCCTCGTCGTAGCAGGCCTGCGCGAATCCCAGCGCCATCGCCGACATGCCCAGCCGCTCGCCGTTGAAGTTGCTCATGATGATCTTGAAGCCGCTGCCCTCTTCGCCGAGCAGGTAGCGCGCGGGAACACGCACTTGGTCCATGCGCAGGTGCGCCGTGTCGGAACACCACCAGCCCATCTTGTCGAGTGCGGTGCGTGAGAGGCCGGCGACGTCCCCGGGGACCAGGATCATCGAGATGCCGCCTGCTCCTCTGGCTCCTGGCTCTCCCGTGCGCACCGCCATCGTGATCCAGTCGGCGCGAATGCCTGACGTGATGAAGACCTTCTCGCCATCGATCACCCAGTCGCCGCCGTCACGCCGCGCGGTCGTGCGCAGGCTGGCAACGTCGGAGCCGCCGCCGGGCTCGGTGATGGCCAGCGCGGCGATCTTCTCGCCGCGCAGCACCGGCGGAATCACTTCCTGCTGCACGTCGGCGGAACCATGGCGCAGCACGGGCGGCAAGCCAATGTTGAGCGAGAACAGGCCGGCCATCACACCGCCGCTGCCGCCGTAGCGCGCCATCGTGGTCGATACCGCATTGCGCAGCGCGAACGGCGCCGGTGTGCCACCCAGTGCTTCGGGATAGCCCAGGCCCAGCAAGCCGAGCTGCGCCACTTCTTCGTACAGCGAGCGCGGGAACTCGCCCGCTTCGTCCCACGCCGCGACCTGCTGCGCGATGCGCTCCAGCGTGAAGCGCTTGACGGTATGGGCGAGCGCAGCCACGTCCTCCTGCAATTCGGCGTTCATTGCAGCGCCTCGAAGGTCACCAGCACCTGCGATGTCGCGGCTTGCTGGCCCGCTTCCACATGCACGGACTTGATCACACCGTCGCGCGACGCGCCCAACGCGTGTTCCAGCTTCATCGATTCCAGCACCAGCAGCGTGTCGCCGCGAACCACGGTTGCACCGGGTTGAGCCTTGATGGCAATCACCTTGCCGTTGAAGGGCGCGCGCAGCTCATTGGCCGCAGACGCGCCACCGCCGCCCGCAGCCGGCTCGAACGACGCGTCTTCGATGACGAGGTCAACCGCGCCCGACTGGACGTGCCATGCCCCGTTGGGCAGCCGCACGCACGCGGCGCGCGGCGGCGAGATGAGCCGCGTTCCGCCGCCCTGCCCCACTTCGAGCGAGTGGCCCAGGTGCCGCACCTGCAGTTCCAGAAGGCCGCCCCGGTGGCGCAGGCGCACCGGCCGGGGAAACGGGCACGGCAGCAGCACGCCGCCGGTGGATGGAAACAGCGCGGCCAGTGCGCTATCAACCGCCACATCTTTCTCGCAGTCCGCGATTTGCGCGCGCAGCGCGTCGCCGTGCTCGGCAAGAAAAGGAATCAGCGCCTCGCCCGCCTGGAAAGTGCGGTGGCGCAGGCACGCCGCCAGGAAGCGCCGGTTGGTCGGCAGGCCCAGGACCTGCAGGCGGTCGAGGGCGCCTGCGAGTTGCGCGATGGCTTCGGCGCGCGTCGATGCGTGCGCGACGAGCTTGCCGAGCATGGAGTCGTAGTAAGGGGGGACTTCGAGGCCTTCGAAGAGAGCGTGGTCGAAGCGGATCGCGTTGCCCTCGCCCTCCCCCGGAGGGAGGAAATGCAGGACTCGGCCCGAGTGCGGCGTGAAATGCTCATCCTCCGCGCACAGCCGCACTTCGACCGCATGACCACTGAACCGCACTTGCTCCTGTGCCAGTGGCAGCGGTTCGCCCTGCGCCACGCGCAATTGCCATTCGACCAAGTCCAGCCCCGTCACCGCCTCGGTCACCGGGTGCTCGACCTGCAGGCGCGTGTTCATCTCCATCAGGTAGAACTGCCCGCCCTCGACCAGAAACTCCACCGTCCCCGCGCCCACATACCCCGCCGCCTGCGCGAGCTCCACCGCGCAACGTCCCATGCGCTCGCGCAGTACCGAATCCACCGCCGGGCTCGGCGTTTCCTCGATGATCTTCTGGTGCCGGCGCTGCACGGAGCAATCGCGCTCGCCCAGGTGGATGCAGTTGCCGTGACTGTCGGCAAATACCTGCACTTCCACGTGTCGTGGCGCCAGCAACGCGCGCTCGAGCAGCAGTTCGCCGGAGCCGAAAGCCGACTGCGCTTCCGACCGCGCGCTTTGCACCGCCGCTGCAAGCTGCGATGCCTGCGTCACCAGCCGCATCCCGCGGCCGCCACCGCCAGCGGCGGCCTTCACCATCACCGGGAAGCCGATGTGCTCGGCCTCGGCTGCGAAGCGCTCGTCGCTTTGATCCTCGCCCTGGTAGCCGGGCAGGCAGGGCACGCCTCGCGCTTGCGCCAATTGCTTTGCCGAAGACTTGCTGCCCAGCGCGCGAATCGCTTGCGGCGGCGGGCCCACCCACACCAACCCGGCATCGATCACCGCCTGCGCAAAGTCGGCGTTCTCGCTGAGGAATCCGTAGCCGGGGTGCACGGCGTCGGCGCCGGTCGCCTTCGCCGCCGCGATGAGTTTGTCGATGCGCAAATAGGTGTCGGCGGATGCCGTGCCCCCCAGCGCATACACACTGGTGGCTTCGCGCACATGCAATGCGTTCGCGTCGGCGTCCGAATACACCGCCACGGTCGCCATGCCCATGCGATGCGCGGTGCGGATCACGCGGCGGGCGATCTCGCCGCGGTTCGCGATCAACAATCGCTTCATGACTTCTCCAGCGAACGCCGCGGAACCGGCTTTGCCGGGCCGCTGGCGTTGCCCCCTTGAGGGGGAGGCGGCCGTAGGACGCTTCGGGGGGGAGTCATCTTTTGGCGACACCCATGATCTTGGCGAGGATGCCCAGCATCACTTCGTCCGCGCCGCCGCCGATCGAACCCAGGCGGCCGTCGCGGAACATGCGCGAGACCTTGTTCTCCCACGTGTAGCCCATGCCGCCCCAGAACTGCAGGCAGCCGTCGGGAATGATGCGATTGAGGCGCCCGGCCTTCAGCTTCGCCATCGACGCCAGCTCCAGCACGTCTTGCCCGCCCACATACATCTCGCACGCGCGGTACGTCAGCGCGCGCAACGACTCCACCTCGGTCTTGTACTCCGCCAACTTGAACTGCACCCACTGCTGGTCGGCGAGCGAAGCACCGAACAGTTTGCGTTCCTGCGCCCATTCGATGGTCCAGCCGATGCAGTTGGAGAGCGATTGCAGGCAGCTCGCCGCGGCCCACAGTCGCTCTTCCTGGAACTGCTGCATCTGGTAGATGAAGCCCTGGCCCTCGCCGCCGATGCGGTAACGCTGCGGCACGCGCACTTCGTCGAAGTAGATGAGGCCGGTGTCGGACGAATTCATGCCGATCTTCCTGATCTTCTGCGCGACCGATATGCCCTTCGTCAATTTGCCGTTTGGACCGTCGCGCATCGGCACGATGACGAGCGACTTGTTCTTGTGGGCCGGCCCCTCCCCGGTATTGACCAGCATGCACATCCAGTCGGCCTGCAGGCTGTTGGTGATCCACATCTTCTGGCCGGTGATGACATAGTCGTCACCGTCTTTCACGGCGCGGCTCTTGATGCCCGCGACGTCGCTGCCCGCACCGGGTTCGCTGACACCGATGCAGGCGACCATCTCGCCCGCGATGGCGGGTGCGAGGAACTGCTTGCGCAACTCGTCGCTGCCGAAGCGCGCCAGCGCCGGCGTCGCCATGTCCGTCTGCACGCCGATGGCCATCGGCACGCCGCCGCAGTGCGTGTGGCCGAGCGCTTCGGCCATCGCCATGGCGTAGGAATAGTCCAGGCCTGCACCGCCGTATTCCTCGGGCTTGGTGAGGCCGAGCAGCCCCAACTCGCCCAGCCGCTTGAAGACCTGGTGCGCGGGGAAGATCTCCGCGGCTTCCCACTCGTCGACATGCGGGTTCACCTCTTCGTCGATGAAGCGCTTGAGGGTTTTCTGGATCTCGAGGTGTTCGTGGGTGTATTGCATTCTTGTCTCCAACTACATTCGCGCGACGCCAAACTGCATGGGCCGCAACTGCTTCTGCTCCGCCTCCGCGCACGTGTCCAGGCAGAACGCCAGCACCGGGCGCGTGTCGCGCGGGTCGATCACGCCATCGTCGAGCAGCAGGCCGGACGTGTAGAACGCGTCGGCCTGCGCCTCGAACATCGCTACGATCTTGTCGAACTGCGCCTTCGATTGCGCAGGGTCGGTCGTGAGGCCTTTGCGAGCCAGCCCGGCCTCGGTGACGATCTGCATGGTGCGAGCCGCCTGCTCGCCACCCATCACCGCCGTCTTCGCGCTCGGCCAGCTGAAGAGAAAGCGCGGCGCATAGCCGCGCCCGCACATGCCGTAGTTGCCCGCACCGAATGACGCGCCGCACTGGATGGTGATCTGCGGCACGGTGGCGTTCGTCACGGCCTGGATCATCTTGCTGCCATGCTTGATCATCCCGCCCTGCTCGCTCTCCTTGCCCACCATGTAGCCGGTGGTGTTCTGCAGGTAGATGAGCGGGTGGCCCAGCTGGCACATGAGCTGGATGAAGTGGGTTGCCTTGTTGGCGCCGGCCACGTCGATCGGGCCGTTGTTGGTGATGATGCCGACGGCATGGCCCTCGATGCGCGCCTGCGCGCACACCGTCGCCGCGCCGTACAGCGGCTTGAATTCCAGCATGTCCGCGCCGTCGACGATGCGCGCGATGATCTCGCGCATGTCGACCGGTTCGCGCAGGTTGGTGGGGACGAGGGTGAGCATCGCGTCATCCCTGCGCAATGCGTCATCCCCGCGGAGGCGGGGATCCAAGGCTTCCGAATTCATGGACGCCTTGGGTTCCCGCCTCCGCGGGAACGACGCCGCCAAAATCTCCCGCGCAATCCCCAACGCCTGCCGGTCGTCCTCGGCCAGGTACTCACCCAATCCCGACACCGCCGTGTGCATTTCCGCGCCGCCCAATTCTTCCTCGGTCGCGACCTCACCCGTCGCAGCCATGAGCAACGGAGGCCCCGCGAGAAACGCGCGCGAGCGCTTGCGCACCATCACCACGACGTCTGACAGCCCCGGCATGTATGCGCCGCCCGCGGTGCCTGAGCCATGCTGCACGGTGATGACCGGAATGCCCGCCGCCGACAGCCGCGCCAGGTTGCGAAACAGCGAGCCCCCATGCACGAAACCCTCGACGCGGTAGCGCATCAGGTTGGCGCCTGCGCTCTCCACGAGGTGAATGAAAGGCAGCTTGTTCTGCAGCGCCAGTTCCTGCACGCGCAGGATCTTGTCCAGGCCCATGGGCTGGATCGCGCCGGCATCGATGCCCGAGTCGCTCGCCACCACCATGCAGCGCACGCCACTGACAAAGCCGATGCCCGCGACGATGCCGCCGCCCGGCACCGACTGCTCTGCGTCCTTGGTGTCCTGCATGTAGCCGGCGAGCGAGCACAGCGGCAGGTAGGGCGTGCCCGCATCGAGCAGCAACGCCACGCGCTCACGCGGGAGCAATTGCCCGCGCTTGTCGAACACGGGTTTGGACTTCGCCGATGCCGCGGCGGCGCGGCCTTCCAGCGCCCGCATCTGCGCGATGCGCGCGAGCATGGCCTCGCGGCGCTGCTGCGCGAGTGGGCTCTGCGTGTTCCAGCTGGATTGGTAAGCCGGCATTGCCCTCACCCCTGCCCTCTCCCAGAGGGAGAGGGAGTAACAGCCTCACCCGAGGGCTTTGTCCCCTCTCCCTCTGGGAGAGGGTTAGGGTGAGGGTTCTGCTGAAACACTTTCGGCAAAGGCTCGGAAAACACCTTCGGTGTTTGGGCCCGATGAAACCCATCGAACGCCTTCACCGCGTCCCGCCCCTGCGCGGCCTCGTCGGGCATCTTCATCGGCCATCCCATGCGCACCTGCGGCCGCGCGCCATCGACGCGCAACACTTCGCCACTGATGAAGTTCGCCGCCGGGCTGAGCAGGAACACCACCGCCGCCGATGTCTCCGCCTCGGTGCCGAAGCGCCCCAGCGGCACGGTCTTGCGCATTTCGCGCAGCATGGGGCCGGCTTCAGGCGGGTAGTGGTCCATGCCGCTGGACGCGATGTAGCCCGGCGCGACTGCATTGACCCGCACACCGCTGTGCGCCCATTCGGCCGCCGCCGTCTCCGTGAAGCTCACCATGCCCGCGCGGGCCGCGCCGCTGTGGCCCATGTTCGGCATCGAGCCCCACATGTCGGCCACGATGTTCACGACCGAGCCGCCGTGCTGCTGCATCGACTGCAGGTAGCATTCCCGCGCCATCAAAAAGCCGCCGGTGAGGTTGGTGTTCAGCACGGCCTCCCAGCCCTTGGCGCTGATCGCCTCGAGCGGGGTGATGTACTGCCCGCCCGCGTTGTTCACCAGCATGTCGACGCGCCCGTGCACCGCGATCATGGCCTGCACCGTGTTCTTCACGGCCTCCTCGTCGCGGATGTCGCAGGCGTGGAAACTCGAGAGGCCGCCGTCGGCAACGATCTCGCCGGCCACGTCGAACAACTTGTCCAGGTTGCGCCCGATGAGCACGACATGCGCGCCCAGCGACGCGAGCTCGTGCGCGATGCAGCGGCCGATGCCCGAGCCGCCGCCGGTGACCACAGCGATCCGGCCCTTGAACAGCCCGGCCGTGAAAATGGAACGGTAATGCGCGCTCATGGCGCCTCCCCAATGAAAAGTTTCATCGCCGCGTCCGCCAGTTCGTCCAGCGACGCGCCCTTGCGGCGGTCGTACCACTGCGCCGACCAGTTGAGCGCGCCGAAGATCAGCAGGCGCGCGAGCTTCACCGGCGCTTTCAACCTGCCGTCGGCGTGCAGCGCGTCCAGCACCGGTATCCAGGGTGCTTCGTACTCGCTTTGCAGTTCGGCGAGCGATGCGCGCTGGCGGGGCGTGATCGCGCGCGCTTCGTACAGCATGACGGGAATGAAGTCGCTGCCCGGCCCGAGCAGCACGTCGAAGTGGCTGCGCACCAGCACTCCCAGGCGCTGCGCCGCATCGGGCGAGGCTGCCTCCGCGCGTTTGAGCGACGAGGCCTGCCGTTCAATGGCCGAACGCATGCCCTCCTCCATCACGGCGTAAAGCAGCGCACCCTTGCTTTTGAAGTGATAGAACGGCGACCCGCTCTGCATGCCCACGGCAGCCGCGATGTCGCGGGTGCTGGTGGCGTCGAAGCCCTTGCGCCGAAACAGCTTGGCGGCCGACCGCAGCAGCTCGCCGCGCCGGTTGCCGTCATCCCGGTCCTCCAGCGTCTTGCGTGGCCGGCCACGCGGGCGCTTGGGCGCGTGCTCGGCGGCGGGAAGGGCTTCGGCGATCTCCATGGGAGGCAACCATAGCAAACGCCGCTATTTTTAGCAAGCAGCCGCTTGGTAAAAATACTGCCTCGTCCGCGCGCCGGCCCGAGGGATTTTTCAGGGATGGCAAAGCGGTCAAAAGCAGGCCAAGCCCAATTGCCAGAGAATGTCGGGTTTCCCCGACCCGTTTCTACAGGACCACAGATGAGCTACCCCAACACCCAACTCTTCATCAATGGCGAGTGGCAGGACGCCGCCGACGGCAAGACGCTGGCCGTCTTCAACCCGGCGACGGGCAAAGAGATTGGCCGCGTGGCCCATGCCGGCATCGCCGACCTGGACCGCGCGCTCACGGCTGCGCAGGCCGGTTTCGAGAAGTGGCGCGACATGCCCGCCGCCGAGCGCAGCAAGATCATGCGCAAGGCCGCCGCCTTCATGCGCGAGCGCGCCGGCGACATCGGCCTGCTGCTGACGCAGGAGCAGGGCAAGCCGCTGGTGGAAGCCAAAGGCGAATCGATGGCCGCCGCCGACATCATCGAATGGTTCGCCGATGAAGGCCTGCGCGTGTATGGCCGCATCGTGCCCTCGCGCTGGAACCTTGCCGCCCGCCAGATGGTATTGAAGGACCCGGTCGGCCCGGTCGCCGCCTTCACGCCATGGAATTTTCCGATCAACCAGGTGGTGCGCAAGATGGCCGCAGCCCTGGCCGCCGGCTGCTCGATGATCGTCAAGGCGCCGGAGGAAACTCCCGCAGCGCCGGCACAGCTGATCAAGGCTTTCGCCGATGCGGGTCTGCCGCCCGGCGTGCTGGGCCTGGTCTACGGCAACCCCGCCGACATCTCCAACTACCTGATCCCGCATCCCATCATCCGCAAGATCACGTTCACCGGCTCCACGCCGGTGGGCAAGCAGCTGGCCGCGCTGGCCGGCAAGCACATGAAGCGTGTGACGATGGAGCTGGGTGGCCACGCCCCCGTCATCGTGTGCGAGGACGCCGACGTCGCGCTGGCCGTCAAGGCCGCCGGCGCCGCGAAGTTCCGCAACGCGGGCCAGGTCTGCATCTCGCCCACGCGCTTTCTGGTGCACGAGAGCATCAAGAACGACTTCGCCGCCGCGCTGGTCAAGTACACGCAAGGACTGAAGGTCGGCGACGGCGCCGCCGAAGGCACGACCATGGGCCCGCTCGCCAACCCGCGCCGCATTACGGCGATGGCCGAGTTCACGCAAGACGCCATCAAGGCCGGCGCCACCGTGGCACACGGCGGCGAGCGCATCGGCACCGAAGGCAATTTCTGGCAGCCGACGGTGTTGACGGACGTGCCGCTCGAAGCCAAGGTGTTCAACGACGAGCCGTTCGGCCCCATGGCTGCGATCCGCGGATTCAACACGCTGGAAGAGGCCATCGCCGAATCCAATCGCCTGCCCTTCGGCCTGGCCGGCTACGGTTTCACGAAGTCGCTGAAGAACGCCGACCTGCTCGCGCGCCGCGTCGAAGTGGGCATGATGTGGATCAACATGCCCGCCATGCCGTCCGCCGAAATGCCTTTCGGCGGCATCAAGGATTCGGGCTACGGCTCCGAAGGCGGCCCGGAGGCGATGGATGCCTACCTGAACGCACGCGCCGTGACGATCATGAACGTGTAGCGTGTCATTGTGGGCTCGACCCGTGGTCTAGACCCCCGCGGGGCTGTCTTTGCGGACTTTGATCCGCGATCCATGCCTTTACGTTCGACTGTGGTTGGCGCGGCCGGCGGCCGAGTCACGCATTTGGGTCCGCGACGGTCACGCGTCAATACATCCCTGAGCGTCAGGCGGTACCCGGCAGGGCCGATCTCTGTGGCGGCTGGGATTCTTGGCCCGGGGCCGGGCGCGCTTGCGCGCCTCGTTGACTGACTCGCCGGACCTGTCCGAACAGAGCGGCCTCAGGCGCTCTGTGAGTTGTACGGCGCCGGCCCCGGGCCAAGAATCTCAGCGAAGTCGGCGCGATAGCGACGACCGGCACAGTGTGAGGACCTGCCGGGTACCGCCTGACGCGACGCGGGGAACTACGAAAGTCATGGATTGCGGATCAAAGTCCGCAATGACAGCATTTCTTCAACGCGCCTCCAGCAAATCCCCCGTGTCCACCGCCGAGGCCGGCACCAGCACCACCTTCGAACCCAGGTGCCGGTTGAAATCGCGGAACACGGCGGGCAGCCCTTCGGCGTTCAGGTCCTTGCCGGTGCGCAGTTCATAGTGAACGTGCGGGTTGTTCGAGCTGCCCGAGCTGCCGATTCGCGCCACCGGCTGGCCGCGTGTGACCCTGTCGCCCACCTTCACGGCCAGGCTGCCCTTCTGCAGGTGCCCGAACAGGCTGAACTCGCCGTTGCCGTGGTCGATGACCAGGTAGTTGCCGTAGAACTTCATCGGCTTCGATTTCACGCTCCGCGGATCGAAATGGTTGACGCCGCCACGGACGTTGTCGGGCTCCTCGTCGAAGGCATCGGCCACCGTGCCGTCGCCGGTGGCGAAGAGCGGCTGGTTCCAGGCAAACCAGTCTTCGTTCTTTGCCCCGTTGCCGCGAAACGGCTCGAAGGCGTCGTTGGTCGGATTGAGGTCCAGGCTGTAGCGCATGAAGTTGCGCGTGATGCCCAGTTCCCGCGCCGCGGGATGCTCGGTGTTGAGGCGCCGGTGATGCGCGTAGTAGTCGTGCCCGTCGTGAACGAGCAGCTTGCCCCTCACCGGCAACGAGAGCGGCGTCTTCGGCGTGTAGACCCGCGGCTCGACCGTGACGCTGGCCTGCGTTTCCGGCGCTTCCTGCGGGATGCTCAGGCTGAACTTGTAGGTGAGTCGGTGCAGCTCGGCGTCGGGGCGGAAGCTGTGGAAGGGGTTGAACACCAGGATCTTTCCGCCGGGTGCGACGACCCGCCCGGGCACGGTCTCGATGCTGGGCGCGAAGCCGTTGCTGTCGATGAAGCGCCGCAGCACAGGCTTGCCGGCGGCGTCCACCGCCACGAGATCGATGCTGTCGATCCCGAGTGGAACGCTGCCCTGGTTTTCGACCACGAAGTCGAAATTGAGCGACTGGCCGGTATCCGATGTTTCAATCCAGATGGCCGCCGGCTGTGCCGTGATGCGCACCGGGCCGACCGCCTTTGCGCCGGGCCGCCACCAGCCCATTGCGTACCCCGTGAACGCCGCGGCCACCAGCAGCAAGGCGGCCGCAATCAGGATCGTTCGGGTAGAGATTCGTTTCGTGGATTGCCTGGGGTCCATGCGGCTATTGTTGCGCAGCAGCCCACGCCCCCAGTGTGAAGTAGAAAGTGGCACCACGGTCGGGCGCGGCCTCGGCCCAGATCCGCCCACCATGGCGCGTGACGATGCGGTGGGTGATGGCGAGCCCGATCCCTGTGCCCTCGAACTCCGCGTTCGAATGCATGCGGCGAAACGCCTCGAACATCTTCGACGCATACGCCATGTCGAAGCCGGCTCCGTCGTCGCGCACGAAGTACACCCACTGCCCTTCCGGGTCTCGCGTGCCGCCCACCTCGATGCGCGCATGCGGGCGGCGCGAAGTGAACTTCCACGCATTGCCCACCAGGTTGCCGATCACTTGCGCCAACAGGCGCGGGTCGCCCCGGGCCGGCAGATGGTCCGCGACAACCGCATCGACCGATCGCTGCGGCGACTGCTCCTGGCAACTCGCCAGCGAAGCGCGCGCCACGTCCGCCAGGTCGACGGGTTCATCGCGCAGGTCGGCTCGTGACAAGCTGGCCAGCGAGAGCAGGCCGTCGGTCAACTCGCTCATCTGCCGCACACCGGCGCGTATGCGGCGCAGGTAGTGATGCGAGCGATCGTCCAGCACGGCGGCCGCGCTCGACTGCAAACTGTTGCTGAAGCCGTCGATCGAGCTCAGGGGCGCGCGCAGGTCGTGCGCGATCGAATACGAGAAGGCTTCCAGCTCGCGGTTCGCGGCCTCCAGCTGCGCGGTGCGTTTTTGCACGCGTTCCTCGAGTTGCGCATTGAGCCGCAGGATCTCGGCCTGCGCCGCCTTGCTCTCCGACACGTCCTGCAGCGCCCCCTGCAGGCGGTGCACGCGGCCGCGCGCGTCCCACTCCGCTTCGCAGATCAGGCGGATGCACAAGCGGCGTCCGCGCGCGGTGAAGACTTCCAGCTCGATGTCGAACGGGCTCCCGCCGCGCAGGCACTCCTTCACCGTGGATCGCACGGCCCGCCGGTATTCGGGGGCGACGAAACTCAGCGCTTCCTTGGGCCGGGGCGCGAAGCCCGGCTTCGTCTCGAAGATGGCACAAGCTTCCTCCGACCACGCGAGTGTGGCGGCGCCGACATCCCAGGCCCAGGCGCCCAGCCGCCCCACTTCCGCGGCCAGCCGCAGCATGGCCTGCGTGTCGCGCAGGCGCTGCTCGGCCCGCTTGCCGGCGCTGATGTCGCGCGCCGTGCCCCGATACCCCACATAGCGGCCCTCGGCGTCGAACACCGGTTGGCCGCTCACGGCCACGAACCGTGGGCCGCCGCGGCTTTGCGTATCGACGTACTCGAAGTCCCGGTACGGCAGGTGTGCTTCCAGCAGCGCGCGATGCCGCGTCCAGCTGCCCTCGATCGGTTGCGCACCCGGCAACTCCCAGCGCCGGCGGCCAATGAGTTCGTCGTGATTGGCGCGCCAGGGCGGCGTGGCGTCGTTGCTCAGGAACCGCGTGAAACGGAACTCGGCGTCCTGCTCCCAGTACCAGTCGGATGACAATGCGGTGAGGCTGCGAAAACGCTCCTCGCTCTCACGCACCGCCCGCTCGGCGCGCTTGCGCTCGGTGATGTCCAGCACCTGCGTGATGAAGAACAGTGGCTGGCCCTTGTGGTCGCGCGCGAGCGTACAGCTGAAGTCGCCCCACAGCACCTGGCCGTCGCGGTGGAGGTAACGCTTTTCGCGGCGGTAGCTGTCCTTCTTGCCCGCCAGCAGCATGGCGAGCTGGCGCCAGTCCTCGTTGACGTCGTCCGGGTGAATCAGGTCGCACACGGCGCGCGCCAGCAATTCTTCCTCGGGATAGCCCAGGAATTCGCAGAATGCGCGATTCACGGTGAGGCGCCGGTGGTCCGTGCTGACCAGGGTCATGCCGATCACGGCATTTTCGAACGCTCCGGCGAAGTGCATCAGCCATGCCTCGCGCTCGCGCGAAGGCGGCAGCGGCAGGAATTGCGGATTCGCTCCGTTCATAGCCAGCATTGGACCCCAGCCCGCCGCCCCCGCGCAACCATCCGGGGCGTAAATTCATGCGGCACTGCACCAACCCGGCAGCTCGGCCGGCGAGAGGGCAAGGTAAAGTCCCACTTGGCCCTTCCAGAATACCCACCATGACCGACTTTGCCATTGCCGACAATCCAGACGCCCACCGCTTCGAGCTGAAGGCGGGCGGCGCCGTAGCCGCCCAAGCGGAATACGAGCTGCTGCCGGGCGCCGTCAAATTCACCCACACCGAGGTGCTGCCCGGCCACGAAGGCAAGGGGTTCGGCTCGAAACTCGCCAAATTCGCGCTGGACGACGTGCGCCGGCGCGGGCTGAACGTGGTGCCCGCCTGCGAGTTCATCGCGGGATACATCGGCAAACACCCCGGCTACCTCGATCTCCTCACTGAAGACACGCGCCGCGCCTACAAGCTCTGAACTTTCGCGGCAGACGCCTCCAACAAAAAAAAGCCGGGGATCGCTCCCCGGCTTTTTTTCGAACCGGCGAGCGCCGGATCAGTTCAGTTGTCGATGCGGATGATCGTCGGATTGGGCATGCCCGGTGAGCCGCCGTACGCCACCGAGCCGAGGTACTTCGTCCCCGCCGCGAGGCCGCTCGTCGTGATGGTGATGGTGCCCGTGGTCCCCGTCACCGCGGTGGCGGGCGCCGACACCGTCATGTTGCCGGCCGACGTGCTGCCCAGGCCCCAGCTGAACAGCTTGAAGCTGGCCGCGCCCGACGGCACCGCATAGCCCACCACTCGCACGGTATAGGTGCCCGCGGCCGGGTTGAGCAGGTTCACTTCTTCGGCCGAGGTCGCACTGCCGCTGCTGCCGACCAGCGTGCCGCCCAGGTAGACCTCCATGTCGAGGTCGGCGGCCTGGTTCACCTCGCTGTCGAACAGCGAGAAGCGCGCGTAGGTGGTGCCCGCCGGAATCTCGATGGTGAAGTCGACCGTCCCGTTGGTCGCGACCGAGCCCAGTGCCGTCGTGGCGGCGATCAGGCCGCGCGGCGTGGCGGTGAACGGGCCGTCGTACCCGAACGTCACGTTGTAGCTGGTCGCCGCTTGCGCCGGGGCCGCCAATGCGACCGGCCGCACCACCATCGGGATGCGAACCTGGTGCGAGCCGTCGCTCCACGTCAGCTGGCCGCCGACAAAAGCGTTGGCCGCGGCCGCGGCACGCGTGAAGCTCGCCGTGAACGGCTTGGTCTCGCCGGGCGCAAGCGTCAGCGATGCGGGACTGATCGCCACGTTGACGCCGGCCATGCCGGTGAACGAAGGCGTGTACGTGGCCGCGGCCCCGCCGACGTTCGTGACGCGCCTCGTCACCGTTTGCACGCCGGCCATGTCGCCGATGGCGATGGATGCGACGTTCAGGTTGCTCGGGTCCAGCACCGGGATGCCCGCGCCGGTGCAGACCGATGGCGAGAGCTGTGTGCCGCACAGGAAGCCCAACCAGTCGACGTAGCCCGAGTCGAAGACGAGGCCCGGGTTCTTCGCGACCATCGGCCGCACGTGGCCGGCGCCCTGCCGGAAGATCACCAGCGGATGGGTGTTGGGGCCGTCGAGCACGTCGTTGGCCGTCGTCATCAGCGCCGACTTGATCGCCATCGGCGACCATGAGGGATAGAGCTGCTTGAACAGCGCGCCCAGGCCGGCGATGTGCGGGCTGGACATCGACGTGCCGCTGTACAGGTCGAACAGCTTGCCGTTGTTGCCCGGGGGCGCCACCGCGGCCAGGATGTCCTGGCCCGGTGCGATCAGGTCGGGCTTGAGCAGGTCCCCGCCGCCTGCGAGCAGCACGCCGCGCGAAGAGAAGCTCGCCGTGAACGGGGCCGGCGCGGTTGCGACGATGACAGACTGCGCGATGGAAGCCGTCGCACCCACGGTGGCCGCATAGGCCTTGAGCGCGACGCGGTCGGTGTTTGGCAGGTGCACCGTCGGCACGGCGTGCATGTCGGCATTGATTGAATTGGGACTTGTGTTGACCAGGACCATGCCGACGCCACCCGCCTCTTTCACCGCCTGGCTCTTGCTCGTGCGGCCGGTGACGCCGCGGTCGCACAGCACGATCTTGCCCGCGACCTTGACCGGGTCCAGCACCGCGGCGCCCGCGTTGTCCGACGCGGCGTAGCACAGGGCGACCTTCACCGGGTCCGCACCCGGAAGGCCGGCAGTGATGGAGTCGATGAAGGGTGAAGACGCCAGTGCGCCCGCGACGGAAGCACCGTAATACGTGGTGCCGTTGCCGAGTGTGACCGAGCCATCTCCACTGCGGTTGTGCGTGCCGGCGGCGACCGTCGTCAGCCACGGGCCCGGGTGGGCCACCGTGCTGGTGTCCGGACCGCTGTTGCCGGCGGATGCGGCGACGAACACGCCCGCATCGGCGGCGAACAGGAACGCGACCTCCACCGGGTCCAGGAAATTGGTACGGGTTCCGCCGATCGAGAAGTTGATCACGTCGACGCCGTCGGCCACCGCCTGGTCGATGGCGGCCACGCTGTCGGAGTTGGCGCAGCCGCCGTCCAGGCCGCCCCAGCACACTTTATAGGTGGCGATGCGGGCACGCGGCGCGATGCCGCTGATGTTGCCGAAAGGCGCGGCGAGGCCGGTGGCCGCAACGCCCGAGTTGCCGCCGGCGGTGGACGCCGTGTGCGAACCGTGACCGTCGAAGTCGCGCGGCGAGTTGAAGTCCCAGGGGAAAGCTTCGGCCACGCCGGAGTTGCCGCCGAAGCCCGCGTTGTAGTAGCGCGCGCCGATCATCTTCTGGTTGCAATCGGTGGCGGAGAAGAAGTCACCGGGCGTGCACTTGCCATGCCAGCCGGGGACCTGCTGGTAAGCCAGCTTGCCGTCCTTGGTTGCGTTGCCGTTGGCGCCGGTGCGGTCAGAGAAGCTCAGGTGCTCGGGCCAGATGCCGCTGTCGACCATGCCGATGATGACGTTCTCACCGGTCGCGCCCGTCGTGTTCCAAAACCCACCCGAGCCCGAGAGACCGAGGAACGACGGCGTGGACGACGTGTCCATGGGCCGCATCTCATCCTTCGTCACGGACAGCACACCCTTCACACGCGCCAGCTTCTGGGCCTGCGCTTCGCTCATCTCCGCCG
This sequence comes from Ramlibacter sp. WS9, assembly GCF_003797765.1. Taxonomy (GTDB): domain Bacteria; phylum Pseudomonadota; class Gammaproteobacteria; order Burkholderiales; family Burkholderiaceae_C; genus Ramlibacter. The sequence goes on along the minus strand of NZ_RKMB01000030.1, from coordinate 24,213 downwards.
CGAAGCCGTTGAAGACGTAGCCGTAGCTATAGAGTTTTCTTGCGCCGCCGGCCTGGGCCAGCACCATGTCGTGGCGCGACGCCAGATAGCCCTTGTACCGGCTGACTTGCGGGGAATTGGGATCGATCTTCTGGCCCTTGCGCGGCTTGGTGGCCGCGTAGCCCTGGATGCCGCCGCTGTATGCGGTGACCGGCATCTCCGCCAGCTGCACGATATAGACCTTGCCGTTGACTTTGGCCTGGCCCCTGCGCAGGGCCTTATCGTCGTTGGCGGCGTCAACCGAAGTGACGTCCACGGCAGCGCTCATCGGCGCTTCGGCGACCGCGGCACTTTGCGGTTGGGACTGCGGCGCCTGGCTGGTGGGCGCGGGCGATTCGCCCGATCCGCCACCGCACGAGGCCAACAACACGGACACGAGGGCCGCGGCAAGCGCCCCCCTCAATCTGAAGCCATTTCGGATCATCACGGGGAGCTCCCTCAAGTTAGATCGCGCCGTCGGCTTGTGGCCGGGCGTTATCAGTCACGGTTGACCGGTTTTTTGATTCACCCATCGAAACCGCGCACCGATGAGCCTCGCGGATTTAGGCACGGCGGCAAATAGAGCGTCAATGGGGCGAACGCGATCCGCATTGCAACTGTTTGTACGGTGGAGCATCCATCGCGGCGTGCCTAGCCCGCGATCAGCGCCAGCACCGCCTGCGCGGTTTTCTCCGCGGCGCCTTGATGCCTAGCCGCGAAAGTGAGCGCGGCATGAACCGCCGCATCGCGACGCGGCGCATCACCTGCGAGTCCAACGGCCGCACGCACACCCTCCTCCATCGAGCCGACGCGCAACGCAGCCCCCGCCTCCTGCGCCAGCTGCGCGGCCTCCGCGAAGTTGAACGTGTGGGGCCCCATCACGATCGGGCAGCCGCAGGCCGCGGCTTCGATCAGGTTCTGCCCGCCGAGCGGTGCGAAGCTGCCGCCCAGCAACGCGATGTCGGCCATGCCGTAGTAGAGCGCCATCTCGCCCAGTGAATCGCCGACCAACACATCGGCCTCGTCGGGTTGCTGCGTCCACCGGCTGCGGCGCGACACGCTCAAGCCGTGCTGGGTGGCAAGCGCGGCGACTTCGTCGAAGCGCTGCGGATGGCGTGGCACCACCAGCCAACGCACCTTCGCAAGACCGCGGCCTGCTTGCAGCACGCGAAAGAGCTCCGCCTCTTCGCCTTCACGCGACGAGGCGAACATCACGACCGGCGTGTGCGACGCAGTGCGCCAGGCGCGCCCGAGGTCGAGCAGGCCGGCGTCGGGCGTGGCGTCGAACTTCAGGTTGCCGAACACGCCCTTCACCGTGGCGCCGGCCTCGGCGAGCCGCTGCGCATCGCCTTCGGTTTGCGCCCACACAGCAGCGAGCGATGCATACGCAGGCCGCGACAAGCCGGCCAGCCGCCGGGCCTGCGTCAGCGATTTGTCGCTCAGTCTCGCGTTCGCCAGCACCAGCGGCAGGCCGCGCGCCTTGCATTGCGCGACCAGGTTCGGCCACACCTCGGTTTCCATCAAGATGCCGCAGCTCGGCTGGAAGTGATCGAGGAAGCGGCGCACCGCGCGCGGCGTGTCCCAGGGCAGCCAGGCCTGCGCATCGCCGCCCTGCACGATGCGCTCGCCTTCGGCGCGGCCCGTGGCCGTGCCGTGCGTGAGCAGGACCCGCACGCCAGGGCGGAGTTGGCGCAGCCGGTCGATGAGGATGGCCGCTGCGCGCGTTTCGCCCAGCGACACGGCGTGGATCCACACGGCGCCGGGTTGTGCGGGCTCCGCATACTGGCCGAAGCGCTCTCCCACGGCGTGCAGATAGCCGGGCTCGGCCTTGCCGCGGCGCCGGAGCTTCCGCCGCAAGAACGGTTGCGCACCGATCACCAGCAGCGAGTAGAGGGGGCGGATCATCAAGGGGTGGACTGGATCGCGCGCCAGGCCTGCCACACGGCATCGACGGACGGCGCGGGCTGAGCGTACACGCTTCGCTGCTTTTGGCTGGCGGGCCCGGTGCGCCACGCTGTGTCGAAGTTGTAGACCTGCACGTGCGGCAAGTCCAGCGCCACCGCGATGTGGCTGAGGCCGCTGTCCACGCCGATCACGCCGGCACAGGCCGCCATCCGGTCGGTCAGGCTGCCCAGGTCGAGGCGCGGCCACACCTGCGCGTGCGCGCCGAGCGCCCGGGCGATGCGTTCACTGCGCTCGCGCTCGGCGTCGCTGCCATGCGGCAGGCCTATGGTGAATCCCGCATCGACGAGGCGCTGGCCGAGTTCGACCCAGCAGGCCTCGGGCCAGCACTTGTCGTCCCGCGACGTGCCGTGAACGAACACGACGCTGCGCGCCGCCGCGGCGGATACGTCCACCGACGTGCGCAGGCCGAATTGCAATGGGCCGGGCACCTGATACCCCAGCGCCCGTCCACAGAGCTCACGCGAACGCGCGACGGCATGGATGTGCGGCTCGATGCGAATCGCGACGTCGGCCACCCAGCGCGTCGGCGCTTCGTAGCTCGAGCCTTCGGTGCGATTGGCCAAGGCGAAGCGTTTGCCGCCGGGCGCGACGCGTGCAGTGCGAGCCACCAGCGCGGACTTGGTCAGGCCCTGCAGGTCGATGACGGCGTCGTAGGCTTCGCGCCGCAATTCATCGCGAAAGGCACGCCATTCGGCGCGCGTCTGCGCGCCCAGTGGCGCCTTGCGCCAGCGCCGCAACTCGCATTCGACGACCCGCGTCACGCCTTCGCAGCGCCGAACCAGAGGCGCGAAGCCGCGCTCCACGACCCAGTCGATTTGAGCATCCGGAAATGCCGCGCGGATGTCCTGCACCGCGGGCATGGTATGGACCACGTCGCCGAGCGAAGACAGCTTGACGAAGAGAATTCTCACGTCCGAAATGCACCCGAGACACTCCCTTCGGGGGCCACCGCGGAACCGGCTTTGCCGGGCCGCCAGTGGCGCCCCCTCGAGGGGGAGGCGCCGCAGGCGCTTCGGGGGGGAGTCATTTAGTGCGCCGCCTCGCCGATCTTCGCGTCCGGCTTGACGGCGCGCAGCAGGCCCAGCATCAGTTCCTCGATGCGGTGCAGCGCCTCGGGCGTCTGGCCCTCGAAGCGCAGCACCAGCACCGGCGTGGTGTTGGATGCGCGTATCAGGCCGAAGCCGTCGGGCCAGTCCACGCGCAGGCCGTCGATGGTGGACACCTCGGCCGGAGCCTTGAAGTCGGCGCGCGTCACAAGCCGTTCGACGAGCGTGTGCGGCTCGCCTTCGGCGCACTGCACGTTGAGTTCGGGCGTGGAAAAACTGGTAGGCAGGCCGTCCAGCACGGCGCTCGGGTCTTCGCTGCGCGACAGGATCTCCAGCAGGCGCGCGCCCGCATAGGTGCCGTCGTCGAAGCCGAACCAGCGCTCCTTGAAGAAGATGTGGCCGCTCATCTCGCCGCCCAGGGGCGAATCGATCTCTTTCATCTTGGCCTTGATCAGCGAATGGCCCGTCTTGTACATGAGCGGCGTGCCGCCCGCTTCGCGAATCGCGGGTGCCAGGCGCTGCGTGCACTTCACGTCGAACAGGATGGTGCCGCCGGGCACGCGGCTAAGCACGTCGCGCGCGAAGAGCATCATCTGCCGGTCGGGGTAGATGTTGTTGCCGCCGCGCGTGATGATGCCCAGCCGGTCGCCGTCGCCGTCGAAAGCCAGGCCCAGTTCGGCACCGTGTTCGCGAATGGCGGCGACGAGGTCCTTGAGGTTTTCCGGCTTGCTCGGGTCCGGATGGTGATTCGGAAAGTTGCCGTCCACCTCGCTGTACAACTCGATCACCTCGCAGCCCAGCGCACGGAAGATGCCAGGCGCCGACGCGCCGGCGATGCCGTTGCCCGAGTCGACGACGATCTTCATCGGCCGGGCCAGCTTGACGTCCTGGACGATTCGGTCACGGTAGGGGGCCAGCAGGTTCACATTGCGCACGTTGCCGGTTTGCGCGGCGGGCACGGCCCCTTGCTCCATCAGCCTGCGCAGCGCCTGGATCTCTTCACCGTAGATGGCGCGCCCGGCCATCACCATCTTGAAGCCGTTGTAGTCCTTGGGGTTGTGGCTGCCCGTCACCTGGATACCGCTGGCGCACAGCGTGTTCGCGGCGAAATAGAGCATCGGGGTCGTGACCATGCCGATGTCGATGACGTCGACGCCCGCGGCCAGCAGGCCGCGCACCAGGGCGGCACTGAGCGACGGGCCGCTCAACCGGCCGTCGCGGCCGACGGCAACCGCCTTCTCGCCCTCCGACCGGGCGATCGTGCCGAACGCCATCCCCAACGCATGCGCCACCTCTTCGGTCAGCGTCGAAGGAACGACGCCACGGATGTCATAGGCCTTGAAGATGGAGGGGGAGAGCTGCATGCTGGGTGTTCCGGGCTGGGCAAAGCGCAAATTGTAGGCTTGGCCCGCGGCTGCGCCCTCCGGGCGCAAGGCTCGGTCCTACACGCTATGGGATTCGTCCTACAGACGCACATCGCATGCATCAGTAATGTGCGTTCGGCCGGGGCGCTCCGCACCCCGATTGTCTTGACCCGTTCGATGAAGAAGCATCTTGAATCCGCCACGCCCGCGTGCACCGTCCTAGCCTGGCGAGTCGTCGTCCGGCTCCTCGTGGCGCGGCTTCACGATGTCGCGCCGCCTTTGCATCATCTTCATCTTCGACAGGGCGCTCAACGAGCCCTTCCCCGACTTCTGGTCGTCCGCTACGCGATGCCTCGAGCGCCGCTCGCAGGCGACGGGCGCCTGTTCCGGCTGGGGTTCTCGACCCTGCGCATTCCCGCGGCCCGTGGGTTTTTCACCGCCTTCTTCAAAATGGTTTGTTTTCATGGGGTCCTCGTTCAGGGTGCGACCAGGCTGGGGCAAGCCGTCACCGTGCGCGATCTGCCCTTCAAGCAACTTGATCCGAGGGTAGAGCAGCGCGCCCATCGCACGTGTAAGGTCGCTGAGAACGCTGCCGTAGTCCGTTTCCTATCGGCCCCGGCGGCGCCGAACGATGAGACCGTTCGATGACGATCCGGGTTTTCCTCGTTGAAGATACCCACCACCTGCAGAACGCGATCCGCGACCTCCTGCAGAGCCTCGGCGATTTCGCCGTGGTCAGCACGGCGAGGACCGAGGCCGAGGCCAACCTGTGGCTCCTCGATAACCCCGGCGGCTGGGATCTTGCGGTCATCGATCTCATCCTCGAGCAAGGCACAGGCATGGGTGTGATCGCCAAGTGCCGGCGCTCGAACGACGGCGGCAGGGTGATGATCTTCAGCGACTACGCCACCCCGGGCATCCGGCGCCATTGCCTCGGGTTGGGCGCGCACGTCACCATCGCGAAGACCGATGTGAACGTCTTCATGGACTATTGCGCGGCGCTGGCGCCCGCGAACTGACAACGACAGAAGGGAAGAAGCCATCACGGAAGCATGCGGCGGCGCGACCGTATCGGCCCGAGGGGCATGTCCGAAAACGGCCAGTCGGAATCCGGGGGGCTGCGTATCATCGAACGCATGAACCCCGATACCGCCACACTGCAGCCGGACGCGTGCTACCTGGCCCTGCAGGCCCGCGACGCGCGTTTCGACGGCCGGTTCTTCATCGGCGTGACGTCCACGGGCATCTACTGCCGGCCCGTCTGCAAGGTGCGGATGCCGCGGCGCGAGAACTGCCGTTTCTTCGGCCACGCCGCCCAGGCCGAGAGCGCGGGCTTTCGCCCATGCCTGCGCTGCCGCCCGGAGCTGGCGCCGCACTCCATCGTCTGGTCGATCCAGGACGCGAGCTACATCCTCGCGCACCAGGCGGCGCGCCTGCTGGACGAGCCAGAAGCCTGGGGCGACGCATCGCCTTCCGTCGAGTTGCTGGCGGCCAAGCTCGGCGTGAGCGACCGCCACGTGCGCCGCATTTTCGAGGCGCAGTTCGGCGTGTCGCCGGTGCAGTATCTGCAAACGCGCAGGCTCCTGACGGCCAAGCAACTGCTGGCCGACACCGATTTGCCCATCACTCAGGTGGCGCTCGTCAGCGGCTATTCGAGCGTGCGCCGCTTCAACGCGGCTTTCGTCGAACACTACGGCCTGAACCCGACGCGGCTGCGGCGCGAAGGCGCGAGCCGTCCTGCGGAGGGCATGGCCATCCGCCTGGGATACCGCCCGCCCTACGACGTTCAGGCCATGCTCGGCTTCTTCGGCAAGCGCGCGATCCATGGCATCGAGTTCGTCGACGCACCCCAGGGCCGGATGGCGCGCACTTTCTCTGTCGAAGCGGCGGGCCAGTGGCATCGGGGATGGATCGCCGCGGAGTTCGACGAAGCACGGCACCAGCTGGTGCTGCGGGTCAGCGACTCGCTGCGCGGTGTGCTTCCGCTGGTGATCCACCGGCTGCGCGCGACGCTCGACCTGGACGCCGACCCGCACGCGATCAACGCGGTGCTGCACGAAAGCTTCCCGCAAGGCGATGGGCTGCGCGTGCCGGGCGCGATGAGCGGCTACGAGCTCGCGGTGCGGGCCGTGCTGGGCCAGCAGATCACGGTGGCGGCGGCGCGGACGTTGGCGCAGCGCATGGTCGATCGCTTCGGCGAACCGGTGGAAACGCCGTTCGCGCAGCTCACCCGGTCATTCCCCGAGCCCGCCATGCTGGCCGCCGCGAGCGGCGACGCGCTGGGGCAGTTGGGCATCGTCAAGCAACGGCAGGCCGCCATCGTCGCGATCGCACAGGCCGTCGCTGACAAGCGTTTGCAACTGCACGGCGGCGCCGACGTCCAGTCCACGGTGGAAGCGCTCAAGCAGTTGCCCGGCATCGGCGACTGGACCGCGCAGTACATCGCCATGCGCGCCCTGCGCTGGCCCGATGCCTTCCCGGCGGGCGACGTGGCATTGCACAAGGCCCTGGGCGTGCAGGGCAAGCCCAATCCCGCGCGCGCGGCGCAGGACGCATCGATGGCGTGGAAGCCCTGGCGCAGCTACGCCGTGATCCGCGCCTGGGCGTCGATGTAGCCACCCCCCATTCGAAAGAGAGCCATCATGAAATTCGACAACTCCATTGTCCAGGCACGCTATCGCAGCCCGCTCGGCGACATGGTCGTCGCCGCCACCGCGCGCGGCCTCGCCGGTCTCTGGTTCGAAGGCCAGAAGCACATGCCCGACAACTCCCCGTGGCCTGAGGAACCGCAGCATCCCGTGTTAAAGCAGGCCATCGCGCAGCTCGATGAATATTTCAACGGCACGCGCACCGGCTTCGACCTGCCCCTCGATCTTCAAGGCGGCACGCCATTTCAACAGTCCGTGTGGCAGGCCTTGCTGCAGATCCCTTGCGGCGGCACCACCAGCTACGGCCAGCTGAGCCAGCGCATCGGCAAGCCGGCGGCGGTGCGTGCTGTCGGCGCCGCGGTGGGCCGCAACCCGGTGAGCGTCATCGTGCCCTGCCATCGTGTGTTGGGCGGCGATGGCTCGCTGACAGGCTATGCCGGCGGCGTCGAGCGCAAGAGCGCTTTGCTGCAGCTCGAAGGCGCGCGCGTGTGATTGATCGCGTTTGGGCATCAAAAGACGGTGAATTCGTCATGGATGCGCCATGTGAGACGAAGTGTTTTGCTCCGACACTCGAAGCACCCACTACCTGCGACCGATCATGAAGCTCGAAGCCGGCCTGCCCACCGCAGCCATCTCTCCTGCCACCCCAGCCGGCGCTGCCCGCCGATGGGTCGTGGACTTCGTCCTCCTGGGCGCGATCTGGGGCTCGTCGTTCCTGTTCATGCGCCTGGGCGCGGTGGAATTCGGCGCGCTGCCGACCGCCGCGGTGCGCGTCGGCATCGCGGCGGCGTTCCTCCTTCCGCTGCTCTGGCTGCGCGGCCTGGGCCCGCAGTTGGGCCGCAACTGGAAGGCGATATTCGCCATCGGCGTCCTCAACTCGGGCATCCCTTTCGCGTGCTTCGCGTTCGCGCTTCTGTCGATCACCACGGGCTTGTCCGCCATCCTCAATGCCACGGTGCCCCTGTTCGGCGCGCTGGTCGCATGGTTCTGGCTGAAGGACAAGCCGGCGGGCTCGCGCATCCTCGGCCTGGTGATCGGTTTCGTCGGCGTCGCGCTGCTTGCATGGGACAAGGCCAGCTTCAAACCCGATGCGTCCGGCATTGCGCCGGCCTGGGCCGTGCTGGCATGCCTGCTCGCAACACTTTGCTACGGCATTGCGGCCAGCGCCACCAAGCGCTACCTCAGCGGTTTGCCCGCGCTGGTCACCGCCACCGGCAGCCAGGTCGGCGCCACGCTGGCGCTGGCTCTCCCGGCGGCCTGGTTCTGGCCCGCGCACATGCCGGGCCTGACGGCATGGCTGTCGCTCCTGGTGGTGGGTGTGCTGTGCACAGGCATCGCCTATATCCTGTACTTCCGGCTGATCGAATCGGCGGGGCCGGCGCGTGCGCTCGCTGTCACTTTCCTCGTGCCGGTATTTGCCGTCTTCTACGGCGTGCTGTTCCTGGGCGAAGCGGTGACCGGCTGGATGCTGCTGTGCGGCGGCGTCATCGTCTGCGGCACCGCGCTGTCCACCGGACTGCTGAGGCTGCCGACTAGAACTGCCGGCTAAAAAGTAGGCAGGTCGCGCAGCCGGCGGCCCGGCGCTTCTTCCGCCAGCGCCAGCGTTTCGATGCCCTCGGGCAGCACGTCGACCTTCACTTCAGGCCCCGGCTGCAGCCGGCCCTCGTCGTCGGGGAACATGCTGATGACGGTGTCGCCCTCGACCAGCCGGTCCACGACTTCAGTCAGGCGCGTGGGCGCGGGGCGCATGTCCCACTTCGCCTGCGTCGCGTCGATCAGCCCCATCATCGCTCCGACGATTTGCGAGCCTGCGTAGCGCAGGGCGGTGATTCCGTATTTGACGTTGTCGACCATGCACTCATTGTCGTCGGGCTTCCGGGGTCGGCGATAGGTCAACAGCCAGACCAGCCGTCGGAGCGTGCCTACGGTGCCGCACGGCGCTACACTGGCGAACCCGCCTGTTGCAGTCCTGACATGAGCGCCGAGCCCGCCGACTCCTCCCCCGCGCCGATCCGCGTCCAGCCGTCCCTGGGCAAGGCTCACGCGCGCCGTCTGCGCGAGATCTACCGCTCCGCCGGCTGGCCGTGCCAGGATCCGCTGGAGATCGAGTTGCTCGCAGCGGGTCTTCTGGATCGCGTGCACGCCCCTTCCGGCCACGAATCATTGCGCGTGACCGATGCCGGTGTGCAGTTGCTGGCCACGACGCTGGCGGTCAATCGCGCCGCATTCTCCGCGCACGAAGCGTTGGTGGAACGTGTCGCGCAGGAAATGGGCCGCGGCGGCCGCATTGCCTGGCGCGGGCTCGCGCTGCGTGCGCAGGTGCCGGGTGAAGAAGGGACCGAGAAACCTTTGCGCTGGTGCATCGCCAAGCCCGATGTGTTCTCGATCCGCAATACGTCGGTGGCAACCTATGTCGACCCGATCGTGCATGAAGTGAAAGTGCGGCGCGCCGATTTGCTCGGCGACTTGCGCCAAAGCGCCAAGCGCACGGCGTACCTGGACTTGGGCGAGTGCTGGTACGTGCTGGGTTGCGACGCGAAGGGCCGCTGCATCGGGGCGCCCGATGAAGTGCCGCCTGAATGCGGCGTGATGGTGGTGGAACAAGGCCGACTGGTCGTCGCGCGCGCCGCGCCCCGCCGCTCACGCGAGGGTTTGCCTTTCGGTGTGTGGATGGCGCTGGCGAAGGCTACGCCCGTCGCCGGGTTGGATGATGGCGCTCAGGCGCTGCTTGCCTGAGTTCGTCGTCCCGTTACACCGCCGGATGTTCCGATTTCCCTGGATCGGGCGTGTGCACCACGTGGCCCTTCTCCGGATCCTGAGGCTCCGGATGCGGCTCGGGATTCGATGGTTTGGGTTGCGGTGGATGTGTGGGCACCGGCGTGGGCGCGCCGGGGGCCGGGGCGGTGGACATGAGTTGGACTAGATAACGGGCGGTTTGCCGTGCGGTTCCTCCGGCTCGGCCGGGGGCAATGCCGGGCCGAACTCGGGTTCGATCGGCAGGTGGGTCGGGTTGGGTTCGTGAGGCTCGGAGTCCGGCTCAAGGTCCGGCTCGACGGGATGCGTGGCCATGGCGGCTATATCGCGGTCAGTCATGGTCTTCCGTGATCCGCTGAGCTTCGCGCCGCACGACAGTGCTCGGCTCGTGCGTGAACGGCAAGCGCGGCAAGCCGATCAGTGCCTGCAGGTGCGCATGCGCGCGGTCCATGTCCGCGCCGATCATCGCCAGCGCAACTTCGTGGCCGGGCTCGTTCTTGGCAATTTCGAGGTAAGCGGCACGCAACCGCTGGTAGTCGCCTTCCGCGCGCGCCACTTCCTGCTGCATCGCATGGACCCGGGCATGTTCGCTGCGGCTGTAGCGCATCATGAAACCGCCTAGGCGTAACTACTGTTGCCGACCTCTTCAACCGTCAGCGTGTTGTAGCAAGTGTGTCTGCTCATATAACTCACTCTACGTGTTGCATGGCAGCCGCATGTGTAGGACAAGCCAGACAGGGCACGCAGGCGCGGCCCGTACTGCCACGTCGGCAGGCCGCGCAGACTCCTATGCCGCGACGCTACCGATACCCGTCCGGGTTCTTGCTCTGCCACCGCCACGAATCCGCACACATCTGGTCCAGCGGGCGCGAAGCACGCCAGCCGAGCAGTTGCTCTGCGAGTGATGGATCGGCGTAGCACTGCGCGATGTCGCCGGGCCGCCTCGGCGCGAATTGGTAGGCAACGGGCCGCCCGCTTGCGGCTTCGAAGGCCTTCACCACTTCCAGCACGCTGTGGCCGCGGCCGGTGCCCAGGTTCACGGTGAGGCTTTCGCCGCGTTCCAGCAGGGCCTTGAGGCCCGCGACATGGCCCTCGGCCAGATCGCTCACGTGGATGAAGTCGCGCACGCCCGTGCCGTCGGGCGTCGCGTAATCATTGCCGAACACCTGCAGGTGCGCCCGCTTGCCCAGCGCGACCTGGGCGATGAAGGGCATCAGGTTGTTCGGGATGCCTGAGGGGTCTTCGCCGATCAGGCCGCTGGCGTGCGCGCCCACCGGGTTGAAGTAGCGCAGCACCGCGATCTTCCAGGAAGGTTGCGCGGTGTTGAGGGCCGCGAGCATGTCTTCGATGACCAGCTTGGTGTGGCCGTAGGGATTGGTGTGGCTGCGCGGAAAGTGCTCGGCGATGGGCACGCTCGCCGGGTCGCCATACACCGTTGCGCTGCTCGAGAACACCATCACCTCGCAGCCCGCGGCCTGCATGGCCTCCAGCAGGCTGACGGCACCGCCGATGTTGTTGCGGTAGTACTTGAGCGGCTTGGCGACGCTCTCGCCCACGGCCTTGTCGCCGGCCAGGTGGACCACACCGCCGATCCGGCGCTTGCGCAGCACACCCTCGACCCATGCGGTGTCCAGCACGTCGCCCTCCTCGCACAGCACCGGCCGCTCCGTGATGGCCTGCAGCCTTTGCAGCACGCCGCGGTGGCTGTTGGAGAAGTTGTCGACGATGACCGGCGTGTAGCCGGCTTCGGCCAGGGCCAGATAGGTGTGGCTGCCGATGTAGCCGGCACCGCCCGTGAGAAGAATGTTCATGGAGTCTCGATCTTACGCCGCGGCACCGGGCTCCCGGCGCAACGACCGCGCGAGGAACTCTGGCTGTTTCCCTTAGAACAGGCTTTCGCGTACAAAGAGCACGTCGCCGGGTTTGATCATGTCGTTCAGGCGCGGCTCCATCTGCACCACGGAACCGTCGGCGCCGGTGCGCGTGAGGCGCAGGCGGCTCATCGTGCCGCGCGGTGTGGGGCCGCCGCTCTGGGCCAGCGCCTGCATCACCGTCATGCCGCGCTCGATGCGGTAGGAGCCGGGCTTCTGCGCTTCCCCGGCCACGTAGTAGGTGGGCGCCCTGTTGACGTGGATCGTGTCGCCCGACTGCACCACGAAGTCGTCCGTCGCATTGCCCCCGGCGAGGTCGATCTCCCGGCGGAACGGCTTGCCGTCGCGCGTACCGGTGACGGCCACCGTGTCATCGCCTTCGCGCGTGATGCCGCCGGCCGCCGCAACCACTTCCGAAACCTTCATGTTGAAAGTCTCCAGCGGAACGCGTCCCGGGCGGCCGACCTGCCCAACGACCGACACCTGGTTGCCACGCACTTGCACGACATTGATGTTGACCTGCGGGGCCTTCAGGATGTCCTTGGACTTGAGCGCACCGGCGATGCGGCCTTCCGCTTCCGGCACGCTCAACCCGCCCACAGTCACACTGCCCACCAGCGGGTAGCTGATGGTGCCGCTCTCGGACACGCGCGCTTCCATCGACAGGTCGGGGTTCTGGTAGACCTGGATCTTGATGGTGTCGCCGGCCGCGAGCTTGTAGTCGTTGTTCGGCTTCGTTGCCTGCGCACCGGCAGCGGTGACCGTGGCAGCCAATGCGACTGACAGCATGGATCTGAGCAGGTTGGACATGATGGTCTCCTTGGGTTAAGGTGGGGTTACCGCGGCTTCAGAATCTCGCCTTCACCGCGACGGCAAGAATGGTTGCGTCATAACTGGACGACGGCAGGCTCGACCTGAGCTTTTCGCCGCGCACGCCGGCCGACACCGTGAACGCCGGGCGCGGGTCCCAATCAACCCCCACGCCGATGGTCTGCACCTTCTCGCTGCGGCCGACATCGGCGCCGGCGGAAACATCCTTCCAGCGGCGATCCGTGTGGTCGAGGCGCGCGTTCAAGGCGATGTGCGGCGCGACCTGCCACACCGGCGTGATGTACACGCGGTCGGCTTCGACGTGGCCGCCGGTGACGAGGCCCGACGCGACGAGGTCGTGTGCGTAGCCGGCGATCAGCCGCGTCTTGCCGGTGATCTCCCAGTTGATGCTGGCACCGCCGACCATGCCGCTGAAGTCCAGCTGCGGTGCGATGTCGTGCTGGCGCTTGAGGTGGGCGATACGCCCCTGGATCAGGGTCTTGACCGTCAGCGGCCACTTCAGGGCCAGCTCGACTTCGTCTTCCTTGAAGTCGCCGGCGGCCGCGCCCGCACTCGCATCGGTGTATTCGCCGTCGCCACGGCGATATTTCAGCGTGAGCAGCGAGCCCTTGGGCGTTTCGTAGCCGACGCCGACATGCGCGCTGGTGACGTGCGGGCTGGCATCCCAGCTGCGCGGCTCGGTGCTCTCGTTCGCGGTGTGCCGAACGCCGCCCAATGCGCGCCACGACGCGCCCACTTCGTACATGCCTTCGAGCAATTCGACACGCTCGGTGCGGCGGCCCACACGGTTGGCGACCGTGAGGCTGTCGGTGACGACTTCGCGGTACTGGCGGCGGTCCGCGCTCAGCACGCCGCGAAAGCGCGGCGTCAGGCTCCAGTCCCATGCGGCCGAGTAGTTGAGCGTGTTGTAGTCCAGGTCGGACCGGTCCTGGTACTTGTAGGCAGTTGCTTCGATGTCGGCCCGCAGGCGCTGCAGGCCGATGCGCTTGTCGAACCGCGCGCCGGCCGATAGCGTGTAGATGGTGTCGGTGATCTCGTTGGCGTTCTGGCGCAGCACGTTGTTGTCGTGCTCGATGCCGGCGGCCGCGCGGAACTCGAAGGCTTTTGCAGGCTCGGCCTGGGCATGGGCGGCGGACCCAACGCACAGGGCGGCCAGCGATAGCAAGGGGCGAATGGGCAGCTTCTTCACGATTTCCTCGGACTTATGGTTGGACCTCCCATGCGCCGGGACGTGCGCCCGGGCCTCGACGAGCAACGAGGCCTGGGATGGATGGTGCCGTCGAGCTCACGCACCTCACAAGGGCTCAATCGCACTATAAATCCAGTCCGCCCTAATAAGTACGCCGCGCTGTCCTTAAAAACCCGGCACGTCGTCTTGAAAATGATGTACAGGTGGAGGTGGAACGACCAATTCCGCAGACAGTCCAGGTCGCATCGAATTCGTTTTTCCATTTTTTTTGGAAGAATCAGTTTCTCCGCGGAAGCCGTTCACCTGGGCCCAGCCCGTGCTGCCCGGCAGCAGCTTGTGCCGCACCAATTGGCTCCTGATGAGCAGGCGGTGCCGCTCACGGCCGCGCTGACGCTCGGGTTCACGGTCGTCGAAGAACCCGACCAGATCGATCAGCGGTCTCTCCTCCGAATGAAGGAGGACAACAGGCGCGAAAAAGCCCACGATCTGGCCGAAACAGGAGAACCCTATGACAGTACGCGCACTTGTTGTCGGCAGCTTTGTGACTGGCGCTCTCGCTTTGGCATTGAGCCAGGAAGCGGGCGCAGCCGCACTCTACTTCGAGAAGACGCTGGTGAAGACCGGGTCCGAGAAAACATGCCTGCGATTCGCCGGAGACGTGGCCAGGAACCAGCAATTCAAGAACGTCCACAAAGGCCCGCTCGAGGTGGCCGGCGAGAAGGACGGCGCCTACGTGGCGATCACATGCGTCGGCCGGCCCAATCAGCGGGCCATGGCCGTCGTCATGAGCGCTGCGGACTCTTTCGACGTGGCGAAGCGCGTAGGGCACGAAGCGGCGAGCCAGATCAAGGGCATCATTTGCTTCGACACCCCCTGTTGACAGGCATGCTGGCGGCGTGATGCCTACGGCTTGCGGCCCTGCTCTTCGTCGCGCCGCTTGCTGCGTTCCTCGCGTGCCTCGCTTGCGGCCTCGCGGCGTGCCGACGCGTTGGGCGAAGCTTGGCGCGCCCGCGGTCCGCGCTGCTCGGCAGTGCCGGGAGGCGCTACTTCCGGCGGGGGCGGCGGGCGAAGCGCAGGGGCAGCCGCAGGAGGCGGAGGCGGCGCAGGCGCTGTGACGGGTGCCGGTGCCGGTGCCGGTGCGCGAGGCTTCGCGGATTCGGGGGCACGTGCAGGCGCTGGAGTCGGCGCAGGTGTGGACGCGGGTGCGGGCGCGGGTGCGGGCACTGCCATCGGCGCGGGCGCAGGCGCAGGCGCAGGCAAAGCAGACTGCGGCGTTGCCGATCGGTTCGGTCCACGCGCATCGGAGCCGCGCTCTCGATTGCCGCGTTCCTCGTCGCCGCGCTGGTTGCGCCTGTCGCGCGGTGCCGGTGCGCTGGCCGCGGGTGGTGTGGCCGTGGCCGGTGCCGCCGAAGGGGCTGGTGCAGGTGCAGCGGGCGCAGTGGGTTGCGACCCGCGTGGTGTGGGTGCCGGGGTCGGTGCGGGCGTAGGTGCGGGCGTAGGTGCGGGCGTAGGTGCCGGAATCGAAGCGGGTGCGCGCACTGCCGCAGGTGCCGGCGCCGAGGCGCCAGCAGCCGCGCGGTCGCGTCCGCCAGGACGTTCACGTTCACCGCTTCGATCGCGCCCACCCGGGCCGGATGCGCCGCGGTCGGGCCGCGCGGATGCAGCGGGTTGCGGGGCCACGGGCGCCGGGGTTGCAGCAGCTGCGGCCGATGCAGGCGCAGCGGGGCCCGATGCTGCGGGCGACGCAGCCGCCGCTGGCGCACTCGCCGGCCGCGGCGGTGCGGCGACGGGCTTCTGGGGCGCCACCACCGTGACGGCCGGCGCGGGAGCCGCGGCAGGTGCCGGCCCCGCGGGCTTCGCAGCGGCCGTGTCGTGGGGCTTGTCGGTATTGGCTGCGAGCTGGCTCTGCCGCGCCGAGAAAGGCGCGGGCGGCGGCGGCGGCGCGACCTGCGCGACGACGGCGCGCGTCTGCACGTTTTCCGGCGGTTTGGCGCTGGGCGCGGCGGCGGCGCCCAGCACGCTGGCCTGCACCGGCGCGATGCGAGGCAAGGCGCGCGCCGGTGCGTTGGTGAACATGTCGCGCGTCACCGTGATGGTCTCACGATGGACCGGCCGCGACTGCGCGAACGCCACGGCAAGCACCGCGATCACGGCGCCCGGAACGGCCTGGTTCATGTAGGTCACCCGCGGTGGGTTCGGGTTGCCGTAGTAGGTCGTGACCACCGTCCGGTTGATGGCCGTGTTGCTGGTGTTGATGTTGCTGAAGTACTCGCGGCTCACGGCGTACGAGGGCCGATAGACTTCGCGCGGGCCCAGCGGGAACCAGCCAACGCTCTGGCCGCCCGATGACTGCGGGCCATCGCCGCCGATGAACGCGACCAGCGCGGGCGCATACACAGGGCGCACGGTCGCAGGCCCGGGCACCCAGGCCCAGCCCGTGTCGATGCGCGCCCAACGCCCGTAGTGCGACGGCGCGAAGCCCCACGCCTGCTCGTCGATCCAGGTCCAGCCCCACGGCTCGACCCAGGCCCAGTGGCCCTCGCGGTACGGCGCCCAGTTGGCAGCAACGCGATTGGGCACCCACACCATGCCGTAGTTGGAAGTCTTGCGCCACGTGCCGTTCTGGTCCAAGTCCTCGTAGCCGATCATTTCGGCGGACACGTAGCGGCGCGAAGGCGACGTGTCCCAGCGGCGGTCACGTGTGCTCGACCACCTCTCGAATTCGTCGACACGGTACGCGGCATAGGTCTGGTAGTCGCTCAAACCACGTCCATAGAACCGGAAGGTTTGCCGTTCGCCGATGACGAAAGCGCGGCCTTCGCCATAAGCCTCGGCGAGCCCGCTGCGCACCGACACGAGCGTCGAGCGGCCGTCCGGATCCACCTCGAAGCGGTAGCTGCCGGGTCGGCGAATGGTGTACGCGAGATTAGGGGTGTCGACCTCGAACACTTCACCGCGGTCCAGGCGACGCACGCGGATGACGAGTGTGCCCTGCGCGAGTTGCACCTGCGCGATGCGGTCGTTCAGGTTGAGCAACGTGAGGCTCGTGGCGCCACCCACGCGCACGGCCGCTGCACCCAACTGCAGCTCGGCCCGCGCACCGGGCTCGACCCAGAGCCGGTCGCCCGTGATCATGGGGCGGTTGATTGTGGCGCGGGCCCAGTCCCGCTCTCCGCCCGGGGAGAAGCTGGCTGCTCCGCTGACGTAAGAAAGGCGCGCGACCCGCGACGGGGGGTCGGCCAGGGCCCAGCCGCTGGTCGCGAACAATGCCGCAAACAAGGTGGGGATGATCAGTTTGCGAAACGGGAGCTTGTGGTTGTTCATATGTGTCCTCGGGAAGGTTGCGCAGAGCCCGTTGGAGACTAACGCGCCGCCGAGCAAAAGGTAGTCATCCATACGCCCGTCGGTGCGTGGGCTTTGTCCGACCGCTGAGCCGGTGGCTCTGATGCGAAAGGGCCGCGCAGTGCGCGCGCGGCGCCTGGCACGGCTAGTATTCGGGCATGACAGAAGAGAACCGCACGCTGAAGGGCCACATCCTGGGCGCGCAGGGATGGGTGGCCGGCGCCATCGAATTCGACGGCCAGGGACGCGTTCACCGCATCATGGGCGCGCCGGTCGATGAACGCGTTGCGCGCGAGTCGGGCGAGCCGATCATCCTGCCCGGCTTCATCGACCTGCACGTGCATGGTGGTGGCGGCAGCGACATCATGGACGGTGGCGCCGCAGCGGCGCACGTCGCGCAATGCCATGCGGCACACGGCACCACGGCGCTGCTGGCCACCACCATGACGGCGCCGTTCGAAGACCTCGTGACAGCTTTTTCCGGCCTGCGCGACGCAGGCGCGCGCCGAGGGCGGCGCGCATCGCGCGTGCTGGGCGTCCATCTCGAAGGGCCCTACATCAACGCAGGCAAGCTCGGCGCGCAACCCGACTTCGCGCGGCCGGTTTCGCTGGAGGAACTGGCGCGGCTGAATGCCATGGCGCCGATCCGCCTCATCACGCTGGCGCCGGAAGTGGCCGGCAACATGGACGACATCCGTGCGCTCGTCGAAGGTGGATACCTCGTGCAGATCGGCCACACCGCGGGTACCTACGAACAGGGTGTGGAAGCGTTGTCGCGCGGCGCGCGCGGCTTCACGCACCTGTTCAATGCGATGAGCGGCCTGCACCATCGGGCGCCCGGCATGGCGGGCGCCGCGTTGGCGCATGCAACGTATGCCGAGGTCATCCCCGACCTGCTCCATGTACACCCCGGCGCGCTGCGCGTCGCGTTGCGTTCGATCCCCCGGCTGTATTGCGTGACCGACTCCACGTCGGCCACCGGCATGCCCGATGGCGACTATCGCCTGGGCCGCCAGAGCGTCACCAAATGCCTGGGCGGCGTGCGGCTGGCCGACGGCACGCTCGCCGGCTCCACGCTGACCATGGACCTCGCGCTGCGCAACCTCGTGCAGCAATTGGGTTTGGGCCTGGCCGAAGCGTCGGCACGCGTGTCCACCCACGCGGCGGATCACCTCGGCCTCGATGACCGCGGCCGCCTTGCGCCCGGCGCATGGGCCGACGCCGTGGTGTTGGACCGGGATCTGAACATAAAGGACGTCTTCGTCGAAGGAGTATCGATATGAGCCGCCGGGCCGCTCCCAAGGCTCATGGCACCGCAGCCCGCAGGGCGGAGGTTTCCTGATGACTTCGCGAATGCTGCTCGAAGCACGCGACGCGCCGGCCGCGGTGGCCCGGCAGCTCGCGCATGACATCCTGGCCTACAAGGAATTCGGTGCGTTGCTGCGTGCCGAGCCGCCGGGATCGCTGCTGACCATCGCCCGCGGCAGTTCGGACCACGCGGCGCACTACAGCGCGTACCTGATCATGGCGCGGATGGGCCGGCTCGTGACTTCGCTGCCGATGTCGCTGGTGACGCTGTACCAGTCGAAGATTCAGTGCAAGGGCCTGGCCAGTTTCGCGTTCTCGCAATCGGGGCAAAGCCCCGATCTGGTCGAGCCCACCCATTATTTCCGCGAGGGCGGCGCCATCACCGCCGCGTTCGTCAACGACGCGACGTCGCCGCTGGCCGAGACCGCGCAGTGGGTGTTCCCCCTGCATGCGGGTAGCGAGTCGAGCGTCGCCGCGACCAAGTCGGTGATCGCGCAGATGACGGCCGGCGCGCGCCTGGTGGCGGCCTGGCAGGACGACATGGGCCTGCAAATGGCGCTGTCGAATCTGCCGCAGGTGCTGTCGCGCGCGGCGCTCTCCGATTGGTCAGCCGCCCTGCCGGTGTTGCGCGAAGTCGACCGCCTGCTGGTGATCGGGCGCGGCCTGGGTTTGCCGGTGGCATTGGAGGTGGCCCTGAAGTTCAAGGAGGCCTGCGGCATCCAGGCCGAAGCCTTCTCGGGCGCCGAAGTGCAGCACGGCCCGATGGCGCTGATCGGCGAAGGGTATCCCGTGATGGTGCTGGCGCCGCGCGGCCCGGCGCAGGCGGGCCTGCTCGAATTGGCGGACCGGTTGCGCCAACGCGGCGCTCGCGTGCTGTTGGCCGCACCCGGCGCGACGCCGCGCACCAGCCTGCCCATCACCGAAACTGGCGCGCCGGAACTGGACGGCATCTCCATCCTCCAGAGTTTCTATCCGATGGTGGAAGCACTGTCGCGGGCCCGCGGGCTCGACCCGGATCGGCCGCGGCACTTGAGCAAGATCACGCGGACGGTTTGACGTCTTTGATCGGTAACGTGAGCCGCGCCTCGAGCCCGCCCTCTTCGCGGTTTCGCAATGCAAGCTGACCGCCCAGCGCCTGCGCGAGTTGCTGCGCGATTGCCAGGCCGAGGCCGGTGCCGCCGGTTTCACGGCTGCGCGAATTCTCCACGCGATAGAACGGCTGCATCACCGCTTGCAGTTCCTCGGGTGCAATGCCGGGGCCATCGTCACGAACAACGATGAAGATGCCGTGCTCGCCGCGTCCCGCAGTCAGTTGCGCGTTGCCCGCGAACTTCAGCGCGTTGTCGACCAGGTTGGTGACGAGGCGCCGCAGCGCCTGCGGGCGCGTGTCGAGCAGCAGGCCTTCCCCGCCTTCGAGCGTCACGGGCTGCCCCGCGTCGGTGTAGTCGCACACCAGGCTGTCGAGCAACGCGTGCAGGTCGACCGAACGCGTGGCCTCCGATCCGCTGTGCGCGCTGCGCGCGTAGGCGATGCCCTCGCGCACCAGGGCCTGCATCGCGTCCAGGTCGGCCAGCAACTTGCCCTGCAATACGGCGTCGTCGATCAGCTCGGAGCGCAAGCGAAGGCGCGTGAGCGGCGTCTGCAGGTCGTGCGAGATGGCGGCGAGGATCTGCGTGCGCTCCGCCAGATGCGCTTGGATCCGGCCCTGCATCGCATTGAAGGCGGTCGCGGCACGCGCAACCTCGCGCGGGCCGGTTTCCGCCAGCGCCGTGCCAACCGCCGCAGGACCGATCGCGTCCGCTGCGTCAGCGAGTTGCGCCAAGGGCCGCGTCGCCGAACGCACGGCCAACCACGTCAGAAGCGCGAGCAAGGCCAGTTGCGCGGCCAGCACCGCGAACACCCAGGGCGAGACTTCCAGCTGCGGCTCGCCCAGTTCAACGGCGACCGGTGTGCCGTCGGCGAGCTTCAGGTGAATGCGCAGGCGAACGCCGGGCGAGGCGTCGCCGGGCTCCACGGCAACGACCTCTCGCGAACTCTCCAGCGCGCTCGCCACGGCGATGCCGATCTCCTGCGCCAGGCGCGACTGCGCCGGGGCGCCGGGCGGTGGCGGATCCAACACGAAGCGGTAGTTGCGCCGCTCCAGCAGGCGCAGCCATTGGGGCCGCTCGGCGGCCGGAACGCGCTCGAGAATGGCGACCGAGCTGGCGACATCGCGCGCGAGGTACGACACCATCATGTCGCGCATCGCCATGCCGCGCTCGACGAATACCAGCCAGAACGACAGCGTGTGCGCGGCGGCCAACCCGAGGAACAGGATGAGCGTGATGCGGCCGAACAGCGAGGCCGGCCACAGGCGTACCAGCTTCACGGCTTCGTCCCGGCGCGCCGCACCGCCGCGCAGAACACATAGCCCTCGTGGCGCACGGTCTTGATGTAGCGGGCCTCGCGCGCTTCGTCGCGCAGACGCTGGCGCAAGCGCGAGATCAGCAGGTCGATCGAGCGGTCGAACACATCGGCTTCACGGCCCTGCGTGAGATTGAGCAGCTGGTCGCGCGTCAGGACACGCTGCGGATGATCGAGCAGCACGCGCAGCAACCGGTACTCGGCGCCCGAGAGCGACACCACGGCACCGCGTTCGTCGACCAGGTGCCGCGCCGTCGTATCCAGCACCCAGTCGCCGAAGGCCAGTTCGCTGGCGGGCTCCGCCGCCTCGCCCAGGTTGGGCGGCAGCATGCGCGTGCGCCGCAGCACCGCGCGGATGCGGGCCAGCAGTTCGCGCGCGGCGAACGGTTTGACCAGGTAGTCGTCGGCGCCCATCTCCAGGCCCAGGATGCGGTCGGCCTCTTCGGCGCGTGCAGTGAGCATCAGGATGGGCAAGTGCGGCGCGCCGGGGCCGCGCAGCTCGCGGCACAGGGCCAGGCCGTCGGTGCCCGGCAGCATCAGGTCCAGCACGACCAGGTCGATGCGCGTGGTGGCCAGCACGGCGCGCATCTGTTTGGCGTCGGCCGCCGCGCTGGCCTGCAGGCCCTGCTTCTGCAGGTACTGCGTGACCAGCTCGCGGATGCCCGCGTCGTCGTCGACGATGAGGATGTGGTCGGGCGTGTCCATGCCCGTTTGTAGCCGATCCGGCTGCTTGTGCCCGGAAGCCCATGTATCTCAACATGTCTGGCCCGTACGCGGACAAGCGCCCGTACAAAAAGCCGGCTTCATGACACAAGCGGGATACCTGGCGCCGGTGCAATGCGGTCTCCCATCCACTGGAGATCATCATGAAGCTCTTTCCCACCCTGCTGGCCCTGGCGCTGGCACCCGCGGCCTTCGCCCAATCCACCCTGCCGCAGCAGGGCCGCTGGGTCACCGAAAGTGGCAACCTGGAGGTGGACATCGCGCCCTGCGGCGAGGCCTTTTGCGGCACCGTCGTCAAGGTATTGGCCAACCGTTCGATGAGCGGTGGCGGCGAGCTGGTGCAGGCCGACGCGCGGCCGGCCATGGGCATGAAGCTGTTGTCCGGCCTGCGCCCCGCCGGCGATGGTGAGCTCAGGGGCGAGATCTACAACCGCGAGAACGGCAAGAGCTACAGCACCTTGCTGTCGGTGGCTGGACCCAACCAGTTGGTGGTGCGCTCGTACGTCGGGCTACCGATGTTCGGCAAGACGCAGGTCTGGCAGCGCGTCAGCAGCACCGGTGCCGCGGAGGCAACGAAGTGATCGATCCGCTGCTCGCCGTCGTCGCCGGCCTGCTCACTGTCGCCGCGCCTTGTGTGCTGCCGATGCTGCCGGTAGTGCTGGGCGCGTCGGTCGGCCAGACCAGCCGCGCCCGACCAGCGTTCATCGCGGCGGGCTTCGCGCTGGCGTTCGCTTCAGTGGCGCTGCTGTTCAGCGTCTTCACCAGCGTGCTGGGCTTGTCGCAGGAAACGCTGCGGCAAGCCGCCATCGCGATGCTGCTGGCATTCGGCCTGCTGATGCTCTGGCCCCAGCCCTTCTACTGGCTGACCGCCCGCA
Organism: Ramlibacter sp. WS9; assembly: GCF_003797765.1. Lineage (GTDB taxonomy): Bacteria > Pseudomonadota > Gammaproteobacteria > Burkholderiales > Burkholderiaceae_C > Ramlibacter. Next base: position 1,876 of record NZ_RKMB01000030.1, on the reverse strand, counting down.
TGAACGGCATGCTCAATCGCGTCAACGCCGTGGGCGGCAAGGCTGGCAGCGGCAACCTGGGCGGGCTGGTGCTGGGCCTCTCGCTCGGTGCGTTGTGGACGCCCTGCGCCGGGCCGGTGCTGGGTTCCATCCTCACGCTCATCGCCACCAGCCCGGACATCGGCAAGGCCGCATTGCTGCTGGCCTGCTACTCGGTGGGCGCCGCCATTCCGATGCTGGCCATCGCCTACGGCGGCCAATACGCCACCACCCGCGTGCGCCAGCTCACTCGCCACACACAGCGCATGCAGCAGGCCTTTGGCGTGGTGATCGTGGTGGTGGCCGTGGCCATGCAATTGCAATGGGACAGCGTCGCCACCGTGTGGCTGTCCGGCTTCTACCCCGGTTTCGCAACAGGACTTTGACCATGACACTCGCAACTCTCAATCGCCGCCAGTTCACCGCCCTGCTGGGCGCCTCCGCTGCCTTGCCGATGGCTGCAACGGCCGCCGCACCCGCGTTCTTCGACCACGGCCTTGCACCGGAATTCACCGGCATCGACCAATGGCTCAACTCCCCCGCCCTCACCATGGCCGGCCTGCGCGGCAAGGTGGTGCTGGTGGACTTCTGGACCTACTCCTGCATCAACTGCCTGCGCACCCTGCCCTACGTCAACCGCTGGGCCGAGAAGTACGGCGGCCAGGGCTTGGTCGTGGTGGGCGTGCACACGCCGGAGTTTGCTTTCGAGCGATCGACCCCCAACGTGCAGACCGCGATGAAGCGCTTCGGCGTGAAGCACCCCGTGGCACAAGACAATCGATACGCGACCTGGAGGGCCTACAGCAACCAGTACTGGCCGGCCGAATACCTGGTGGACAAGCGCGGCCGCATCGTGCGCAAGCACTTCGGCGAAGGCGGCTATGCGGAGATGGAAGAGGCGATCCGCACGCTGCTCGCGCAGCCCGCGTAGCAATAGCGCGTCCGGAAATGGCGAGCCACATGGGAGCTTGAAGCCGAGACTGCAGGCTTCAAGAACAGGAAAACCTCCATGCACATCGCCAGCGAACCCGCCATCCTCTACTTCGGCACGCCTGTCGTGCTGATCTCCACGCTCAACGAGGACGGCAGCGCCAACCTCGCGCCCATGTCATCGGCCTTCTGGCTCGGTTGGCGCTGCATGCTCGGGTTGGCCGGCGGCTCCAAGACCACGGAGAACCTGCTGCGCACGAAGCAGTGTGTATTGAACCTGCCCTCGCAAGCTGAAGTGTCGGCCGTGAACCGGCTGGCGCTCACCACGGGCTCGGACCCGGTGCCGCGCAACAAGCAGAAGTGCGGCTACAGGCACTGGAAGGACAAGTTCCACCTGGCCGGCTTGACGCCGATGAAATCGGAGACAGTGGCGCCGCCAAGGGCGCGTGAGTGTCCGGTGCAACTCGAGGCGGTGCTGGAAGGCCGTCATACGCTGGCGAACGATGACGACCTGCTGCGCGGCTACGCGCTGGCGTTGGAAGTGCGAATCCAGCGCGTGCACCTGGCACCGGCGATCGTGATGGAAGGCCAGCCCAACCGCATCGACCCCGACAAGTGGCGGCCGCTGATCATGAGCTTCCAGAAGTTCTACGGCCTGGCGCCCGGCCAACTGCACGCCTCGTCGCTGGCCGCGATTCCCGAGCACGCGTATCGCAGCCCCGATGTCGACCGTGCGAAGCCCAACTGTCATGTAGGACTGGATCCGGCATCCATGCTTATTGCGTGATCACTCGGCTGCATGGATTGCGGGTCTAGCCCACTGGTGTCGGGAGAAGAATTCTCATTCAGCGGCCAAGCTGTTGATGCAGCCGAAAAAGTGGGCGAGTCCTCGGGAAATCTATATCGGCATGGCGGGGCGGGATCGGGG